>JAOZPE010000008.1:0-12332 GCA_029932915.1 Candidatus Krumholzibacteriia bacterium
TGGGCATGAAGCAGCTCGAACCCAACCCCTGGGACACCATAGAGGAGCGCTACCCCGTGGGGACGCGCATCATCGGCCAGGTGAAGACGGTCACCGACTTCGGGATCTTCATAGGGATAGAGGAGGGGATTGACGGGTTGGTGCACGTGTCGGAGATGTCTTGGAGCAAGCGGGCCAAGAACCCCACGGAGCTCTACAAGAAGGGGCAAGAGGTGGAGGCGGTGGTGCTGAGGATCGACAGGGAAAACGAGCGCATCTCCTTGGGCATCAAACAACTGAAGCCGGATCCCTGGGAGAGCGTCCCGGAGAAGTACCGGGTTGGACAGGTGGTCACCGGCAAGGTGACCACCCTGACCGACTTCGGCGCCTTCGTCGAGGTCGAGGAGGGCATCGACGGACTGGTCCACATCAGCGACATGAGCTGGACCAAGCGGGTGCGCCATCCCAAGGAGATCGTGCGCAAGGGCGATACGGTCGACGTGGTCATCCTGGACATCAACCAGGAGCGCCGCCGGGTGAGCCTGGGCATCAAGCAGCTCCAGGAGAACCCGTGGAACGAGCTGGCGGAGAAGTACGCGGCGGGCACCGAGTGCAAGGCGCGCATCGTGCGTCTGCTCGACCACGGTGCCATCGTCGAGGTCGAGGAACAGGTCGAAGGCTTCGTTCCCGCCCAGCACATGGCCATCCCGGAGATGTCCTCGGCCCTGGAGCACTTCCACGTGGACGAGGAGATTCCCCTGAAGGTCATCAAGATCGATCCGGACAACCGGAAGATCGTCCTCTCCGTGCAGGAGTACTTCGCAGACCATCCCGACGAGCTGGACGCCTTCGTCGAGGCCCATCCCCGGCGTGAGTTGACCGAGGAGGAGCTGGCCGCGAGCGAGGCCTCCAAGGACGAGGAGCTCGACAAGGAGCTCGCGGCGGAAAACGTCGACGAAGCCTAGTGCCCCACGCCTCGCGGTCTGCGCGAGACGTGTGCAGCGAGGCCCCGCCCGGAAGTCCGGACGGGGCCTCTCTCGAAGAAGGAAGCATGCGCGTCGCGTTCACCACTCTGGGTTGCCGGGTGAATCTCTTCGAGACCGAAGCGATGCGCCGGCGTGTCCGGCAGTGGGGGCAAGCCCAGGTCGTCAGCTGGGAGGACGAAGCCGAGGTCTACGTGATCAATTCGTGTACGGTCACCGGCCGGGCCGAGCAGAAGTGCCGGCAACTGACGCGGCAGGTGAAGCGCCGCCATCCCTCGGCCCGGGTGGTCGTGGTCGGCTGCTACGGTCAGGTGAAGGGCGAGGCGCTGCTGCGCATGTCCCAGGTGGACATGGTCCTGGGCAACGAGGAGAAGCGGCGGATCGACGAGTACCTGCCCCGGGTGCTCGCCGGAGAGAGGCTGCTGGAGGCCGAAAGCTTCGCCGCGGACCTGGGCATCTCCCGTGACGAGTGGGTGGACGGCCTGGAGGGCCGCAGCCGGGGCCTGATCAAGATCCAGGAGGGCTGCAACCTGCGCTGCGCCTTCTGCTCGGTGTGGAAGGCACGGGGCCCCAGCCGTTCCCGGCCGCCGGAGGACGTCGTCCGCCAGGGGAGGATCCTCGCGCGCGCGGGTTACGAGGAGATCGTCCTCGGCGGGGTGCATCTGGGCCACTACGGCCGCGATCTGCGCCCCCGCTCCAGCCTGAGGGAAGTTGTGAAGTCCCTGCTGGAAGGTGTCGATGAGCGCGTGCGTTTCCGGCTTTCCAGCCTCGATCCATCCGAGCTCGATTCCTCTCTGGCGCGGATGCTCCTGGAGGAGCCCCGGCTGTGCCGCTACCTCCACCTGCCCCTGCAGTCGGGCAGCGACCGCATCCTGGAGCGGATGCGCCGGCCCTACCGGGCCGGGGAGTACCGCGAGCTGATCGAGGGCATCGCCGCCGCCGACGGTGATTTCGGCTTCGGGGTCGACGTGATCGTGGGCTTTCCCGGCGAGAGCGAAGACGACTTCGAGCGCACCCGCAGCCTGCTTGAGTCCCTTCCGGTGAGCTTCTATCATGTCTTTCCGTACTCGCGCCGCGAGGGGACCGAAGCGGCCCGGATGGACCATCCGGTGGATGGCCGCGTCGCCGCGCGCCGGGCGGGCATCCTGCGGGAGATGGGACGCCACAAGCGGCGCGCCTTCCTGCAGCGGCATCTCGGACGGCGTTTCGATGGGGTGGTGGAGGGCACGGGCAAGCGTCCTTCCGGAGAGGATCTGCGCGAGGTGATGCTCGACAACTACGTGAGGGTATGGGCCCGGGCCGATCGCTCGTGGGAGGGCCGGAGGGTGACGGTGGAGGTGACCGGCTGGCTGGACGAGGACGCTCTGAGGGGACGGTTGATCGCAACATGAACAGGCGCCTGTACATCGAGACCTACGGTTGCCAGATGAACGTGTACGACACGCGGGCGATCGTCGATCGGCTGCGGGCCGAGGGATATTCCCAGGTGGAGAGTCCCGCGCAAGCCGATGTGATCCTCCTGAACACCTGTGCGGTGCGGGACAACGCCGAACAGCGGGTGATGGGACGGATCGGCGAGTTGATGCGTCACAAGAAGGAACGGCCGGAAGTGGTTCTCGGTGTCGTCGGTTGCATGGCCCAGCGTCTCGGGCGAAGTCTGCACGAGAAGCGCCGCGCGGTCGACCTGGTGGTGGGAACGGACCGCTACGATCGCCTGGCCGAGTTGATCGACGGGGTGATGCGTGACGGTTCGCCTCGCTTCGACGTCTCCGCGGACGGGGTGACCACCTATCAGGCCACGCCCGAGCGCGATCCGCTGAACAACTCGCATTTCATCTCCATCACCCGAGGCTGCGACTACAAGTGCACCTTCTGCATCGTTCCCTACACGCGCGGACCCCTGCGGCCCAAGGAGCCCGCTGCGGTGCTCGGTGAGGTACGCGCGGTGGTCGATGTGCGCGGAGGGGTCGAGGTGACCCTGCTGGGGCAGAACGTGACCGCCTACCGCCACGAGGATGCCGATTTCGCCGATCTGCTGGCAGCCGTCGCCGAGACCGAGGGCATCCGGCGGGTGCGTTTCCTCACCAACCACCCGCGCGATCTCAGCCAGAAGGTCATCGACACCATCGCCGCGCACGAGGAGGTCTCGCCCTGGCTGCATCTGCCCATCCAGAGCGGGAGCGACCGCATCCTGAGGCGGATGAAGCGCGGCTACCGCCTGCGCGACTATCTCGACGTGGTCGAGCGCTGCCGGCGCAGCCTGCCCGAGGTGAGCTTCTCCACCGATGTCATCGTGGGTTTCCCGGGCGAGAGCGACGAGGATTTCGAAGAGACACTCACGGTGATGCGCCAGATGCGCTACGATTCGGCCTTCACCTTCAAGTACTCTCCCCGGCCCGGAACCCCGGCCGCCCGGCTGGCCGACGACGTGCCCGAGGAGAAGAAGAACGAACGCCTGTATCGACTGAACGCCTTGCAGGAGGAGTTGTGGGAGGAGAAGGCGAGAAGTCTGGTGGGAAGCCGCTGGGAGGTCGCCATCGAAGGTGAGGACCTCAAGGGACGCGGCTATCTGCGAGGGCGTACGTTGAACAATCGGAAAGTTCTGGTCCCCGCCCGCGAGGGTCTCTCTCGTGGAGACGAGATCCTGGTTCGGGTGACGGGTGTCCAGGCTACGACCTTCTTCGCCGAGAACCTCGGCCTGCTCTGGAAGTACGATCGTGTGGCTGCTTAAGACCCTGCTCTTCGTGGTGCTCCTGGCCTTCTTCGTGACCCTGGCGGTCCAGAACAACGAGTCTCCCGGCGTCCAGATCCACCTCTTCGGCTGGACCTCGGTCGAGATGGCCGTCTGGGTGGTCATCTTCATCTCGGCGGTGGTCGGCTTCATCCTGGGGATGATCGTGGCCGCTATCCGCGAGATCCGTCTGCGTCTGGACCTGGGAAAACTGAAACGGCGCAACAGTGAGCTGGAGAAGGAGCTCGTGAGCCTGCGCGCCGCTCCACTCGAAGCGGCGGAGATCCCTGCTGCCGGTGATGAGGACGGCATGTGATGGATGCCTCGGCGATCGCGCTGCTGCTTGCGTCGATCCTCATCGTCGGCGTCGTCCTGTGGTTGCTCTTCTCGCGCGGCAGCGAGAAGCACGAGGTGGCCCGCAGCGCCGAGGGCGCCTTCGAGTTGTTGCTCGAGGGACGCAAGCGGGAAGCGCGCGAGGTCATGGCCCGGCTCATCCGGGAGGGGAGGGCGGCGCCCTCGGTCTACCTGCGGATGGGCAACCTGCTGCGCGAGGAAGGCGATCCGGAGCGGGCTCTGCGTCTGCACCAGGGACTCCTGGCGCGCCCACGGCTCTCGGCCGACCTGCGGAGGCTGGCCGAGTTGGCGGTGGCGGACGACCTGCTCGCGCTGGAGCGCTGGGAGGAAGTGGCGCGGCGCCTGGAGGCTCTCGATCGCCGCATCCTCGACGCCGATCTCCTCGAGCGCTACGCCCAGGCCCTTCATCGTCTCGGCCGGCGGGAACACGCGGCCCGACGTCTGGAGGAGAGGGCCCGTCTGGCCGGCGGCGCGACCCGGCGGCAGGCGGCGGCCTATCTGGCCGAGGTGGCGCGTGAGGAACTGCGTGCCTCCCATCCGGAGAATGCGGGCGACCTGCTCCGCCGTTCCTTCAAGCTCGACGAGACCCTCGCCGCGGCCTACGAGGTGGATGGAGACCGGTACATGGCGCTGGGACGACCGGACCGGGCGGTGAAGAGCTGGGAGGAGGGCCTGCGCCGCAGCCGCAGCGGGGCGCGCCCCTTCCTTCCCCGCTTGGCCGACGCCGCGCTGCGGGCGGGAAAGATGGAGACCCTGCTCGATGAGCTCGAGCGGGAACGCCAGCAGCGGCCCGACGACGCCGCGCTTTGGCGGGCGGTGGCCGACCTGCGCCTGCGAAGGGGAGACCTGGAGAGTTTCATGGCCCTGGTGGAGGATCCTCCCCGGGCCGACGCTGCCGATCTGTCGGCCTGGGCGGGCTGGATCCGCTACCTCAGCCGCGCGGGGAACAACGAGGTGCTGCTGAGGATCGTCCGCTCCATGCCCGATGCCTTCGGGGCGCGCTTGTACCGATGTCCCCGCTGTGGTTGGGAGGATCCCGAGCCGCGGCAGGCGTGCATGCACTGCGGGGGCCTGGAGCCATTGGTGCCCGCGCCGGAGGCGGGGGCGAAGATCCCGATCGAAGGCAAGGAGACGAAGTGAAGCGGTGGAGGGTCGTGTTCGGGGCGATCCCGCTGGTGGTCTTCACCGCCGTGGCCCTGATGGCGGGTGACTCCCTGCTCGAGCGCGTGCGCGAGTTGCGTCAACGGGGCAACTACGAGCTGGCCGAGAAACTCCTGGAGGACCAGATCGACCGGGGAGTGGGCGAGAACCGCCAGCTCACGTGGATGCGAGCACGCCTGACCGCCGACCCCGATCGTTTCGACCGGATCACCGCACGTCTCACCAGCGGGGCCTCGGTCGATGACAGCCTCGTCCAGAAGGTGGTCATCGCCCGCGCGGTCGAACTCTTCGCCCGCGGACGCTATCTCTCGAGCATCGAGCTTCTGGACGCCCTGCCCGCTTCGGCCGGGCGCAGCGACCCCGACGCGATCCTCTTCGCCGGAATGGCCTCGGCCGCGGTGGGCAAGGGCCACCAGGCGAGGGAGAAGCTCCTGCGCATCGAGCGCGACAGTGCGGCCTTCGCCGCGAGCCGCACCCTTCTGGCGCAGATCAGTCTGCGCAGCGGCGATCCCCGGACCGCATTGGAGGAAGCCGACGCCGCACTGGCCACCGGGGACGAGGACGTCCGGGTGCAGGCCCTGTACGTGCGGGCCCAGGCCCTGGAGGAGACCGGGGACGTGGCCGAGGCCGAACGGGTCCGCGACGAGATCCTGCGCGAGTGGGGACGCAGCGCCGAAGCCGCCTGGGTGCGGGAAGAGCGGCTGCAGCGACCCCGAGCGCCGGAAGCCGAGGGAAGATCGGCCTCCATCGCCGAGGTGGAGAGCCCCGCCCTGCGCCGCTCCTTCGCCCTGCAACTGGGAGCCTTCCACGACCGGAGCCTGGCCCTGCGCCTCGCCCGCTCGATGAAGACCCAGATCGAGGACTTGCGGATCGAACGGGATGCCTCGGATTCACCCCCGTGGTACCGGGTGGTCGGAGGACGTTTCCCCACCCGGGCCGAGGCGGAGGCGGCGAAGCAGGAACTGGCGCGGCGGGGCTGGAAGACCTTGATCCTCGCTCCTGGTCGAAACTGATGAGCCCGGCAAGGAAAGAGCGTTCCTACACGCCGATGATGGAGCAGTACCTGAGGCTGAAGGCGCAACAGCCCGACGCCATCCTGCTCTTCCGCATGGGCGATTTCTACGAGACCTTCTTCGACGACGCCAAGACCTGCTCGCAGGTCCTGGGCATCACGCTGACCGCGCGCGACAAGAAGAACGGCGAGCCGATTCCCCTGGCCGGCATTCCCTTCCACGCCGTCGATCACTACCTCGGACGTCTGCTCGACGCCGGTCTGACCGTGGCCATCTGCGAACAGACCGAGGACCCGACCAAGGCCAAGGGACTGGTGCGGCGGGAGATCGTCGAGGTCCTCTCGCCGGGAACCGTCAGCCATCCCGCGCTGATGAAGGGGGCCGAGGGGAACTACCTGCTGGCGGTCTTCGATCCTCCCGAGGGGGAATGGGGTTGGGCGCTCCTGGAGGGGAGCACGGGCGAGTTCCGCTGCGGACAGGGGGGAAGGGACGAGGTCGTCGGCATTCCACGGCGCTTCCCGGTGGCGGAGCTGGTGCTGGTGGAGGACCGGGTGGAGGACGGGCGTGCCCGCATCGCCCAGGAGGCCTTCGGCGAGATCGCCGCCACCGGGGTGTCGGCCCTGCTCTTCGAGGAACACCATGCGCGCTCGACCCTGGAGGAGCACTTCGGGGTCCAGGGCCTCGCCGGGCTCGACCTGGATGATCTGCCCCGGGCGGTGCGCGCGGCGGGAGCGGCCCTGCGCTATCTGGCCGACCGCCAGCGCCGGCGTCCCGACCAGGTGGCCGAACTGCTGGTCGAGCGCTCGGGCGACCACCTGCATCTGGACCGCGAGACCGTGGCCCACCTGGAACTCTTCGAGAACCTGCGTCGCAGCGGGAGCGAGGCCACCCTGCTGGGCCAGATGGACGCCACCGTCACCCCGATGGGCCGCCGGCGTCTGGCGGCCTGGATGCGGGCCCCATCGACGGTGGTCGACGAGATCGACGCGCGTCTGGACGTCGTCTCCCACTTCGTCGACGACCCGTTGCGCATGGAGGCGCTGCGGGACGCGCTGAAGGGGATGGGTGACCTGGAGCGCATCCTCGGGCGCATCGCCACCGGACGCGCCCTGCCCCACGAGCTGGCCTCCCTGCGCGAGGCCCTGCTGCGGGTTCCCCAGGTGGAGACGATCGCCGGGAAGGAAGGTCCCCAGCGTCTGCGCAGCATCGTGCAGGCCCTGGCGCCGGCGGCCGAACTCGCCCGCCCGCTGCAGGAGGAACTCGTGGACGAGCCGCCGACGCATCTCCGGCGGGGAGGCGTGTTGCGCGAGGGGGTCCATCCCGAACTCGATGAAGTGCTCGACCTGGCCCGCGGCGGGCGCAACTGGCTCGCCCGCTACCAGGAGAGCGAGCGCGAGCGCACCGGCATCGCGTCGCTGAAGGTCGCCTACAACAAGGTCTTCGGCTACTACATCGAAGTGCGCAACACCCAGCTGGACAAGGTTCCACCGGACTACCGGGAGAAGCAGACCCTCACTTCGGGCAAGCGTTTCGTCACCGACGAACTCAAGGAGAAGGAGCGGCAGATCCTCAGCGCCGAGGAACGCCGGATCGCACTGGAGGCCGAACTCTACGCGCAGCTGGTGGAGAGGATGCAGGCCGGCCTCGATCGTCTGCGTGCGCTGGCGGCGGCCCTGGGAAGACTGGACGCCTTCCTGTCGATGGGCTGGATCGCCCATGCGCGCGAGTACGTCCGCCCGGTGATCGACGAGAGCGGAGTGCTGGACATCGAGGAGGGACGCCATCCGGTGGTCGAAGGTCTGCTTCCCGGATCCTTCGTGCCCAACGATCTGCTGCTCGATCCTTCGGACCGTCAGATCCTCCTGCTCACCGGTCCGAACATGGGGGGCAAGTCGACCTATCTGCGACAGGCCGCCCTGCTGGTGATCCTCGCCCAGATGGGTTCCTTCGTACCCGCCGGGCGGGCACGGGTGGGTCTGGTCGACCGTCTGTTCACGCGGGTCGGGGCCAGCGACGATCTGGCGCGGGGGCAGAGCACCTTCCTCGTGGAGATGTCCGAGACGGCGAAGATCCTGCGCAGCGCGAGCGATCGCAGCCTGGTCATCCTGGACGAGGTGGGAAGGGGGACCTCCACCGATGACGGGCTGGCCCTGGCCTGGGCGATCACCGAGTACCTGCACGACGGACCCCGCCGGCCGAAGACCATCTTCGCCACCCACTTCCACGCCCTGACCACCCTGGCCGAACGCCTGCCGCGGGCCCACAACGTCCAGATGGAGGTGAAGGAGTGGGAGGGCCGCATCCTCTTCCTGCACCGTGTCCTGCCCGGAGCGAGCGATCAGAGCTACGGGGTCCACGTGGCCGAACTGGCCGGGGTGCCCCGCGCCGTCCTGGAGCGCGCCACCCGGATCCTGCGGGAGAGGGAGAGGGAACTCCCCGAGGTGGTGGGTCCCCCGGCCGAGGAGCAGCCCGCTGCGGCCCAGCTCTCGCTCTTCAGCGATCGGGAGGAGGAGGTCCTCGAGCGGCTGCGGACGCTGGAGATCGCTACCCTCCGGCCGGTGGACGCGCTGCTCCTCTTGCAGGAATTGCAGGAGCGGCTCGAGGGGGATCGAGGGCCCTCGAAAATGGGCTAAGCGACGATCTTTCTTGCAGTTCGCCCCCGGTGGCATTCTCCTTGCTGCGAAGCTCACGGCTGATTGTGCCTCCCGGTGGGGGCAGGCGGCCAGGTGGCTATGGTCGAACCCGCAAATCCCTTGACCCCGTTGGCGATGCTCGGGGTCCGCGAGGCCGAGATCCCGGTCCTCGCCGAACTGCACCGCAGCCCCGCGGTGCGTCTGGTGGGCGTGTATGACCCCGATCCAGCCGCCATCGGCCACGAAATGGCCGAGATCCTGGGCATTGCGCACGGTCACGAGCCCGAGTTCCTGGAGGTGATCGCCCAGGCCGCCCAGGTCGTCCTCAGCCAGGACCGCGAGCGCATCCACGACGAAGTACAGGAGCTGCAGCGCCGCCACGTCTCCCTCATCGGTCTGCACGAGGCCCTCGAACTCTACGGTGAACCCGGATGGCCCCCACGCCGGGGAACCCGGCCGAAGCGCTCGGAGGAGGGGGTCTGGCAGGACTTCGAGGACGCGATCCGCTGGCTCGACCGGGCCCTGGACCGCGAGGAGGTCCTGCGGGGGCTGCTGTCGCTGTTGATCCTCGCGGTCGATGCGGACAGCGGCAGCATCCAGTTGATCAACCATGCCACCAAGGAACTGTACATCGCCTATGCGGAGGGGCTGAGTGACCACACCATCCGCAGCAGCCGCCGGCGACTGGGCGAGGGCATCAGCGGACGGGTCGCCCTGAGCCGCCGGGGAGAGGTGATCGAAGGCCAGCCCACCGATCCCAGTGAACGCGACCGCTCGGACATCCAGAGCGCGGTGTGCGTGCCCCTGGTCGAGGGAGAGAACGTGCTCGGTGTGGCCAGCGTCTCGCGCGACCGGGGCAGCCGCTCCTTCGGCGAGGCCGATCTGGCGGTGGTCACCCGGATGGCACAGCGCATCACCCCGGTCCTGACGCGACTGCTGGAGATCCAGTCGTACCACGAACGCGCGCTGGTGGACGACCTGGAGAAGGGCCTCGATCGTCTCCTGCAGATGGAACTGTCGCTGGAGGAGAGCCTGGGACTGACCCGCGATCTGCTCGAGGACCTCTCGGGTGCACAGACCTGCCAACTCATCCTCCTGAACGCGAAGGAAGGGCTGGCCCTGCGCGTGGTGAGCGGGGGCGGGGCGGGTGCCCCGCCGAGGATCGCGCGCGACGTCGATCCGAACAGCGGCATCCTCGGACAGGTCCTGCTGACGAACGAGATCGTCATCCTCGAGGAACGGGTCCGCCCGGCCGGCAGCGCCCATTCCCATCGCTACTCCACCCTGTACGTCCCCCTGGGGGTTCCCGAGAGCTTCGCGGTGGTGGTGGCGGAGTTCGAGGGCCTGGCCGCGCTGAGCTACTTCCAGCGCAATCTGTCCGCGGTGAGCGCGGTGTTGACCAACCGCCTGGGCGTGCTCATCGGGCGCGAGGAGAGCCGGCTGCGGATGCACCGCTGGCAGGAGCTGGCGGCGCAACTCGGACGCATCGCAGCCCTGCCGGAGGAAGCCCATCCGCAGGCGGTCTGCGATGCCTTCGTCGAGGCGGTGGGCGCGCGTTTCTGCGGGGTGTGGACCGGAGGGGAAGCCTCGCCGACGGCCAGCGCTGCCGTCGAGGACCTCACGCCCCGACAGTGGCAGCCGCTGTGGGAGCGTTTCCGCCGAGAAGTGGAAGGAGAGGAAGGGGAGATCCGCCGCAGCGGAACGCTTGCACCGGGCGAAGCCGTCCGGTCTTGGCTCGTCGCCGGCTCGCGGGGCGGTCCCCTGCTCATCGCCCTGGACGCCGTTCCCCGTTCCCTCCTGGAGGACGGCTCCTTCGGTGAGGACCATCAGGATGCGGCCGCCCTCCTGCTGGCCGCACTGCAGGGAAGCGAGGCGGCGCCCTCGCCCAAGACGGCGACGGCGGAACTCTCCCCGCACACGACGGGGGTCTCCCTGGAGAGCGATTCCTACACGACCAACCGCCTGTTGCTGCGCGAGGCGCTCGAGCGCGAAGTGCAGCGTGCCCAACGTTACCACTTCGGTTTCTCGCTGACCTGTTTCCAACTGGAGATGCCGCCCGAAGCGAGGGACTTCCTCCAACGCCTCAAGAGCGTGGTGGAGTCGACGGCGCGCGCCACCGACTGCGTCCTCTTCATCGCCCCGGCGCGTTTCGCCGTGCTGGCGCCGGAGGAGGCGCGGGGGCAACGGCGCCTGGCCCGCCGCTACCAGCGGGTGCTGCAGCGCTTCCTGAAGGAGGAGATCGGGCGCGAGGAGCTGCAGATCACCGTCGGCGACGCCCGCTATCCGCACGACGCCGACACCCCCGACGAGATCCTCTCGCGCGCCCAGGCCCCCCTCGGACCTGCTCCCGAATGAGAAGTGCGACAGAGAAGACGCCTCCGGCGCGAGGCCCGCGGCCAGCAAAGTCGGCGGTGGAGCGGCAGAGCGCGATCCGCGTCGATTGACAGCCGCCTCGGCCCGGCGTAGTGTGGGGCTTCCAGCGCCGGGCCCGCTCTCTGGCTCTATCTATCCAACTTGCTTGACCATAAAGGATTGAGGGGATCACCTCATGAATGCTCCCAGGGTTGAACGCCGGCCCATCCGCTTGCTCGACCCCTCCTGCGTCGAACGCATCGCCGCCGGTGAGGTGGTGGAGAAGCCCGCTTCGGCGGTGAAGGAGCTCGTGGAGAACGCGCTGGACGCGGGTGCGCGGCACGTGATCATCCGCCTGCGCCGAGGGGGGCTGGAGGAGATCGTGGTGGAGGACGATGGGACGGGGATCCCCGCGCGCGAGATTCCGCTGGCGGTCGAGCGGCACGCCACCTCCAAGATCGCCGGCAGCGGCGATCTGCTCGATGTGCACTCCTTCGGTTTTCGCGGAGAGGCCCTGGCATCGATCGCCTCGGTGAGCCGCTTCTCGCTGCGTTCGCGCTGTGCCGAAGAGGACACCGGGATGCGTCTGGACATCGTCGGCGGACGTCTGGAGCGCAAGGAGCCGGTGGCGCGGCACGTGGGAACGACGGTGATCGCGGCCGACCTGTTCTTCAATCTCCCGGCCCGGCGGCAGTTCCTCAAGTCCGAGAGCGCGGAGAAACGCGCGGTCCACCAGGTGGTCACGGCGCTGGCCCTGGCCCATCCGGAGGTGGCCTTCCGTCTGGAGTCGGACGGGAAGGTGGTCCTCGATCTGGCCGCGGCACTCGATCTGGAGACCCGCGTGCACGGCATCTTCGGTTCGAGCGTGGCCGCCCATCTGCGCCGCTTCGAGGCCGAGCTGCAGGGCATGCGGGTGGAGGGATTGTGCAGTCTTCCCACCTACACGAGGGGCAACCGCACCGGCCAGTTCCTCTTCGTGAACCGGCGGGCGGTGGTGGACAAGGGATTGATGCACGCGGTGCAGCACGCCTACCGAGAGGTCATCCCCGGCGGCCGCTTCCCCCTGGCCCTGGTCTTCCTGGAGGTCCCGCCCTCGAGGGTGGATGTGAACATCCATCCGACGACG
>JAOZPE010000008.1:12342-78518 GCA_029932915.1 Candidatus Krumholzibacteriia bacterium
GCGACGAAGGCCGAGGTTCGTCTTCGCGACGGCGCGGCGGCGCATGAACTGGTGCGTCACGCCATCCAGGACGCATTGAGCCTGCGGCGGGAACGTCCGGGCGAAGGGCCCACCCTCAGCCAGCTCGCCGATGTGCGGCCCGGAGAGGGGACGCCCGCGCAGGGAGGCGAAGGGGAGAGTGAGGTGCCCGACAGTCTCGACCGCATCGCCCACGAGGTCTTCCTGCACGGGCCCACCGAAGGCTACAGCAAGTCCTACGGGCCGAAGTGGAGCCGACAGAAGGAGGAGCCGCGTCTCTTTCCTCCATCGGCCCTCGGCGAGGAGAGCGGACACTTCGTGCCCTCCGGCGCGCCGGTGGACCCCGGTCTGGGAGGGGAGGAGAACGGCTCGCCCCAGCTCTTCTGGCAGTTGCACAACACCTTCATCCTCACCCAGATCCGCGGCGCCCTGGTCATCGTCGACCAGCACAACAGCCACGAGCGCATCCTCTACAACGAGGGCAAGAAGGCGCTGGAGGGACGGCCCGTTGCCGTCCAGCAACTCCTCTTCCCGACGACCCTCGAACTCTCGCCCGACGAACTGGCGGCCTATGAGGTGCACGCCGGAGACCTGGAGAAGATGGGCTTTGCGACCGAACCCTTCGGGGGCAACACCATCCTGGTGCGGGGCATCCCCAGCGACCTGCGCAACTGGAATGACGGCGCGCTGCTGCGGGACATCCTGGTCGACCTGGCCGAGGCGACGGGAGGAAGCGATCCACGCGAGGCCATCCTGGCCTCCTATGCCTGCCATGGTGCGATCCGCGCCGGCGAGAAGCTCACCCTGCCGGAGATGCAGGCCCTGATGGATCGTCTCTTCGCCACCGATCTTCCCTACTCCTGTCCCCACGGCCGGCCCACCCTCATCCGCATCGGGCTGGCCGAACTCGAGCGGCGCTTCCAGCGCCGCTGAGCGCCGTCATGCGTGCCACCTCACTCGTGGTCCTGGTTGGCGCCACCGGCTCGGGGAAGACCGCACTGGCCCTGAAGGCGGCCGCCCGTTTCAGCGGACGGCTCGAACTGGTCTCGCTCGATTCACGGCAGATCTACCGGGGACTGGACATCGGTACGGGCAAGCCCACCGCCGAGGAACGGGAGCGCCTGCCCCACCACCTCATCGACCTCATCGATCCTGACGAGAGCTATGACGCCGGCCGCTACCGGCGCGCGGTCGAGGAGCTGTTGCCGCGGCTGTGGCAGCGGGGGGTGACCCCGATCATCGTCGGCGGCGCCGGCTTCTACCTGAGGGCACTGCAGGAGGGATTCTTCGAGTTGCCTGCCGACCCGGAGGGGCTGGAGGGTCTGCGCCGGCAGTGGAAGGAACTCGACAGCGCCGAGCTGCGGCATCGATTGGAGGAGGTCGATCCGGAGAGCGCAGCGCGCCTGCATCCCAACGATCGCTACCGCATGGAGCGCGCCCTGGAGATCCATGCCCTGAGCGGCCGCAGCATGAGTGAGTGGAGCCGCTCGTTCACGCCCCGCCCCGTGCTGGACCTCGAGCTGAAGGTCTTCCATCTGCAGTGGCCGCGCTGGACCTTGCATGCCCGCATCGCGCGACGGGCCGAGACGTGGTTGAGGCAGGGTTGGATCGAGGAGACCCAGCGGCTCCTGGACGAGGGCTGGGCTCCGGACTGCCCGGGGCTGGGGATCCTCGGTTACCGCGAGATCGTCGCTCACCTGTCCGGAAGCCTGCCGCGCCGGGAACTGGAGGAGAGGGTGGTGGTGGCCACCCGCCGTTACGCGCGGCGACAGGAGACGTGGTTCCGCAAGCTGGCGGTCGAGCTGCGTGCCACCGGGGAGGATCCGTCCTTCCTGGACAGTCTGCTCCGGGCGCTGGAGGCGGCCACGCCTTCTTGACAGTACCCGGCCGCCTTGGTACGTTGCCGTGCGCCCGAATTGCGCGGTCTTGCCTGACTCAGGAGCGGGTGTAACTCAGTTGGTAGAGTATCAGCTTCCCAAGCTGACGGTCGCGGGTTCGAGTCCCGTCGCCCGCTCCATTCCTCCGTCCTCGGTGCCCAATCCCAACCACTCGATGTCTCCCTCCGCCGGCGACGGCTAGAGGGTCGGCTCACATGTAGAGGGTCAGGGAGACGGTGGCGTTCAGCCACCAGGCGGAGAAGCTGAAGGACCGGCCCAGCACCTGGGTGAAGGCCTCCACCTCGCCGACGTCCAGATAGCCCAGATCGAGCTGTGGACCCACCGCGATGAGGGTCGACAACCTCCACTCGTAACCCACGGCGGCGGCGAAGCCGAAGCCCGACTCCTGGGTCTTGGCCTTCACCTGTTCGCTGGTCTCCAGGGTGAGATCGAGCCAGCTCCAACCGAGGATGCCCCGCAGGTAGAAGCCCCCGCCTCCGGGGAAGAAGGCCAAGGACGGACCGAAGGTGCGGAAGGTGACGTCGGCATCGCCCTGGGCTGCGGCATGGAAGTCGGACCACGAGGAGGTCTCCACACCCAGGAACCACGTGGGGCTCAGACCGTAGCCCACCCGGAAGTTGGCGGCGAGGCCGGTCTCCCGGCCGCCCTCGTCGGGGACCTCGTCTCCCAGCCAGGCGCTGCCCACGCCCAGGTTTCCGCCCATCACCAGATGGCTCTCACGGGAGAGATCGGCGGCCGGCGACGCCGAGGCGAGAAGCAGAAGGCAGAGAGAGAGGATGGACGAGCGCAGAAGGAAACTCATGACGGTCTTCTCCGGTTGGTGTCCATCGGATTCGAACACGAAAGGGGCCTCCAAGGCAATGGTTCCTCGCCGATGGTCTCAGTAGTCCTTCCTCACCCGCAGTTCCACTCCGGACTGCTTCCGTTCGCTGTAGAAGGTCTGCAGGCTCAGGTAGCGGTTGATCCAGTACTCCAGGTGCACGGTGTGGCTCTGTCCCTCGCTCAGGCTCTGCTCGTACTTGAGCAGCACCTGCGGAGTGATGTACTTGCCGACGACCAGGCTCAGGCCCTGATCCTGGTCCTCGTCCTGCTTCAGTTGGATCATCGAGATGCCCAGTTGTTCTCCGACCCCGCTCTCGAGCTGGGGGATGGCGAAGGCCTCCACCGCATTGACCGCCTGCTGTTGGACCAGGTCGACGCCGGCCTGGTCGAGCCGGGCCGAGGGTCCTCCGAAGAGCAGGTACGAGAAGATGTCGGCTTCGTCCATGGCCGGGGACGACTGGAAGTCGAGCTGGGGATCGGAGGTGCTGCCGGTGATGTGGACGGTGATGTCGGCCTGGCTCACCGTGATGCCCATCTCGATGTCCAGCGAGGGGTCCATGGGATCGCCGTAGAAGGCGACCTCGCCGCGGCGCAGGCGGAAGGTCTTGTTCATGAAGGAGAAGCTTCCCTCGGTGGTCTCCAGGTTCCCGTGGGCGTCCAGCCGCCCGTCGACCTGGCTGAGGATGAGGTGGCCGGTGAGGCGCACGTCCAGGCCACGGCCACGGATCCACAGGTTGCGCGGCACGTCCACGTCGATCTTCAGGTCGAGACCGGGGGGAAGGGCGATGTCGCCCTCGGGTCTTTCGGGCTCGTCGGGGCTCCGCTGGCGGTCGTCGGGCGCTTGTCCGGCCGGAGGCCGCAGAGCGACGGAGTCGGCCCGTGCAGCCTCCCAGACGAGCGAGGATCCCTTGGTGGGGTGCAGACGGGTGATGCGCTGGGGAATGCGGATCTGGGCCTGATCGAGAACGACGCTCCCTCGAAGGGCGGGTTTGTTCAGGCTTCCCTCCATGCGGAGATCGACGTCGCCCTGGGCCCGCGCACGGCGGGGCACTCCGGTCTGGAGATCCTCGGTGTGCAGCGTTCCCTGCAGGCGCGGATCGTCCCAGGGACCCTCGGCCCGCAGGTCCATCCACAGCCGTCCCTCCAGGAAGGCGTCGATGGGCAGGAAGGCTTCGAAGCGGGCCAGGTCGAGATCGTCGGTGAGGATCCGCAGACGCAGCTCGCCGTCCGTGCGCGTCACCTCCGTGTCCTTCAGCTCGAGGGGCAGATGGGCCAGGCCGAAGAAGCGCGACTGCAGGGAATCGCCCACGCTCATCCGCAAATCGAGCGAGCGGTCCTGGTGGGCGCGCCACAGCTCCAGGAGAAGGGTGTCCGTGCCGACCCAGGAGGGGACGGCGTCCGGGGGGGAAGGAAGGGAACCCCACAAGGCGGCGATGCGTGCCGTTCCCGGACCGGCCGCACCGTCGGAGGGTACGAGCCGGAGGTCGGCGCGCGCATGGGTCGTGTCCCCCCTTCCGTCGGCGAGCAGCCAGCCGTGCAGATGGAGAACCTCGCGGTCTCCACTTCGCGGAAGCTGCAGCGCCCGGTACTCCTTCCATCGGGAGACCGTGGGGAGGGGCAGGTCGTGGACGTCCACCCGCAGGTGGCGCGTTCCCGGGCGCTCGCGGAAGCCCAGAAGGCTGTCACCCAGGCCCAGCGGAAGGCGCAGGAGACCTTCGAGGAGGGCGGCGGTGGAGTCGGAGAGGGAGATGTGGCCCACCGTCGAATCCCTGTCGGCATGCACGGCCGCCTCGACGGTGAGATGCGTGCGGCCGGCGAGCGAGAAGCCCGCGGCCGAGGCGTCCACGCGCAGGGAATCGGGGTCGAGTCGCAGATGGGCGCGGACACGGCCGGGCCAGGGCAGGCTCTGCGGCAGGTCCAGTCGTGCCGCAGTGGGAGGGGTCAGCACGAGGTCGAGCGTGCCCTGGGCGGCCTGTGGCGTCACGGCGAGAGCGCCTTCGATGTGGCCCAGGCTTCCGTCGAGATCGAGGGCCTCGAGTTCGGCGCGTCGAGCCCGGGTGTCCACCCGCACGCGCAGGGGGGTGCGGTTGTGCAGTTCCTTGCGTTTCCAGCGCAGGCCCAGGGTGTCGATCTCGGCGACCCAGGTGTCTTCCTCGTGTGAGAGACGGAGGACCTGGGCCAGGGTGAAGTCCTTCCCCCCGGCCTCCAGCGCGAACCAGCTCGGAAGCGGATCGCGTGCTTCGGGTCGCCATTGCAGGCTGAGTTTGCGCAGGGCCATCGAACGGTAGCGCAGGGCTCCGCTGGCGATGAGCTCGAGACCGCGGGGGAGTCCCCTGTCGATCTGCAGCGAACCCCGCAGGCGCGGGATGGCGAGAAGCCGGCTGTGGGCATGGCCTTCGATGCGGGCCTCCACCGAGGGGGCCGATGCGCGGCCCCGCGCCGTCCAGTCGATCTTCAGCTGGGCGGAGAGGGAATCGCCCAGCGAGGCCATCGACAGCAGGGGAGAGGAGGCGTCGATCTCCACGGTGCCGGCACCCTGGAGTTCGTCCTCGATGCTCTCCACCCGCGCAGTGAGGCGGGTGCCGGGCAGGTGTCCCCGCAGCGTCGCTTGCCAGGTGGAGCGGGTGGTGGGGTCGTAGCGCAGGCCCAGATCGGCCTGCGCCTGCGCTTCGTTCCACGGGCCGCGGCGCAGCGACTCGGCAAGGGAGCGGGGGAGCCGGTCGAGGATGGCCGGAGGCTCCTCCCAGCTCCAGTGCAGCCGGGCGGTCCAGATCTCCCGGGCGGGAAGGCGGGCGTCCAGTCTTCCACGACCGAAGGCACCTTCCACCGAGAGATCGTGGATGCTCCAGCCGCCCTGGCCATCGGCGCCGAGCCGCGCGTCGAAGGTGTCCTCCCCGGAGGTCTCCGCTGCGCCGGGCTGCGCGCTCACCCTCAGCGCGGTGGCCGCGAGCTGCAGCGGAGCGCTCTGCAGGAGGCGGTAGTCCTGCTGTACCTGGAGGCCCCGTGTATGGAGTCGCAGGCCCAGCCGTGCACGGGGGGCATGACCCGTCTGCAGGCGGGCGCGAAGCTTCGTCTGCAGGGAGTCGAGCTCGAGGCTGGGCGCGCGTGCGTCGAGACGCACGCTCAGGAGCAGCGAATCGGGTGCGACCGTTCCCTCCGCCCGAAGGTGGAGACGTCCATCGGCCGGCATCTTCTCCGCCTCCAGGACGCGCTCGAGGGCGGGCAGCGATGCCCATCCGCCGGGCGGGGGCAAGCGCGATTGGAGACGGAAGGCCCAGGGCTCGGTGAGCAGACGGCGGGCGTGGTGCGGCATCAGTTCCAGGTGGGTCCACTCCTGGCCCAGGGTGTCGGCGAGGGCGATCTGGATCGCTCCGCCCGCCTCGGCGGGTGAGCGCACGCGAAGGACGGTCGTCACCCCGTTGGGCTCGGTCACCCGGATGCGCCCGTCCAGGCGTGGATCCCTTCCCTGGCGCAGTTCGATGGCCAGGTCGAGCGCTCCGGCGAGGGTGTCCTCCGGGGCGAGGACGAGCGAGGAGACGGCGATCCGCAGCCGGGAGACCGCGATCGAGGGCACAGGAGGCAGCGAACCCCAACGGGGGAGGAAGGGCTCGACCGCTGCCTGTTTCGGCCGTTCCGGTCTGGAGGAAGCGTGTGCGGCGAGCGTCTGCTTCAGCCGGGGAAGGTCCACGGACAGGCCCACGGCGCGCAGTTCGACCACGTGCACATCGCGGTGGAGCAGCGCGAAGGGCTCGAACTCCAATTCAAGGGTGTCGACCGAGGCCAGGGTGCGCGCGTCGTCGAGCCAACGGGCCTGGATCAGCTCGAGACGGGAGAACCCGGGCCAGTGGGACGAGCCCAGGGCGAGCTGCCCGGGGAGCGAGTCCGACAGACGCGCGAGGGTGCGCCGGAGGGCCTCCTCGCGCACCGGCCGAATGGACACGGCGACGAACGGCAGCAGGACGAGGAGCAGTCCCACCGACGCCACCGCGAGAAGGATGCGGCCGAGCCGCGCGCGTGTCCGCTTCGCCTTCATCAGTACGGATGCCCCACCGAGAAATGGAAGACCCCGTTGGACCGACCGTCGTTCCTCGAGTTCAGCCGGATGCCGTAGTCGATGCGCAGGGGACCGACGGGCGTGTTGACCGCCAGGCCCGGGCCGACGGCCCACTCGACGCCGCCGGTGAAGACCTGGTCCCAGTGCCTCCACAGCTGGGCGCTGTCCAGGAAGGCCGCTCCCTCCAGCGATCTCCATATGGGAAAGCGCAATTCAGCGGAGGCTTCATACTTCGCTTCACCACCGAGGGGATGCCCTGCGCTGTCGCGCGGCCCGAGCTCGCGTCGGCGGTAACCCCGCATCGAGCGGGCACCCCCGCAGAAGAGCCGTTGGCTGATGAGGATCTCGTCGTCGCCGTACAGCGGAACGGCTCCACCCACCAATGCCTTCACCGCCAGGCGCAGCTCCCCGGAGAGGGTGTGCGTGCTCGACAACTCGACGGCCAGGCGCGCGAGGTGGTCGATGGATGTGCCGCCGGGAGGAGTCAGATCGCCGTGGACGGTGATCATCCGGCCCCGGCGGGCATCGAGCCAGTCGTCCCGGCGGTCGCGCGTCCAGTCGGCGAAGAGGCGGAAGATCCAGCCCTGGGTGTCGCCGCTCACGTCGCCCTGGAGGGTCTTGTCATCGAGGTCGATGTGCGAGGAGCTCAGACCGTAGTTGAGACTGACCCGCCGGTTGGGGCGGTACGAGGAGAAGAGGCTGACGCGGTTCTCCGTCTGGTGGTAACTCCGTTCGTCCTCGACCCGGTAGCTGAGGCTGAGGACGGCGGTGTTGGGAGTGGAGAAGATCGCCGGCCACCAGATGCTCGCCGTCAGGTGCGATTCGATCGCCGAGTACAGACCGGAGATCTTGAATCCACGGCCTGCCTTGAAGAGATTGCGATGCTGCCAGGCGGCGGTGATGCGGAACTTGTCGTCGGTGAAATAGCCGACGCCCAGCTCGACGGTGCGGTGATCGGACTCCATGAGCTCGTAGTGGAAGTCGAGGGTGCTGCTGTCCGCCTCGACCAGTCCGAGCTGGATGCGGCGGAAGAGATTGAGTTGGCGCAGTTGCCAGTCGATGTCCTCGACGAGTCCCGTCGAATACCACGTGCCGGCGGGAATCCTCACCACCCGCCGGAGCATGGGCACCAGATCGGACGACGGACCGGTCAGTCGCAAGCTGCCCACCTGGAAACGCGGTCCCGCGGTGACGAGGAAGTGCAGCTCCGCCTGGCGCTCACCGTCGATGTCCAGGCGGGTGGAGACCGAGGCCTTGGCATAGCCCGCATTCCGAAGGTCCATGAGGATGGCCACCCGCTCGCGTTCGACCGACTCGTCGTCGAGCGGCTCGTGCAGCCGGCAGAAGCCGTGGTCCCGGTAGCCCTTCTCGAGCAGGGGGGGAGGGAGATCGTCGATGGCGATGGAATGCAGCACGACGGGCGCTCCGGGAACGACGTGGAAGACGACGGTGACCCGGTCGTCATTGGAGTGTTCCTCGATGGTCGAAGTCACCTGTGCGTCGGGATAGCCGTGCCGGGCCAGGAAGAGGCGGATCCGGTGGAGGTCGTCATCGAGGGTACCGGTCTCCAGGGGCGGGCGTCCGAAGATGCCGAGGAATCCGCTGCGCTGGGCCAGGGCCAGGCCGCCCTTCAGCGAGGACGCGCTGATCGAGGAGGGCAGCCCTTCGATCTCCACCGATTCGACCAGACGGGTCCTCGAGCGCGAGCCGGTCGATCGGGCCGTCGAATCCGTGGCAGACGCGAGGCTCAGAACGACCAGGAGCGGGAGGATGAAGGGACGCACACGCACTGAATCACCGCGGGTCGAGAGGATGTGCGGAGAGTACCAACCGTCTGCGACCCTTCCAACCACGTATTGACCGTCTGCCGGCTTCCTGGGCACGTATCGGCCTTCGCCTCGACCCGCGCAGGTGTCCTGGCCGCCGGCTCCCGGACGGTGGCCTCGGTGGGGACAGGCGTTGCTGTGCACCTGCGGCTCGCCTATCATCCCGTCCGGTCGAGGTGTCCTGGCCATCCCCCCGCATCGGAGATCCGGGTGATCCTGCTGGAGAAATCCCCCCACGACGGTCTGCTCGCCGGCTATCGCTGGCGCAAGGGCGATCGTCTGCTCCGCATCGGCCAAAGCGAGATCGAGGACATCATCGACTTCTACTATCTCGGGGAGAACGAGCGCGAACTGCAGATCGTCATCCGCGACGCAGAGGGGAACGACACCGTCTACCCGATGGAGGCGTCGAAGCTGGGGGAGTTGGCCGAGGCCTTCGCGCCCATGGAGTTCAAGACCTGTTCGTGTCGTTGCGTGTTCTGTTTCATCGACCAGAACCCGCCGGGTCTGCGTCCGTCGATCTACGTCAAGGACGAGGACTACCGGCTGAGCTTCCTCTACGGCAACTACATCACCCTGACCAGTCTCGGAAGCAAGGGTCTGCGCCGCGTGATCGAGCAGCATCTCTCGCCGCTCTACGTGTCCGTGCACGCGACCGACATCGATGTGCGCACACGACTGTTGGGCATCCGCCGGCGCATCGATGTCCTGGCCATCCTGAGGGAACTCACCGCGCACGGGATCGAAGTGCACGCACAGATCGTCCTGTGCCCGGGATGGAACGACGGCGAGATCCTCACTCGCAGTCTCGACGATCTGGGCGCTCTGTATCCCGGGGTGGCGTCGATCGCAGTGGTTCCGGTCGGACTGACCGACCACCGCGAGGGTCTGCCCCGGCTGAGACGTGTGGAACGCAAGGACGCGATCGAAGCGATCGAGCGGGTGGACCGTTGGGCCGAGCGCTTCAAGAGCGAACACGGAACACGTCTGGTCTATCTGAGCGACGAGTTCTACCTGCGGGCCGGCCGTCCTCTTCCGCCGATCGAGTTCTACGAGGACCTTCCCCAGGAGGACAACGGGATCGGTCAGGGGCGCGCGCTGATCGAGGAGGTGCGCGAGGCCCTGCCCGATCTGAAGCGGGCCTCGACGCGGCCGCGGCGCGCCACGCTTCTGACCGGCACCCTGGCCGCCGCTCTCTTCGAGGATGAGCTGCGCCCCCTGCTGGACGAGATCGACTGGCTCGAGCTTCGGATCGAAGCGGTGGAGAACCGGCTCTACGGAAAGGGGATCACCGTGGCCGGCCTGCTTCCGGGGCGCGACTTCCAGGACGCGATCCGGCAACTGCCGCCGGACAGCGGAAGGGTGCTGTTGCCCGAGCGGCCGATCAATCACGAGGGCCTCTTCCTCGACGACCTCTCCCTGAGTGAGCTGATCCGCAGCGCGAAGCGAGCGGTGAGCGTGGGCCGGGGTGGCATGGTCGAGACCCTGTACCAGCTCGCGGACGACACCTTCCCGCCGGAGGTACACTAGTCATGGCTCTTCCACTGGTGGCCATCGTGGGCAGGCCCAACGTCGGCAAGTCGACCCTCTTCAACCGCATCACCCGCAGCCGCAGCGCCGTGGTCCACGAGGACTCGGGCGTCACCCGCGACCGTCACGTGCGGCCGGCCGAATGGAGTGGGCGCCATTTCACCCTGGCCGACACCGGAGGCATCGTTCCCTACGAGGAGGGCGAGCGTTTCGAGAAGGAGATCACGGAGGTCGCCCTGGCCACCATCGAGATGGCCGATGAAGTGGTCATGGTGGTGGACGTGGGCAGCGGGATCACCAGCTACGACGAGGCCCTGGCGCGGCAGCTGCGCAAGTTGGACAAACCCGTCCTGCTGGTTGTGAACAAGGCGGACAAGGACGGCGACATCCCCCAGAGCGCGGAGTTCTTCCGCCTGGGTCTGGGAGAACCCTACCCGGTGTCCGCGCTCCACGGTCGCGGAGTGGGTGATCTGCTCGACGCAGTGATCGCCGGTCTGGGAGAGGGGACGCCGCCACCGGAGAGCGATCTGCGCATCGCCCTCGTCGGGCGTCCGAACGTGGGCAAGAGCAGTCTGCTGAACACGCTCACCGGTCAGCCTCGGAGTCTGGTGAGCGAGGTCCCCGGAACCACGCGCGACGCGGTGGACAGCCGTCTGCGCTGGCAGGGCCACGACCTGCTGCTGGTGGACACCGCCGGCATCCGCCGGCGCTTCAAGCACCACAAGGGCATCGAGTACTTCTCGGTGCTGCGCTCGATCCAGGCCATCGAGCGCTGCGAGGTGGCCATCCTCCTGCTCGACGCCACCGAGGGGATCGTGGCCCAGGACGCCCGCGTCGCCGGCGAGATCCACGACGCCGCCAAGGGCGTGGTGATCGCGGTCAACAAGTGGGACGCGATCGAGAAGGATACGATGACCTTCCAGCACTTCGTCCGACGGATCCACGACGAGCTGGCCTTCCTGCGCTACGCCCCGGTGGTGTCCATCTCGGCGACCGAGCGCACCCGGGCCCCCAAAGTGCTCGAACTGGCCTGGAAGGTGGGGCAGGAACGTAAGAAAACAGTTGAAACGAGTCGGCTAAACGACATACTGGAAACGGCAAAGCGGAGAAACCCTCCCCCGATGTACAACCGGGGAACGGGCAAGATCTACTACGCCACGCAGACGGGAACGGCGCCTCCCACCTTCACCCTGTTCGTCAACCGGGCCGCCTATTTCCCGCGTCATTACCTGCGGTATCTGAACAACCGGATCCGGGATGCGGTGGGATTCTCCGGAACGAGGATCCGCATCGTCCTGAGAGAAAAGGAAAGGACGCAATCATGAATCCCTGGCTGGCGCTGCTGGTGGCTCTGGTGGTCGGGTATCTCTTCGGCAGTTTTCCCACCGCGTACCTGGTGGCCCGGCGACGGGGCATCGACCTGCGGGTGGAGGGGAGCGGAAACCTGGGGGCGACGAACACCTTCCGCGTGCTCGGGCCCTGGGCCGGGGGCGCCGTCCTCTTGATCGACCTCTTGAAGGGCGCCATCCCGGTCGAGCTGGCGCTGATCCCCGTCCTGCCCGCCGGTCCGACGGCCGATGCCAGCGCCCTGGCCTGTGCCATCGGGGCGGTCATCGGACACACCGCGAGCATGTGGACCGGCTTCCGCGGAGGCAAGGGAGTGGCGACGGCGGCCGGCGCCTTCTTCACCCTCGCTCCGTGGGGAGCGCTGCCCGCACTGGCGGTGTGGTTGCTCCTGCTCCTGACCACGCGGATCATGAGCATCGCCAGCATCGCCGCCGCCGCGGTGCTCCCGGTCTCGCTCATCGTCTATGCCGCCACCCACCGCGACTCCGATCCGCGATGGGCGACCCTCATCGCCTCGGTGCTGTTGGGGGCCTTCGTGCTGTGGAAACACCGTGACAACATCCGCCGCCTCCGCCAGGGGGAGGAGAAGGCTCTGTGGTCCTGAGCGCTCCGATCGCGGTCATCGGTGCCGGCTCCTGGGGTACGGCGCTGGCGCTGAGCGCAGCGCAGGGCGGGCATGCGGTGCGCCTGTGGGCGCGCCGGGCCGAGCTGGTCGAGGAGCTGCGGGAGGGACGAAACGAGCACTACCTTCCCGGCATGGCGATCCCGACCGCGATCCGGGCCACCTCCGATCTGCGCGAAGCGATCGACGGAGCCTCGCTCATCCTGCTGGCGGTCCCCTCCGCCGCCGTGGCTTCCATGTGCAGGGAACTGAGGAAGGAGGGAGGAATCGGCCGGGCCAGCGTGGTCTGCGTGGCGAAGGGTCTCGAGCGGGGAAGCGGGCGCCGGATGAGCGAAGTCATGGAGGAGGAGCTGCCGGAAGCCTCCGGCCGGCGCCTGGTCCTGCTGGGTCCCTCGCATGCCGAGGAGGTCGCCCAGCGCATGCCCACCGCGGTGATCCTCAGTGGGGGAGACCGCGAGCACGCCGAGGAGGTGCAGACCGCGCTGTCCACCCCCTGGCTGCGGATCTACACCAACGACGACCTGATCGGGGTGGAATACGCCGGCGCGCTGAAGAACATCCTGGCCATCGCCACCGGGATCTGCGACGGCATCGGACTGGGGGACAACACCAAGGGCGCGCTCCTCACGAGGGGGATGGCCGAGATCGCGCGCCTGGGCGTGGAGATGGGTGGGCAGCGGGAGACCTTCTTCGGCCTGGCCGGGATCGGCGACGTCATCACCACCTGCCTGAGCCGTCATTCGCGCAACCGTGCCTTCGGTGAGAGGGTGGGACGGGGGGAGGGTACCGAGGAGGCGCTGCGCGCGGTCGGACAGGTGGTCGAGGGAGTGCAGACCCTGCGGACCGCGGTGGAACTGGCACGTCGGCACCGTGTGGAGATGCCGATCAGCGAGCAGGTCCTCGCGGTGGTCGATGGGGGGAAGGACCCCCGCGAGGCGATCGAGGAACTGATGGGCCGGCAGTTGAAGGCCGAAGGCGAGGAAGGCAACGCAGCGAGGAGGCAGCGATGAACGCCGAGCTTCCCAAGAAGCTCTACTACAGCATCAGCGAAGTGGCCGAACAGACCGGGGTGAAACCGCATGTGCTGCGGTACTGGGAGGCCGAGTTCCCCACCCTCCGGCCGAAGAAGAACCGGGCCGGGAACCGCAGCTACCGGCAGAAGGACATCGACGAGATCGAGGCGATCAAGCGTCTGCTCTGGGTGGAGGGCTACAAGATCGACGGTGCCCGCCGCCTTCTCTCCGATCGCCGCATGCACCGGAAGATGGTCGGGGAGGTCCGGCCGGAGGCCGATCCGCAGCAGAAGCTGCTGGAGAAGCTCCGGGCGGGACTGCAGGGGATCCTGGAGTTCCTCGACCGGGAAGAGCAGGAGGAGGGGGGCCGCAAGCGGTGAGCTTGCACTTGGGCCTGGCTATGTTATCTTTGCCTTCCCCTGGCGATCGGAATCGTCTCGGGTCGGGGCGTGGCGCAGTCCGGTAGCGCACTTGCATGGGGGGCAAGTGGTCGCTGGTTCAAATCCAGTCGCCCCGACCATTCCCATTCCTCCCTCCCTCGACCGGTGATCCGGTGCTCGCCTGGATCCTCTACGAGACGGCTGGTTGGTTGAGCGGGCGCCTCCCGCGCTGGCTCGGTCTGAGGATCACCTCGCTCATCGCCGTCCTCTTCCGCTGGACCCATCCGTCGACGGTCCGCATCGTCCACCGCAATCTGCAGGGAATCGAGTCGGCCCTGGGAAGGCCGTTCGACCCCTTGATGGTGGCCGAGGTCTTCCAGTACTTCGCGCGCAGCGTCTACGAGTTCGTCAGTCTTCCCCATCACAGCACGGCGGAGATCCTCCGGCGCTATCAGGTGGTGCGCGGCGGGGAATACCTGCAACGCAAGCCCGGACGGGGTATGCTCATCGTGTCGGCGCACCTGGCCGGATGGGAGATGGGTGGAGCGTGGCTGGCCCAGCACATCGGGCCCTTCCACACCGTGGCCATGCAGCACCCTTCGCGCAGGGTGTCCGAATACTTCAGCGAACGGCGGGCCCGGCGCGGCATCATCGTCCATTCGCTGGGTTCGTCCTACCGTCCGTTGCTGGAGGCGTTGAAGAAGGGGGAGGTCGTGGTCCTGTTGTGTGACCGCATGTTCTCGGCTGGGGGCCGGAAGGTGGAGTTCTTCGGGCGGCCCGCGTGTTTCCCCGACGGCTATCTGCGCCTGGCCGCCGAGGCCGGAGCCGAGGTGGTACCGGTCTTCGGACGGCGGGTCGGCAGCGTGACCGAGCTGAGGGTCGAGCCGCCCTTGACCGTCCGGCGCGGGCAGGAGGAGCAGGCCCTGCGCACGGTGATCGCCCATCTGGAGCATCACGTGGGACGCGCGCCCCAGCAGTGGGCCCGTTTCACCCCGATCTGGGAGGATCAGGACTGTGGATGAACGGGAATCACCTGGGCCCGAGGAGAGCAGCCGCCAGCCGGCGAGGACTGCCGCGGGCACCGTTCCGGTGCTGGCCATCCTGCCCGCCTACAACGTGGCCCGTCATCTGCCCGATCTCCTTCCCCGCCTCCTCACACTGCGCCCGGAGATCGAGACCGTCGTCATCGACGACGGATCGGAGGACGGCACGGCCGAGGTGGCCGAGAAGCTGGGCGTCGAGGTGCTTCGCCACCGGCAGAACCAGGGCAAGGGCATGGCCCTGCGGACCGGATTCGAGCGCACCCTCCAGGGTGGGCACCCGGCGTGCATCACCCTGGATGCGGACGGACAGCATCTGCCCGAGGAGATCCCGCGTTTCCTGGAGGCATGGGAAAGGGGTGGAGCCGTGGTGGTGGGCAGCCGCATGGAGCAGAACCAGTCGATGCCCTGGCTGCGCAAGCGCACCAACGAGGTGATGTCGCTCATCGTGAGCGGTCTGGCCGCGCAGCGGATTCCCGACAGCCAGTCCGGTTTCCGGCTGATCGATGCGCGGGTGCTGCGGGACATCCGCCTCGAATCGAACCGCTACGACATGGAATCGGAGATCTTGATCAAAGCCGGGCGTCTCGGCTACCCTGTCGTCTCCGTGCCGATCAGCACCGTGTACCACGACGAAGACAGCTCCATCGACCCCGTCGTCGATACCTTGCGATTCTTCAAGCTGCTCTGGCGATCACGCCGGTGGGTCCGCCATCCGGGTCGATGAGTGCCGTTTCGAAAGCCACAGGTCTTCCATGCACATTCTCCTGAGCAACGATGACGGAATCCATGCCACCGGGCTGCGCCTGCTCGAGGCGGAACTGCACGCGGGCCTGCCCGAGGCGAAGATCTCCGTCTCCGCCCCCGACCGTGAACAGAGCGCCAGCTCGCACGCACTGACCCTGACCGCTCCCCTGCGCATCCGCGACCACGGGGATCGCCGCTTCTCCGTCACCGGCACGCCGACCGACTGCGTCCTGGTCGCCCTGAAGGCGATCTTCAAGGACGAGCCGGTCGACTTCGTCATCTCCGGCATCAACCACGGACCGAACATGGGCGAGGACATCCACTACAGTGGAACGGTGGCTGCGGCCATGGAGGGAACCATCTGTGGCATTCCCAGCATCGCCCTCTCGCTCGGCTCACGGGGCAGGGAGGAAAGCGAGTTCGACGCGGCCCGTTACTTCGTACGCGAGGTGCTGCCTCGCTGGCTGCGCGCCGGTCTCTCTTCTCGCAGCCTCCTGAACGTGAACATTCCCGCCGGAGGAGTCGATGCGGTCCGGGGGGTGAAGATGTGCAAGCTGGGCTCGCGCATCTATCAGGACGTCATCACCGAGAAGCTCGATCCGCGGGGACAGAAGTACTACTGGATCGGCGGTGATCCCGTGGAGACCAGCCACGACGAGACCACCGACTTCGGTCTGCTCGCGGCGGGATGGATCACGGTGACCCCCCTGCACCTGGACATGACCGACTACAAGGCGATGGTGCATCGGGAGGATCTGGTGAACGCATGGAGCCGGTGAGCCGTTTCGCCGCCGCCCGCTTCAGTATGGTCCAGCACCAGTTGCGCGGGCAGGGAATCGAGGACGAGCGGGTGCTCGACGCCATGGGCCGCATTCCCCGGCACCGCTTCCTTCCGCCCGAGCGCCAGGCGGAGGCGTATCTGCCCCGGGCCGTGCCCATCGAGCAGGGCCAGACCCTCAGCCAACCCTTCATGGTGGCCCTGATGAGTCAGGAGCTGCGCCTGCAGGGCGGTGAGAAAGTCCTCGAAGTGGGAACCGGAACCGGCTATCAGGCTGCGGTCCTGGCCGAGATGGGAGCTCAGGTCTACAGCATCGAGCGCTACGAGGAGCTGGCCCGCTCGGCGCGTCTGCATCTGGACGAACTCGGTTACCGCCAGGTGCAGCTCAGCGTGGGCGACGGCAGCCGGGGCTGGCCCGCTCATGCTCCCTTCGACCGCATCCTCGTGACCGCGGCCGCTCCCCGGATTCCCCAGGCCCTGCTCGAAGAGCTCGGGCCGGAGGGTCTGCTGGTGGCTCCGGTCGGTGATCGCGATCTGCAGACCCTGTGGATCCTCCAGCGCGGCGAGGAGGGGGAGAGGGTCCGGGAGGGCTGCGCGTGCCGTTTCGTGCCTCTGGTCGGCGAGGAGGGCTTCGTGGAGGAGGATCTGCGGCGATGAAGGAGAGCTTCCTGCAGTGGGCGAGCCATCTGCCCCAGCCGTGGTCGACCGTGGCGATCGCCGCCATGCCCATCCTCGAACTGCGCGGGTCGATCCCGTGGGCGAGCACGGTGGGGGGCATGTCGCCCATCGAAGCCTACGTCTGGAGCGTCGTGGGCAACATGCTGCCCATTCCCTTCTTCCTCCTCTTTCTCGGAAGGGTGGAAAAGGCGTTGCGGCGCTATGGACCGTTTGATAGCTTCTTTTCCTGGCTGTTCGCCCGAACGCGGCGAAGGGCCGAGCTCGTCGAGCGTTACGGCGCCGTGGGCCTGGTCCTCTTCGTGGCGATTCCGCTCCCGGTGACCGGGGCCTGGACGGGTTCGGTGGCGGCCTATCTCTTCGACGTCCCCTTTCGTCGCGCCGCCCTGGCCATCCTGGTCGGGGTGTTGCTGGCCGGGGTCGTGGTGACGCTGGCGGTCCAGGGGGTCCTTCGCCTCTGGTAGCCCAAGGTTTTCCGGTCGGGGCGTAGCGCAGCCCGGTTAGCGCGCCTGCTTCGGGAGCAGGAGGTCGGAGGTTCAAATCCTCTCGCCCCGACCAGTTCCCCTCGTTTCTCGTTGACCGAGGTCTCCGCAGGTGATCGCATGCGCCCAAGGCTTGTGTCATCGATCACCCTGTTGCTGATCCTCAGCGTGGGGGCGGGGGAGAGCCTCGCCGATGGGATCTTCGTCAAGGTGCGCCGGGGCGATACGCTGTTCGGGATCGCCCGCTCCTTCGCGACCTCGGTCGACCGGATCCGTCGGGACAACCATCTGCGCGGCGACCTCATCCATCCCGGTCAGCGCCTGGTCCTGAGCGGCACCCGTGGCGTCCGTCCGAAGTGGAAAGGGAAGGTCCGGGTCGATCCACCCATCCGGGGACTGCGGCGCCGGGACATCGTGACGGGCTTCGGCAAGCGTCGCAGCGACCGTCATCGCAAGGTCCAGGAGCGCCACACCGGCATCGACCTGCGGGCCCGGCGCGGCAGCATCATCCGTGCGTGTGCGCGGGGGGTGGTTCGCTTCGTGGGTGACCTGAGCGGTTTCGGCCGGGTCATCGTCGTCGAACACGATGGGGGCTGGCGCAGTGTCTATTCGCCATGTGAACGCGAACACATCGAGGTCGAGGTGAACGAGGCGGTCCACGCCGGACAGCCCCTGGCCCGCCTCGACGAGCCGACGGAGACGGAGAAACCGGCCCTTCATTTCGAGTTGCGCAAGGGCGAGAAGGCAGTCGATCCCACGCCCTACATCCGCTGGTGAGCGGCGTGGAACGAAAGGAAGCGACGATGGGCGAGGTGCGTCTGCAGGATCACATCCGGTCGATTCCCGATTTCCCGCGCGAGGGCATCCTCTTTCGCGACATCGCCCCCTTGCTGGCCGACCCCGGGGCCTTCTCCGAGAGCATCGAGCGTCTGGTTCGGCGCTACCGGAAGGCGGGCATCGAGCGGGTGCTCGGCATCGAGAGCCGGGGCTTCCTCTTCGGTGCCCCGCTGGCCCTGCAACTGGGGGTGGGCTTCGTGCCCGTGCGCAAGGCGGGCAAGCTGCCGGGGGCGACGCTGCGGCGTTCCTATGCCCTCGAGTACGGAGAGGCCGAGCTGGAGATCCAGGTGGACGCGCTTTCGGCCGGACAGAGGGTGTTGATCCTCGATGATCTGCTGGCGACGGGGGGGACGGCGGCGGCCGCAGCCGGTCTGGCCGAGGAGGCCGGGGCGAAGGTGGAGGAATTGGTTTTCATTGTCGAGTTGACCGAACTCGGCGGGCGGGAGCGCCTGTCGTGGCCGGTCCATAGTTTGCTGCGCTACGGCGCGGCCGGAGAGGTACAGGAGCCCCAGTAGCTCAGGTGGATAGAGCACAGGTTTCCTAAACCTGGTGCCGCAGGTTCGAGTCCTGCCTGGGGCAGACTTCGAGGGGGGCGGGCGGCTTGACCCGCCCCCCCGGAGCGTCTAGGCTAGATCCTCCGCGCCGCACGGCGCCTCCCCCAGGGGAAGGGCGCCGGGGGAGCGGGGAAGTGGTGGTTCGGCCGTCCGATGCCCTGGCGCATCGTTGAAGGCGGCGAGCCTGTCCATCAACAGCCGGCCCGGAGCCGGGGAGGTCGATCGCGTGGCCCGACAGAAATTCACCAAGCAGGAACTCCGTCACGACGCCTTCGCCGAGGGGCTGGCCAAGTTCTATGGCTTCCTGCAGGAGCGCTTCCTTGCCGTGGTGGCCGGCGTGCTCATCCTGGCCGTTCTCGTGCTCGGCGTGATCTGGGTGCGGCACAACCAGGAACAGACGCGGCAGGAGGCCTCCCAGAGGATGTACCAGGCCACGCAGCAGTACAACGCGGCCGCCTACAGCCAGGCGCTGATCAGTTTCGAGGAGCTCAGCGATCGCTACGCGCGCACTCCGGAGGGACGCTCGGCCGTGTACTACGCGGGCGCGTGCCATCTGGCCCTGGGAGAGAACGATGCCGCGGTGGTGAGCTTCCGCAAGTACCTCGACGCCGAGCCCGACGGTTTCTACGTGAAGAGTGCCCGCTATGGCCTTGGTCTTGCACTGGAGGCATCGGGCAAGTTCGAGGAGGCGACGACGGTCCTGGCCTCGCTGATCGACGGTCTCGAGCCCGGCGATCCGCTGTATGGGCAGGCCCGCATGGCCCAGTCCCGGGTCCTGGAGAAGCTCGGGCGCATGGACGAGGCCATCTCCGTCCTCGAGCCGCTGGTCCAGAGCGAGGACTTCCAGGCGCGTCAGGAGGCCGAGAGCCGCATCGCGGTCCTCCGGGCCCGCCAGAGCGCAGCTTCCTGAGACGGCGCCCGGTGGGGCGCATCGAGGACGTCATGAGCACACTCGAGTCCGAACACAACGGCGGGGGAGAAGTGGGCTCGCGTCAGAGGTGGCTGGCGGCCATCGCCTACCTGGGGCCCCTGGCGCTGTACTCGATGACCCGCAAGGGCAAGAGTCCCTTCCTGCGCAAGCACTGTCAGCAGGGCTTCGCCCTGTTCCTGGCCGAGGCGGCGGTGGTGTGCTTCCTGCTCATCATCAGCAACACGATCGGCCGCATTCCCATCCTCGGATTCCTCATCGAGATCCTCCTGGAACTGGTGGCCTTCCTGGGCTTCCTCGTGTTGACCCTGCTGGGATTCGTTCGGGGGCTGGCCGGCGAGCCGTTCCGGCTGCCGGTGATCGATGAATGGGCGGATCGGATCCCCGTGGGGGACGAGGACGAAGATGTGGAGGACGAGGGATAGGATTGCGCATAAGATACATTATGTTAACCTGGCTCCCTTGACCCCCTCTGGCCCCGATCCGCCTCCTCCCTCGACCCTGCGCCTCTCGAGGCTTCCCGATCCCCGTTTCTCCATCCTTCTCACCAGGCGCTCACGTCCCTTGCGGGCATGAGAAGGCCCGGTCCCCCTCACGAAGACCGGGCCTCTGAGTCGATCGACCGGCGGCCGCCCCTGCGGGCGCATATCCGCGTCTACAGATGCTTCTCCAGCGTCCGCACGATCCGGTCCTTGGGCACCGCCCCGATCATCTGGTCGACGACCCGGCCGCCCTTGAAGAACAACAGCGTCGGAATGCTCATGATCTGGTATTGGCCGGCGAGCTGCTGGTTCTCGTCGACGTTCACCTTGGCCACCTTGACCTTGCCCGCCTTCTCCTTGGCGAGCTCTTCCAGGACCGGAGCGATCAGGTGGCAAGGCGCGCACCACGGGGCCCAGAAGTCGACGATGACCAGCTTGTCATCCTGGAGTACGTGCTCGGTGAAGGCCTTCGTATCGACGTGAACCGGTGCGGACATGAAAAGGCTCCTTGATCGGCAATTGGTACGTATCGGAATGATGGAGGGACGCACAGATCCCGGTCCGTGCAAGGTAATGGCAGGCGGTGGTCTGTCAAGGCCGCGTCGGTCCGGCGGCCCCACGTGCCCGGAGACCCTCGATGGCCCAGTCCAGCAGTGCCAGGTCGTAGGCCAGCTCCGCACCCAGGCGGCTCGATTTCGCCCGCAGATCGGCCTCCCTTAGCCGCTCCAGGGCGCGCTGCAGATCCTCCAGGCGGCTCGACTCGGCTACGGGCAGGAGGCGGCGGCTCTGCCAGGGAGCCAGGCCCACCCGACGGGCGGCATCATTCGGGCGGTCGCCCTCCTCCAGGGCCGAGCGCAGGAGGGTGAGCTGGCGCAGTCTCCAGCCGAGGATGGCCGCGGGCCCGATGACGTCCCCCCTGCCGCTGCGCAGGCGGACCCACGCACGCAGGGCGGGAAGCGGGTCGTCCGCTCGAAGCAGATCGGCCACGGAGAAGGCGTCGAGGTCGCGCGAGCGCGCCACCAGCGTCCGGACCTCCTCCGGAGAGATCGCTCCACCCCCCTCCTTCAGCAGCGAGAGCTTGGCCAGCTCGTTGTCGATCTCGCCCAGGTCGTCGCCGACGAGGTCGACCAGGAGCGCCGCGGCCTCCTCCCCCAATTCCATTCCGTGCGATTTCGCCTGGCGACGGATCTGCCGCAGCAGGCCCGCTCCGCTCAGTGGGGAGAAGTCGACGACATAGCCCCCCTGCGCGCAGGCGGCGGTCAGGCGCAGCCGCTTGTCCAGCTTCGAGGAGGTCAGGACGAGGACACTGCTCTCCGAAGGCGAGGCGAGGTAGCGCAGCAGCGGCTCGACGGCCGGGCCGGCGGGCAGGGCCTCGGCGTGGCGCACCCACACGAAGCGTCGGCCGCCGAACATCGGATAGGCGGCGGCCGCTTCGGCGATGGCCGCCGGTGTCGTCTCGTCCGCATAGAGGACCTGGGCGTTGAAGTCCCGGGTGTTCTCATCGACGACCTTGCGGCGCAGCCACAAGGCGGTGCGCTCGGCCCGGTATCCATCCGGTCCGGCGAGGAGGTACACCGCCCGCGGTTCCTCGTGTCCGAGGGTCTGCCGCAGTTCCTCCGGATCGAGAATCGACAGCGAGGCCATCACCACTCCTCGATGACCAGGCTGAGGATCGCGCGTACCAGTTCGTCGGCCGCCGCCAGGCGCGCCTTCTGCTCGCCCTCGGGTCCCTCGTCCGTGTAGTAGCTGCCCTTGCCCCGGATGGTCGTCGGTTTGACGAGAACGTCCCCGGTGGCCCGATCGACCAGGCTCACCTTGCAGGCGACCCGCACCTCGTACTCCTGCGCCTGCCGGTCCTCGCCGAAGAACACCTCCTGGATCTTGAAGAAGGTGATCTTGCCAAGGATCAGCGCGTCGGCATCCTGTCCGTCGGTGTAACGAAGGGTGCGATCCTTGATGATGCCGGCGATGATCGCATCGGTGATGGCGATCTCCAGCTCGGGCTCGGTGGTCTCGTTCTCGAAGTACGGAATGGCCACGCTCTCCAGACCGGGTTTCACCCGGCCCGGAGTCAGGCCATACCCGCAGCCACCCAGGCCCGCGAGCAGCGCCGCCAACAAGAGCACCGTCCACAGTCCTTTCGATTCCATCGTGCGGTGACGCAGGTAGCGGGGTGGAGACGATGGAGTCGTGGTCATGGTCAGAGCAGCTCGAAGGTCTTCATCCGGTAACGCAGCTTGTCCCGGTTGATGTTCAAGAGTTTCGCGGTCAGGCTCTGATTCCCCTGCGCTTCGTGGTACGCCTTCTCGATGAGCGTCTTCTCCAGGCCTTCGACCAGCTCATCGTAGGGAATCCCCTCCTCGGGGATCATCGAATCGAGGATCTCCTCGATCCGGTCGATGATGGAGTCCTCGTCGCTGCGTTCCAGGCCGGAGATCGGCACCTGGTGCGCCTGCAACTCCTGGCCGTCTTCGAGCAGCGCGATCCGCTCCATCATGTTCTTGAGTTCCCGGATGTTCCCCGGCCAAGGATAGCCCATCAAGAGCTTCTTCGCTTCTTCGGAGATCCGGTCGAAACGCTTGTGGAAGCGCCGCGCGTAGAGCCTCAGGAAGTGCTCAGCCAGCAGGATGACATCCTCACGTCGCTCGCGCAAGGGCGGAATGTGCAGTGGAATGACCTTCAGACGATAGTAGAGATCTTCTCGGAAACTCCCTTCCTCTACACACTTTTTGAGATTCCGATTGGTGGCGGATACGATGCGCACGTCGACCTGGATGTCCTGCACGCCGCCCACCCGACGGAAGCTCATCTTCTCGAGCACGCGCAGCAATTTCACCTGGATGGTCAGACTCATCTCCCCGATCTCGTCGAGGAAGAGGGTTCCCCGGTGGGCCAGTTCCAGCAGCCCTCGTTTCTGTTGGATCGCGTCGGTGAAGGCCCCCTTCTCGTGGCCGAAGAGCTCGCTCTCGAGCAGTTCTTCGGGAAGCGACGCGCAGTTGATCTCCAGGAAGGCGTGGTCGCGGCGCGGCGAGTTCTGGTGGATGAGGTTGGCGATGACGTCCTTCCCCGTCCCGCTCTCGCCCTCGATCAGGACGGTGGTGGAATCGCCGGCCGCGATGCGCCGGATCATCTCGTAGATCTCCTGCATCTTCGGTGATGCGCTGGGCACGATCTCGCTGCGGGGATCGATGATCTCCGTGCGGCGGCGCAACTGATGCAGTTGGGAGTGCAACTTCCCCGCCTCCAGCCCACGCTCGATGATCAGCAGCAACTGTTCGAGATTGATGGGCTTGTTCACGTAGTCGAACGCGCCGGCCTTCATCGCCTTCACCGCGGTGTCGACATCGCCGAAGGCGGTCATCATCACCACGCAGAGATCGGGGTAGATCTCCTGGATGCGATCGAGGACATCCAGACCGTTCAGGTCGGGCAGCTTCAGATCGAGAAGCACCAGGTCGGGCACTTCCTTCTCCAGGGCGGCCAGGGCCTTCGTCCCGTTCTCGGCGGTGAGCACCTCATAGCCCTCGCCGGCCAGCGTGCGTTCCAGGAAGAACAGGATCGATTCCTGATCGTCGACGATGAGGATCTTGGCTTTCATGAACGACTCCCGATGAGCGCGGGGACCAGGGGAAGGGACATCCGGAAGACCGTGTGTCGACCGGGCTGGCTCTCCACCTGCAGGTTCCCGCCGTGGCGCTGAACGATATTGTGGGACACGAAGAGACCCAGGCCGGTGCCCTTGGCCTTCCGGGTGAAGAATGGCTCGAAGATCCGGCCGAGGTCGTCGGCCTCGATTCCCGCTCCGCGGTCGATGATCTCGAAGACCACCCGGTCGCCTTCCGCGGAATCCTCTTCCACATGGAGTTTGACGGTGACGGTCGCGCCCTCCCCACTGGCTTCGACCGCATTCTTGATGAGGTTCAACAGGACCTGATGGATCTGGTCACGATCGAGGTGGCATGCGGGAAGTTCCCCCTCCCCTTCCCGCTCGAGTTCGAGCCGGACGCCTCGCTGGCGGGCCCATTCCTCGAGCGCGCGCAGCGCCCGTCGGGCGGTCTGCACCGGATCGCTCTCGATGGGCTCGAGCTTCACCGGACGGGTCACCTCGAAGAGACGACGGATGATGCCGTCCAGCCGGGCGATCTCCGAACGGATCATCGCGAGACTCTCGGCCTGATCGCCTTCGATGGACACGTGCCGCTGGAGGTAGTCCATGCCGGCGCTGATGCCCCCCAGCGGATTGCGGATCTCGTGGGCCATGCTGCTGGCGAAACGCCCGATGGCAGCGAGGGTGTCCAGGTGACGGATCTCCTCCTGCATGGCATGCACCGCCGAGAGGTCCTCGACCACGACGATCACCCCGCGTGCACCCCCGTCCTCGCGCTGGTAGGGCGCGGCGTTCACCAGGACCGGAATGGGACGATCCTCGGCGTCGCGCAGGATGCCCTCGTTGCGCAGCAGGGGCTGGCGGCGTTCCACCACCGAGGTGACCAGGGAGCGGACCCCGGTGACGCTCAGGTGCTTGTCCAGACGGCTCCCCACCAGTTCCTGCGCACTTCGGCCGAGCAGGTGCTGGGCGCGGCGGTTGGTGAAGATGATCCGGCCACGGTGGTCGGCGGTGAAGAGCCCATTGGTCATGCCGTCGAGGATCTGTTTGCGGAAGCGCTCCTCGCGTTGGACCTCCGTATACAGGCTGGCGTTCTGCAGGACCGCGCTCACCGCATAGCTCAACGATTCGAGGGTGAGTTGGTCGCCCTTGTGGATCCCTTCCGGTCGGCCCTCGTCGGTCACGATCATCAGACCGTAGAGCGGATAGTGGCGACAACACAGACAGGGTCCCAGGTCGAGTCCGCCCTCGGCCTGGGGAATGCAGTTCTCCCGGCGATCCTCCGGGCGGGCCGGCTCGAAGGACGGGCAGTCGTCGTGGTACAGCCAGCCCTCCTGGATGCACTCGCGGCGGGGCAGCGGGGTCAACAGCGGCACGACCAGGTACGAGCGCGGGCGGGAGAAATTCGCGGGCGCCTCGCCGTTCACCTTCAAGAGCGGCTCGCTGGCGTCGCGTTCGGCCAGGATGCTGCGGGGCTGTCGCAGAGCCCGGGCCACCGCACCGGAGATACCTCCGATCGACCAGCGCACACTCTCCATGACCGGCCCTTCCCGTCCGGGGTGCAGCCAGCGTCCGATGAGTTCACGGCGAGGCGTCTCCAGGCGAAGGATCATGACCTCCTGGAAACCGCTGGCCCGGTGGCAGTAGCTCAGGGCCCGGTCGACGGTGTGTTCCAGGCGGCCCGGCTGGGCCAGGGCCTGCCACAACTCCCGGACGCTCAAAAGCTGGATGTTCGTGTGGACCAGACGCAGAACGGTCTCGTCGTGACGGCGTCGCAGACGCAGGGCCGCCCTCTCCAGGGGATCGTGCGGGTGGTCCGTGGCGAGCTGTTCGGGGTCGGGTTGGTCCCCGGCGTCGAGCAGGGCGATCACCGCCCGGCGCCGGCGCCGCTGCAGGACGAAGAGGAGCAGGACCGGGGGAAGGAGAACGAGCAGGACGACCCATCCGGGCAGCCGCGTGTGCAGCAGCAACGCCACGGGAGGCAGCAGGAAGTACGCGGCAGGTGCGAGCCGGTTCATCATGATCGTCGGTTCCCGGGTTCCTGGATGGGTGTCTGCCTGGCCGCCCTTACAAGGATCGTGCCCGGCTGCGCGAAAATCCCCAATGAGCGGATGGGCGACTCCGGCGCGGCCTGGCAGGATGGATGGAAAGAGCGGAATCGGTGGCGGTGTGGAGGCGATTCCCGGCCGAAGTGGGCTCTCTTCGGCGTCAGGAGGGAAAAGAGGCGCTCAGAGCGCTCCCCGGCCGGTGAACACCACTCCGATGGTGCGAAGCAGGATCTTCAGGTCGCGCAGCAGGCCGAAATGGGTGATGTACTCCAGATCGAGTTCGACCTTGCGATGGACTCCCTCGAGGCTCTCGTCGTAGCCGCTCTCGACCTGCGCCAGGCCGGTGATGCCCGGCTTGAAGCGAAGGCGCTCGAGGTAGCCCGGCACTTCCTCGCTCAACAGCGAGATGAACGGAGGACGCTCCGGACGGGGTCCGACGACGCTCATCGAGCCCCTGAGGACGTTGTAGAACTGGGGGAACTCGTCCAGGCGGGTCTTGCGCAGGAAGCGTCCCACCCGGGTGATCCGTGGATCGTCCTTGCTGGCCCAGCGCACCCCTTCCGATTCGGAATGGATGTACATGGTCCTCAGCTTCCAGATCCTGAAGGGCTTGCCCTCGGCCACGAGCTTGCGCACGTCCTCCGAGCGGCCCTCTCCCCGCCTCCGCTCACCGATGTTCAGGGTGGTTTCCTTGCCCCGGCGGTCGCCCCGGCGGCGATTGATCCCCACCCGGGTCTGACCGTAGAACACCGGTCCCCGCGAATCGACTTTGATGGCCAGGGCGATCCACGGCAGCAGCAGGCCGAAGGCGAGCAGGGCGACGGTGGAGATGACGATGTCCATGCCCCGTTTGACCGTCCGCTTCCACTGCGGAACCTGGCCGTACAGAGGAATGGGCTTGCCCAGATACTTGAGCTGAGGCCGGTCGTAGGTCCGTGAGGAGCCCACGCGTTCCAACATGGAAGGGTCGAGCTGCATGGCTCCGCCTCTGGGCATCACGATTCCCGTCACCCCATCAGGGGGGTCGCAAGAGAAATCCTGTCCTCATGACCGCATCGCTCCGGCCGGGACGGGGACCAGTTCCGGGGAGGACACGTTCAGGGGCCGGTGGCGTGCGCGCCGGGCCCGGTGGTTCGAACATGACCGCTACATCGTCAAGGACGAGATTACTCTTCTTTTCCCCCCTCCGCAAGAATGTCGCCCAAACGGGTCATGCCGACCCATTCCTCACCACTGACGGTGCAACACCACGCCCGGTCCGGCGCCCACCCAGGCGACGTCGACACCGACGCCGAGCAGACTGATCCGGCCGTTCTCCAGTTCCATCGGTTCGCGATTGGCCTTGAACATGGCATCGGCGACATTGAGCACCCAGAAGCCGGCCACGGCCAAGAGGACGCCGTTGCGCTGGGTGCGGGCGCTCTCCACATCTCCCTGGGCCGTGGCCCAGTTCGCCCGTGTCTGCGGAGAGGCGCCTCCCTGCGACTCCTCCAACTGGACACGACGTGCCCAGTCCTGCTCGGAAACCTTCCGTTGGTCGTAGAAGCGTTGGCTCTCCACCAGGGCCACGCCACCGATGAAGCCCAGCGTCGACCAGATCAGGCCCTGGGTCTCGTGGCCCAGGCGGGTCTGGCCCAGGCCCGGGTAGAGCAGCGAGAGCAGCCCCACATGCACCGCTCCCGGCGGGCGGTAGCGGGCGGCCACGCTCCGGGTTCCCGACAGTTCGAAACGATAGGGGCTGCGGCGCACGCCCGAGTGCAGGATGTTGCCGAAGTGGGCGTAGGCGGCCAGCCAGTAGTAGTGGTTCCGGGTCTGTTCCTCCAGCCAGATGTTGTCCTGCAGGTGGGTCTCCACCACATCGTATTCGACACTGCCCGGGGTGGCCTGCTCGTAGAAGGAGTCCAGGACCTGCCTCGCGTCGCGGACCTTGCTCTGGTAACGGATGCCCATCCCCACGGCCGTCCCCACCTGGGCCAACGGAATCAGTCCGGAGAAGGCGCCGATGTCGCGGAACTGTCCCAGGCCGGGGAAGAAGAGGGACAAGAGGGCCCGGGTTCCCCGGCGGTCGGAGAGTTCCAGCCGCGTCCCCGCATCGACCTGGACGGCGTGCTGGTACACACCGTCCCGGTAGAAGAGCAGTTGGTAGCGGCCCGGGTCGAGGTGTTCGAGGGCCAGCGGTGCGGGCGAGGCGAGGTGGAGACTGCGTCCGTTGAGCACGAACTCGGCGTCGGTGATCTCCGAGGTGGCGCGGAACGACAGCGGATCGGCCGCCAGGGCCACATGGGCCACGAGCACCACGAAGGTGCCGACGAGCAGGATCACGGGAATTCGGCGCATGAGAACCTCTCGGTTGGGGGCAGCGGCGCGAGTCTAGAGGCAGACGGGCCGGGAATCAATCGTCAGGACCCCTTCCCCTTCGACGGCTCCAGTTCCCTCAGCATTTCCCGGGCCCGCTCCCCCACCCGGTTCGCCGGCATCTCCCGCTCCACCCAGACCAGATAGCGGCGCGCCAGGCGGGGATCGTGGAGACGCTCGTGGGCGATCCTCGCGGCCTCGAGCAGGGCCTCCCCACCCTCCAGACTGGATCCGAGAACGTGATACAGCTGTTCGAGTTCATAGAGGGCTTCCTGGATCTTGTCCTGCTGCAGGAAGCAGTCGATCAGGTTCTTGCGCGCCTGTACCGCCACCGGTGAATCGCTGGAGTGACCGGCCACCAGACGTTGATACTGTTCCTCGGCCCGCACCAGGGCGCCGTGAACGGAGCGCTCATCCCCCCGGCGACGGTGCAGGGCGATCAAACGCAGGGGGGCCTCGATGCCCAGGGTGCTGTCGGGATAGCGCAGGACGACCCGGCGGTACAGCTTCTGGGCCTCGGCCCAGTCCCCCGCTTCCTCCTGCAGCTCGGCCCGCCGGAACAGAGCCGCTGCGACGATCTCGTCCTGATCGGCGAAGTCCTTCTGGACGGCCCGAAGGCCCGCCTCGGCGTCCTCGACCCGTCCTTCCAGGACCGCGATCTCGCAGCGCCGGAGCGCGGCCAGGCCCTGGAGCGCGGGGTCGTCGGCCTGGCTCTGGACCCTGAGATAGAGCGAGTCGGCCTGGGCCAGACGTCCCAGTCCCTGGGAGAGGATCTCCGCGCGGTCGAAGTCTGCGTTGAGCCGGTCGCTCTCGCGGAGGTCGCGGCGCAGGTAGGCGTCGAGCGAACGCAGGGCGGCCTCCCAGTCGGCCGCGGCCAGATCGAGGCGGTGGTCGAGGAAGGCCGCCCGTTCGGCGCAGGCCTGCCCCTTCCAGTTCTCTTGCACCCAGTCGTAGAAGGCGTGTCCCTCGGTGCGTGCCTCTTCCACCAGCGAGTCCAGGCCAGCGGCGCGAAGATCGGTGACGAAGAGGATGGGTGTGTTCAACACTCCCTCGTCCAGTCCCCCCGCAGGAGGATCGGCCCTCAGGATGGCGTGGAATTCCCGGTAGCGTTGGAAGGCCTCGGGCCAGCGCTCCCGCGAACGCTCGGCCTCCGCCCGCAAGAGGGCGGCCTGCGCGCGCGTATGGGGGAAACCCTCTCTCTGTGCCAGGGCCAGCTCCTTGTCCGCCAGCTCGAAGTGGGCGGCCCGGAGGAAGGCGTCACCGGCCCGCACCAGACCCCATCCCCGCAGCTCGATCAGGTCGTGCCGCACCTGCGGATCGATGGATACCCCCAGGCCGGTCGTGTCCGCCCTGTCCGCCACTCTCAGATAGGACATCCCCGTACGGTAGTAGCGCAGTCGAACCCGCGGATCGGCCTCCAGCGAGTAACGCAGGGCCGAGCGCTCGGCCCAGTATCGAGCCTTCTCCGCCTGGAAGCGGCGGTCCAGTCCCTCGTGGGAACAGCCGGCGGCGAGCACGAGCACGAGCGGCAGCAGAAGGAGATCGACCCGGCGCATCATCCATCCCTCCCACCCTGCCGCAGGAACAGGCGCACCGAGGCGTCGATGGTGATGAACTCCACCATCAACGCGACCGCCGCCGCCGTGGCCATGATCACCAGCACCACCTCCGGACGTAGACTCGCCGCCAGAAGGGCGGAACGCTGCAACAGGAACACGAAGGGCAAGGCGGTGGCCCACGGCAAGGTGCTCAACAGCAGAGGAAGCAGGGGATCGTCTCGGAAGATGCGCCAGCTGGCCCGGATGGCGGCCATCAGGCCTCGGCCCTCCCGCAGCAGATGGGGCAGGGCGAAGAACAGGGGGGCCATCACCACGACCGGGAGCAGGCTGGCCACGAGGCTGAAGACGACGTGGGGGCGATAGGACAGATGGAGACGGGGCAGGATGACGATCTGCGGGATCGCGTACAGCACGAACCAGCTCAGCGCCACGAGGACGGTCAGGGCCAGCACGCTCGGGTACGCCGAGCCGCTCGCCCGAGCCAGCGACTGCTCGTGGCGTCGACGCGTGTCTGCCAGGCGCAGGACCGCCCAACCCAACCAGGCGGCCACGAAGGGGCCGACGAACAGTTCGATCACCAGGCGAGCCGCTGACCCGGTACTGGGCAGACCGATGAACGACTGCGGATAGTGGAGATAGTAGTCGCCGAAGGCGGTACGCAGAACGGGAACCATCCAGCCCGACCAGAGAGGATGGGTGGGATGTGCACACATCCACATCACCAACACTTCCAGCAGGAGGATCGCAGCGAGCACCCGGCGCACGCCTGCCCTCTTGAGATCGAGGAGACCCAGGGCCACCAGACGGATCGTCTGTTCGATGATCCTCAACAGGGTCACGACCCACCCTCCTGCTCGAACCAGTCGAGAACGGCCAGGGCGTGGCGTTCCCAGGTGCGTTGCAATCGGGCGCGCGCACCGTCCAGGCCATCGACCTCCAGGATGGGGGTGCTCATCCGCAGGAGAACCGCATCCCGCGGCCGGCCGGTCAGGACCGCCCGCATCTGATCGAGCTTCAGGCCGAAGGGCGTCAGACGGCGGCCCAGCCGCGTCTGATACGCATACCACACCAGGCGCCGTCGGCCGTTGTGCGCGATCGTCAGCTCCCTCAGCCGAGACGCGTGCAGGACACGGCTCTCACTGCGGACGATCTTCCAGCCCGATCCCGGATAGCAGTGTTCGGGGGGATGCACCTGCGCATTGCTCCGTTGGCCGGCCCAGTAGCCTGCATAGATCCACACCGGTGCCCAGCCGTCTTCCCGCAACTCCACGAAACGGTAGCGGTCCATGCCGAGCATCGACATGGTCGCGTCGGAGATCTCCACGTCCCTGAAGCCATCCCCCTGCAGCACCGACTCCTCGAAGTCCTCGCTCCAGGAAGGCGCGACCACCGGCGAGCGTATGAACTGGGCGAGCGCCGCCAACACGACGAGGCCCGCCAGGACGAGCCACAGCCTCCCGGTGTCCTTCACGAGAGCTCTCCCTTCGAACGGCCGCTGAAGGCGACCCAGCCCAGCACGATCGCACCGAGACCGAAGGTGAAGAGACCCTCGGCCATGTGGAAGACGCCCTCGGCCTGGGCCGGTCCTCCCAACTGCGCGGCATAGCCGGTGACCACCAGCCGGAGGAGGTTCGCCACCAGGGCCAGGGGAACGGCCAGCAACAGCAACAGGAGGGTCCGTCGCGCAGAGACCCGTGCGAGCACGGCCACCAGGGCGGCCAGGGCAGTCATGGCCAGGAGACTGCGGAGCCCACTGCACGCCTCCACCACCTCCAGCCGATACCCCGGGAAGGTCAGGAGGTTCCCACTGCGCACCAGGGGAACGCCGCTGAGTTGGAGGACCGCGGCCGCAGCCCACGAGGAGAAGCTCTGCAGACGCGCCGTCACCGCGTAGTAGACCACGTACGGCCAGGGGACCAGGGTCACCAGGGCCAGGAGCGGACCACGCCACGCCGAGCGGATCGGCGCAGTGGCCTGAAGTTCCAGCAACAGGAGCGCGATCGCCACCGCTCCCCAGCGCTGGAGGCTGTCGTTGGACGACAGCAGACCGGCTGCGCTGAGAACGAAGGCGATGGCTCCCCACCCCCACCATGGAAGCAGGTATCGTTCGTCCACCTGCGAGGGACGCCGCCAGCTCCTCCACAGGCCCACGGCCAGCAGCAGACCGGCCATCGCCAGACCGTGGCTGTAGTTCGGATCGTGCGTGAGGTCGACGAACCAACCCGCCAGCACGGGCCCTTCGAGCCACAGGGCGACGGCCACCGCCAGGAGGCCCGGCAAGCACTTTCCAGGATACCTCACTGCGCCCTCCTCCACCGCCAGGGAAGCAACCAGCGCAGTTCGTCGGGCTGCAGGGCCCGGCTCATCAACAACGCCGACAACACGACGGCCATGTACACCACACCACCGCCGACGAGAGCCCGCAACGGCAGCTCGATGGTGCAGGATACACCCCAGGCCACGAGGCCGCCCACCGCTGATGCGCCCCCGAAGCGCAGGAGGTCACCGAGGCGGTAGAAAGCCCTTCTCCGCACGCCGGTACGGCGCCCGATCTGCCAGATGTAGAAGCCCACCACCATCAGGCCCGCCAACTCGGTCGCGATCGCCGGGCCGAGGAATCCGATCCATCGCAGCAGCAGCCAGTTGCCGATGATGTTGGCCACCATGAATCCGAGCTCGCCCAGCAGCATCATCCTCGTCAGACCGAGCGCCTGCAGCAGGATGCCGAAGAAGAAGAGACGGTTGAGCTGGATGAGTCCGTAGATGCGGAAGACGTTCGCACTGGCGGCGAAGGAATCGCCATAGAGGAAGACCAGGAAGGGTTTGGCCAGTGCGATGAAGGCCACGGTGATCGGGATGCACAGGAGGCTGACCTTGCGCTGGGTGGCCGAGAACAGCGAGGTGAACGCCTCGTCGTCGTGACGGCCCCAACTGGCCGACAATTGCGGCAGGACGACGCTTCCCGCGCTCCGCACCAGCAGCATCACGATGGGGATCTCCGTGGCACCGATGCTGTACAGGGCGAAGCGCTGGGGATCCATGTACATGGAGATCATGATCTGGTCGACCTGACGGCTCAACAGACCCACCATGCCCGACACCGCCAGGGGCAGCGCATAGGCCATCTGCGCCTTCAGGAGGCCGCGCTGCAGGTGCAGCCGGAGGGGAAGGATACGGTGCTGAAGGAAGAGGGCCACCGCGATGCTCGCGCCCTCGGCGATGGCCATCCCCAGCAACGCGAGGTGAAGGGGTTGACCCATCCACACGAGGACGACCAGCACGAGACCCACGCCGAAGGCCTGGGCGATGCGAAACAGGCCGGCCAGGCGCGCCCGGTCGAGGGAGAGGAAGAGGGGCGCGATGTAACGGATCAACAGCCCGGTCAGGAAGAGCGGCGAGGCCACCGGCAGGAGGGGACCGAGGGTCTCGTTGTGGAAGCGCAGGGCGATCACACCGCTGAAGAGGGTCGCCCCCAACGAGGCGACGGCACCCATGATGGTCAATCCCAAGAGGGTCTGGCCCGCGAAGCGCGCCTTCTCGGTGTCGTCCTCCATGCGGGGCAGGAAGTAGAGCAGGGACAGGGGCAAGCCCAGCGAGAAGATCCCCGACACCATGTTCACCAGGAGGATGACCTGCCGGTAGGTTCCCAGGTCCTCCAGGGAAAGCGTGCGCGCCAGGAAGATGCCGACCAGGGTCGTGGCGACCTGGGCGGAGATGTTCGCCGCGGTGAAGGAGAGGACCTTGTTGGCCAGATCGCTGCGGGCCATCACTCACCTTCCCACTGCTGGCCCGGGTGGGCCGTCGGCCAGGGAAGATGGCCGGCCCTGGACGCCTCAGCGGCCCGTCCAGCGCAGGGCGAAGAAGTGCATCTGGCCCAGTTGCTCGTGCGGGATGTAGGCGTAGTCCAGGGCGATGCCGGAATGGCCAACGCTGAAACCGAAACGGTAGGGCGAGAATGCAGCGTCCGTGGAGGAGTCGAGCGTGGAGACATATCCACCCCGAAGGGTGAGGATCTCCTGGAAGAGCGACCACTGGAGACCGAATGCCAACTCTTCACTGTCCTCACGCCGATCGTTGTAGGCCACCGCAAGTTCCAGATGCGCCGGCCGAATGGTCCAGGCGCCACCCGCGGAGAACTTCTCGGGAAGGTCGAAGCGCTCCCCGTCGTAGTCCAGCGAACCGAAGAGATTCGTCCCGGCCGCGCCCAGGCGCACCGGGCCCAATTGCAGCACGCCCCCGAGATCGTAGGCGAAGCCGCTTCCCTTGGCGACGTCAAGATTCTCCTGGATGTAATGGACGCCTCCTCCCAGGGATAGCCCGCCGATCCGGTAGCCTCCGGCCATCCCCAGACTCATGTCCTGGGGCTCGAGCGAGCTCAGGCGCTCTCCGCCGACGTCGAAGCGCGGGACGCTGGCATGGTTGACCAGACGGCCCATCAGCGCCAGACCACCACGTCCCCCACCGAGGGGGAATTGGAGGGACAGGGCACTGAGGTTCTGGTCGGCGAGCAAGAGCCCGTGGGTCAGGGACACCGAAGCGCGCCGCACCACCGAACCGGCCGGGTTGGCGAATGGCGAGATATCCTCTCCCCACCGTGCAACATCGATACCCCCCATTCCCTCGCCGACCACATCGACCGGCACAGCAAGGAAAGTACCGACCTCTTCCCGCGCCCATGATGCGGTAAGGGGAAGAACGAGCAACAGGAGGGCTGTACCAAGCCCAGCAAGGAAGGACGGGACTCGTCGGGATTGACGCTTCATCTTCAAGACCTTACGCTGCACGCTCCGTCGTCCTCCGTCCCTCCATCGGGCAGGATCCAAGCCAAATCGCCCATGCTTGACGCCTCTTCGCGCACCCGACGCTTCCTCGGCCGGCACCTCTTCGCCTATCTGGCGGCACTGGCGGTGGTGGTCATCGCGTTGGCGATCCTCCTGGCCCGGCAGCCCCTGGCCGAAGCGTGGAGGGACTTCGATCGCCGTCTCGTCCTTCCCGTTCTCCTGCTCAGTCTCAGCAACTACCTGCTCCGATTCGGCAAGTGGGACTACATGCTCCGCGCCCTCGGAGAGCGCGTTCCCCTCGGTCTGAATCTGCGGGTGTACTTCTCCTGCCTGACCATGGTCGTGACCCCCTTCCGTCTGGGCGAACTCTACAAACTGGTCTTCTTGAAGCGCCTTCATGCCGTCCCTCTCCAGCGCTCCGGTGCCGTGCTCCTCGCCGATCGCTTGACCGACACCATCGCCATCCTCGCTCTGGCGAGTCTGGGAGTGGGTTCCACGGGCGGGGCATTCGTGACCAAGCTCGTCGTTCTCCTTCTTCTCACCCTGGCCGGCGGCGTTCTCCTGAGCCGGCCGATGGTCCAGGACTTCCTTCTACGGGGGCTCGAACGGATACCTCTGACGCGCTCCCGGGCCGAGGCATGGGCCGAAGCCTTCTCGGGCGGGGCACGCCTTTTCTCGCTTCGCATCCTCCTGCCGACCCTCGCCGTGAGCGTGGCGGCATGGTTCGCCGAATGCGTGGGGCTCTATCTGATTCTCGTGGGGCTGGGAACGTCGATCAGTCTTCAACAAGCAAGCGGGATCTACGCTGCTGCCACTCTTGCCGGGAACCTGACCTTCCTTCCCGGCGGCCTCATTGGAACCGAAGCCGTTCTGTTGGGAATGCTCCGGCAGGCCAGCGTCGCAGCAGGGCCGGCGGCCGCCGCGACCCTCCTCATCCGGGGCGCCACGCTCTGGTTCGCCGTGAGCCTGGGACTCGTGGTCAGTCTGGGCTCACGCAAAGCGCTGCGCTGGAATGAGGTGTCGCGGGAAGCAGCCGACTACTCGTAGCCGTAATAACTGTATTCGTAGTAGTAGGGCAAGACCTCCGTCGCATTGTTCAGAACCACTCCCAGCAGGTTCGCATTGGAATCGAGCAGGACCTGCTTGGCTCGCTGGGCCACCTCCCGGGGAGTCAGCCCCCCCAGGATGACCATGAGGACGCCGTCCATCTCTCCGGCCAGCAGCGTGGTATCCGCCACCGGAAGGACGGGAGGCGCGTCGAAGATCAGGATTTCGAAGCGCTGACGCAAGAGGGCGATGGTATCGCTGAGGAGCCGGGTCTCGAAGAGCGCGCCCGGGTGCTCGACCATGGTACCGCTGGGGATCACCTGAAGGTGCGAATGCGGGGTGGGCCGAAGGGCCTGCTCCAGCGAACAATGGCCCCTCAACAGGTCACTCAGCCCCGGTTCACGCGGCATCTGGAAGAGACGATGGATGCTGGGCCGCCTCAGGTCGGCGTCCACCAGGACGGTGCGCGTGCGCTTGTGGTGGGCGATGGTCACCGCCAGATTCGAGGAGGTGGTGCTCTTGCCCTCACCCCGCTCGGCCGAAGTCACCATGAGGACTTTGTAGCCGTTGTCGTGAAGGACCGGCCGGAGCTTCGTGTACAGACGGCGCATCTCGATGGCCAGAGGCGTCTCGAAGTCCTCGGCCTTGGTCGACAGCAGAGGCGACCGGGGAAGGGTCTTCTCGCTCATGGAGAATCCTCCTGGGCCGAGCTGCCCATGCTCTCGCTCACGCCGTGGACCAGATGGATCTGGTCGTGGGTGAGTGAATTCCGATAGTAGAGGACGAAGAGCACCATCGCCGTCACCAGGGTGACGACGAAGGCGGTGCGCCATGCGTAGACCGTCCGCTTCTTCTTCTTGCTCCACTGGTAGTCGTCGGCGAAGCGCGGAAGGGTTCCAACCACCGGCAGATCGAGGATGCGTTCGACGTCCTCGACATCCTTGAAGCTCGTGTCGACATATTCGGCCAGGAACACCGCTCCGACGCCGATGCCCAAGGCGAGCATGATGCCCATCAGGGCGACCTTCTTCTTGTCGGGCTTCTCCGGGGCCAGGGGCTTGCGCGCCGGCTCGAGGATGTGCACGACGTAGCCGAAGCCGCTCTCGTTGGCGGCCAGCCTCAACTCGTTGGAGGTCTCCGCGGAGATGAGCCGGTTGTAGATGTCCTCGTTGTTCTTCACTTCCTGCTCGAGCCGTCGCAGCTCCGCCTCCAGGGAGGGCTGGCTCTTGATCCGATTCTGATAGCTGTCGTACTCGCGCCGGATCTGGGCCTCGTGGGCCTTCAGCACCTCGTTGACCACCCGCAGCTCGGCCCGGCGTTCGAGCAACTGCCGCGTGGTCTCGTCGAGGTCCGGATAGTCCGCCTTGACCAGTTCGTGGATGCGTTCGCTCAGGCGGTTGCGCTGGATGCCGATGCGCTGACGTTCGATGGTGATGCCCGAGGACGGGGCCTTCGGGTTGGCCAGGATGCCCTGGTAGTCGGCGCGCTCGAGCACCGCCAGTCGTTCGCGGATGTTGCGCACCTGCGGATCGTTGAGGATGCCGTCCAGGCGTGAGGGAAGAGGTTGGGGACAGGACCGGAGCTGGGCGTCGAGACGCTGGATCTCCCGCTCGTTCTCCCTGATGTCGAGCTGGGTGGTCTGCAGCACGGAAGCCGCCTGCCGGCTGTTGTCCTCGTTCACCGGGTTGTCCGAGAGGGTCTCCTGGATGAGGCGCGTGCGCTTGAATTCCTCCAGCTTCTTCTCCGCCTCACGCAGGTCCTTCCGGGCGGTCTCCAGTTGTTCGTCGGTGAAGCTGGTGGTCTCGATGAGACCTTCCACCCGCCGCCGGCTCATCTCGTCGATGAATGCCTGCGTCGCCGCCTCGGTCAGTTTGTAGGCGGTGTAGGGATCGTTGTCCTCCATGCTGATGACGAACAGGTTGCCTTCACGTCCTCCCACGTAGAGCTTCCGCCGCAAGCGATTCACCAGGATGCGTTCGGCGATCAGGGGAATGGTCTGGTCGGGGAGCGCTTCCTGCTGGAGCATCCGGGCCTGCTCCAGGACCGCAGGGTCATCCCGCAGGTGGAGGTTGCGGATGACCCGGGTCAACAGTTCCTCGGACATCAGGGTCTCCCGCACCACGACCAGATTCTCCATGTCCCTCACCCGTCGGGCTTCCTGGGTCATGATCTTGTCGACGTCGGTTCCGGTGCTGCGGTCCTCCAGGAGGATGCGGGTGCTCGCCACGTAGACCGGCGAGAGGGTACTCACCCCGACCCCGAGGACCACCCCGATCACGATCACCGGCAGGATCAGATAGAAGCGGCGGCGGCGTACGATCTGCCACAGGCGATGGGGATCGAAGCCCATCGCTGGATGCTCCGACGGCATCCCGTTGTTCGCCGTTCTCGATCTGTGATGATTTCGATTCATGGACGCGAGGGCCTCTCCCCAGGCTCAGTCGTTGGACAAGGTGATGTACAGGGCCACCAAGGAGGTGACCGTGGCCAGCACGGTGGGCAAGACACGCAGGACGTTGCCCGAGAGCGGACGCCGCTCGACGAAGATCGTGTCGCCGGCGTAGACCAGTGGATTCCCGCTCACCTGTCCATTCTCCACGAAGAGTTTGGTGTCGACGGTCCGCGACTCCAGATGGCCTCGGCCGCTGTCGTGGACCGCCCGGACCTTCGAGGGATCGCCGTCGCGGCTGAAACCGCCGGCCATCAAGACCATGGTCAGCAGCGGGGTCGGCCCATCCACCGGATAGAAGCCCGGACTGACCACCTCTCCGAGCACCTGGACCCCGCTCTCGCGATCGGCGGCGCTGAGGACGGTGTCATCCGGGACGATCACCGTGTCACCCGGCTCGAGTTCGGGCAGATCGGCGACCGTCTCCCCCCGGAGCACCGGTTCCACATTGACGATGGTCGAGACCATCCCCCCCTGTGCCGTGTGCAGCACCCGCACCCTTCGGAGGTTGGCCGAGGTCTGAGGACCTCCGGCCGCGCGGATGGCGTCCCAGACATTGGGAATGCTCTCGAACGAATGGAGGCCGGGATCGCTCACCGCTCCCATGACGTAGATCTGCAGACTGCGGTATCGGGTCACCGTCAACGAGACTTCCGTGATATCACGATTGAAGGAGCGCAGACGCCGCGCCACCAGATCCTCCAGTTCGGGAACGGTCGACCCGGCGGCCATGATCTCGCCCACCAGGGGTACGACGATTTTACCGTCGTCGCGGACGGTCAGTTCCCGGTCGAGCTCGGGTTGCTGCCAAACCGACAGCTGGATGACGTCGCCCACACCGAGCTGGTAGGGCCGCCCGGCGACGGGGGCGCGATACTGGGCCAGCGAACAGGTGCTCCAGGTGGCCAGCAGGAAAAGAACGGGAGCAAGACGGCGCAGCAGACTGGAAAGAATCATCGTATTCATCCCACACGTCATACTGAGGGACCGGATACTGGGGGTCCACACAGGCAGACCCCACGAATTCGAGAACCCCGAGCCGGAGTTCCCGTCTATCCATAAACGCCTGGGGAGTCGATGACAACGCCGGAGTGCAGGTTCTCCTAGATCGAGACCCTGACGAAACGAGCTCTGAGGAGGCGCATGGCTCCCACCACGCCCAGTCCCATAGCAAGAAGTATGACGCCTGCCGGTTCTGGGGCGGGGGTTGCCGGGGTTTGCTGCTGTTCACCGCCGGTCGGGGTGCTGATGGCCGGGCTGCGGCCACGGCGCAGATCGAGGGCCAGCCATTCGCCGCCATCCAGGTCCGAGGAGGAGCTGGTGGGGCCGACGAGCCCGTTCAGATCGACGGGGACCCAGTTGAAGGCCTCCGCGTCCATGGGATCCGACGCGGGAAGCAGCGGATGGACGAAGCCATCGGGGCTATAGGCCGAAGGCAACCCGGGCACGCCGGTGGCGTTGGGCACCAGGTACAGATCGGAACTGGTGGACGAGCGGTGACCCGATCCCTCCAGGGCCTGATCGGTGGTGGCCTGAGCCGGAAGCGGACCGTTGAAGAGGGGGTTCAGGGCAGAGGCGGAACCGGGGGCGGCCGCGCCGGGATCGAAGATCACACTCGCATCGGCCATCGGTGCCAGGACCACGAGGATGGCGACGACGAAGAGGAATTGGATTGCGCGCAACATGACGGAAACCTCAGATGTGGGACGTACACACGAAGACTGTCCCCCCGAGTCCACTTCGGCGATCAGGGACCATCGACCAGGGACTCTCAATCTCCCTATGAGAGTAAAGCCCAAATCCGATGATTGTCAACCACTTACTCTTCTTGGGCCTTCCATTGGCGGTACCATTCCACGGTCCGCCGGAGCCCCTCCTCCACCGGCACCTGGCTACGGTAGCCCAAGAGCTCGGTCACCCGAGCGATATCGGCCTGGCTGTGGCGCACGTCACCCACCCGGGGAGGCCCATGCACCGCTTCCACGTCGCTTCCGATGATGGAGGCGAGTTCCTCATAGAGGCGGTTGAGGGTGATCCTCTCGCCCAGGGCCACGTTGACCACCTCGCCGGAGAGCTTCGGCGCCTCCAGGGCCAGCAGGTTGGCGTGGACCACGTTGTCGATGTAGGTGAAGTCGCGGGACTGGCCCCCGTCGCCGTGGATGGTCGGAGCCCGCCCCTCCAGGATGGCATCGATGAAGAGCGGGATGACGGCCGCGTAGGGGCTGTCCGGGTCCTGGCGCGGGCCGAAGACGTTGAAATAGCGCAGGGAGAGGGTCTGCATGCCGTAGACCTGGGCGAAGACCGATACGTAGTGCTCGCCGGCCAGCTTGGCCACCGCATACGGCGACTTGGGCGCCTCCTTCATGGTCTCCACCTTGGGAAGGACCTCACTGTCCCCATAGGCCGAGGACGAGGCGGCGTAGATCAGGCGCTTCACGCCGGCGTCCCGGGCCGCCACCAGCACGTTCAGGGTGCCCTGGACGTTGACCTCGTTGCTCGAGAGCGGATCGTCGATGCTGCGCGGCACCGAGGCCAGGGCCGCTTCGTGATAGACGTAGTCACAGCCCTCGACCGCCTCGCGTACCGTAGGCAGATCGGTGACACTCCCGCGGATGAGCTCGACCGGTCCCACCGCTTCCACGTTTCGTTCGTAGCCGGTGGAGAAGTCGTCGAGGATCCGCACCTCGTCCCCCCTCCCGAGGAGGGCCTGGGCGATGTGCGATCCGATGAAGCCGGCTCCGCCGGTGACGAGAACTCGTGACATGTCTTCCTCCGGAAGGTGGCTCAGAGACGACAGATTCGATCCGAGGCCATCTTGCCCAGTGCGTTGCGGGTGTCCACCACGCGCCGGCAGTGCTCGACCAGCAGGGTGTGATCGACCTCTCGGTGCGCGGTGGTGATGACCGCGCAGTCGAATCGGCCGAGGGTCTGCGCCGAGTACTCGTCGAGGCGGGTGACCCCGTCGACACCGGGCAACTCGCCCACGACATGGGGATCGTACCAGGAGATCTCCGCACCCATCGCCTTCAGCTCGGTCATCACGTCCAGGGCCGGGGATTCACGGGTGTCGGAGATCCCCGCCTTGTAGGCCACCCCCACCACCAATATGCGGCTTCCCCGGACCGGGCGCTCGAGATCGTTGAGGGCCTCGGTCACCAGCCGGGCCACCAGGGGCGGCATGCTGGCATTGACCACGCCGGCCAGTTCGATGAAGCGGGCCTCGAAACCGTGGGCACGCGCCTTCCAGCTCAGGTAGAACGGATCGATCGGGATGCAATGCCCTCCCAAGCCGGGCCCTGGGTAGAAGGGCATGAAGCCGAAGGGCTTGGTCGCCGCGGCGTCGATGACCTCCCACACGTCGATGCCGAGTTTGCGGCAGAGCTGGGCCATCTCGTTCACCAGGCCGATGTTCACGCTGCGGAAGGTGTTCTCCAGGAGCTTGACCGTCTCGGCCACCCGGGCGGTGGAGACCTCCACCACCTCGCTGAGGGCGGCCCGGTACAGGGCCGCCGCCACCTCGGTGCAGCGAGGCGTGACGCCTCCGACCACCTTCGGGATGTTCTTGGTGCCGTACTTGGGATTGCCCGGGTCGACCCGCTCGGGCGAGAAGGCCAGGAAGAAGTCCTCCCCCACCTTCAGACCGCCCTTCTGCAGACGGGGAAGGATGACCTCCTCGGTGGTGCCGGGATAGGTCGTGCTCTCCAGGATGACCAGCATGCCCGGATGCAGGTTCTCGGCGATGCGGGCGACCGCGGCGTCGATGTAGCTGATGTCCGGATCGCGGGTCTTCGACAGCGGAGTGGGAACGCAGATGTTGACGCTGTCACACGATCGAAGCACCGAGAAGTCGGTCGTGGCCTCGAAGAGGCCCTTCTCGACCAGCGGAGCCAGGGTCCCGGAGGGGACATCGCCCACGTAGCTCTCGCCCCGGTTGAGACGTTCGACCTTGGAGGCGTCCACGTCGATGCCCACCACGTGGAAGCCGCTGAGCGCGTATTCGACCGCCAGCGGCAGACCAACGTATCCCAGTCCGATGACGGCCAGCCGGGCGGTGCCGTCCTGGAGTTTGTCGCGCAAGGGCATGGATCAATCCTTCGGGAACAGAGCCGGGTCGGAAATGGAGAATTCGGGGGCTTTCACCTGGTTGCGGCCCGCGGCCTTGGCCGCGTACAGCCGGTCGTCCGCACGGTTGAGCAGGGTGCGGGGATCGTCTCCGTCGTGGGGAAAGAGTGCGATGCCGGCGCTGATCGTCAGATGCCGCTGGCTGTCGTTCTTGAAATCGTGGGCGGCCACCTTCTGCAGCATCCGTCGGGTGAAGGTCAACGCTCCTTCTCCATCGGTGTTCGGGAGGATCCAACTGAACTCGTCGCCCCCGTACTTGGCGATGATGTCGATCTCCCGCGCATCGGCCTTCATGATCTGTCCCATCTCCCTGAGCGCCGCACTTCCCGCCAGATGACCGTGCTCGTCATTGTATTCCTTGAGATTGTCGACATCAACCATGACCACGGCGAAGGGTTCGGAAAAGCGGCCGGCACGTTTGATCTCGCGGCTCAGGGCCTCCATGAAGTAGCGGTAGTTGTACAGCCCGGTCAGACCGTCGGTGGTGGCCTCGATCTCCAGCCGGTGGTACAGGCGGGTGTGCTCCAGGACGACCGCTGCCTGATTGGCCAGATAGTTCAGGATCTTCACGTCCTCAGCGGTGTAGCTTCCCGCCCGCGGGAAGACCATGAGGACACCGTGTACCCTTCCTCCCGCCCGGAGCGGGAAGGACAGGGGCGTGCCGCGCTCGCTCTCCAGACCCAGCGGGAACTCGTCCTCGAAGAACATCTCCGGCGGCGACAGGATGGCGTCCGCCTGTTCCTGCTGGATCCATTTCACCAGGTTCGAGGTACGCGGCAGCACCTGGACGCTCAACATCTCCCGGTTGGGCTCGTCCTGGGACAGGACGTAGCGCCGGATCCGGTCGTCCTCGACCAGCAGGAGATGGGCGAAACGCGCGTCGAGCAGGAAGATGGAGCTGCGCAGGATCCTCTCGAGGATCTGATCTTCCCGGTGGGGACCGGTGCTGATCAGAACGGAGAGTTCGTGGACCGCCTCGAAGAGGCGTTCCCAGCGGCTGGTGTCGTTGGTTTTCATGGACGTCCCTGGCGGGCGCCCCAATGGCGCCCTCGCGAGCGAAAACAAGCAACTCGCGTGCCTCGGGAGGCCCTCTCAGCCGCCGTCCTCGCCGATCTCGGCCCTCAAGTGTCTCAGGAGCTCGGCCTGTTCCCGCCGGAGTTCGCGCATCTCCCGCCATCCCGCCCGGGCCCGCAACAGGCAGAAGACCATGGCTCCGGCCGCCACGGCGGGCAGGGCCGCCTGCCACAGCAGGGGCTGATCGCTCAGATGAGCCCGGGAAACGTGCCACAGCGAGCGCGCCAGGGGCACGAGCATGACCGCGATGGCCACCCACAGGATGGCCGAGATGCTCTCTCGGGCGAGAAGCTGGCGATTGCGGCGGTATCGGGCCAGACTGCGGTTTCCGCTATTCAGGGGACCACCCTTGAAGCGCGAGCGGTACTTCTCCTTGAGCTTGTCGGTCCGACGGCCGCTACGGCCGGTCGTGAGGAAGCTCTTCAAACTCCGCCTCCTCGATGGGTTGGTCGATCTGCAGATCGTCCTCCAGGGAAGACCTCGGCGGCGCCTTCGGGCGCGGTGGCGCCCCTCTCATGGACGCCCAGGGCCGGCTGAACCACGAAACGACCCGCCGCAGGGCCAGGAAGCCCAGCACCAGCAGAAGAAGACGAACGAGACCCATGAGCCGGATCGACCTCGTGCCGGGAACCCTCGACGCCATCGGGCAACGCTCGTCCGGAGAGGACGAGGGATGGAGATGGCTGGCGCGCCCGACAGGATTCGAACCTGTGGCCTTCGGTTCCGGAGACCGACGCTCTATCCGACTGAGCTACGGGCGCGCAAAACAAAGCGCAGCGCGCGAAAGCCACTTCGCGCGCCGCTGCCAATATGGCAAAAGGCGATCGTCCCGGCAAGCCCTGCTCCCCCACCCAGGCCTCCACCGACCTCACACCTGCTGCGTCCCGCCCGCTTCGGCCAGGAGCGATTGGGCCAGTATCTCCGCTTCCCTGCGGGCTCCGCCGATCATGCGGGTCAACTCGGCCAGGCGTTCCTTCCCGAAGACGGGCTCGACCCGGCTCAACGTGCGTTCGCCGCGCTGATCCTTGGTGGCGAGCAGGTGCTGGCGGGCCACCGCCGCCACCGCCGGCAGATGGGTGATGGCCAGGATCTGGACACTGGTGGACAGGGCGGCGAGCCGCCGGGCGATCGCCGGCCCCAGATCGGCCCCCACCCCGGCGTCCACCTCGTCGAGCACCAGCAGGGCCGGCTGACGTCCCTGGACGGCGAGGCTGCGGAGGATGAGACCGATCCGGCTGAGCTCGCCTCCGCTGGCCGCCTTCTCCAGCGGGGCCAGGCTCTCCCCGGGGTTGGCCCGCACCAGGAGCTGGACCCTCTCCGGACCGTCCCGATGGGCATGGACCCGGCTGCCACCAACCCGCAGCTCTCCCTCCGGGTCGCTCCGGGGGGTGAGCGCGAAGCTCAGCTCGGCCTGGGGCATGCCCAGCTCCCCCAGCAGGACAGCAGCCTGACGCGCCACGCTCCGGGCGACCTTCCGCCGGGCCTTGCTCAATGCGCTCGCCGCCGACTGCAGACGCTCGGTCGCCTGCTGCAGGGCCTTCGCCAGCTCGGCCGGGGGCTCACCGGAAGCTGCGTTCTCCGCCAGCCGCTCCTGCAGCTCCTGGAGGTAGGCGATCAACTCGTGTTCGCTGCGTCCGTACTTGCGGGTGAGTTCCTCCAGACGGGCCAGGCGCGCCTGGTCGGCATCGAGCTGGGCCGGGTCGAAATGGGCCGCGTCCAGGAAGCGTTCGAGCTGGCGTGCCGCGTCGAGCACCAGCTCCTCCGCCTGCATCAAGAGCTCGCCGCTCTCGCTGAAGACCTCGATGTCCGGGGGAAGCCCGGCCAGGCGGGCCGCCGCCGCTGTGATCTGCCCCAGCGCTCCGCTCTCCTCCCCATCGAGGAGCTGGTTCGCCTCCTGGGCGGCCTCCAGCAGTCGTGCGCCTCCCGCTGCCAGGGCGACGCGCTCGCGCAGGGCTTCCATCTCGCCTTCGACCAGGGCGGCCTCCTCGAGCTCCCGGCGTTGGTACTCGTAGATCTCACGCTGGGCCTGGAAGGCCTCATTGCGGCGGCGCCACGTCTCCATCTCCTCCCGTCGCATCCGCCACTCCTTCCATGCCTGCCTCCACTCCTCGCGCAGGCCGGGATCGACCCCGCAGTCGTCGAGGAGGCGGACATGGGCCGAAGGATCCAGCAGCTTGGTCTGCTGGTGCTGGCTCTGCAACTGCAGGAGCTGCGAACAGATGCGGGAGAGGTGGGCGGCCGAGGTGCGGCGCCCGTCCACGAAGGCAGCCGACTTCCCGTTGCGCCGCAGCTCACGGCGAAGGGTGAGCAGTCCGTCCTCGCCCGGCTCCAGACCCAGCTCGGTCAGCACCCGCAGGAGGTCGTCCCGGCCGGAGAGGTCGAAGACCGCCTCGGCCGAGGACTTCTCCTCGCCGCGGCGGATGAGGGTCTCGTCGGTCTTCTCGCCGCGCAGCCAGCGGACGGCCTGCACCACCAGCGACTTTCCCGCCCCGGTGCTTCCGGTGAGGACGTTGAGCCCGCCGCTGAGCGGAACGGTGACGTCGCGGGCGATGGCCAGATTCTTCAAGCGGATTTCACGGAGCAAGGTCGTTCCCCTCGCCGAGATCGCCTCCATCGCGTCCTTCGTTGAAGGAGCGCGGCGTGCCGCCCCACCGCAGCTTCTCCTGGACGATCTGGAAGAAATCGCGTTTGGGGAGGCGGATGATGTAGGCGGGATCGTGCGCCCGGCGGTAGACGATGCGATCGCCGGTCTCCACGTGGTGGGACACCTGACCGTCGGCCGACAGCAGGCCGTCGGGACAATCGTGCAGACGGATCTCCAGGAGGTGGTGATGATCGATGAGGAGAGGACGGACCGCCAGACTGTGCGGGCAGATGGGTGTGACCACCAGGGCATCCACCGACGGATCCACGATGGGACCGCCGGCGGAGAGGGAATAGGCGGTACTGCCGGTCGGGGTGGCCACGATCAGGCCGTCGGCGAGGTACCGCCCCACGGAGGTCTCCCCGACGGTCACCTCCAGATCGAGGACCCTCGGGGTCGAGCCCATGTTCAGCACTGCGTCGTTCAGCGCGGTCACCTCGCAGACGGTCTCTCCATCGCGGATGACCGAGGCGGTGACGCGCCTTCGTTTCTCCAGGTGGTAGTTCCCCTCGGCGAGCATGTCGATCGCCTCGCCGATCTCCTCGTAGCGTACCTCCGCCAGGAAGCCCAGACTGCCCAGGTTGATCCCCAGGAGCGGAACCCCGTATCCGGCCACCAGGCGCGCGCCCCGCAGGAAGGTTCCGTCCCCACCGAGGGTGATGACCGCATCGACGTTCTCCCCCATCTCCTCGACCTTGACCGTCGGTCCCTCCAGCGAGAGTTCACGGGCCAGACCCTCTCCCAGGAGCGGCTGGATACCGCGGGAGAGAAGTTCGCGGCGGCAGACATGCACGCCCTCGCGCACGATGGCTTTGCTGAGATTGGCGATGAGACCGATGCGAGAGAACAAGGCGCGGCTCCTCGGCTTCAGAGGCTTTCCCGGCCCTTGCGCCGGTGGTGGGCGAGATCGATCCGCCGTCCCTCGCGGTCGAGGACGGCGAGGATGTCGGCGGCGATGTCCTCGGGAACCAGCCCCACCTCCTGGCGGAGGATCGCCGGGTCGCCGTGCTGGACGAAGTGGTCGGGAATGCCCAGACGCAGCACGCGCGGCGGCCGCTCCAGGCCCTCGTGCAGGCACTCGAGAACCGCCGAACCGAATCCTCCCTGCAGGGCGTTCTCCTCGATCGTCACCACGAGCCGGTGCCGGACCGACGACTGCAGGATGAGTTCGGTGTCCAGCGGCTTGATGAAGCGGGCGTTGACCACCGTCGAGCCGATGTCACGCTCGTCCAGGAGGCGGGCCGCCTGCCGGGCGGCCTCCACCATGTTGCCCACGGCGAGCAGGAGGACATCGTCACCCTGGCGAAGGACCTCGGCCTTGCCGATCGGAAGGGGTTCGACCTCCTCCTCCATCGGCACACCCAGGCCCTTGCCCCGCGGAAAGCGCAGGGCGATCGGGCCCTCGTCGTAGGCGAGCCCGGTGGCCACCATCTGCCGCAGTTCCATCTCGTCCTTGGGCGTCATGATCACCATGCCCGGAACGGCCCGCAGATAACTCAGATCGAAGACGCCGTGGTGGGTGGCACCGTCCGCTCCGACCAACCCGCCCCGGTCGAGCACGAAGAAGACATTGAGCTTCTGCAGGGCCACATCGTGGATCACCTGGTCGTAGGCGCGCTGGAGGAAGGTGGAATAGATCGCGCACACCGGCTTCATTCCGCGGCAGGCCAGGCCCGCCGCGAAGGTGACGGCGTGTTGCTCGGCGATGCCGACGTCGAAGAAGCGGTCGGGCAGAGCCGCGGCGAAGTGGTTCAGGCCGGTTCCGTCGGGCATGGCCGCGGTGATCGCCACGATCCGCCGGTCCGAGCGGGCCATCTCGGTGAGGGTCTTCCCGAAGACCGAGGTGAAACTTGGAGGTGAAGAGCTGTCCGTGTTGCCCTTGACCCCCTCCTTGGGATCGAAGCTGGCCACCCCGTGGTACCGGGCCGCGTCCTTCTCGGCGAAGCTGTAGCCCTTGCCCTTGCGGGTGATGAGATGGATGAGGATGGGACCCTTCATCTTCTTGACGTGCTCGAAGGTGTCCACGAGAAGGTCGATGTCGTGCCCGTCGAGCGGCCCGAAGTAGCGGAAGCCCATCGCTTCGAAGAGCTGACCGGGGACCATGAAGTTCTTCAGGGCCTCCTTGATGCGCCCGGCCAGGTTCTGCGCCTTCTCCCCAGCCGGCAGTTTGCCCAGCAGCCGGAAGATCTCCGCCTCCATGCGCGTGTACACGCCGCCGGTGGTGATCTGCGTGAGATAGCGGCTCATCGCCCCCACGTTCGGGGAGATGGACATCTCGTTGTCGTTGAGGATGACGATGAGATCGGTCTCCAGCTGGCCCACGTTGTTCATGCCCTCGTAGGCGATGCCCCCACTGAGGGCGCCGTCGCCGATGACCGCGATCACATGGTGACGCTCCCGCCTCAGGTCGCGGGCCTTGCAGAAGCCCAAGGCCGCCGAGATGGAAGTCGAGGCGTGACCCACCCCGAAGGCGTCGTGCGGACTCTCCTCCCGGTGCGGGAAGCCGGAGATACCGCCCCATTGCCGGATGGTCGAGAACTGCTCGCGCCGGCCCGTCAAGAGCTTGTGGCCGTAGGCCTGATGACCGACATCCCAGACGATCTTGTCCTTCGGTGAATCGAAGCAGTGGTGCAGGGCCACGGTGAGTTCGGCCACTCCGAGACTGGCCCCCAGATGTCCACCCACCTGGCTGACCACCCGCAGGATCTCCGCCCGCAGCTCCTGGGCGAGCTGGCGCAGCTCGGCCGGACTGAGCCCGGACACCTGATCGGGTGATTCGATGGTGGGCAGGATTTCAGGGCGATCCATGGTACTCCTTCAACTCTCGAACCAGTCTATCGCAGCGGGGCCCTCCCGCCAAGCGCACGGCTCAGCCGTGAAGGAGTCCCAGGGACACCCCCACCACCAGCCCGATGAGGACATGCACGGGCCGGTGGCTGCGCCGCGAACTGAGGGGAAGCAACCATTCCCTCCAGCGGACCGAGCGGAAGTGGTGCGCGGCCCAGCCGTCGGCCACCAGCAAGGCCATGCGGTTTCCCTGCTCCACCCGCCCCTTCACCTTCATCGCGTCGTGCAGGATGATGCCCGAATAGATGAGCACCGCGTTGTAGGCCGGATCCTCCGGTCCGCCCACCCGCCAGGTCAGGGTCACCAGGCAGCCCAACACCACCGCGTACAGGCTGGGCAGCCCATTGGAGGAGAAGAGCGCCCGGAAGTCGGGACGCCGGCGCAGCGTCGAATACACGATGAACTTGATGAACTGCACCAGGGCGGCCACGGCGAAGACGTACAGCCACGGGGGCCACTTCAGCGGTTGGGTCCAGTTCTCAGCGTTCACGATCGATCAGCCTGCGACACAGGCCCTCCAGCTCCTCCGAGTGGCTCAACACGGGTTCGAGGATCGCCATCGCCTCTTCCTGCAGGGCATGGGCACGTCCCCGGCTCTTCTCCCGTCCGAGCACCCGTGGCGCCGTGAGCTTTCCCTGCTCGCGGTCCTTGCCCGCGCTCTTGCCCAGCTCCTCGGTGCTGGAGGTCTCGTCGAGCAGATCGTCGACGATCTGGAAGACCTCCCCGAGCAGGCGCCCGCCTTCCTCCACCCGGTCGACCTCCGATGGCTCCAGGCCGGCGCAGGCCGCTCCCAGCGCCATGCTCACCCCGATGAGGGCGCCCGTCTTGAGCCGGTGAATCAACTTGAAGATCTGCTCGTAGGATAGTGTCAGGTCTAGAGCTCCGCCGGTCGTATCGATGTCCCACTGCTGCCCGGCCACCATGCCCCAGCGTCCCGAGGCGCGGGCCAGACGGCGTGTGCACTCCCGTGACAGCCGCGGGTCGTCGATCTGCGAGAGCAGATCGAAGGCCTCCGTCTGCAGGGCGTCGCCGGCGAGGATGGCGGTGGCCTCGTCGAAACGGCGGTGGCAGGAGGGCTGGCCACGCCGCAGATCGTCGTCGTCCATGGCGGGCAGGTCGTCGTGGATGAGGCTGTAGGTGTGCAGCATCTCCAGCGCCAGGGCCGCCTTCCAGACCGCCTCGCTCCGCTCCGGCGCGTCCCCGTTCCCCCTTCCCCGCATCGCCGCGTCGCAGGTCCACAGGCACAGGATGGGCCGGAGCCGTTTGCCCCCCGCCAGGAGACTGTAGCGCATGGCCTCCTCCAGGCGGCCGGAGGGCCCGGGCTGTCCGCGGAAGTGCGCCTCGATGCGCTGCTCGAACGCCTCGGCTTCGCGCTTGAGCGAAGCGGAGAGGGTGGCCTCATCCATCACCATCGACCCCCATCCTGCGTCCGTGCGCATCGACGGTGTTCTTCAGCAACATGGCGATGGTCATCGGTCCGACGCCGCCGGGAACCGGGGAGATCCACGATGCCTTCTCCCGCACCTCCGGATGCACGTCGCCGGTGAGGCGGTAACCCTTGGGTGCAGCGGGATCGTCCACCCGGTGGATCCCCACGTCGACGACCACGGCTCCTTCGGCCACGTGCTCGGCCCGCAGGAATTCGGCCTGTCCGGCGGCGGCCACGATGATCTCCGCCTGCGGCCCGAGCCTTTCCAGATCGCGGCTGCGCGAGTGATAGATGGTGACCGTCGCGTCGACGCCCTTCATCGACAGCAGGTTCGCCAGGGGTCGTCCGACGATGAGGGAACGGCCGATGATGAGCACCCTGCGGCCGGAGACCTCGATGCCGTTGGCCTGCAGCAGGGCCAGACAACCCGCCGGGGTACAGGGAACGAAGCGCGGCTCGCCGCTGGCCAGCAGACCGACGTTCTCGGGATGAAGGCCATCGACGTCCTTCTCCGGGTCGATCCACGAGCGCACCTGGGCCGGGTCGATCTGCTCGGGCAGCGGAAGCTGCACCAACAGGCCGTCGACCCCCGGATCGGCGTTGGCCGCCTCCACCCTCTGCCGCAGCTCTTCGGCCGAGCTGTCCGCAGCGAGGCTCTCGACATCTCCGGTGATGCCCACCTTGGCCGCGGCCTTCTCCTTGTTGCGCACGTAGATCGCACTGGCCGGATCGTCCCCGACCAGGATGACGCGCAGGGAGGGCGGGCGCAGACCGGCCTCCACACGCCGGGCCACGGTCTCCGTCAGACGCCGCCGGATGTCCGCCGCAAGGGCCTTCCCGTCCAGAATCGATGCACTCATCAATCGTTCCTTTCGGACACCCTCTCGTGGACACGCTGGACGAAACGCGCGCGTCCATCGTTCTCGTCGAAGTCGACGATCAGTCCGCTCAGACGCAGGTCGCCCCGGGCGACCTCGAAACGCCGGGGCATGCCGGTGAGGAAGCGCTCCATCACCCCTTCGCGGTCCATGCCGATGACCGAGTCGTAGGGACCGGTCATGCCCAGGTCACTCACGAAGGCCGTCCCTCCGGGAAGGATGCATTCGTCTGCGGTGGGCACATGGGTATGGGTACCCACGACCGCGGTCGCCCGGCCGTCGCAGTACAGGGCCATCGCCTTCTTCTCACTGGTGGCCTCGCCGTGGAAATCGAGCAGGATGATGTCGCACGAATCGCGGAGCTCCTCGTACAGCACATCGAAGGCGCGGAAGGGGCAGTCGATGGGAGGCATGAAGACACGGCCCTGCAGGTTCAGCAGGGCCACGCGCACGCCCTTCAGATCGTGGATGAGATAGCGATTCCCCGGAACCTGGTCCGGGTAGTTGGCCGGCCGCACCAGCCGGCTCTCCCCGGCGATGTATTCCTCGCTGCCCCGGCGGTCCCACAGGTGATTGCCGCCGGTCATCAGGTCGACTCCGGCCTCGAGGATCTCCTGCGCCACCGAAGGGGTCAGGCCGAAGCCCGAGGCGGCGTTCTCCACGTTCGCCACCACCAGATCGGGCGCATAGGCGGCCCGCACCTCCGGCAACAGGGCACGTACCGCCTCCCGACCGGGCCGCCCCACGATGTCGCCGATGAAGAAAACCCGCATGCCATCCCTTCCAGCAAGAGGAGACGGCCCCGCCGGGCCGTGTGCACGAGACCTTTTGAACCATTCGGTTCAAGGGGAAGCCCCGTCGTGATCTTCAGCCTTTCCTTTCGCAGGACTTGGCCTACCCGTTCACGAAGTGGAACCTCCGAGGTCAACTTGTTGGCTCAAAAACGTCGGTGCATCACCAACGCGGCAGGGCATCTCCATTCACTGGAAGCGGGGCCGCCGACGCCGGCCGGTGCGATCTTCGTCCCCACCTCTTCAGCACCTGTCCCTCGCGGCCATCGGATCCGGCCCGGCCGCACGGGATGGAACGCTCTCAGACCGACCCCTTCTCCAGGGTCTTCAAGAGCTTCAGGGTCCTCGATCTCACTTCCTTGCGCGTCCGCTGAAGCCCCTCCCTCTGCTGGAAAAGCTCGTCGGTGATGTTCAAGGCCGCAAGGATCGCCACCCTGAGCGAGGTGATCTGTCCGCTCGCCGAAGAGATCTCCCGCATGCGTTCATCCACGTAGGCGGCGATCTCGCGCACGTACTGTGGATCCTCTCCCCCGCGTACGCTGTATTCCTGGCCGTAAATGGTGACGGTGGTCACTCCCGGCTCCATGCGATCCTCCCGGTCGGAATGGGCACTCCACGGATTCGAGCTTAAGCCCGCGCGGCGGCCGCGGGCAAGTCCGCTCGTGCTGCGTCCGCCGCCGCTGCCGGGATTTGGCTCCGCCCCGTCCTCAGCCCGCGCGCAGCTTCACCCCCAGAGCGGCGTCCAGCCGCTCGAGCATCGAAGCGATGATCAGATCGACCCGCCGGTCCTTCAAGGTGCCCTTCGCACTTCGCAGCACCAGGCGAACGCCGACGGCCCGGCTGCCCTTCTCGATCCCCTTGCCCTCATACACGTCGAAGACCTCATGGCTCTCGAGGATCTCCCCGCCGGCCTCTTCGAGGACGGCGGCCACCTGGGCGTAGTCGACGCCCGCGGGCACCACCAGGCTCAGGTCACGGCGCACGGGTGGATACACCGGGATGGGACGATAGCGGAGCTGGGCGGGAAGAAGCTCGATGAGCGTCGCCAGCGGGAACTCCGCCCAGAAGACCGGTCCCTCGAGTTCGAAACGGCGCAGGACGGCCGGGTGGACCAGGCCGAGACGTCCCACTTCCCTTCCGTCGGCGAGGAAGCGCGCCGACACCTGCTCGGCCAGGAACGCCTCACCGGCGCCGGCCTCGACGCGGGCATCGATGGCAAGCCTCTCCAGGAGGACGCCCACGTCACCGAGCGCGTCGTAGGGATCGAGTTTGCGCGTCGTGCGCGAGAAGTGCATCTCTTCGGGCGGTCCCGCCCACAACAGCACCAGCGACTCGGGCTCATCGGGGAGAAGCTCCCCCTCACGGGCCAGGAAACAGCGGTCGATCTGGAAGAGGCGGATGGGCCGTGTCCATCCCCGCCGGCGGTTGCGGTCGACGGTGCGCAACATCTCCGGCAGGGAGATCGATTTCAGGTATCCCTCACCCGCCACCAGGGGATTCAACACCTGCAGACGATCACGCCGCCGGTCGTCCTCGGCCAGACCCAGGCGGTCGGGGTCGGCCGCTTCCATGAAGGACGAGCCCATCACCTCGTGGAATCCCGAGGAGGCCAGGTGCTCGCGCAGCCGGTCCATGAGCGATTCCTTCGCCGTCCGCTCGGCCGGACGCAGCATCGGAGCCCGCTCGTGGATGGGGATGCGGTCGTAGCCGTACAGGCGCGCCACCTCTTCGATGGCGTCGATCTCCTCGAGCAGGTCCTTGCGGAAGGAAGGCTGTTCGACCTCGAGCACCGCCCCGTCGCCCTCCAGGGGCGACGCCGAGCCCTCTCCGGAGGCAACGGCCGCACCGGAACGGTCGAGGATGCGGGCCGGGATCTCCAGCCGCTGCAGGAGACCGGCGGTCTCCTCGTCGCCGATCTCGATCCCCAGCACGCGCCGGATCTGGGTGATCCTCAACTGGAAGCGCCGTGGCGCAGGCGGGGGCGTCCCCCGCCCCTCGAAGGCCACCGGCCGCCCCTCTCCCCCACATACCTCGGTGATCAGGTCCGTCAGCCGCTGCTGCGCCCAGGGGACGATCTCGAAATCGCAGCCGCGCTCGAAGCGGTAGGAAGCATCGGTGCTCATGACCAGATCGCGCCGCATGGTGCGGATGGTCCCCGGATCGAAGGAGGCCACCTCCAGGAGCAGATCGATGGTCTCCTCGGAGACCTGGGTGCCCTCGCCCCCCATCAGCCCGGCCAGGGCGACGGCCTTCTTCTCGTCGGCGATGACCAGGTGCCGGGGTGTGAGCTCGCGCTCCTCCCCGTCCAGGGTCACCAGACGCTCGCCCTCGGCGGCGCGCCGCACGTGGATCGTCCTGCCCTCCAGGCGTGAGAGATCGAAGGCGTGGTTGGGCTGTCCACACTCGTAGAGCACGTAGTTGCTGCAGTCGACCACCGGGTGGATCGGGCGCTGGCCGATCGCCAGCAGGCGGCGGCGCATCCACTCCGGGGTCTCCGAAGGCCCGATGCCATGGATGATGCGTCCGGTGTAACGGGGACAGCCGTCGGCGTCGTCGCACACCGCGCGCCAGCCCTCGTCCTCATCGGCCACCTCGACCGCGCCCTTCAATGCCGGCACCCGCAGCTCGGTCTGGTAGTAGGCGGCCAGCTCGCGCGCCACGCCGATATGGCTGAGCCAGTCGGGACGGTTGGGCGTGACCTCGATCTCGATACAGGTGTCCTTCCAGCCGAAGAGCTCGTCGGCCGACGCTCCCAGGGGAGCGTCGTCGTCCAGCTCGAGGATGCCCTCGTGGCCCTCGCCCAGGCCCAGCTCCTTCTCGCTGCAGATCATCCCCTCGGAGGTCTCTCCGCGGATGCGGCTCTTCTTGATCCGGAAATCGCCGGGCAGGACCGCTCCGACCTTCGCGAAGGCGACCTTCAAGCCCTTGCGGACGTTGGGCGCCCCGCACACCACCGGAACTTCGCCGTCGCCGGTGTCGACGCGGCACACACTCAGACGGTCGGCGTTGGGATGCGGCCCGCTCTCGACCACATAGCCCACCACCACACCGGGGAAACTCTCTCCCACTTCATCCACCCGTTCGACTTCGAGGCCCAGCAGGGTGAGATCCTCGCACAGGGTATCGATGGACTCGGGAAGATCCACCAGTTCACGCAACCACTCGACGGAGAGCTTCACGATGACCCCCTCGACTCAACCCGGGAACTGGCGATGGAAACGGATATCGTTGTCGTAGAGCAGGCGGATGTCGGGAATGGCCGCGGCCACCATCGCCAGCCGGTCGATCCCCATCCCGAAGGCGAATCCGGTGTAGGCATCCTCCGGATAGCCGCAGTTGGCGAAGACGTGGGGATGGACCATGCCGGCCCCCATGATCTCCAGCCAGGCGCCCTTTCCATCCTTGCCCTGCCACCACAGATCGACCTCGACGCTCGGTTCGGTGAAGGGGAAGAAGTGCGGACGGAAACGCAGTCGCGGCTCGTCCTCTCCGCTGAACTCACGCACGAAGGCCAGGACCGTGGCCTTCAGGTCGGCCATCGACACGGCGCGGTCGACGAAGAGCCCCTCGATCTGGAAGAACTCGGCCGCGTGGCTGGCGTCCGGCTGCTCCTGGCGGTACACCCTTCCGGGCGCGACGATGGCGATGGGCGGCGTGTGCTCCCGCATGTACCGCACCTGCACCGGCGAGGTCTGCGTCCGCAGGACGACCTCGTCGTTGATGTAGAAGGTGTCCTGCAGATCGCGGCTGGGATGGTCGTCGGGGAAGTTCAACGCGGTGAAGTTCAGGGCATCGAGTTCGACATCGGGCCCGTCGGCGCGCGTGTAGCCCATGCCGTGGAAGATGTCGCAGATGCGCTCGATGGTCTGGTGGATGAGGTGGCGCGAACCCGAATGCGGACGGCGTCCCGGAAGGGTCAGGTCCCAGCGGCCGTCGACCTCCAGGCTTCCCTCCTCCAGTTCCTCGCGGCGGGCCTGGATGAGGCCCTCCACTTCGTTCTTGGCCCGGTTGAGCGCCTGCCCCGCCGCCGGCCGTTCCTCGGCCGGGAGTTCCTTGAGACCGCGCAGCAGGAGGGTGAGTTCCCCCTTGCGTCCGAGGAAGCGCACCCGCACGCGCTCGAGGGCATCGAGCTCGCCGGCCGAGGCGATCTCGCTTCGTGCGCTACTGACGATCGCTTCGATCTCCCCTTGCATCCTTCCCCCTCCTTCAGGAACGACCGCCCCGAGAGCCGATGGCCCGGGGCGTTGTCGCCGAGATCATCCTCCCCCACCGGAGATCCGCTCAGAGATGCGCCTTCGCCGTCTCGGCGATCTTGGCGAAGCTCTGCTCGTCGCGGACGGCCAGGTCGGCCAGGATCTTCCGGTCGATCTCGATATGGGCGGCCTTCAGACCGCGGATGAGACGACTGTAGCTGAGGCCGTGCAGACGGGCCGCCGCGTTGATGCGGGTGATCCACAGTCTGCGGAAGTCACGCTTCTTCGTCCGGCGGTCACGGTAGGCGTAGGCCAGGGCCCGGTCGACGGTTTCCTGAGCGGTGCGGTTCAGTTTGCTGCGGCCGCCATAGTATCCGCGGGCCCGATCGAGAACCTTCTTGCGTCGGGCGCGACTGGCCGGGTTGTTCGTTGCACGAGACATGGTCGAACCTTCCTCCTTACGCGGGGCGATCAGCCGCCCGCGAGCATCTTCTTGACACGGCTCTCGTCGACGGAAGCCACCAAGGTGAGCTGGCGCAGGTTTCTCTTCCGCTTCGTGGTCTTCTTCGTGAAGATATGTCCGTGATAGGCTTTCTGGCGGCGGATCTTGCCGCTGCCCGTCTTCCGGAACCGCTTCGCGGCGGCTCGGTTCGACTTCATTTTCGGCATGGTGCCTCTCCTCATGAGCGGGAACGCGCCAGGCGCCCTCCCGCGGGGTTCTACTTCTTCCGAGTGGGGGGCATCAGCATCAGGCTGAGCGTGTTGCCCTCCATCTTGGGCGGGTCGGCCACGAGGGCCGCCTCGTCCAGATCTTCCAACAGGCGCGTGATGACCATCATGCCCCTCTCCTGGTGCGCCATCTCACGGCCCCGGAACTGGACGATCACCTTCACCTTGTCGCCGGCCTCGAGAAACTCGAGGATGTGCCGCTTCTTGAACTGGTAGTCGTGATCCTCCGTCTTGGGACGGAACTTGATCACCTTGACCCTCTGCTGGTGCTGCTTCGACTTGGCCTTCTTCTGCTTCTTGCTCTCCTCGTAGCGGAAGCGGCCGTAGTCCATGATGCGGCACACCGGGGGCCGGGCGGTGGGAGCGACCTCCACCAGGTCCAGGCCCCGCTCCTGAGCCAACTCGAGGGCGTCGCGGGTATCCATGATCCCGAGCTGTTCACCCTCCTCGTCGATCACCCGGATCTGCGGAATGCGGATCTGGAAGTTCACCCGAGTCTGTGGCGTCGATGACGGTTTCGCGATGTCGAGACCTCCTTCGTCTCCATTTCTGCCCGCTTCCGCCGCGTCTCCGCGCGCTTGTGGTACGCACCGGAGGGCACGGAAAAAGAGCAGACATCCCGGTCTGCTCATGTCACGTGGAACACCTGCTCCGCCTGGAGAGTGTCCGGAACCCGGCTGGATGACCCCCATCCGGGGCGCCTCCGCAGGGTGAGAAGCAGACCGCTTCTTCTTCTTCGAATGTCCGGGCCGGCCCGATCGAAGCCTGGGAACCCCAGGGGATGGGCCGAGCAGCCAATCTAGCTTCGAGCGGCCACCTCGTCAAGCAGGCTGCTGCGCAGCTCGTCGACGGCGACGGCGCCCTGGTCACCCCGTCCGTGCCGGCGAACCGCCACGGTGCCCGCATCCCGCTCTTTGGCCCCGATCACGAGCATATAGGGGATCTTCTCCATCTCCGCCTCGCGGATCTTCCGGCCGATCTTCTCCCCTCGGGCATCGGTCTCCACCCGGAGCCCGGCCGCCTGCAGACGCTCCTCGACCTGCCGGGCATAGTCGTTGAACTCCTCGCCCACGGTGAGGATCCGGGCCTGGATGGGGGCCAGCCACAGCGGGAAATCGCCGGCGTACTGCTCGGTGAGCATCCCGATGAAGCGCTCGAGCGAGCCGAAGATGGCCCGGTGCACCATGAAGACGTTCTTGCGCTCGCCGTTCTCGTCCACGTAGTCCACCCCGAAACGCCGGGGCAGATTGAAGTCGAACTGGCAGGTGGAGGTCTGCCATTTCCGGCCCAGGGCGTCCACCAGCTTCACATCGATCTTCGGACCGTAGAATACCGCCTCCCCTTCCATCCGCTTGTAGGGGAAGCCCTCGGCCTCGATCGCGCGCACCAGCGAGCGTTCGGCCATCTCCCATTCCTCATCCGATCCGGCGTACTTGTCCTTCTTCTTCGGGTCGCGTACGGACAACTCCACCTGGAACTCGTTGAAGCCGAAGGTGGTGAGGATGTGGCGGGTCAGTTTCAGGACCCCGAGGATCTCGTCCTCGAGCTGATCGGGGGTGCAGAAGATGTGCGCGTCGTCCTGGGTGAAGCCGCGCACCCGCAGCATGCCGTGCAGGGTACCGCTGCGCTCGTAGCGGTAGACGGTCCCCATCTCCGCGTAACGCACGGGCAGTTCGCGGTAGCTCCACAGCTTCCTCTTGTAGATGAGGATGTGCAGAGGGCAGTTCATCGGCTTGACCACGTACTCCTGCCCCTCGATCTCGAAGATGTACATGTTCTCCTTGTAGAAGTCCATGTGCCCGGAGGTGTGCCACAGGTGCCCCCGGCTGATGTGAGGGGTGTCGACCATGGCGTAGCCGTGGGCGACGTGCTCCTTCTCCCAGAAGTCGATGAGGGCGCGCCGCAGGATGGAACCCTTGGGGTGGTAGAACGCCAGCCCCCCACCGGCCTCGTCCTGGATGGAGAACAGATCGAGTTCGCGGCCGAGCTTGCGATGATCCCGCCGGCTGGCCTCTTCCAGACGTTGCAGATAGGCCTTCAGGTCCTTCTTGGAGAACCATGCGGTGCCGTAGATGCGTTGCAACTGTTCGCGCTTCTCGTCGCCGCGCCAGTAGGCGCCCGCCACGCTCATCAGCTTGAATGCCTTGATCTGTTCGGTGTTCTCCAGGTGGGGGCCTTCGCACAGGTCGGTGAAATCGCCCATGGTGTAGGCGTAGAGCTGGGCGTCACCGAGCTCCTCGATCTGCTCCACCTTGAAGGGCTGGTCGCCGAAGCGTTGGAGCGCCTCCTCCCGGCTGAGGCGTTCACGGGTGATGGGCAGTTTGCGGGCGGCCAGTTCGCGCATCTTCTCTTCGATCCGCGCCAGATCGTCCTCGGTGAAGGGGCGGTCGACCTCGATGTCGTAGTAGAAACCGTCCTCCACCGGCGGACCGAAGGCGAAACGGGCGCCGGGAAAGAGTTCCTGCACGGCATAGGCCATCAGATGGGCGGTGCTGTGGCGCAGGACGTAGAGGCCGTCCTCGCTGTCGCGGGTCACCACTTCGAGAGTGGCATCCTTCTGGAGTGGCTCGTCCATGGGCTCGTAACGGCCGTCGACGCGCGCGGCCACGGCGGCCCGGGCCAGACCCGCGCCGATCGACGCGATGGCCTCGCGCACGCTGATGCCCTTGGGCACTTCGATGGCCTGGCCATCGGGAAGGGTCAGTTGAAGGGTTCCCTCTGCCATGCTCCAGGTCCTTTCCCACGGGGGGCAGAAACGACAAAGGCGAACCCGGAGGTTCACCCTTGCCTCGACCAGGCCCACTGGCGTCCCCGGTGGGAACGCGGTTTCGGAAAGTCGGTGGTGGGCGATACTGGACTTGAACCAGTGACCTCTTACATGTCAAGCAAGCGCTCTGACCAAGCTGAGCTAATCGCCCACCGGAGAAGAAAATAGATATCCCCCCGCCTGGGCCGTGTCAAGTCCCGCCGAGCGGATCGGCGGGCAGAAACTCCCGTTTCCAGACGGGCGCCCGCTGCTTCAGCTCGTCGATGAGCCAACGGCACACCTGGAAGGCCCGCTCGCGGTGAACGCTCGAGACGGCGATGTAGACCGCACACGCCCCCACCTCGACCACGCCGTTGCGATGGGCCACGACCGCATCGAACTCGCCCCAGCGGCGATGGGCCTCCTCCAGGAGCCCATGGAGCGTCCCCTCGGCCATCTCCTCGTAGATCTCGTAGTCGATGGCCCGCAGCCGTCGTCCCTCCTCGCTGCGCCGGACGATGCCGCTGAACTCGACGACGGCCCCGCGTTCCTCCCCCATCACCCAGGCCCTCAGGCGACCTGGATCGAGCGGCTTCGCTGTCAGCAGCACATGGTCACCCATCGCTCAACCCCCGCTGAACGGCGGCAGGACCGCCACCCGCCGAGCTCCAGCCATGGGGGTCGAAGGATCCGCCAGCTCGTCGTCCACCGCCCACGCCAGGTGGGCGGCCATCTCCTGCAGGCGGCGATGCCGCCGGAAGAGCTCGTCCTGGAGCTCACCGAGGGTGGTGAAGGCGTGGGCCGGCAGTTCTTCCCGCGGCGTGCCCGCGCGGCGAGCCGCCTCGGCGAAATAGAGGATCTCCACCCGCGTTCCGTCCAACTGCGAACCCTCCCGTGGAAAAGCAAGAGGCGCACGCCCGATGGGAGCGTGCGCCTCTGGTGGATGGATCCCCATCAGCTCAGGAAGTCGGTGAGGTTCGTTCCGGCCACCGCGTGACGCATCTTCCGCAGGGCGTCGTTGCGGATCTGGCGGACCCTCTCACGAGAGAGATGGATATCCTCGCCGATGGCCTCCAGCGAGGTACTCTCCTCGCCGCTGAGACCGTAGTACCGCACCACGATGTCCCGCTCGCGGCTGGTGAGTTTCTCCATGGCTCCCTCGAGCTGACTGCGCAGTTCATCCTGCGCGAACTTGTCCTCCGGAGTGGGATCGTCCGGATCGAAGAGGATCTCCTGCAGGGGCTGGGAATCCTCGTCGTGCAGGCTCTCGTCGATGGACAAGAGGGGACGCAGGACGGCGTTGATCTCGTTGAGTTTGCTCTCGGAGATCTCCAGTTGTTTGGCCAGCTCCTCCTGGTGGATCGCCCCGCCGCGCTCCTGCTCCATGCGGTTGTTGATCTTGCGCAGACGCTGTGCCTGTTGTGCGCGGTTGATGGGCAGACGGACGGTGTGCGTCTGTTCGGCCAGGGCCTTCTGGATGGCCTGACGGATCCACCACACTGCATAGGAGATGAAACGGAAGTTCCGACGTTCGTCGAAGCGATGGGCCGCGGTGATCAATCCCATGTTGCCTTCGGCGATGAGATCGAGGAAGGACAGACCGTGCCCCACATAGCGCTTGGCCACGCTCACCACGAACCGCAGGTTCGAGTACACGAGCTTTTCCAGTGCGGCCTCGTCCCCCTCGCGGATACGCCGCGCGAGCTCGAACTCCTGCTCCTTGGTCAGCAGGGGGTAGCGGCCGATGACCTTGAGATAGTGTTGCAACGCCTGATCCTGTCGTCGATCAGGGCTGCGCTCGACTTCGTACATTCCATCCTCCACCTGGGCGCGGCCACGCCGCGCCGCCACCGCCGCTCTTCCCGGAGCCTCCACCGGGGTGCGACGCACGTTGTGGGGTCCGCCGAAACGGCGCCCACGTGACCCCCTCGTGACGGGAGTCGGTATCTTCTCCTACGTCAAGCACGGGAAGCGGTTCCCGACGGAGTTGCCGTGATCCATCGGGAATGGGCGCGAAGATCGACTCTCCTCCTCGATCGGGGGGAGAAGGCCCCTCCAACGCTGATTCTGGACCACGGCCCGCCGGCTGTCAAGCCGACGGGCCGCCGGGAGCGCCTTCCGCTGAGAACACTGTTTACTTGTTCTCGTCGTCCACGACCTCGAAATCGGCGTCCACCGGCCCCGAATCGTCGCCGGGGGCCTCGCCCGCGGTCCCGGATCCTCCCGCCGCAGCCGCCTCGCCCTCGCCGGCCCCGGCCGCTCCGGCCGCCGGACCCTGCTGGTAGGCCGCGGTGCCGGCCTTCTGCAGCTCCTGGGCGAGCGCTTCGGTCAGGCTCTTGATCCGTGCGGTATCCTCGCCCTCCTTGACCGCCTCGAGCTCGGTGATCGCCTGGTTGATGGACTCCTTCGTCCCACCGTCGATCTTGTCGCCGAGGTCGCTCAAGAGCTTGCGCGCCTGGTAGAGCATGGCGTCCGCCTGGTTGCGGGCCTCCACGCGCTCCTTGCGCTCGCGGTCCTCCCGCTCGTGGGCCTTGGCGTCCTCGACCATCCGCTCGATCTCCGACTCGTCCAGCCCGCTGGAGGCCTGGATGACGATGCTCTGCTCCTTGCCGGTGGCCTTGTCCTTCGCGCTCACGTTCAGGATGCCGTTGGCGTCGATGTCGAAGGTCACCTCGATCTGGGGCACACCCCGCGGAGCCGGCGGGATACCGGTGAGCTGGAAACGCCCGATCGACTTGTTCCCCGAAGCCATCTCCCGCTCACCCTGGAGCACGTGGATCTCCACCGTGCTCTGGTTGTCGTCGGCCGTCGAGAAGATCTGCGACTTCTTCGTCGGAATGGTCGTGTTCCGCTCGATGAGCTTGGTCATCACCCCGCCGAGGGTCTCGATGCCCAGGCTCAGGGGCGTCACGTCCAGGAGCACCACGTCACTCAGGTGGGACTCGCCGGAGAGCACGCCACCCTGGATCGCCGCACCCATCGCCACACACTCGTCCGGGTTGACCGAGTGGTTGGGCTCCTTGCCGAAGATCTCCTTCACCTTGGCCTGGACCACCGGCATCCGGGTCGATCCACCGACGAGGATCACCTCGTCGATGTCCTTCGCCGACAGGCCCGCATCGCGCAGGGCACTCCGGCAGGGCTCGACCGTGCGCTCGACCAGAGCGTCGACGAGCTGCTCGAAGCGCGCCCGCGTCAGGGTCTGCACCAGGTGCTTCGGACCGGACGCATCGGCGGTGATGAAGGGCAGGTTGATCTCCGTCTGCGTCGAGCTGGAGAGTTCGCACTTCGCCCGCTCGGCCGCTTCCTTCAGCCGCTGCATGGCCATCGCATCGAGCGAGAGGTCGATGCCCTCGGCCGCCTTGAACTCGCTCACGAGCCAGTTGATGATCTCCTGGTCGAAGTCGTCACCGCCGAGGTGGGTGTCACCGTTGGTCGACTTCACCTCGAAGACCCCATCGCCCAGCTCGAGGATGGAGATGTCGAAGGTACCGCCACCGAGGTCGAAGACCGCGACCGTCTCGTTCTTCTTGCGGTCGAGTCCGTAGGCGAGCGCGGCCGCCGTCGGCTCGTTGATGATGCGCTTGACGTCGAGGCCGGCGATACGACCTGCATCCTTGGTGGCCGGGCGCTGGGAGTCGTTGAAGTAGGCCGGAACGGTGATCACCGCTTCGGTCACCGGTTCTCCGAGATAGTTCTCCGCGGTCTCCTTCATCTTCTGCAGGATCACCGCGGAGATCTCCGGAGGAGTGAACTCACCGGCCGGGACCTTCACCACGACCTGGCCGTTCTTGCCCTCGATGACCTCGTAGGGCACCTCCTTGATCTCCTCGGCCACCTCCGAATACTGGCGGCCCATGAAACGCTTGATCGAATAGATGGTCTGGTTGGGCTGGGTGACGGCCTGTCGCTTGGCCACGACGCCGACGAGGCGTTCTCCGTCCTTGTTCCATCCCACCACCGAGGGCGTGGTCTTCTGTCCCTCGGCGTTGGTGATGACCTTCACCTCCGAACCCTCGACGACCGCGACGCAACTGTTGGTCGTCCCCAGGTCGATGCCGATGATCTTGCTCATGTCTCCATTCCTTTCCGTGATCTGAAATCGCTGTTCTGTCGTTTTCGTGATTCTGGGGCTTCGCCCTCGCTCATCAAGGCGCGTGCCGGAAGGCTGTGAATCGATAAGTCATGGAATGGCTTGGAGTTGGCCGATTGGAGCGGAGAACGGATCTGCCACGGTACTGCCATTATGTCCTGACAGCTCCAGGCAGTCACGCCATCGCCTACCCCCGGAGCGGGGCGGTCGATCCAGGCCCCTGGACGTCCTTCGCCCCCTGGGCCTCCTGCAGGCCCTGGAAGTAGGCCTGGAGCACCCGGTAGTCGTAGAGACGATGCTCCACCGCCGGGCCCAGGAGCGCCCCACAGAGCCTCTGGACAGCTCCGGCCACCCGGCACCCACCCATCCGGAAGCTGACGCGCAGCGCCCGGGCCAGACAGCGCCGTCTCCCCTTCAACTCGTCCAGGGGCGACACGACCAGGTCGAGCTGCATCTCGGCCAGGCGATGGGGATGCAGGCGGGCGATCCGGGGCAGGGTGAAGCGGCCGCACTCGCGTTTCTTGGCGAAGTATTCCACTTCACTGTGGTGGTGCACGTGCGCACCCCGTGCTCCGTCGAGGAAGAAGAACTCGAGCTGGGCTGTGTCCTCGAGTCGAAAGGCCAGCTCCATGTCCTCGAAACCATAGGCCCCGAAGTCCTCGTCGAAGCCCCCCACCACCTCCAGGGCCCGCCGCGGAAGCGACACGTTCTGCGTGAGCAGGTAGCGCGCGGGAACCCGGTCTCCAGGACGGTGCTTGGCGATGCCCCGGCTGTCGAGGTAGGCGAAGAGTCGGGAGTCCACGATCTCCGGCGCGGTGTGGACCTCGCCGATGTACACCGCCGGCCGGCGTCTCTGGGCGGCAGAATGGGCGGCCACCGCCCAGCGTTCGAGCAGGATGTCGTCATCGAGGAAGAGCACCGTCTCACCGCGGGCCTCCCGCCACCCGCGGTTGCGCGCCCTCGCCCGCCCCAGGTTGCGCGGGTGGCGGACCACGCGCAGCGGCAGTTGCCGTTCCCAGTAGCGCAACAGGACCGGAGTCTCATCGGCGGAGGCGTCGTCCACCACCACGATCTCCCAGTCGCCCACCCCCGACTGCCGATGAAGGGCCAGCAGCGTGCGCTCCAGCAGGAGCGCCTTGCCATGGGTCGGGATGACCACGCTGATCATGCCAGCCCCCGTTGTCTCAGTGAAAGCGGCTCGCCCTGGTGGGGCCGGCCCTCGACCAGTTCCCGGTAGAGGCTCTCCATCCACTCCATGTTCCGCTGGTGATCGGCACGCTCGCGGACGATCTCCACCGATCGGTCTCCCATCGTCCGGCGCAGTGCGGGATCGCCACTGAGTTTCCGCAGTGCCTGAAGCAGGGCCTCCTCCTCACGCGGTGGCACGACCATGCCATTCTCGCCGTCCTCGATCCATTCCCGGGACGAGGGCAAGGAGGAGACCACGATGGCCCGGCCACAGGCCATGGCCTCCAGCAGGGAGACCGCGGTCGCGTCGACCGACGGAACGCTGACGAAGACATCGCTGGCGCTCAGGTAGTCGGCGAAGCGCTCGTGGGGAATGCGCCCGATGAAGTGGGTTCGCTCGGTCAGGCCCGCCTCCCTCGCCCGCTCGGCGAAGGGCGTGGGATCGCCCTCGTAGCCGGCGAAGAGGAAGTGCACGTCCGCGCGCTCACGCAACAATCGCGCGGCGGCGGCGATGATGACGTCGATGTTGTAGTAGGGCTGGGTGTAGGAGCGCGGAGAGAAGATCAACACATCGCGCTCGCCCACCTGCAGCTCGCGGCGGATGGCCCGCCCGTCGCGCTCGGGGTGGAAGACCCCGAAATCGACTCCCCACTGGATCTCGTAGCTGCGCCCGGGGTCGGCGCCCAGGCGCACGCAGTCCTGGAGGATGTCCACGGAGTCGCCGGTGACGACGGCGGCCGAGGCCAGGGCGCGTCGGGCCAGCCACCCCTTCAGGGGATTCTCCCTGGGCGTCACGTAGACGTCATCACCCCATACGGTCAGCACGTTGGGCTGGAAGCCGGAGAAGTGCCCCCAGTACCCGTAGCCGGTCAGGAAATGGGTGTGCAGGAGATCGGGGCGCAGGTGCCGCAACAGCGCCTTCACCTTCCGCAGGCTCCACCAGTAGCGCAGCGGCTTGCCCGGGATGCGTGAAGTGATGTCGTGGACCTCGACCCCCTCGATCGTACCCGGTTGAACGGTCAGCAGGTGGCACTCGTGCCCCCGGGCGGCGAACCAGCGGATCCACCTCTCGGTGTGCACGTGTCTGCCGATGCTCAGATAGACGATGCGCACCACGACTCCCGATACCGTCGGCCGGAACGGGCAAGCTCCGTCCCGGCCGTTGAAGATCTGCCCGGGGAGGGAATCGAACCCTCACGAGCGCAAGGCTCGGGGGATTTTAAGTCCCCTGCGTCTACCCGTTCCGCCACCCGGGCCCACGGGAGCCTCAGCTTCGCGTCGCCTCGAGCCGGGGGCAAGCAAAAACGCGGATGACGCCATGGCGCCACCCGCGTTTCCGCGCGAAACCGTCAGCGGTCGGCGCCGTGAAGCGAAACCACCGAGGGTGCGTCGTATGGAGGCGGCACCCAGATTCGAACTGGGGAATAACGGTTTTGCAAACCGTCGCCTTGGACCACTTGGCTATGCCGCCTGAAGGCGATGGAGCGGGAAACGGGACTCGAACCCGCGACATCCACCTTGGCAAGGTGGTGCTCTACCAACTGAGCTATTCCCGCCCCCAAA
>JAOZPE010000058.1 GCA_029932915.1 Candidatus Krumholzibacteriia bacterium
ACCCATCTCGCCCCTCGTGCCATCCTTGTCCACGGTGAAGGAACCCTGAGCGGTGAACATGGCCACATAGGGCTGCCGGCCCGGATACTTCTGGCGGAACCACAGCCGCCCGTCCGGAGCCGAGGACAGATCGACGGTGAAATCACCGTTGGGGCCGGTACAGACCGCGTGCCCCACGATGACCTGCTCCCGTGCCTTGTCGCCTGCGTGCAGCGCCTGCATCGCGCGGCGCAACACCGCCGCCGCCTCTTCGTCCGCCGCGCCCGCAGGCATCTCCCCTTCGGCCGAAGGAGAGAGAGCGCCGGTGGAGGCACCGGCCGTCGAGTCCGTCGTCGAGGGAGTCGGCTCGCGTGCGCCGGAGGAAGCCGCCTCCCCCTTCTCCTCGTGTTGCCCGCCCCCGGAACATCCGGCGACGGCGAGCACCACGGCGAGGACGAGGGCCGGAATCCATCGGCCGGAGAAGATCATCGGCATGGCATCCTTCCTTCGCTGGGATCTCACCAGGCACCGGAGGCAGCGGACTCGGCGATGGCGTGGAAGAGACGTACGCCGTAACCGGTGGCTCCCTTGGGCTCGGTGGGACGGTTCTCATCGGTCCACACCATTCCGGCGATGTCCAGGTGCGCCCACGGCACGCCCTCGGCGAAACGGCTCAGGAAACCCGCCGCCGTGGAGGCCCCGCCGTCGCGGGGTCCGGTGTTCTTCAGATCGGCGACATGGCCCTTCATGCGCGTGCGGTGGACCTCCGAGAGGGGAAGTCGCCACACCGGATCTCCACTGCGCTGGGCCGCTTCCTCGATCAGCCGCGCCAACTTCTCGTCTTCGCTCATCAAGCCGCCCGCCACGTCGCCCAGGGCGATCATGCACGCCCCGGTGAGGGTGGCCGCATCCACCATGAAGTCGGGCTTGCGCAGCTTGGCGAAGTGCAGGGCATCGGCCAGGACCAGCCGCCCTTCGGCGTCGGTGTTGTTCACCTCGACGGTCATGCCGTTCATCATGCGCAGGACATCGCCCGGTTTGACGGCCTTGCCTCCGGGCATGTTCTCCGCCGCGGCGATGTAGCCCAGGACATGGACCGCCGGCTGCAGGATGGACAGAACCTTGAACGCGCCGAGAATGGCCGCCGCTCCTCCCATGTCGGTCTTCATCTGATCCATGTTGGCCGCCGGCTTGAGGCTGATCCCTCCGGTGTCGAAGGTGATGCCCTTGCCCACGAAGGCGATCTTCGGCGCGGAGCGGGGAAGACGGGTGGGCCGGTACTCGAGCTGGATGAACTGGACGGGTTCGGCGCTTCCCTGGCCGACCCCGAGAAGACCGCCCATGCCCCGGCGGCGGCATTCGGCGGGACCGGCCACCCGGCAGCGAATCCCCTTCCCCCGGGCCAGGAGGCGCGCCTCCCGGGCGAGCAGACGCGGCGTCAGCTCGTTGGCGGGCCGGTTCACCAGATCGCGCGTGAGAAGGATCCCGTCGGCCAGGGCCGCTCCCCGGCGCTTCCCCTCGTTGAGGGCCTTCGTCTGTCCTTCCCGCTCGGCCACGAGGTCGACCCGGCGCAGGGAGGCCTTCTTGCGTTCCTCCGGATCGGTCTTGTACATCGCCGGATCGTAGCAGGCCAGTTCCATGGCCATGGCCACCGTCTGTGCCGCCTCCGATGCGGGCACCGAACGGCTGACGGGAACGAGCACGCCTGCGGTGGCGATCCCCCGCTTCTGACAGGCCGAGGCCGCCGTTCCCATGGCATCGCCCAAGGCCTTGCCGTCGAAGGCATCGCTGGGACCCAGGCCCACCAGGAGGATCTGTTTCGCCGCGGTGCGTGGAGCTTCCGCCCACGCCAGTTCCTTCTTCTTGCCCGAGAAACCCTCCAAGGCCATGGCGCGGGTCAGGGTCCCCCGGGTGCGCCGGTCCAGACGGGCGGCCGCCCCTCGCAGACGCCGGGCTCCAGTGTGGACGCCGACGATGAGAACCTGGGCCTTGACGGTCTCCAGGCCGTCATTCTTCACGGTGAAACGCATGGGAAACCTCGCTCGAGCTGGAATGTCGTCCAGGGAATGGGAAGGCGATGCGTGGGAGGCATTGTTCCACCCATCCGTCACGGATGCAACCCCTGGGATCGGCGGTGGAGATCCCCCGTCCATCCCCCATCGACGACAATGGAACGGGCCGGCCACTCCCCCATCTTCCCCCAGGAGCAGACGAAGAAGGGGATTCCCGAAGAAATCCCCCTCTGGATCCATGGCTCCGATCCGCTCCGATCCGCCGGCATCGTCACGCGACGCTCGGGATCGGCGCGATCCTCCACTAGCCCTTCTTGTCCGGCCGCAGTTCCTCGACCTTCTTGAAGATGTTGCCCTTCACGTAGTCGGCCACCAGCCAATACCGGTCGTCTCCCAGCATCTGGAAGTAGAACTGCCCATCGGCGTCCTCGGCCTCCTTGCCGAAGAGCATGACATGGGTCGTGCCGTCCTTCATCTCCACCTCGACCCGATCGGCACTCTTGCCCAGACCGTATTCCTCCGGATCGTCCGGGGCCGGCGCCACGTCGCGCGCCCTCATGTTCACCACCGTGGTGAGAATGCCATCGGCGCGGGTCTTCAGGGCGGTGAAGTGCTTCGGCCGGGTCACTTCCCATTCATAGACCGGGGGCTTGGCCGTCTCGGTACTGTCTTCCTCGGCCTTCTCCTCGAAGACCTTGTGCATGGCGATGACGTTTCTGCCGTGGTGCAGGACGAGACCCACCACCTCATTGCGATCGGGCTTGAAGATCTCCAGATCCAACCAGGTGGACGCAACCGGGTTCTTGTTGTCCTCGCCCCAGATCCCGAACTCGCTCAAGAGGTTCCGGTTGGCCAGCAAGGCCTGGCTGCTGCCCTCCAGGCGCACGAATCCTCCGCCGGTGGCAGGCTTGCCCAGCAGGAGATGCAGAAGCTCGTTGCCGCTCTCGTCGCGGAGCACCACGTGCACCGCGGTGGAATCGTCCAGACCGTAGTCGGCCAACACCGTCGGGTCGTCACTCCGCAGATCGCCTTCGAGGTTCTCCAGGTTGGTCAACAGGGTCCGCAGGCGATTCAGGTTGGCCTTGGCGTCGTAGCGGGTGGTCATCACCCAGTCATCGCCGCGACGGGCCAGGGTGAAGCCCTCGTCGGGGGCCGAGCCGCGGTAGACCGACAGGCCCCAGACCGTATCGGTGGAGAGCTGGCCCGGGACCACATCGACCCATCCTCCGGTCTGGTCGAGCGCGCGACGATGTCCCTTCGACCACCAGTATCCGCCCGCGACGATGATGAGGATCACGAGCAGGATCGCGAGATTTCGATTGTTCATCGTGATCGTCTCCCTTCCCTTGGTCAGACCGCCTGGTGCGACTGGACCCAGGCCGCCTGGGCACGGCGGCGGCGCACGCTGCGGACGATTCCGAACAACGCCACCAGCAATGGAACGAGAACCGTGGTCATGGTGCGCCACAACAGTTTCCGACCCTGCGACACCTCATGGATCAAGCGACGGGTGGTGGTCTTCGCCCTCACCTGGATCAGATCCTCGCCCAGGGTGAGGGCATCGACCCCGTTCAACAGGAACAAGCCGTTGCTGTAGCTGCCCGCCTGCAGGTACCCGTCCTCGAACATCTTCCCGCATCCCACCAGTACGAGCTTTCCGACGCCGGCCTCCACCGCCTCGGCCGTGCCGGTGGTCGTGCTGTCGTTGGAGCTCCAGGCGGGGATCTCCTTGCCCTCGTATGGATCGGGGAACTCACCCTCCATCAACACCGCCAGCGGCGCACGCGGGGTGGCCTTGGCCGGATCGAAGGTGAAGTCAGCCCGGCTGAGTGCCCCACCGGAGGTCTCGACCTCCCATGCCTTCGGCGAGGAGGTGAACAGGGTCTGGTAGCTCAACCCCGCCTCCTTGACCTTCGCATCGTTGGGGACCAGACGGCTGCCCCACAGGTACAGCAATTGCCCCAGCCGGTCGGAGATGGAGAGTTTCTCGTTGAACTGGTCGCCGGAGACCTTGATCTGGATCGGTGCCTGCACCGGCTCGGCCATCTGCACCCGCAGGCCGCCGATGTTCTGTGTGCGAGGAACCGAGAGGGTCTCCAGGTTCTCATCCATGAACACCGCCTCGGACACCCTCATCCCGTACTCCGACAGCAGGGCATCGATCCCGGTCTCGATGGGCCGGACGGAGATGTCGAAGCCGCCGCCGCGGGAGGGGTTGTAGTCGTACTCGTGGTTCTGCACCGCGAGGAAGACCTTCCCTCCCCGCCGCAGGAAGCGGCTGATCTCATAGCGCTGACGATCGCTCAGATCCTTGGGCGCCATGATCAGAAGGGTCTGCGCATCGTCGGGGATCGGCGAGTCCTCGGAGATCTCCACCTTGCGCGCGTCGTAGCCCTGGGAGCGGAAGATGTCGACCAGCTTCGAGTACAGGTCGCGCGGCTGGGGCGGCTGTTGACCCATCTGCAGGTAGATCTGCAGGAGCTGCGGATCGAGGCTCTCCATCGACGAGTAGATGGCCACCACCGGGTCCTTGTCCCGGGTCAACTTGATCACCCGCCGGCAGAGTTCGTACTCCAGGGTGTCCAGGGTCTGGGGAGCCACCTGGGGAATGATCTCCGGATCCTTCTCCTTGTAGGTGATCTCCAGCGCCGAGTAGACCAGCTTGAGGCCGATCTCGTCGCGTTCGATGCTCTGCACCTGGAAGGGGCGAATGCCCTTGGCCTGGAGTTTCTGGGCCAGATCCTCGTTCATCGACGGATCGGACACGCTGTAGGTGAGCTTGCCGCCCGAAGCGGCCTTGTATTCCTCGAGCTTGTCGGTGATGTCCCTCTCGAGGCTGTTGAGTCCGGTGGGCATCTCCGACTGCTTGGTGATGTACAACTTCACGTGCACGGGAACCTTGAGCTGCGAGAGGATCCTCTTCGCCGCCGGGCTCATGGTGTAGAGCTTGTCCTGGGTCAGATCGACACGCACGTTGGTCTGCCCTCCAACCAGCGCGTTGAAGAACACGACGATGGCGAAAAGGATGACGGCGGTGATGATGAAGGTCACCGTGAAACCGGTCTTGCGGCTGGTCATCAGTACCGCCTCCTCTCCAGCGAAAGGGTGTTCAGGACCAGGAAGAGCACGGGAACCGTGATGAAGTAGAGGATCGCTCCCAGATCGATCACGCCTCGCTGCAGGGAATTCCAGTGGGTGGTGAAGCCCACGTTGTCCCGAAGGAAGGAACCGAATCCGGAGATCCAGCCGTCGATGCCGGCCACCACGAAGTCATTGCCGATCAACAGGAAGAACAAGCACACCAACGAGGTGACGATGAAGGCGGCGATCTGTTCCTTGAACAAGCCGCTGATGAACAAGCCCAGGGCGAGGTAGAGGGCTCCCAACAGGACCGCTCCGATGTAGCCGCTGACCATCGCGCCGATGTCGGGGTTGCCCAGGCTCATCACCATCACCGGCAGCATGAAGGTGCACGCGAGGGCGATGATGTAGAAGGCCAGGGCGGCCAGATACTTGCCCAGCACCACCTTCCACGACTTCATGGGCAGGGTCATCAACAGCTCGAAGGTGCCGTTCTGCTGATCGTTCGCCCAGAGTCCCATGGTGACCGCCGGCAGGAAGAAGATGTTGAACAGCGGCAGGTTCTCGAAGAAGGGGCGCAGGCTCGCCTCACCGGAGAGGAAGAAACCGCTCATGAAGAACCCGGCGTTCAACAGCAGGTAGACGATGACGAAGATGTAGGCGATGGGCGAGTTGAAGTAGCTTCCGAACTCGCGCCGGAAGATGACGCCGACCTCAGACATGCTGCGCCTCCTTTGTCTCCTCGGCGTTGCTGCGCCGGATGAACTCGATGAACGCGTCCTCCAGGCTCACCTCGGGAACACCCATCTCGACGACCGGCCAGCCCCGGGCGGCCGCGAAGCGGCCCACTTCCGGTCGCAGGTCCCTTCCCTTCTCGGCCACCAGCCGCGCCGTCACCACACCGTCCCCGTCCGAGAGCACCCGAACCTCCTTGACCCCGTCGAGGGTGGCCAGGCCGTTCTCCACCTCGGCGCGTCCGGCGATGAAGGCGACCTCCAGCTGCGCTCCTCCCTGCGCCTCCGCCTGCAACTCCTGGAGGTAGCCGTCGGCGATGATCCGCCCGTTGTTGATGATGATCACCCGATCGGTTGTCGAGGAAACCTCCTGAAGGATGTGCGTGGAGAAGATCACCGTCTTCTCCCGGGCCAGTTCCTGGATCAGACGCCGGATCTGGATGATCTGCAGCGGGTCCAGGCCCGAGGTCGGCTCATCGAGGATGAGGATCTCCGGATCGTGGATGAGCGCCTGGGCCAGGCCGACACGCTGTTTGAAACCCTTGGAGAGTTGGCCGATCTCCTTCTTGAACACCGTCTCCAGGCCACACTTCTCCACCACCCACCGGATGCGTGAATCCAGGTGGGCGCCCGCCAGACCTCGGGCCCTTCCACAGAAGTTGAGGTACTCGTCCACCTGCATCGAGCCGTACAGGGGATTGGTCTCCGGAAGGTAGCCGATCTTCCGGCGGACGGTGATGGGGTCCTTCGCCACATCGATTCCGTCCACGGTGACCGTTCCCTCGGTGGGAGCGATATACGAAGTGATGATCTTCATGGCGGTGCTCTTGCCCGCCCCGTTGGGTCCCAGGAAACCGAGGATCTGCCGGTCCCCGACATCGAAGGAAACCCGGTCCAGGGCCCGCGTCGGCCCGTAGACCTTGCTCACGTCTCTTACCTGGATCATCGCCGAGAAGCCTCCAGATGACCGGGTTCAGGTTGGATCAGGCGCTGAAAGGACGGTGGAAGGGTGCGAGACCCCGCAGGGATCGGGCTTCTCCCACCTTCGATCGGCGCAGTATAGAAGAAGCACTCTGGAGCGTCCACCGGGCAGCCCGGGCCACCGGACGCTCGCCACAGAAAGGTCTATACACACCTGCCCGGAAGCAGGTTCCCACTTCCATCGAGGTTTCCACCGTCCGCTCCGCCGGCCATCCCCCACCCCGCGGACGCCCCTGGATCAGCCCAGTTCCGGCGGCAGGGGAAAGGTCACCACCTCGTCCACCACCGTGTGCTCCCGGACCACGCCACCCAGCTCGCGCAGGTGGTCCAGGACCTCGCGGACCAGGTCCTCCGGCGCACTCGCCCCGGCGGTGACCCCCACCCGCCGGATCGATGCGAACCACGAATCGCGAAGATCGCCCGCCCCGTCGATGAGACGGCTCTCGGCGCCCTGGGCGTTGGCGACCTCCACCAGACGGCGGCTGTTGGAGGAGTTGGCGCTGCCGACCACCAGCAGCAATTCGATGTGGTCATCACGGACCAGACGGCGAACCGCTTCCTGCCGGTTCTGCGTCGCGTAGCAGATGTCGTCCTTGCGCGGGCCGGCGATGGCGGGGAAGCGGCTCCTCAGCGCGGCGACGATGCCGCGCGTCTCGTCGACCGACAGGGTGGTCTGGGTGACATAGGCCAGCCGGTGAGGATCCTCCACCTCGAGCCGCTCGACCGCCTCCTCGCTCTCCACCAGAAGAACCCTGCCCGGTGCCTGACCCATCGTCCCCAGCACCTCGTCGTGCCCCTCGTGTCCGATCAGGATGACGGTATTGCCGGCCTGGGCGTGACGCTGCACCTCCTGGTGGACCTTGGTCACCAGGGGACACGTGGCGTCGATGACCTTGAGCTGGCGTGAGCGGGCCTCCTCCCAGACCGCGGGGGAGACACCATGGGCCGAGAAGATGCAGGTTCCGCCGAAGGGTACCTCCTCCAGCGAATCGACGAAGACCACCCCCCGCCGTCGCAGAAGCTCGACGACGTGGCGGTTGTGGACGATCTCCTTGCGCACGTAGATGGGGGGATCGACGCTCGAGAGGATCCGGTTGACGATCTCGATCGCCCTCTCCACTCCGGCACAGAATCCCCGGGGAGCGGCGACGATGACTTCCATTCTCCCGCCCGATTCGTGCAAGAGATCCTCCCCGGGAAGGGAGCGGCGGGCCGAGCCCTCCGGGGCCGCCCCGCCCGCGGCCGTTCGCCCGTGACCTCAGTGTTCGCCCTGGAGCACCCTTCTGGCGATCACCATCTTCTGGATCTCGTTGGTTCCCTCGTAGATGCGCAGGACGCGGGCGTCGCGGTAGTAGCGTTCCACCGGGTAGTCCTTGGAGTACCCATAGCCCCCATGGATCTGCACCGCGCGGTCGGCGGCACGGTTGGCCATCTCGCTCGCCGAGTACTTGGCCATGGCGGCCAGGCGGGAGAAGGGCTTGCCCTGATCCTTCAGGGTCGCCGCCTTGTGCGCCAACAGACTCGATTGCTCGAGTTCGGTGGCGGTGTCGGCGAGCATCCACTGGATGGCCTGCTGCTGGGCGATGGGGCGTCCGAACTGTTCCCGTTCCTGGGCGTAGGCCGTCGCCGCGTCGAGACAGGCCTCACCCAGACCGATCGCCTGGTAGGCCACGCCGATCCGGCCGCCGTCGAGGCTGGCCATCGCGATCTCGAAACCCTGGCCCTTCTCGCCGATGAGGTTCTCCCCGGAGACCTTGACCCCGTCGAACACCACCGAGACACAGTCGGAGCTCCGCAGCCCCATCTTGTCCTCCTTGGCCCCGACGCTCAGACCGGGATTGTCCCTCTCGACGAGGAAGGCGGAGATCCCGTGGTGACCGGGTTGACCGTCCAGGCGAGCGAGCACGACGAAGAAACGCGAGTGGTATCCGTTGGTCACCCAGATCTTCTCGCCGTTGAGGACATAGCCGCCGTCGACGGTGTCCGCCCGCGTGCTGATGCTCGCCGCGTCGCTGCCCGCCCCGGGTTCGGTCACACAGAACGAGCCCAGATGACCCTTGGCCATTTCCGGCAAGACCCTCTTCTTGAGCTCTTCGCTGCCGAAGCGCAGCACCGGATAGCTGCCCACGCTGTTGTGGACGCCGACCATGATCGCCACTCCGGCGTCCACCTTGGCCAGCTCGGCGATCACCAGACCATAGGTCAGGGTGTTCAATCCCACTCCGCCGTATTCCTCGGGGAAACTGAGCGCGAAGAAGCCCTGCTCCTTCAGCTTCTGCAGCAGTCCCTGATCGATGATTCCATCTTCATCCATCTGCTTGGAGAGAGGTGCAATCTCGCCCCGCGCAAAATCGCGTACTCCCTTGACGAAGAGTTCTTCCTGTTCGCTGAGCGAGAAATCCATGTGCCCTTGCTCCTGCAGTGATCACCGATCTGGTGGGTGATGTGTCCTGGTTGTCGTGGTCTCGATTGTGATCAGGCGAGCAGCCCGGCCGCGATGACCATCCTCTGCACTTCGTTCGTGCCTTCGTAGATGTCGCAGATCTTGGCGTCCCGCATCAACTTCTCCACCGGGTACTCCTCGGAGAAGCCGTTCCCCCCGAAGATCTGCACCGCTTCCTCGGCACAGTGGACAGCCGTGGTCGAGGCCATCAACTTGGCCATCGCGCTCTCACTGGAGTGACGGCGGCCCTGGTCCTTGACGTAGGCCGCGCGCAGGGTGAGCAGACGCGCCGCGTCGACCCGCATCTTCATGTCGGCCAGCTTGAACTGGATGGCCTGGAACTTCGCCAGAGGACGCCCGAACTGCTTGCGTTCCTTCGAGTACTCCACCGCGTGGTCCAGGGCGGCCTGGG
>JAOZPE010000033.1 GCA_029932915.1 Candidatus Krumholzibacteriia bacterium
GGCCAGGACCTGCAGCGCCCAGTACGAACGCGGCACGATGGTGAAGCTCGGCGCGCGGTACAACTGCACGGCCCGGCCCAGCGCATCCTGCAGCGCGTCGCGCCCGCGCCGGACGTCCTCGCGGAAGGCATCGGGGCTCATCTCGTAGACGATGGGATGCGCGTAGGAATGGCAGCCCACCTCGTGGCCGCGCTCGGCGATGCGCCGCACCAGCGCGCCGTCGCGTTCGGCCAGCCAGCCCAGCACGAACCAGGTGGCCCGGATCGACAGCTCGTCACACAGATCGAGCAGACGCTCGACCCCCTCGCGGGCGTGCCGCTCGCGCGTCTCCCATGAAGCCGGATCGACGCGGCTGGCATAGTTGTGCGCGTGGAACCACTCCTCCACATCGATGGTGAGGATCGAAGGCGATTTGTCTGCGCTCAACGCTCCACCTCCCAGGCCCTGGGCTGCGCGCCGCAGGGACGCAACACGCCATCACGGCCTCTGCCGCAGTTTCCACCCCCACTCATCGCTTCCCACCCCCTGCGTCGGCCGCCTCCTGGAGGATCGTCTCCAGCCGCGCGGCCGAACGGTCCCAGTCGTGATACGCGCGGATCATCTCCCGCGCGGCCATGACCTGCCGGCGCGCCCGCTCGGGATCGTCCAGAAGCTCGCACACCGCATCGGCGAAGTCCTCGGGCGTGTCGGCCACCTTCACGTGGGGCCCACGGGGCTGGCCGATCCCGCGGACGGCCATCGAGGTGGCCACCACCGGGGTCGAAGCGGCCATGGCCTCCAGGACCTTGTTCTGCGTGCCCTGGGCGATGCGCAGGGGTACGACGGCTACCTGGGCGTCCCACAGGTGGACGCGCACCTCGTCGACCCGCCCGGTGACGGTCACTCCGGGCAGATCGCCCAGCCTGCGCACCTCGACCGTCGGCCGCGCACCGACGATCTCGAATTCGAGATCTTCGTGCCGAGCCAGCAGCAGCGGCCACACCTGCCGGGCGAACCACACCACCGCATCGGCGTTGGCGTGATAGTCCATCATGCCGGTGAAGACCACGCGCCGGCCGGGCCGGGCCTCGTAGCCGTCGGGACGCGTGAAGGCCTCCGCGTCCACCCCGTTGCCCAGGGCCTCCACCTTGTCCTGCGCGTCTTCACCGAGAAGCTCTGTGAAAGCCCGCACCTCGGCCTCGTTCACCAGCAGGCTGCGATGGGCCAGCTCCGTCAGGCGCCGCTCCCACTGCCGCAGCAGGCGCTGCTCGCGCCGGTAGATCCAGCGCTTGGGCCCGCGGGCGGCATCGGCGTACTGCCCCCACTTGAGACTGTCCACGTCGACGAAGTCCATCACCAAGGGCAGCGGATGCTTCTGGTCCAGGGCGAGCCAGTAGGGCGCCATCGACGAGGAGAACACATAGGCCACGTCGAAGGGCTCGCGGCGATGCCAGTCGAGCAGGGTGTGCAGCAGACGGCCGCTGCGGAACCACGCGAAGCTCAGGGGTTCGCCACGCAGCAGGGACACCGTCGCTTCCTTCAGGCGCCCCGCCCGGCTCACCATCTCGATGGCCCGCCCCCGGCAGAATTCGTTGAGCTGCGGCCACGGCGCATCGCGTCCGCCCTCGTCGTCCAGGCTGCCCAGGGTGATCTCGTGCCGGCGCCCCAGACGCTTCAACAGATGATGGGCGCGGATACGGTCGCCCCGGTCGGGCCGGTGGGGAACACGTTGGGTCAGAGCCAGGATCCGCATGACCTCACCTCGGCTCACGGAAGATAGCGCACGAGCCGTGTGCCCACAGCGGTGGCCACAGCCACCGGCAGGTGCTTCCAGACGCGCTCGGCCAACTGATACTTCGGACTGTCCACCCTCAGCTCGGGCATCCGCTTGCCCGGCGCGAGCACGTAGTGCCAGCGCAGCGGCCGCTCGACGGCACCCCACTGCCGCTTGAAGCGGTGCGTCCCCGAGTCGCGGGTGCTGCGCCCGAAGTCGAAGACCTCGCTGCCGCCGCCGATCGCGTCGTCGAGCATCTTCCAGTACAGGAACATGTTCGGCGAGTGCCGGCGGTACTCGCTGAGGCTGGCCGCGAAGGGGATCTGCTGGCGCGCGCCATCGCGCAGGGTCAGACCGACCGCCGTGACCGGCCCGCCCTCGCCCAGGGTGGCCAGGTGGATGCGCGCGGCCTGGGGAAAGCGGTGCAGCAGCGCGGCGAAGAAGGCGCGCGGATAACACGGCGTGCCCAGATCCCGCAGGTTGCGCGCGTAGATCCGGTAGAAGGTATCCAGGAATTCGGCGCCCTCCTGCCGGTACACCAGATCGGCCTTCTCTCCCTTGCGCACCAGGTTGCGCACCTTCGCCTTCAGCGAGCTCCACAGCTCGTCGGAGCTGGAAGGAAGCGTCAGCTCGAGGGTGATCTTGTGCTCGCTGAAGGGTAGGGAGAGCTCGGGGAGGGAATCGGCGAAATGCCGCAGCTCGATCCAGTCGATGCCCTCCTTCTCCAGCACCGAGGGCAACGCGTCGAGCAACGCGTCGCGGGCCTCTTCGTCATCGTGCACCAGGCCGGCGTGATCGCTCACGGGAAGGCTGACCGCGAAGCGTCCGAACAAGGGACTGCGGATCACCGCCAACGGCAGAGCCGCCCCGACCGCGCCCGCATCGTCCACCGCACACAGGTGCACGATGCGCTGGCCCAGTCCTTCCTGCAGGCACGCAGCGAAGTCCCAGCCCTGGTACACACAGCCCCGCCGCTGCACCAGCTCGTCCCACGCCCCCTGCTCGCAGGTGTCGGCCCCCACCGTCCAGCTCATTCCACGCCCACCTCTCCGGCCGGCGCACCCGCGCCTCCGTGGTATCTCGTTCCGCGGCACCTCGCTGCGCTCACGACCGCTCTTCTCCCCTGCCCCGCGCCCTTCCATCCCGCGACAGCAGATCGCGATAGATGGAAAGAAAGCCTTCGACCATCCCTTCCTCGGTGAAGCGCTCGAGCACCTTGCTCCGGGCGGCCTGGCCCATGCGCCGCCGCAGGGCGGGATCGTCCATCCGGGCCAGGGCCTGGGCGAAGGCCTCGGCGTCGTCGTTGGGCGTCAGATAGCCGTTCACGCCCTCTTCGATCAGCTCGGGATTGCCCCCCACCCTGGTCGCCACCACCGGCAGCTCGGTGGCCATCGCCTCCAGCAGGGTCACCGAGGTTCCCTCGCTGAACGACGACAGCGCGAAGACGTCGAAGGCCCGCAACAGTTCGGGAACATCGCGGCGCTGTCCCAGAAAGACCACCCGCTCGCCCAGTTCGAGTTCGGCGTGCAGCCGCCGCAGCTCCTCTTCGAGCGGGCCCTTGCCCGCCAGCAGCGCCTTCCACTCCAGATCCGGGCGCAGATCGCGCAGCCGGGCCAGCGCCCGCAGCAGCATGGCCTGGTTCTTCACCGACATGAGCCGCCCGGCGTGGCCGATGGCCAACTCGTCCGGAGCCAGATGCAGCTCGTCACGCATGCGCCGACGTCCCGCCTCGTCGGCGAAGAAGCGGTGGTGGTCGATGCCGTTGTAGAGCACCCGGATGCGGTCGGCGGGCAGTTTCTCGTTCTCCACCAGCGCGCGCTTGATGCTGCCGCTGACCGCGGTGATGGCCCCCGTCCGCCGCAGCAGGTAGCGGTTGAAGAGGATGCGCCGCACCCGTGGACGGTCGGGCTGATGCCGCCCGTGCTCGGTGAAGACCACCGGCAACTTGCTGCGTGCGGCGGCCCATCCCCCGTAGAACCACGGCGTGTACTGGTGACAGTGCACCAGATCCGGAGCCAACTCGATGAAGGTCTTCTTCAGATCGCCCAGCAGTCTCCAGTCGACCCCGGGACGACGCCCCACGCAGCGCACCTCGATGCCCTCGCCGGCGAGTTGATCGCCCAGGGGACCCATCTCGTCGAGCAGGACCACGCAGAATTCCACTTCCGGGGACCCGCGGCGGATCATGTTGGAGATGAGCACCTCGGCCCCACCCACACCCATGGTGTGCATGACGTGGCAGACCTTCATCGGTCGCCTCCCTGCCCCATCTCCACGGCGTCCACCGCTCATGCTCCCGTCTCCTGGGGAAGGATGTACGGCGCGCTCACCCGTTCGTAGAGATCGGCGATGCGCCGGGCATGGATCTGGGCGCTGAATTCGGCACGGGCCGTCGCCCGGCCCTGCCGCGCCATCCTCTCGCGCAGCCCGGGCTCGCGCACCAGCATGGCCGCCGCCCGGCTCAGGGCCTCGACATCGTCGGCCGCCACGAGCAGACCCTCGGCCCCGTCGCTGACGACCTCGGGAATGCCTCCCACCGCGGCCGCCACCGTGGGCACCCCCTGCGACATCGCCTCGATCAGCACCCGCCCGAAGGGCTCCTTGCGTGAGGGGCACAGCAGCAGGTCGAGGGCTCCCATCACGGCCAGGGCGTCCCGGCGGTAGCCGGTGAAGACCACATGCTCGGCCACGCCCAGCTCGGCGGCGAGCTTCTCCATCTCCCGGCGGTAATGGCCTTCGTTCTGATGATCGTCGCCGACGATGGCCATCCGCACCGGCAGACCCTCTTGGCGCAGGCGGGCGAAGGCCCGCAGGCTGAGGTCGACCCCCTTCACCTCGATCACCTGCCCCACCTGTCCCAGCAGGATCTCCTCTTCGTCCGCTCCCAGTTCGGCGCGCAGACGCGCGCGCTCCTCGTCCGAGAGTTCCGCCGGCAACTCGACCCCGTTGGGGACCACCACACCTCCTCCCCAGCCGATCTCCTCGCGCAGGGCCCGGCTGTTGAAGATCACCTCGTCGGCCAGGCGCAGGCCCTGGCCGAGCAGGAAGTCCAGGGGATAGGCGATGCGCACGTGCACGACGACGGGACGGCGCAACAGGCGGGCGGCGGCGATGAAGGGCATCGCCTCCACCGGCGAGTTCACGTGCACCAGGTGGACCCGGCGGCGGGCGAGGGCGGAGGCGGTGGTCACCGTCTCCCTCAGCGAGGCCACCGGCCTTTTCACGCTCAGCAGGCTCCACCGGCCTTCGACCAGCTCGATTCCCTCTTGCCGGGCCCGCTCGGCCAGCTCGCCCGGCTCGGTCACCCACAACAGTGGACGCCAGGGCGCGGGCATGCGCCGCGCCAGCGTCAGCAGGCTCACCTCGCCGCCGGCGACGCTTGCGCCGCGTGCGACCAGGGCCACGGTGAGGCCATCCGGATGGGAGATCGAAGAGACCATCATGGCTACGGTCGAGGAGGGAAGAGGAATCGCCCCGCAAAGCCGAAGTCTTCCCTGCAAGGGCCGCGCCGCTACCCTAGACGGGCAGGACCGGCTGCGGCAAGCAAAGATCCCCCAAGCGGCATCGCAAGGCGTGGGGATCCAGGGTGGATGGCATCCAGATGTGGACCGCCGGCCCGCGGACGGCTAGGCTCCATCTCCCTGGAGCCAGACCATCTGGAAGCCACCGGACGGTCCGGGAGGATCCGGCCGGCCCCAGCGGATGGCCGGGGGCCGGACAGCACGATGCCCGGCCGGTACGAACCCCCCGAGACCCGGCTGCCGGATACTCCGGTCAGCGGTCGGCAACCCTGCGATCCTTCCCCCCCACCCCGAAAGGGTCAGCGATGGCCGTACAGCAGTTGAGCGAGCAAGAGGTCCGCCGCATGAGCGCCATGGAGAAGGACCAGTGGTGGGTGCAGAACATCTACCGCGGCGACATGCCCCAGCTCACGCTGCGGTCGGCCCTGACCGGCATGATCCTGGGCAGCGTGCTCAGCCTCACCAACCTGTACATCGGCATCCAGACCGGCTGGACCCTGGGGGTGGGCATCACCTCGGTCATCATCTCCTTCGCCGCGTTCAAGGTGCTGGCGCGGGTGGGCCTGGGACACGAGATGACCATCCTCGAGAACAACGCCATGCAGAGCATCGCCACCGCGGCCGGTTACATGACCGCGCCGCTGGTGACGAGCCTGGCCGCCTACATGGTCATCACCGGCCAGCTCATCCCCATGGGAGTGACCATCGCCTGGATGATCACCCTCTCGCTGCTCGGCGTGCTCTTCGCCTTCCCCCTGAAACGGCGCTTCATCAACGACGAGCAGTATCCCTTCCCCGAAGGACGCGCGTGCGGCATCGTGCTGGACGCCCTGCACAGCGAGGACGCAGGCGAGGGCATGTTCAAGGCCCGGCTGCTGTCGACCGCGGCCGGCCTGTCCGCCCTGATCGAGTTGATGCGCAGTGAGAAGGTCATGCACCTCGTGCGCCTTCCCTTCCTCAAGCTGCCCGAGTACTGGGACAATCTCGTCTACCGCTTCGCCACCCCGGCCCTCGCCGGCACTCCCCTGCGCGAGCTGACCATCCGTCTGGACTCGTCCATCGTGATGTTCGCCACCGGTGGGCTCATGGGCATCCGCGCCGGCATCTCGCTGCTGCTCGGTGCCATCGTCAACTACGTCATCCTCGCCCCGTGGGCCATCCAGCAGGGCATCATCACCGAGACCGGCTTCCGGGGCATCCTGAAGTGGGGCATGTGGGGCGGAGTGGCGATGATGACCACCGCCAGCCTCTTCTCCTTCTTCAGCCGCCCGGAGGTGATCGTCCAGGCCTTCCGCAGCGCGCTGCGGCGCGAGGGAGGCGGGCCGGTCGATCCGGTCGGGCACATCGAGCTGCCCCTGCGCCTGTCCTTCATCGGCATCCCCCTGATCGGGGCCATCGTGGTGTGGATGGCCTGGCACTTCTTCGGCGTTGCCATCTGGCTGGGCATCGTGGCCATCCCGCTGGTCTTCATCTTCGTCACCATCGCCGCCACCTCGGCCGGACTCACGTCCATCACCCCCACCAGCGCGCTGGGCTACCTCACCCAGACCACTTTCAGCGTGCTCAGCCGGGGCAACATCACCACCAACATCATGACCGCGGCCATCACCGCCGAGGTGGCCAGCAACACCAGCAACCTGCTCATGGACATCAAGCCCGGCTACATGCTCGGGGGCAAGCCCCGCCATCAGGCCGCCGGCCACGTACTGGGGATCTTCGCCGGGGCGGCCGTCGCCATCCCCGTCTTCTACGCCATGATCCACGGCGACCCGTCGAACCTGCTCACCGACAAGCTGCCCATGCCCGGCGCGCAAGCCTGGCGCGCCGTCGCCGAGGTCTTGACCAAGGGGCTGAGCTTCCTGCACCCGAGCGCGCGCATCGCGGTCTTCGTCGGCGCCGCCCTGGGCATCGTCTTCGAGGTGGCGAAGAAGGTCACCCACAACCGCTTCCCCCTGTCGGCGGTGGGCTTCGGCCTGGCCTTCGTCATCACCTTCAACACCAGTCTGAGCATGGGACTCGGAGCGATCTTCTTCTGGGTGCTGGGCCGCATCTACGGCAAGCGGCCGGGCAGCCGCGGGCGCAAGCTGTGGGTGGAGAACCAGGAGACCCTGTGCGCCGGGGCCATCGCCGGCGGAGCGATCATCGGCATTCTCATCATCCTCATCGAGTCGTCGGCGGGATAGAAGAAGGGCGCCGCTCCACCGGAACGGCGCCCTTTGTTCTCTACTTCCCGCTGGCCTTGGCCTTGTCCGGGAAGGCGGGCTTGGGCGGGATGGCCCACTTCTCGCCTTCGCTCTCCAGTTGCTTCAGCAGGCGGTCGACCGCCTCGTGCAACTGGGTGTCCCGGCCGGCCACCACGTCGGCGGGCATGTTCTGCACCTCGATGTCCGGGACGACCCCGATGCCCTCGATGAGCCACTCGCCCGAGAGCCCGTAGAGCCCGAACTGCGGCGGGGTGACCGTCCCTCCGTCGACGAGATCCTCGTGGGGCTCGATGCCGATGGCCCCGCCCCAGGTGCGCATGCCCAGCACCGGAGCCAGGTGCTTCAACTGGATGGCCCGGGAGAAGAACTCGCCGTTGCTGCCGGTGTCCTCGTTGATGAGCACCATCATCGGCCCGTGGAAGACCCGCTCGGGGTCGCGGCTGACCTTGCCCTCGCGCGGCGCGGTCAACCCCCACAGCTTGCGCTCGAGGCGGTCGATGATCATGTCGCCCACGAAGCCCCCGGAGTTGTAGCGATCGTCGATGATGAAGGCCTGCTTCTGGTACTGGGGATACCAGTAGCGGGCGAACTCGATGAGACCGTTGGTCATCATGTCGGGAATGTGCACGTAGCCGACCTTGCCGCCGGACCACTCGTCGACCTTCGCCCGGTTGTCCTCCACCCACTCGCGGTAGCGGATGGCCCACTCGCTGCGCAGGGTCTTCACCTTCCAGTGCTTCACGTCCTTGGCCTTGGCATCGCTGCTGTAGCCCAGGATCACCCACTTGCCCGCCTTGTCCACCAGATGGGAGTAGACATTGTCCCCGCCATGGACCTCCTCTCCGTCGATCGACACCAGGTAGTCGCCCTCGGCGATGGGACAGCCCGGTTCGGTCAAGGGCGAGCGCTGGGCCTCGTCCCAATTCCAACCGGGGATGATGTGGTCGAAGCGGTAGAGTCCGGCCTTCTCGTCGAGCTGGAAGTCACAGCCCAACAGGCCCACACCGACCCGCTCGCCTGTGTCCTGACGGTCGCCGCCGTAGACGTAGGTGTGGCCGATGTTCAGCTCGGCGATCATCTCGCCGATGAGGTAGGTGAGATCACCGCGAGTCCCACAGTTGGGAACGAAGCGGCCGTACTTCTCGTGCATCGCGTCCCAGTCGACCCCGTGCATGTTCGGGTCGTAGAACCAGTCGCGCTGGATGCGCCACGCCTCGTCGAAGATCTGCCGGTACTCCTGCTCGCGCACCACTTTCAGGCGCACCGTCGACAGGTCGACGACGCCGTCGCCCACCTTCGCCGACTTGCCGGCGTCGATGACGCCGTACTTCGAGCCCGCCCGGTAGACGAGCTTCTTGCCGTCGGCGCTGAGGTGGTAGTTGGCGATGCCGCTGAGGACTTCACTGTCCTCGGCGTCCTTCAGGCAATAGTGGTGCAGATCGACGCGATCGGTGGTGCGGTCGTCGATGCGCTGGTACTTGAGGAATTCCAGCTCGGTCTTCTTCAGGAAGAGGAAGCCGTCCTCGATGGCCTCCAGGCGGAAGTAGTTGCCGCGCTCGACCCCCTTGGCGGCCAGGATGCGCTGGCCGATGCCGTCCAGGTCGATGCGGATGGCCCCGTCCTCCTCGCTCTCGTCCTCATCGCCCTTGCCGTGCCCTTCCTCCTCATCCTCATCCTCACTTCGCCACGGCGAGACCTGGCCCTGGCGCAGCAGCACCAGGTAGGGGCGGGTCATGTCCAGGAAGATGTGGTTCTGGTCCTGCATGCCCATCACCGGCTCGAACGAGCGGTTCGAGAGGAAGTAGAGGTAGTCGCCGCCGGGATCGAAGCTGGGACTCCAGGCAGTGGTCATCTCGTCGGTCACCCGGGTGATGGACTTGCCGGCGATGTCGTACAGGTAGATGGCCTCGTTCATGTTGCCGTGCTGCTTGGTGTAGGCGATCCACCGGCTGTCCGGGGAGAAGACGTAGTCCTGGATGCCCCAGCGCTCCCAGGCGTCGTCCCAGTCGGAATGGTCCACCAGGGTCGACTTGCCGCTGTGGGCGTCCACCAGCACCAGGTCCATGAACTTGTCGCTGTACAGCAACCATTTGCTGTCGGGCGACCAGACGATGGGCAACATGAAACCCTTGCCCCGGTGGGTGAGTTGGCGCGGCGGCTCATCGCCGTCTTCAGAAACGATCCAGATCTCCTCGGATCCGCCCTCGTCGCTCACCCAGGCGATCCACTCCTCGTCCGGCGAGTAGACCGCGTACTTCTCGCGGCTGGCTGAACCGGGGGAGATCACCCGGGCCACCTCGTCGCCGTCCTCCTCCACCGGGTACTCGACGATGTCCCCGCGTGCTTCGAGCAGGAGATCTTCACCATCAGGCGACAAGCTGAAGGAGCCCGTCCTCGGCGCGACATCGACCCACTCCGGCCGCATGGGAACGCGGTCGCTGGGGATCTCGACCTCGACCTTGCGCACCTCACCGGTGGCCACATCGAGCACGTGCAGGCTCTCCTGGTACTGGAAGACGATGCGCCCGTCACCCATCGACGGGTACTTCACGTCGTAGTCGTCATAGGAGGTGAGCCGCTCGACCTTGCCGGTGGCCGGATCCTTGGAGAAGAGATTGAGCGTCCCGGCCCAACGGTCGGAGGTGAAGTACACCTTGCCGCCGTACCACATGGGGTAGTTGTCCGTTCCGTCGTACTCGGTCAAAGGATGGATGTCACCGGTGGTGAAGTCGGCCAGCCAGATCTCCTGGGCCTCGCCGCCGTGATAGCGTTTCCAGGTGGCATTCTCCCGGCTGATGCGGTTGTAGGCCAGCTTCGTGGCGTCGGCGTTCAGCGCGGCCAGACCACCGCGGTCGACGGGCAGGCGCGTGGGCATCCCTCCGTCGACGGAGATGGAATAGAGCTCCTCGGCCCGAAGCGGATAGGCCCGCCGCGAGCGGAAGAGGATGTGCTGACCGTCGGGATACCACTGCAGCACGCGGTTGGCACTGGGGAAGAAGGTCAGACGCTGGGGGACACCACCCTGGGCATCCATCACGTAGACATCCATGCCGCCGTCGTAGGAGGCGGTGAAGGCCAGTTTCGTCCCGTCGGGGCTGAAGTGGGCGTAGGCCTCCACCCCCGGATCGCGGGTGATCCGGTGGGCCACCCCTCCGTCGGCGGACACCAGCCACAGATCGTCCTCGTAGGTGAAGACGATCTGATCGCCGTGGATGTTCGCGTAGCGCATGAGGTGACCCTCGCCGGCTACGGCCACGCTAGCCTGAAGAACGAGAAAGAGTACGACCAAGAGTGTCCGTTTCACGGCTTTCCTCCATTTGTTGCCGGAAGGAGAGGAGATGAGGAATCCCCCGGCCCCGTTGCCATCGAGGGGGAAAAGACAGTATCATGCTCATGGGCTTTTCTCCAGGGCTTGGCGGACGCGACCACTGCGGACGAAGCCCACCCAGCCCTTCCTCCATCGTGGGAGTCACGGTCATGCGTACACGCCTCCTCTTCCTGCCGGCGGCGATCCTGGCCCTTCTTCTGGTCGGCGGATGCGGGGATACCCAGACCCCCGGCCTGCCCGAAGCCGACGAGGCACAATTCGACGGCAACTTCGACGCCGACGGCGGCAGCTTCCTCCTCAGCCGCATCGATCAGCCCGGGTTCGAGCCCCTGCGGGTCGATCTCATCGGCTCCAATCTCCGGGCCGATTCCACGACTTCCACCCTGTCCATCGACGTGGCGGTGAGGAACCGCGGAGATCTTCCCCTCTACCCGAGGGCGATCATCTGGATCTCGAAACTGGATCCGCCAGGGGTCACGGTGATCAATGCCGATCTGCTGCCGCCGGAGCTGGGGCCGATGGATCCCTCGCTCTTCGGCTTCGACTACTCGGGCCTGCTCGGTGAAGACGGGGTTCTCGAATCCGGTGAGACATCGGAGCCGCGCACCTGGGTCTTCTCCGACCCCGGCCTGCAATCCTTCTCGTTCTTCGCCCGGGCCGAGTTCGGCGCCGAGCCTCCGCCCCTCGCGGGCATCCACGGACGGGTGTTCAACGACGAGAACCGCGACGGCGTCCCGCAGCCCGATGAAGGGGCCTTCCCCGGCGCCATGGTCGAGGCCACCACCCCCAGCGGTGACCATCTCCGCTCCTTCGCCGACAGCCTCGGCCACTACCGGATCCCGGTGAAGGAAGCCGGTCTGTACGAGCTGCGCCTGGAGATCCTCGTGGACTGCATCTACTGCATCACCACGCCGAATCCCCTGCAGGTGATCATCGCCTCCGGGCCCGACGGCCAGCCCCTCCCCTACGACCACGCCGACTTCGGTGCGGTGATGGGACCCTGTGGACCACCACCGGTCACCCTCGTGCCTGGTCCGCCGGATGACGTACAGCCGCAGGACGAATACCATCTGCTGGCCGCCCATCTGGAGGGGACGCGCCTTCACCTGCGGGTGGGCTTCTCCGGCTGTTCTCCCGATCACTTCTTCGAACTCTTCGCCGGCCTTCCCGAGCCCGAGCCCGAGTTGCCCGAACTGCCGCACACCTGGCTGCGGCTGGCACACGACAGCCATGGCGAGGAGTGCCTGGCGTGGTTCGAGAGGGATCTGTTCTATGAACTCCGGCCCATCCTGGATGCCTTCGCCATCGAGCCCGGCTTCTCCATCCACCTCACCCTGGAGGACCCCACCGGACAGGTGGTGGAGTTCGAGCTCGAGCGGCAAGACGATCCTCCACCCTACCGCCACTGAGAAGGAAAGGCGGAGAAAACCGTTCGTCCCAAGGACACATGAAAGAGACAGGAGAGGGGGCGCCTCGATCGGGGCGTCCCCTCTTCATTCCCGGCGGGATGGATGCGCGGCGGTTGTCCTCGTTCGAGAACCGCGCACCATGCTCTTCCCTACTCGATGTCTCCGATGTACGAGCGGTAGAATTCCACGTCGCGACCCACCACGATGAACTGCTTCTTCCCGCGGTACAGGATGATGAGCTGCTTGTCGGGAAAGCTCCCCAGGGTGCGGGTGTCCAGACTGTAGGTCGAACCAGTGATCGTCACCTGGTGCAGGAGCAGACCGCTGGTGTCGTAGATGCGCAGGGTCTCCCCCGGCTCCAGGTCGCTGAACACCACCTGGTAGCCGGTGACCGCGATCAAGCCGGACTTGGGCAACTCGCCCAGGGGTGATCCGGGGTCGATGCTGTCCTTGCCCATCTGCACGTAGTAGTGCAGGGGCGCGAGCTCGCCGCAGTCTTCCCCCTGGCCCAGGGGAGCTCCTACCTGCGAGCGGATATCACTGGATAGCTGCACGACGACGGTGGCCGGCTCATCCAGAGGGGTGTCGAGCCTCAGGCGCACACGTTCGTCGTCTTCCCACTGGTAGGCGACGGACAGGCCCGTGCTCTTGCCCGAATCCACTCTCTCGACGAGTACCGTGCTGCCATCGATACTGCCGGCGAGAACCGGTGCATCGAATTCCAGAACGATCTCTTCGAGACGGGTGATCGAACTTCCCGGCGCCGGAACGGTGCTGGTGAGATGGAGACAAGAAGAGGAAGTCGCGTTGGGGTCGAGCTGGAAGCTCAGATCCGCAATGGGAGCGCAGCTCTCGCCGCTCCCGAGGGGGAGGCCATCGACGCTCTTCACCGAGGAATCGATGACAAGGGTGAACCGCCCGGCCTCATCGACGGTGGAGCTGAGGTTCAAGCGCAGCTCCTGGGCCGAAAGCGGCAGGATGTTCACCGGGTACTCCTCCGTGGACCCGCCGTCGCGGGGGGTGAAACTCAGGTGGAAAGCCGACGGCAGCACGGTCGAACCGTCCAGCTCCCGGTCGAAGCGCAGGAGGATGCCGTTGAATCTGGGAACGAGTGAGCCGGCGGGGGGTTCACACTGGCTCAGACCCAGGCAGGTGCCCTCGGACGGGGCAACCACCGATACCTCGATTTCCACGGGAACCGCCGTCCAGTTGGCGGCAAGGTCAAGCCCCTGGACCCTCAGGACATGGCTCTCACCCGCCGACCACCCCGAGGCGTCGATGGTGTACAACGCGTAACCCAGATCGGGCGATGCTCCGTCGGGGGGTTCCACGGGAAGGGCCTCGCCCTGCCACATCTCCTGCCCGTCGACCGCCACCCTCACCTGGCTCACCTTCGCGTGCCCGGACATGGCGTCGCTCACCAGAAGACCGATGGTGGCGGTCTTGCCCTCCTCCACCTTCACCACTCCGTAGCTCTGGGGCAGGACCGCCGGGCCCACGCCATCCTGGACCACGTTGCTCACCACCGCCTTGTTGCCCGCGGCATCGACCGTCCGCAGGGCCAGGCGCAGGGCACCGCTGCTGGCGTCGATGGCACCGAGTCGCGCTTCCTGCAGATTGCCGGGAAGCTCCGGGGCCGGAGCGTTGGGGAATGGCCTGGCAGTGTTCCAGTCGAAATCGACCGACGGATCGGAGGTGTCGTAGCGGATCTCCACCTCCGACGGCATTCCGGTGGGTCCGACATCTGCCGGCGCGGTCCAGTGCAGGACGACGCCCCCGTCGAGTTCGGAGAAGTCCATCCGCAGATCGTTCACCGCGGCCGGCGGCGACTGGTCCACTCCACTGAAGGTGCTCACCGGGAAGGTCATCTCCGCCGCGTCTCCGCACACCCCGTCGTCGTTGCCATCGAGAGGATGGCCGGCTTCACTCTCGACCTCGGCTCCGATGGTGAGCGTCAGGGTCTCGCCGTCCACGGGAAGGGGATGGAACGCCAGGCTCACCACGGTGAAGCTCACCTCGGTCTCGACCTCCAGCGGGCCTGAGACGCTGCCCACCGCATGGATGTTCCTCTGCAGGAGATCGGCGTCGACCGGTTCGGTGAACAACAGGAGCACCGACCCGGCGGGATCGTAGGGTTCTCCCCGCCCGGGATTGGTGCTGTTGATCTGCAGACACGATCCACTGGAGGCACCCTGTTCCACCACATACTGCATCCAGGCTCCGCCGTTGCGCGCGGCGACCGCCTGGGTCTTCATGTTCGAGTAGGTGATGCCGCCGCCGTCGAACCACGGATCGGTGGTCGCGGTGGCGAAGGCCTCGTCACAGTGCAGCAACATGCGCGGATTGCCGGTGACCCAGTAGGCATTCGCCAGCCCCTCGATCACCCGCATGATCAGTCCGGCATCGGAGATGGCGACGTCGCCGGTGTCGTAGGTCCATGAATTGGCGAAGCGATGGGCCTCGGGCACCCAGCAGTAGTCCTGCACCCAGTTGCCGTACATCTCCAGCGACTCGACCCCGCTCGGATCGGGGGTTCCCACCTGCCGGGTCCGCTCCTCCAGGAAGTCGGCGAGCGAGGACATGTACATCCCCAACTGCCAGACGGACACCTTCGTGTACCACGGGGAGTCGAAGGTCTCGGGCGAACACACACCGGGCCCATCGATCCAGCAGCGATTGCTGGCATGGGTGCGGTCCATGATGTCCAGGGCCGCATCGAGGTACTTCTGCTCCCGGGTGCAGCGCCAGGCCTCGGTGGCGATGCTCAGGAACCACGCCGCACAGCGGATCTCCGAGTCGTTGGTCACCAGGCTGTAGCCACCGTTGCCGTCGTTGGCCAGACGCCAGGCCGCGTTGTCCGCCACCTCGATCGCCGAGGAATAGACCACCGGATCACCGGTGAGGTAGTAGTAGAAGAACATGCCTTGGGCGTTGTAGTGACCGGGCTGGGGATAGTCGGTCCGGTGCTTGTGCGATCCGGTGCGGTCGTGGGTGAAGAAACCGCCGTTGCGCCATTGCAGGTCTTCCTGGGTATGGTAGACATCGATGTCCGCCAGGTGCTCGGCCCCCGGAGAGATGAATTTCCACCAGTCGAAGTTCCCCGAGCGCACCATCTGCATGATCATCCCGAAGACGTAGTCGTTCTCCAGGTTCGCCCGATCGCCTTCGTGTTCGTACTCGGCATAGAAGTCGCCGTAGTCCCACCAGCCGTAGACATCGTCGAAGTCACGGTTCCCCTCGGCCGAGGCCGGCGGACGATCGGCCTGGAAACCGATGCCTCCGTAGAGACCGGCCTTCTGGAAGAGTTCATAGTCGGGCGAAGGCGATTCGGCCACCGTCACCGTCCGCCGGAAGCACCCCGTACCGAGATAGTATTCGGGGGGCGCCAGAGCGATCATCGGATGCAACTGCGAGAGCATGCGCGCAGGGGTCCCTGCGCCTCCGTCGTCGAAGAAGCTCAGGCGGATGACATGGGTCTTCTGTTCGCCCGCGCGCATCGAATGGTCACCCTGCTGGAATTCGCTGAAGAACTCCGCGCTCAGGATTCCATCCGCCTCGGCCGCGAGGGCATTGGGATAGTCCTGCCAGAAGTCGTCGATGCCGACGGCGGCGCCGAGTGAACCGTCCCGCAACTCCATCCAGCCCGCGGCCTGGTTGCCGCTTCCCACCACCTGTTCGGCACCCCGGGCTCCGGCGTAGAAGCGCCAGCCCCGGAAGCTGTTGTGCTTCAGGCCGGTCCACTTGTTCCACGAATCCTTCCCGCTGCTGTCCTGGTGCAGGTAGGCCCGCTCGCCTTCGTTCAGGCTCACCGCGAGCGGATCGAGATCCTGGTCGTTCCCGATCCGGACCGAGCCGCGCAGGAGGGGGGTCGCCAGTTCCAGGCGCGCGTCCTCGAAGGCCACCGAGCCCGCGCTGCGGTAGTCGATCTCCCCCGCGCGCCAGTTGTGCAGGGTCTGCTGGACCTTCAGCTCGGCCCGTCCCGCCCAGGCGGTGATGCGGGTGACGTACTCGAGGATCTCGTCGCCGCCGCTGCTGCGTAGCCGGCCCTTGAACAAGAGGGTCACACTCTGCGGACCCTGGTGCTCGATCTCGGCCACCTCCGGTGCGCCCAGCGCCGCGGTATAGGTCTGACCGTCACTCCCGTCGACCACCAGCCCCGCGGACTCGCCGGGACGGACGAGCTCGGTCTCGTAGTTGCCGTCGCCGTCGGTGTCGATGGCCGCGGTCTCCAGCACGCGGAACGCCGTCTTGTCGACGGTGAAGCGCAGCACCCCGGTGCTCACGGTGATGGTCTCCCCGTCATCGACCGCGCTCAGGGGCGAAGGACTGCTCGGGCCACCACCGCCGTCGTCGAGGGTGTAGACCGCCGCGCTGCGCGCGGGAACATCGACTGGCAGGGTCAGGAGCACCCAACGCGGGGAACCGTCCCACCAGGAGGTGAGGACACGGGTCTGCAGATTCTCCACCGCACCGGCAGGGCCACTCACCGACAGGCGATCGACCGAGGAGAGTTCACCCTGGGCGAAGGGAATCCCCATCGTCAGCATCGCCCCCTCGCGGGGAACCGCCAGGCTGTTGCGCACCGTCAGGGGAACGGACAGGGCATATGCCGGTGACGGCAGCAGGAATGCCAGAAGAAGGAGAAGCCAACGCCGAGGAGAATTCTGCATCTTCCACCTGATGGATGAGCCGAAAGGCGACGCCGCTGCCTCCGTCTTTCGGCTGAATTTCATGACCAGGGTTCCCGATTCGACCCACGAAGCGCCCTTCCCATCCTCGGGAAGACCGCCACCGGTTCGTTTCGCACCCCTCACGATGCAACGGGTCGCAGCGTGGAGGAACCGGAAGGCCCGAGAACCCTGAAGCGGGCATTCACGCAGCATCTGCACGCGATATGCCAGCAGGAGTTCAAAGATACGTGGGGCCTGCGGTATCCCGCCTCGGCGCTCGGGAAAAGGGGGCCTTCACCCCTCCTGCGAAGCCCTCTCCCGGGGAGAAGGAAGCAGCCCCAACACCAGTGAGACGCTCCGGGCGAAGGTATACCATAGATAGACCAGAAAAATGCGAGCGAAGAAGGGCCGAGCCACGCGGGGTCTTCCGAGCGCCCGCGCACTGAGGGCCGCCGGCGGCATCAAGGCCACGACCGTACCGATCAGGACCAGGGTTCCACCTCCTTCTCCCACGACCGCCAGGACCAGACCCGCCACCACCGACAACACCCCGATGAGCTGGATCAGCGGCAAGAGCAGACTGGGCAGTTCCTCACGGACCATGCCCCCGCGCAGCATGCGGCGGTAAGAATCCTTGCCGTGCCAGATTTCCTTGCGGAAGAACGCAGCCAGCGTGGCCGGTTCCCGGTGGTGGAGCACCCGCATCCGCGGATCGGAGAGCACCGTTCCCCGCCGGGCCAGGCGGTAGGAGAGATCGGCGTCCTCACAGGTCCGCAGCGCCTCATCGAATCCTCCCACTTCGGAGAACACCCGCGCCCGCACCGCCAGGTTGGCCGAGGGCAGCCATCGCGCTCTCCGCTTCCCGCCCTCCTCGCGCAACAGCGAGGACCAGGTCTCCTGCACCCAGGTGCTCCCTTCGGAGGGAACCGCGGGGTAGCTTCCCACCGCCACCACGTCCTCCTCCCGGAAGTCCTCTTCCAGCGCCTGCGCCCAACCCGGTTCGACCGTGCAGTCGGCATCGAGGAAGGCCAGCAGCTTCGCCCGTGCCCGCTCGGCCCCGTCGTTGCGGACCCCGGCGATGGTCGCCGCCTTCGACTCGACGACGACGGCACCCTTCTGCCGCGCGATCTCCACCGTGCGATCGGTCGAACCGTTGTCCACCACGATGCACTCGATCGCGCCGGCCTCGGGCAGACGCGCCAAGGAGTCGAGGCAAGCGGGCAGGTACGCCTCCTCGTTGCAGGCGGGGATGATCACACTGACGAGGACTTCGGACGCCGCGGGAAGTTCGCTCAACTCCGGCCACCTCCCATCGGGGCCGGCATGGCCTCGTCCTCCTCGCTCGACACCATGGGCTCGTCCCCCTCCTCTTCCTCCGATGGGGACCACGCCGCCATCGAGGTGGAGATGGCCACGGCCAAGGGCCCGAAGAACCACATGAGCTCGTAGCGTTCGGCGCTGAGGAATGAACCGGCCACCCAGAAGGCCACCTGGCTGGCGATGAGGGTCTTGCTGAAGGAGATGAGATCCTTGTCGTTCCGCTCCTTTCCGCGCTCGCGCAGACGGATGAGGCGGCGGAAGGTGAGCACGTGATAACTGATCAACAGGATCAGGCCGAAGAATCCGTACTCGCCGCCCGTCTGCACCAGGGTGTTGTGCGCCTGCCGAGGACGGCTGGAATCGTAGAAGCGGTAGTTCCGCACGTAGTTCGCCGGCCCCACCCCGAAGAGGGGATTGGCGAGCAGCATCTTCGAACCGGCCCGCCAGGAGTTGATGCGTCCCTCGGCACTGGCCTCGCCCTCGTAGTGGACGATGGTGTCGGCCCGGCTCTTGAGCGTCTCCGGCGCGGCGACCACGTAGAAGCCCACCAGGAGGATACCGCCGGCAGTCAGGGCGAGCACCCGGCGCGGGCTCTGCCAGGCGATGGCTCCCATGGCGCCGGCGACCCCCAGCAGGCCTCCCCGGCTCGCGGTGAGGAAGACCGCGAGCACGGCCAGCGGCATCATCCCCCACGCGGCCAGCTTCACCAGCAACAGGCGGGTGCGCTGGGCGAGGTACCAGTAGAAGGGGATGCCCAGCAGAAGGTGCATGGCGAAGTAGTTGCGGTCCTTCAGGGTGGCGCTCAGCGTTCCCGGACCCTCGAGCATGTACACCCCGTGCACATATTTCTGCAGGATCGCCCAGATGGTCAGGTAGGCGAAGGAGAGCGTCATCACCCAGATGGTCACCTTCACCCAGCTACGGCGGTCCACGTAGACGGCGAACATCACCGCGAACAGGAGGATCTTGCTCATCTCCATTAGGCGTTCGTAGTTGCCGTCGTGGATGACGGCCGAGATCAACACGACGGCGTTGAAGGCGAGCATGACGCTGAGAATGGGGTCGCGGCGCAGGAAGGGCCGTTGCGAGGTGGCGATCGAAGCGAAGCTGGCAATGAGGGTGAAGGCGGCCAGCCCCAGTGAGATTCGCAGTTGTTCGAATCCCCAGAGCACTTCGTGGGGACGGGCGAAGGCCATGATGTAGTAGGCCCAGAACCCCACCTGGGGCTTCAGGAAGATCACCACGCCGGCCACCATCACGCCCACCGCTCCCACCGCGAAGCGCGGACTGGCGTTGAGCACGAGATAGGCGGCGACCACGGAGATGAAGACGGTGAGGACGACCACCAGGATGGCCTTCCAGCGTACGAAGTAGCGGCTGAGGACCTGGACCTCGAAGGGATGGCGGCCCGGGGCGGCCTCGGCGGGTGGACGGTCATTCCTGGAGGAATCGGACTGCCTGTTCACGATCCTGTCCCGATCCTTCCCGTCTGCGAAGCTGGCTCTGGATGGCGATCGCCCGACCCGGATGACCTTCTCCCGGCCGGATCGCCGCTCCCACCGGACGGCTGTGCTGCAAGGGCCAGCGCGAAGTATGCCACCGCCCACCATCGGGCGCCATACAAGTTGAACGCACCGAAAACGTCCCGCCGCGACGCCGGCACGACTCTGGAGACTGGATCGCCCCTGCGTTCTGTCCTAGGCTGCCGGGGCGACGGCGTGCCGCATTCCGTCCGCCGCCGCACACTTCCTCCTTCCACCCAGCTCACGATGCCCCGACCCGTCGTCCTCCACCTGATCTCGCCCACCGGCTACTACGGAGCCGAGCGCTGGGTGGTGGCCCAGGCGCGGCATCTCGATCCCGACCGGGTGGAGGTGCACATCGCCGCCACCCGCGAAGCGGGCGATCCACGGCCGGAGATCCTCGACCGCGCCGCGGAGCTGGGTCTGCCGGTCCACGAGCTTCCCCTGCGCGGGCGTTTCGATCCCGGCGCAGTGGGCCGCGTGGCCGAGTTGGCCCGCCGTCTGGGCGCGACCGTCCTGCACGGGCACGGCTACAAGTCGGACCTGCTGGCGGTGCTCGCCCGTCGCCGTCACCCCTGCCGGGTCCTCAGCACCCCCCACGGTTTCGAGAAGGCCGACAAGCTGAAGCTGCGCCTGTACCTCGCGGTGGGCCGCTGGGCCCTGCGCCGCTGCGACGCGGTCGCTCCACTCTCCGATGAACTCCACGAGCGCGTCCTGCAAATGGGCATCGATGCCTCCCGCATCCACCTCATCGAGAACGGTGTCGACCTCGAGGAGATCGACCAGGCCCTGGCCCGCCAGGAGTCCGGCAGAGAGGAAGCGGTGGGCGTCGACGGGAACTGCCTGGCCTACGTCGGAAGACTCGTTCCCCTGAAGAATCTCGACGGGATGCTCCGCGCCTTCGACCGGCTCTGCGCGCGCCGTCCGCACGCCCGCCTGCTCATCATCGGGGAGGGGCCCCAGCGCAACGAACTGGAGACCTTGGCCGCGTCGCTGCCCGCCGCCAGCGGGCGGGTCGAGTTCCTCGGCTATCGTGAGGATCGCCTCGCCCTGCTGCGCCGCTGCGCCCTGTTCACGCTGAGTTCGCGGCTGGAGGGCATCCCCCGATCGATGATGGAAGCGATGGCCCTGGGTCTGCCGGCCGTCGCCTACCGCATTCCCGGTGTCGACCGTCTGGTGCTGGAGGAGGAGACCGGGCTCACCGCGCCCCTGGACCACGAGGAACAGCTCGCCGCGGCCTACGAGCGCCTGCTCGACGACCCGTCCCTGCGCGAACGCCTGGGACGGCGGGCGCGCGCCCACATCGAGGAGAATTTCTCGGCCCGGCGGGTGGCACGACAGTACGAAGACCTCTACGAGAAACTCCACCGCGACACGCCCTGAGCGGCCGGGCGGAAGCCGAAGGATCCCGCGCGCTCAGCGCGGGGAGCGCAGGCCATTGAGTACCTGGTTGGTCAAGGCCAGGACCCGCTGCGAGTAGAGATCCCAACTGTGGTCCTCGGCCCACTTGCGGCCCTCACGGGACATGCGCCGGCGCAAGGACGGGTCGTCCAACAGCCGCGCCACCGCATCGGCGATGGCGCCGATGTCCTCGGTATCCACGAGGAAGCCGTTGACCCCGTCGTGGACCGCATCGGGCACGCCACCGGTGATTCCGCCGACCACCGGCAGGCCCGAGGCGGCCGCCTCGAGGAAGACGATGCCGAAGCCCTCCATGTCGTCGTTGGAGAGACGGCGGTTGGCCATGATGAACAGGTCACAGCTTCGATACAGGTCGGGGAGTTCCTCGTCGGGCACGTAGCCGAGGAAGCGGACGATGTCGTCCAGCCCCAGCTCGGTGCTCAGACGTCGCAGCGACGCCTCCTCCCCGCCGGTGCCGGCGATCCAGTAGCGCAGCCTCGGGAAGCGTTCGCGCAGCCGGGCCACCGCCTGCAGGACATGGGCGTGCCCCTTGCGCGGTTGCAGCCGCCCCACGCTCAAGAGCCGCAACTCCCCGTCCTCCGTCCGCGGCCGCGGGCTGAAACGACGGGGATCGACCCCCAGCGGGATCACGTGGATGCGATCCTTGCACACCCCGAGGTCTTCCAGCAGCTCGACGCTGTTCCGTGAACTGGCGATGACCGCCTCGGCCGCGTTGTAGAAGCGGGGCATCAGCCGGCGCTTCCACTTGTAGTGCCGCTGGATCGCCGCCTCCTCTCCGTGGATGTACACCATGTAGGGCGTGCCGAAGAGACGCTTCAGCACCCAGGCCACCGGGGCCTCCGGGAAGATGTGGCCGCAGTGCACGACCTCCGGGCGGAAGCTCCGGTACAGACGAAGAGCCCCGAGGGTCATACGGGCGTACATCAACAGCGATTCAGGCCGCAGGAATTCGTAGCGTTTCAGGTTCACCCGGGTCGTGGGCAGCGGCGACGAGGGACCCTCCACTCCGATCTCGTGCAGGGGGAAACCGGTGAGCACGTGGACGCTTCCCTGCGGGTAGCGTTCGTAGGTGTTCACGAAGAGGTTCACCGAACCGCCGACGTAGGGAAGGAACCACTCGGTCACCAGCAGGATACGCGGATGCCGGACGGCTTCCTCCGCGGCGACAGTGGACGAGGACGGGGCGGGGTCCTGGATCACTCGTGCTCTCCTTCGGGAGCGGCACCCTCCTGGGGTCTCCATCCGAGGACCTTGGCCGGGTTGCCACCGACGATGGCTCCGTCCTCGACGGGGTGGATGACCACGCTGCCCGCGGCGACCACACAGCCCTCCCCCACATCCGCCATGACGATGGCCCCGTTGCCGAGCCAGCTTCCCCGGCCCACGCGCACCATCTCGAAACGGCCGCCCTGGTCGCGGATGGGCCGGTGGGGATCGTCGAAGAAATGTTGCCGCTTGCCCGAGAGCACGTGCACCCCCGAACCCAGGAGGACATCGTCCTCCAGGTGCGCCAGGCCGAGGTTGCAGAAGGCGCCCACGTAGACCCGGCGACCCAGGCGGGCCCCGGGGCGGCTGAAGATGGTTCCGTAGGAGATGCACACGTCCGGCGCGCACTCGTCGAGCAGGCGGCGGTACAGCGAACGCCGGCAGTACGATCCGATCGGCCCCCACCAGGAGGAGGCCCACTGGGAGGCCCAGCCGAAGACCTGGGCCTCATCCCCTCCCAGGGCGACGGATGCACGGACCACCCACGCGACGGGAGCCGTCAGCACCGCAGCGGTCCAATCCCCCAGTTTCTTCAGCAGACTCTTCACCATGATTCCCGGGTTGGAGACAACGCGCCCAGCGCTCCCACGATCGACGCAAGGCGCGTTCCACGACGATCGCCGCGCTTGCGCCGCTTCCCTCGGCCACGGGCGGAACCACCACGGGCACCGCCGTCACGGCCGCGAGCAGCATAGGGGGCCAGCCGCCCTTTGGGCAGCACGAAAGCCCCGCTCTCTCAAGCACGGATGCGGAAGCCCCGGGGAACCCCGGCCGCCTCCGCGGTGGGAGCCTCGCCCAGGGGTCGCCGGACCACCCGATCGACCCTGGCCAGCGGTGGACCTTCCCCGCACCACTGCACGAAGTCCTCGATCGCGGCGGCATCCCCCCACGCCCGGCAGAGCACCGAACCGTCGGCCTCGTTGCGCACCCAGCCGTCCAGGCCGAGTTCGATCGCCTTCTTCTGCGCCGACCAGCGGTAACCGACCCCCTGCACCCGTCCCTCGATCCTCAGCTCCACCCCTGCGACCATGTCTTCCCTCCTTCGCCCCTCTCCGGAGCGAGGCTATGCGGCCCCGGCCGGCGGAGCAAGGGCTGGAGACCGATCGAGCGCCGACCCCGTCGGGCCGGCCCCATCTGGAGGAAGGCGACCGCCCCTGCGGTTCACACCCGGACCATCTTGGCGGATCCCCCCGCCGGTCGTTAGACTCCAGCCATCGACCCCGTGTGCCCACCACCGGGCACGTGGTCCCGTTTCAGCCGGAAAGAGATGCTCATGAGTGATTTCTCCCCCAGTCTGCAGGACCGCTGGGCCCTCATTCTCGGTGCGAGCAGCGGCTTCGGCGCCGCCACGGCGCGCCACCTCGCGTCGAAGGGCATGCACATCCTCGGCATCCATCTCGACCGGCGGAGCACGCTCTCCCTGGTCGAGGACGTCAAGAAGGACATCGAATCGCACGGGCGCGAGGCGTGGTTCGTCAACATGAACGCAGCCGACGAACAGGAGCGCAACAAGGCCCTGGACGACTTCGCCGCCTACCTCGGCGGCAAGGCCGAGGGCAGCATCAAGGTGATGATGCACTCGCTGGCCTTCGGCACGCTCAAGCCCTTCGTCGACCGCGGCGGCCAGCCCGGACTCACCCAGAAGAACATCGAGATGACCCTGAACGTGATGGCCAACTCGCTGATCTACTGGGTGCAGGACATCGTCTCCCGTGGGCTGATGGGACACGGGGGAAGCATCTTCGCCATGACCTCCAGCGGCAGCAGCCGGGTCATCCCCACCTACGGGGCGGTCTCGGCGGCCAAGGCCGCGCTGGAGGCCCACATCCGCCAGCTCACCTTCGAGCTGGCTCCGCTGGGCATCCGGGCCAACACCCTGCGGGCCGGGGTCACCGACACGCCGGCGCTGCGCAAGATCCCCGGCCATGAGATCCTGCTGGAGGAATCGCGCCGCCGCAACCCCACCGGCCGTCTGACCACCCCGGAGGACGTGGCCCGCGCCCTGGGTGCCCTGGCCGAGGACGACTGCGCCTTCGTCTCCGGGAACATCATCGGCGTCGACGGGGGCGAGGAAGTGGTGGGCTGAGCCGAGGCGGATCCGCCGGGTCAAAGACGCGTTGCGCCCGCCCGCCGGGACGGATAGAGTGGCGCCGCGGCGGACGCTCGAGCACCATCGGAGGGAGACATGGCCCTGCAGTTCGAATTCATTCTCTATGAAAAGGAAGAGGGGGTCGCCTGGATCACCCTCAACCGCCCTCGACAGTCGAACACCTTCGTCCAGGACATGCCCGAGGAGTTGTTGCAGGCCCTGCTGGCCGCGCAGGAGGACGAGCAGGTGGGTTCGATCGTGCTCACCGGCGCCGGGCACGTCTTCTCCGCCGGCGAGGACATCGAGCGGCTGGCCGGGATGAAGGACGCCGACGAGGGCTTCGATCATCTCCTCCCCCTGCTCGATCAGGGAACCCGCGTCATCTCCTTCCTCCACGACTGTCCCAAGCCCGTCATCGCCATGGTCAACGGCCTCGCTTCCGGTGCAGGTTGCAATCTGGCGCTGGCCTGTGATCTGCGGGTGGCCGGAGAACACGCCGCCTTCGAGCAGAGTTCGATCCGGGCGGGACTGCATCCGACCTGGGGTGGGAGCTATTTCCTGCCGCGGCTCATCGGTCAGGGAAGGGCGCTGGAGATGATGCTCACCGGCAAACGCATCGAGGCCGAGGAGGCCCAGGAGATCGGGCTGGTGCACCAGGTGGTGCCGCACTCGCACCTGCGCGAACACACCGCCCGCCTGGCCCGCCGCCTGGCCGAGGCGCCGGCGACGGCGGCCAGGCTGATCAAGCTGGGCGTGAACAACAGCCTGGAGAACGACCTGCAGTCGATGCTCGAATTCGAGACCCAGGCCCAGAAGCAGTGCTGGGAATCGGTCGAATCGGGTGAGGGCATCCGCTCGCTCGATACGCGCCGGCCGATGGGCTTCGGCGTGAACGGCGCTTCCCGGGCGGAATCCTCCTGATTCCTGGCCCCCCTGCCGTTTCTGGTGTAGACTATGGATACCCTGGCTCGTCGCCCCGATCGCCATCCAGGGAGTTCTTCCACATGCGACGCATATTCGCTCTGGCGGCACTGGTTGCCGTCGTGGGCATCGTTTGCGCTTCCTCTGCACAGGCGCGGGGTCTGTACAAGGGACACGGACGGATCGTGCCCCATTCCCTCTACAATCCGTGGTCGGTGCGCGTCAACGGCGTCTTCGGCATCCAGGGCGCGTACCAGGCGACCGCGGTCAGCTACGACCCGGCCTATCTCGTCCCGCTCTACCGCTGGTCCGACTGGAAGTTCGGCTACTACGGCCAGGGCGGTATCGAGTTCAACCTGGGCAAGGGTTGGAGCATCGAGCCCTACGGCCTCTACCGCCGTATCGACGACGTCGACAACTACCGCATCTTCTACAGCCCCCCACTGGGAACCAACGAGAGCTTCCGCAGCGTCGATTCACGGGTCTACGCGGCGGGCGTCAACTTCCGCATCTACAAGAACTGGAAGGGAGGAGCGGCCTATCTGGGAATCGGAGGCGGCTACGCCCACGGCGAGGCCGAATGGACGCCCTTGCTCGGCGCCGAGGTCACCGCGACGGCCAACGGCGGTTCGCTGCTCACCCAGCAGGACAGCGGAGACTTCCAGTTGTTGACCGGTCTGGATTTCCACCCGGCCGCCGTTCTCAGCCTGGGTTTCGAGCTGGGATGGCGATGGTCCGGATTGAGTGACTTCAACGAGTTCGAGGGCGCCTTCGGCGGCGTGCGCGTGGGCTTCATGTTCGGCGACGGCGATTGACGGCCCCGCACGTGGCGCCCTGTGGCCGTGAGGCGAGCCGCACTCCCAGACGCAGCGCTCCCTACCGGTCGCCACTGACGGACGCCGCTTCTTCGGGTAGGCTGGAACGCAACCCTGGACGTTCCGGCCCCCACCCGAAGCGAGGTCCTCCGGTGCCTGAAACCGCGTGGCTGATCGACGGAAGCGCCTACGTCTTCCGCTCGTACTACTCGATGCGCGCGATGGAGGCGCCCGACGGCACCCCCATCCAGGCCGTCTTCGGCCTGGGGATGACCCTTCAACGCCTCCTCCGCGACCACGAGCCGCGCTACCTGGCGGTGGCCTTCGACGCCGGTCGCGTCACCTTCCGCAACGAGATCTACCCGCTGTACAAGGCGAACCGGGGTGAGCCCCCCGACGACCTCGTCCCCCAGTTCCCCCTGTGCCCTCGGCTCACCCGGGCCATGGGCATGCACACCCTCCTGCAGAAGGGGCTGGAGGCTGACGACATCCTGGCCAGCCTGGCGCTGCGTCTGCTCGAAGAGGGCCTGCAGGTGGTGATCGTCACCCAGGACAAGGACCTCTCCCAGATCCTCCGCCCCGGTCTGCGGATCTTCGACCTGGCCCGCGGCATCCACTACGGACACCGGGACGTGCCCGATCGGCTGGGGGTCCGTGCCCGCCAGGTGGTCGACCTGCTGGCCCTGATGGGCGACGCCAGCGACAACATCCCCGGCGTGCGTGGAATCGGAAAGAAGAGCGCCGTGGCCCTCCTCGAGCGTTTCGACGATCTGGACGCGATCTACCGCAACCTGGAGAGAGTGGAGAAGCTGCCGTTGCGGGGGGCGAAGGGCTGGAGGCGCAAACTCGAGGCCGGACGCGAGAACGCCTACCTCAGCCGACGTCTGGCCACCGTGGAGACAGCCCTGCCCTTGGAGGTGGGGGTCGACGATCTGCGCTACGAAGGCGCCCATCCTCGCCGATTGGACGCCTTCGCCCGACGCTGGGGACTCCAGGCGGTGGCGGCGCGGGTTCCACGCCGCCCCGGCTGATCGTCAGAGGACCTCGTCGTCCAGGACCTGCAGCAGACGCCGGGCCTCTTCCAGGCGCTCTGCAGGCACGCTGACCCTCAGCTCCTTGTGCGGAGCCGCCTCCGACGCCTGGGAGCCGCTGTCGAGAAACTCGGTGTTGTACTCGATGCCCGCCCAACGAAGCTTCGATTCATACAGCATGACCAGGTCGCTGCGCGAAGTCTGCAGCAGAGGAACCTTCGACCGGGCCGTTGTTGTGGATCGCTCCGTTGCAGGGCCTGAAAACTGCACCATGCCGCCCTCCTCGCGTGGATCCTTCGGGCGGGAGTCGGGGGCATGCGGCTGGATGACTGCGAAGCTGTGGATGCGGCCGCGTGGAGCGGAACTCCCGCCGGCACCGGAAAGAGCGGGGGACCTTCTCTTCCACTCTCCGGCATGAGCACATTAATACAGGAAACCACTCTCCACCACAGGGAATTTCCGTCCACGGGAAGGCATCCGAGAGGGTTCCATTTCCACGGGAAAGCGCCCGAGGGATTCTCGTTTCCACGGGGAAGACGCCCGCCTGTGCCGCCCCGGCGGGACGTTCAGCGGGTCTGGATGCACAGGGAGTCGGCCGAGACGATGGTGAGGACCTTCGACTGGGCCATCGCCGGCGTGAAATAGCCGCCCTGGACGGCCCGGCGGCTGCCGTCCTCGAAGACCACCTCGACCGCGAGCAGGCCGTCCTGCTTCAGGCGCAGGGGAAGACTGCGGTGCTCGCCGGGAGAGAGCCCCGGCAGGGTCTGACGGGCCCCTCCCACCTGAACCCGCAGTGATTCGATCTTCAGGGAGGTCTGATTGCTCACCAGCAGGGGCGGAGCGCCGCTGGTGATGGCCACGGTGAGCAGGACCACGAAGGACAACAGCAGAACGGAGAAGATGATGCGCATGGCCTCGGGCCGCTTTCGATGCAGATGCTTCTTCCCACGGCGGATGAGGGTCGAAGTCGGGGAATCCTTCCCCTACCCCCCTCGATGCCATCCCCGTGCAGGATTCGGACCGATCCGTCCGCTGCTTCACCGCTTTGACCTTGCCAGCCGGCAGGCTCTGCCCTAACCTACTTCCCCATCTTCTCATAGATGCATTCTGCGCTTTGGCTTTCGCCGGGGCTTCGTCCTCTTTTGAACAAGGATCCGACGCAAGATGAAATATGTCCTCTTCGGTGCCGGTCAGCAGGGACGCGCCATCGCCTTCGACCTGCTGCGCGATGCCGACACGGAGATCGTGATCGTCGACAACGACCCCGAACAACTCGACGATGTCTGTTCCTGGTTGGACGACTCGCGCGTCGAGCCCGAACCCATCGACGCCGAGAACCGCGAGGAATGCCGCGTGGTGATGGAAGACATGGACGTGGCCATCAACGCACTGCCCTACCGCTACAATCTGGAGTTGACCGAGGACGCCATCGCGGTGAAGACCCACCTGGTCGATCTCGGCGGAAACACCTCCATCGTCGAACAGCAGCTCGAATTGGATGGTCAGGCCAAGGACGCCGGGATCATCGTCATCCCCGACATGGGCCTGGCCCCCGGTCTGGCGGTCCTGCTGGCCGCCGATGCCTGCGCACGCCTCACCCGCGTGGACAACCTGCAGATCCGCGTGGGCGGCCTGCCCCAGAAGCCCCAGGGCGACTTCGACTACATGCTCACCTTCAACGTCGAGGGCCTGCTGAACGAGTACAGCGAACCCTGTCTGGTCATGCGCGACGGTGAGCTGTTCACCGTCGAGCCGTTGACCGACATCGAACCCATCCACTTCCCGGACCCCTTCGGCGATCTGGAGTGCTTCAACACCTCCGGCGGCCTTTCCACCCTGCCGCGGACCCTGGGCCACAAGGTGGCCAACATGGACTACAAGACCATCCGCTACCCGGGCCATGGAGAGCAGATGCGCCGTTTCTACGAGGAAGGCCTCGTCTCCCGCGAGCCCAAGACGCTCGAGGACGGCAGCGTCGTCACGCCGCGCGAGCAATTGGCCGAGTTGATCAAGGAACAATGCGACTACCAGGAGGCTGACGTCGTGCTGTTGCGGGTGACCGCCGAAGGGATGAAGAACAGCATCCCCTTGGTCGTCCGGACCCAGATCATCGACCGCTTCGACAAGGAGAACGGGATCACCGC
>JAOZPE010000034.1 GCA_029932915.1 Candidatus Krumholzibacteriia bacterium
CTTCAGGGCGTCGACCACCGCCTTGACCATGAAGACGGTGTAACTGAGCTTGGCGCCGCCGGAGTCCTGCATGAAACGCTCGCGATGGGCATGGCGGAGCGCGTCGATCCGGCTCATGTCCACCTCGTAGAGCGTGTGGACATGCGGGGAGAGGGCCTTGGAGATCACCATGTGCTCGGCGATCTTGCGGCGCATGGTGCTGAGTTTCTCCACCCGGTCACCCTCGGACACACCGGAGAGGTAGGACTGGACGAGTTTGGCCGGCCAGCCGCTCACCCCCAGCATGGTCCCGCCTTCGGGATGATAGGTCCCTGCCGGCATGGGGGACCCCACCGCACCCATCGGTGCCGAAGATCCAGCGGCCGCTGCTTCCGCCTCGCCCCCATCCACTGGACCGGCCTGGCCGGTACCGGCAGGGGCACCCGCCCCGCGAGCCCCAGCGCCGCCGGACTCGATGAACGCCAGGATGTCCTTCTTGGTCACCCGGCCGTGGACCCCGGTCCCGGGCACCTGCTGCAGATCGATCCCGTGTTCGGCCGCGATCCGCCGCACCACCGGCGAGCTCTTCGTCGCGATGCGCCGCTGGCGCTCGGCCTCCGGTGAACCCGCCTCGGCCGTTCCCGCCGACCCTGTCTCAGGCGAAGCCGGCGATCGGGCGGCGGATGCCGCCGCCGGACTCGTGGGTGGGACATCGGCCGCGGACGGGGTCGTCCCGGGCGGCGCCGCTTCGGGTGCAGCCGGGGTCGTCCCGGCCGGCGCCGCTTCGGATGCAGCGGAGCCCCCGGAGGCTTCCCCGGACGCACCACCGACTGCCCCCAGTTCGTCGGCCGTGCCGATCCGGGCCACCACGGTGTTGATCTCCACCGTCTCCCCCTCGGGCACGAGGATCTCCAGCAGGACGCCGTCCTGGGGAGAGGGGATCTCCGCGTCGACCTTGTCGGTGGAGATCTCGAAGAGCGGCTCGTCGCGCTCCACGCTGTCGCCCACCTTCTTCAACCACTTGGTGACCGTACCCTCGGCGATGCTCTCACCCATCTGGGGCATGATGACGTCGCTTGCCATGCTTCCTCCCGCCAGCCATCGGGCCGGCCCTTTCTCGAAGTGTCCACCGGGGATCGAGTCCCTAGTATCGCGCCAGTTCCCGTCCCTTCGCCACCACCCGGTCCACCTGGGGCAGGAAGGCCTCCTCCAGCGGTGGGCTGAAGGGCACCGCGCTGTCCGCAGCGGCCACGCGAACGAGGGGAGCATCGAGCCAGTCGAAGGCCTTCTCGGCGATGCGGGCGGCCAGCTCGGCCCCGAAGCCCCCGGTGAGGGTGGCCTCGTGCAGCAGCAGGACACGGCCCGTGCGCCGGGCCGCTTCGAGCACCGCCTCCTCGTCCAGGGGCACGAGGCTGCGCAGGTCGAGCACCTCGGCCGCGATGCCCTCCTCCTGCAGCCGCCCGGCCGCCTCCACGGCGGTGTGGACCATCGCGCCGTAGCTGATGATGGTCAGATTCTCGCCGGGGCGGACCAGGCGCGCCTTTCCCAGCGGAATCACCCGTTCCTCGTCGCCGATCTCCTCCTTGAGCCTCCGGTAGAGGAACTTGTGTTCGAGGAAGAGGACCGGATCGTCGTCGCGGATGGCCGCCTTCAACAGGCCCTTGGCGTCCCCCGGCGTTGAGGGCATCACGATCTTCAGGCCCGGCGCGTGGGCGAAGAAGCTCTCGACGCTCTGGCTGTGGAAGGGTCCGGCGTGCACCCCGGCTCCGGAAGGTCCGCGGATGACCAGCGGCAGCGCGTAACCCTGCCGGTAACGGGCCTTGGCCGCCCAGTTCACCACCATGTTGAAGGCACAGGCGATGAAGTCGATGAACTGCATCTCCACCACCGGGCGCATCCCCTGCAGGGCGGCCCCGATCGCGCAGCCGACGACGGCCGACTCGCTGATGGGGGTGTCGAGCACCCGGTCCTCACCGAAGCGCTCGAACAGACCGGTGGTGGCCCGGAACGCGCCCCCGTAGTGGCCGACGTCCTCGCCGAGAAGGATCACCCGCTCGTCGCGCTCCATCTCCTCGTGGAGCGCGTCGTGGATGGCCTGAAGGTAGCTGACAGAGGCCATCTAGCGTCCCTCCTTCCGGCGCGGATCCGGCTCCTCCGCCCACACCCCGCCGAAGGCCAGCGAGGGATCGGGCCATGGCGCCGCCAGGGCCTCCTCCGACGCCTTCTCGACCTCGGCGGTGATGCTCTCGTCCACCGCGCGCAGATCCGCTGCTTCGTACAGGCCCTCCCCGACGAGATAGGCCTCCAGACGCCGCAGAGGATCGCGCGCCTCCCAGTACTCGAGCAGCTCGGGGGGGACATAGCTCGCCGCGTCGTGTTCGGCGTGACCCTTGCGGCGGAAGGTGATCATCTCCAGCAGGACCGGGCCCTCCCCCCGGCGGCAGCGCCGGGCGGCGCGGGCGGTGGCATGGACGACGGCGATGACGTCGTTGCCGTCCACCTGCTCGCCGCGGATCCCATAGGCCTTCGCCCGCTCGGCCAGGCGGGTGTTGCGCGTCTGCTGAGCGGTCGGCGTGCTGTAGGCGTAGCCGTTGTTCTCGATCACCACGATCAACGGCAGCTTCCACACCGCGGCCAGGTTGAGGCCCTCGTGGAAATCGCCGGTCGAGGTGCCTCCGTCGCCGATGAAGGTCACTGCCACCCTCTTCTGTCCGCGCAGGCGGAAGCTCAGCGCCCCGCCGGCCAGGACGGCGATGTTCGAACCAAGCGCGGCGATGGGGGCGACGATGCCCCGGGAGAGATCGCCGAAGTGGGTGCCCGTGTCCCGGCCGAAGGTGGGACTGTCCGCCCGTCCCAGGTACTGGGCGAAGATCTCCCGCGGGGTGACGCCCCTCACCACGAGCGCACCGAGGTCACGCAGGAGAGGACCGATGAGGTCATCCTTCTCCAGGGCGAAGGCGCAACCCACCGGGACGGCCTCCTGGCCGAGCGAGCGGAAGAGCCCGCCGGGAAGACGCCCCTGACGGTACAGAGCGGACAGGCGGTCCTCGGTCCTCCGGGTCACCAGCAGATGGCGGTACAGCTCGAGAAGCTGCTTCTTGCCCAGCCGCGCCGTGGTGTGGCGCAGCAGGGGCGGCACCTTTCTCTCGTCGTTGCCCGTAGCCATCGGCTACATCCTCGCTGCGGATGGACCGCCACCGGCCGCCGGAGGTCTACATCCCCAACGGATGACCGGCCGCGGCATGACTCGCCTCCATCATGGCTTCACTCAGGGTGGGATGGGGATGGACGATCCGGCCCAGTTCCTCGTTGGTGGCCTCCAGCCCCAGCAGCGCACACGCTTCTCCGATGAGATCGGTGGCGTGGGGTCCGATGATGTGGACCCCGAGGATCTCGTCGTAGCGTTTCTCCCGGACGATCTTCACGAAACCCTCCGAAGCTCCGAGGATGCGCGCCTTTCCACTGGCGGCCCAGGGGAAACGGCCCACCTCCACCTCGTGACCCCGCTGGCGGGCCTCCTCCTCGCTCAGGCCGACGCTGGCCACCTCCGGATGACAGTAGGTGCACGAAGGGATCTTGTCGTAGGCGAGCGGGCGGGTCGGCGCGCCGGCGATGGTCTCGACCGCGACGATGCCCTCCGCGCTGGCCACGTGGGCCAACTGCGGCGTGTCGACGAGGTCGCCGATGGCCCAGACGCCGTCGACCGTGGTGCGCATGTGCTCGTCGACCACCACGAAGCCCCCCTTCAACTCGACCCCCACGTCCTTGAGGCCACAGTCCTCGACATTGGGCGAACGGCCGGCCGCAACCAGCAGCACGTCCGTCTCGATCCCTTCCTCCTCGTCCCCCTGTGCGACGGTCAACTTCACCATTCCGTCGTCGACCCGCGCCGCCTTCAGGGTGGCCGAGGTGCGCATCTCGATGCCCTGCTTGCGAAGACTCCGGGCGAGCTCGCTGCTGAGTTCCTCGTCCTCCAGCGGCAGGATGCGGGGCAGCATCTCCAGCAGGACCACCTTGGAACCGAAGCGGGAGAAGACCGAGGCGAACTCCACACCGACCGCACCTGCGCCGAGGATGGCCAGGCGGGAAGGGATCTCGCGGCGCTCGAGGATCTGGTCGCTGGTGATGATGTGCTCGCCGTCGACGGGGAAGGCCCCGATGGCCTTGGGCCGGCTTCCCATGGCCAGGACGATGCCCCGGCGGGCGCGAAGGACGCGGCCGTCGTCGAGCTCGAGGCGGTCCTTCCCCGCCAGCCGGGCCCGGCCGCGGACGACATCGACCCCGTTCTTCTTCATGAGGTAGTCGACGCCCTTGGAATTGCGGGTGACCGCCATCTCCTTGGCCTTGAGCACGCCGGGATAGTCGACCTCGACCGAGTCCACCCGCACCCCGGCCCGCTTCGCCCCGGCGATCTCCGTCAGCAGATCGGCCGCGTGGAGCATGGCCTTGGTGGGGATGCAGCCGCGCAACAGGCAGGTGCCCCCCAGTCGATCGTCCTTCTCGATGATCGCGGTCTCCAGGCCCAGTTGGGCAGCCCGGACGGCCGCCACGTAGCCTCCCGGACCCGCGCCGACGATCAGCAGGTCGTATTCGTCGTGGGCCAAATCCGTTCTCCTTCGCCGGGGAAAGCCGTTGGAGACAAAAAACTAGCACAACTTCCCGGCTTTCCCACCAAGGATTGCCCTGCGCGATTGACAGGCCCGTCCCACCCCTCTAGGCTCCAGGCTCAGCCGGAATCCCCGCGGTCCACCATTCCCCCCAGGAGGCGTCGTGGCATTCGATCCTGAGAGCCATCCCAAGCGCTCCGAACAGGTCCGTTGGCAAGTGGTCGACGAAGACGGAATCCTGGTGAACCTCGACTCGGGTTTCTACTTCAGCTTGAATCCCGTCGCGTTGTTCATCTGGAATCTGTGCGACGGCGCGCATTCGGTGACCGAGATCCTGGCGGAGATCGTGAAGGTCTTCGACGTGGACGAGTCCATCGCTCAGCGGGATCTGGAGACCTTCCTCACCCACCTTGAGGCCGAGAGCCTCCTGGAAACGGCGCAAGGCGCCACCGGTTAGGCGCAGGAGGAGGCGTGCGCCTCTGCCGGTATCTCAAGCCCACCCGCATCCGGCGTGCCTTGCGCCTGTTCGTGGTCTGGTGGCGCATGCCGGGGCGGATCGAAGCCCAGCCCATGAGTGTCCTCCTGCCTTCGCTCGATCCCCCTCATCCTCCCCCATCCCCACGCCCCGGTGCGATCGAGGACATCGCCGACGCCGCCCTGCTCTTCATCGACCGCTGGAGACTTCCCCTCGACGACCGCTGCCTTCCCCGTACACTCAGCCTGTATCATTGTCTGCGGCTGGAGGGCGTGCCCGTCGAGGTCGTCTTCGGAGTGCGGCCCCACTCCGGCCTGCAGGAAGGTCATGCCTGGCTCGAACTCGACGGGCGGCCCCTGATGGAACCGGCCCAGCGCATGCAAGGCTTCGTCCCCATCTTCCACCATCCCGATCGGCGGGAAGAGCATGACCCACCGGGAAGTGTCCGATGAGTACCGGCAGTCGCGCGACCAACCGCAGGGATGAACCCCCATCGCCCAAGGACCCGCTCATGCGTCCCCATCGTCGTTTCCTCCTGCACGGGTGGACCATCGAGGTCGAAGCCGATTCGACGGTCTGGCTCGACGCGGTCACCGAGATCCTCGGCGCCTATCTGCTGGATGACGACCCGTCCCCCTCTGCGGACGATCGCACCCTGTACGCCCGTCTGGGCCAGGATGGCACGCTGCAGGTACCATCGACCCTCGAGCGGATGGCCTCCTTCAAGACCCTCGTCTTCCACCGTGACCGCCAGGGAAGCCGCGATCTGTGGATCGATGTCCACGGACAGGGCTGGGTCCGGGTACAGACCGAAGACGGGGTGCTCGACGCCCGTCTCGCGCTCGATCCCGTCCACGACGGATGGATGGTGGCCCATCATGCCCTCTACCCTGGTCTGCTCGAGTTGCTCAAGGCCCGCGGCCTCTTCTCCGTGCATGCCGGCCTGGTGGCCCGCGACGGACGGGGGGTCCTGGTCTGCGGCCCCTCGGGCTCGGGAAAGACCACCCTGGTCCTCGCACTGGCCACGGCGGGTTGGGGATTCCTGGCCGACGACACCTGTTTTCTCCGCCATGAGGAGCAGATGGTGCAGGGCCTGGCCTTCTGGGAGGACCTGCACGTCACCGACGACACCATCGAACATTTCCCCTCGCTGGCCTTCCTGCAGCAGAAGGCGCCGCGCCGGGAGAACTGGAAGCGTCACTTCTCCATCGAACAGTTCGAGCAGCTGCACCCGGTCGAGCAGTGCCGCCCCGTCGCGCTGCTCTTCCCCCGCGTGGCCCACGCACCGCGAAGCGCGCTCCGCCCCCTCACCGGGTTGGAAGCGGCGGTCCGCTTGATCCCCCAGAGCGTGGTCCCGGCCCGGCCGGAGACCACCGAGCGACATCTGGAGATCATCGGCGCCCTGTGCAACCAGGTCCGCTCCTTCGAGGTGGACATGAGTGACGATCTCCAGGAGGTGTGCTCACGGGTCCAGGAAGAACTCGATCGGCTGGAGGAGGGAGGGCTCCCATGAGCGCCGTCGGCGAAGTGGCCATCGAGGCCCACGAGCTGCGCAAGAGCTTCCCGGTGGCCGCGGGCTGGCGCGAACTGCTGCACCCGAAACAGCGGCGCGAGGCCCTGCGCGGCATCTCCCTGCGCCTGGAGAAGGGACGCATCCTGGCCCTGTTGGGCGCCAACGGCGCGGGCAAGACCACCTTGATCAAGATCCTCTGCACCGCCCTGCTGCCCGACGCGGGCTGGGCGCGCATCTTCGGCCACGACGTCGTCACCGAGCCGATGGCGGTCAAGCGCCGCCTGGGCATGGTGGTGAACGAGGAGCGCAGCTTCTACTACCGCCTGAGCTGCCGGGCCAACCTCGAGTTCTTCGCCGCCCTGTGGGATCTCCACGGAGAGGCGGCGCAGCGGCGGATCGACGAGGTCCTCGAGCTGGTCGGCCTCCGGAGCCGGGCCGAGGACCGCTTCGACCGGCTGAGCACGGGCATGCGCCAACGCATGGCCATCGCCCGGGGCCTGCTCATGCATCCGGACCTGCTCTTCCTCGACGAGCCCACCCGCAGTCTCGATCCGGTGGCCACCCGCCAGATCCACACCTTCATCGCCGAGGAACTGGTGGCCCGCCAGGGCAAGACGGTGGTGGTGGCCACGAACAACCTGGAGGAGGCCGAGGCGCTCGCCCAGGATCTGCTGGTCCTGCGACGGGGCGAGGTGGCCGCCGCGGGGCCGCTGGCGGAGGTCGCCGGAGAGGGCCGTGAGAGACTGCTCGAGCTGCTCGGCTCCACTTCGCACGACACGGAAGCAGCGGAGGAGATGCGACCATGAGAGCGGCAGCCCCGGCCGGGACGAGCGAAGGAGGAAGCCCATGAGGACCGTCCGCCGGGCCTGGGCCTTCCTGCTGCGCGACTGGAGACAGGAGACCAGCTACCGCCTGAGTTTCGCCCTTTCGGTGTTCAGCGCCCTGTTCGGCATCGTCACCTTCTACTTCATGGGACGGATGATCGGGCAGGACACGATCAAGGCCCTGGCCCCCTACGGTGGCGACTACTTCGCCTTCGCCCTGATCGGCATCGCCTTCCACTCGTACCTGCAGACCGCCCTGCGCAGTTTCAGCGGGCAGATCCGCGACGCCCAGGTGCTGGGCACCCTCGAAGTACAACTGGTGACGACGACGCCGGCCTCGCAGGTCATCCTCTTCTCCTCCTCCTTCTCCTTCCTGTGGACCTCGCTGCGGGTGGTCATGTACCTGCTGCTGGGCCTGCTCTTCGGTCTGCACCTGTACGCCTCGGCCACGCCGGTGGCCCTGCTCATCCTCGTCCTCACGGTGGTGGCCTTCGCCAGTCTCGGCCTGATCTCCGCCTCGTTCATCCTGGTCTTCAAACGGGGCGATCCGTTGATCTGGCTCTTCGGCGGGGCGAGCGCGCTGCTGGGCGGGCTGTACTATCCGGTGGCTGTCCTGCCCGGCTGGCTGCGCCTGTTCTCCAATGTGCTGCCCATCACCTGGGCCCTGGAAGCGATGCGCCGCGCCCTGCTCACCGGCGCGAGCTTCGCCGAACTGAGGACGGAGATCCTCGTCCTGCTGCTCTTCGCGGTGGTCGGGGTGCCGCTGGGTCTGTGGATCTTCTCCCGGGCGCTGCGGCACGCGATGGTCCAAGGCAGCCTGGGACAGTACTAGACGCTGGACATCGACCCTGGATGTAGACGCTGGGTCCTGGACCCTGGACGTCGACGCTGGGTCCTGGACCCTGGACGTCGATGCTGGGTACCAGACGCTGGACGCGCCCGCCGCCTACAGACGCTCCTGCCGGGGATAGGTGAAACCCTTCCCGCCCAGTCGCGGATTCGACAGGACCGGCCGCAGCAGGGGGAACACCGCCCGCAGGAGATCGGGACGATCGGTGAGGATCTCGCACGCGTAGTTGAGGTACCAGGCGGGAAGGCCCCCGCCGTTGAGATGGTGCCACAGTCCCCGCTCGACCACCGCCCGCCACAGGCGCCCCCTGAGCTTGCCGGGGATCTCCTCCCTGGAGAGGCCGGGCGGCGGCGGGAAACCCAGCAGGAGTGATCCGATCCACATGCAGCGGCTCATCGCCCCCTGGGCCCCCATCTCCCGCGCGCGGGCCGAGAGTGCCCGGCCGTCGACGCCGCGGAAGCGGAAGAAGGCCACCGCCTCGATGAGACTGCGGATCTTCCCGTCGTAGTGATCGTCGTGATCGAGCTGGATGCACAGGTGCAGCACCTGGTCGAGGTCGTCGAGACGGTCGAAGAGCTCGCCGCCGCCCTCCAGGGGAACCGCGCGGCGCCAGATTCCTTCCAGATCGATCTGGAAGGGATGGGGAGCGCGCGCGATGGTCCAGTGCACGTCGACCAGGATGCCCGGGCGGTTGGGCATGGTCCTCGGTTCCACATGGTGATGGTTCCGGTAGAAGTGGGCGGGATACTTGCCCAGACGGACGAAGCCCGCCTCATCCATCACCTCTTCGGCGCGGGTGAGCAGCTCACGTGGAACCAGCAGGTCGATGTCGGCCGGGCCGCGATTCCACCGGCGCGGCGCGTACAGGACCGAGCGCAGGGCCAGTCCCTTGAGGGCGATCGCCGGGATGTCGGCCGCACGGAAGGCCTCCCCCAGACGCTGGGCCGCCGCCTCGCTCTGCAGGTCCATCGCCACCTCGCGGTTGCGGGTGTCCTTCAGGCGCTGACGCAGAAGAGGAGGAAGGTCGTCGAAGGCGCCGTCGTCGCGCAGGACCCGGTAGAGGAGTCCGGCCATTCCATTCTCGTAGGCCAATTGCAGACCGGCGGCATCGGGGGCGAGCAGAGGACGCGGACGCAGCTCGGGATCGACGAGATGGGCGAGCCAGTCCAGGACACATCGGGTCGTGCGATCCACGTCTGCCCCTCTCAACGGAAGTACACCAGGACGGAGAACACCAGGTAACCCACCAACAGGAGCGCCGCCTCGGGACGCTCCAGGCGCCCGTGTCGGCGAAGCAGGGGGATCACCGCCAGGGTGAAGAGCCACATGACCCCCAGCAAGAGGCCGGTGGTCGACACATTGTAGGGAATCGAACCGCCCCCGGCGACGACGGTCAGTCCCAGGACGAAGAGCAGGTTGAAGATGTTCGATCCGAGGATGTTCCCCACCCCGATCTCCTGCTCCCCCCGCAGCAGGGCCACGACCGAGGCGGCCAGCTCGGGCAGGGAGGTGCCCACCGCCACCATCGTCGCCCCGATGATGTCCTCGGGTACGCCCAGCAGGCCCGCCGCCGAACGCGCTCCGCGCACCAGGATCGCCGCGCCGGCGATGAGCAGGATCAAGCCTCCCACCGCGAGCACCGTCGACAGGAGGAAGCGGGGATCCTCATCCCCTTCCACTGCCGGCGGGCGCGCCAGGAGTACCTCCTGGCGGTTGCGTCGCGCGTCGAGCGCGTAGTGGTAGAGGATGAAACCCAGCGCGGCCAGCAGGATCCACCCGTCCCAGATCTGGAAACCCCGCTGGTAGAGGGCCAGGCCCGTGGCCAGGGCGGTCATCCCCACCAGCAGGAGGATCTCCCCCTTGATGCGCTCCCAGGGGACGGCGATCGGGCGCAGCAGACCGAGCAGGCCCAGGATCAACCCGATGTTGGCGATGTTCGAGCCCAGGACGTTGCCCAGGGCCAGGCCGGGCGAACCCATCCGGGCCGCGGTGAGGCTGGCGACCGCTTCGGGGGCGCTGGTACCGAAGGCCACGATGGTCATGCCCACCACCATGGGACGCACTCCCAGGTGCAGGGCGATCCTCGACGAACCGCGGACGAGCATCTCCGCCCCGACCCAGGTTCCCGCGACCCCGATCATCAGTTGGACGACTGCTGTGAGCATTTCCACCCGATCGGCTCCTCGCTGCCGGTCTCAGCGGATGATCCCCGCGCTTCGTTGACCACCGGCCCGCCTCACCGTATCCTTGCTCCCTCCAGATGCCAAGCCACAGCTTCGCCGCCCATGAGGCGGCCCACAAGGGGAGAATCCGCGCATGCGTGCACTCATCACCGGATACACCGGTTTCGTCGGCAGTCACCTGACTGAGGCGCTGCTCGAACGCGGGACCGAGGTCTTTGCGCTCTACCGCTGGCGCAGCCGACTGGACAACGTCGGACACCTGCAGGACCGGGTCCAACTCATCGAGGGCGACATCGCCGACGCCGCCTCCATGCGGCATGCTCTGGAGTTCTCCCGTCCCGACGAGATCTACCATCTGGCCGCCCAGTCGTTCGTGCCCACCTCGTGGTCGAGCCCCGGCTCGACCCTGGACACGAACATCCAGGGTGAACTCAACCTCTTCGAGGGCATCCGCAGCCTGGACATCTCCCCCCGCATCCAGATCGCCGGCAGCAGCGAGGAGTACGGACTGGTCCACCCCGACGAACTGCCGATCACCGAGGACAATCCCCTGCGCCCGCTCTCGCCCTACGGGGTGAGCAAGGTGGCGCAGGATCTCCTCGCCTACCAGTACCATCGCTCCTATGGCCTCGACGTGGTCCGCACGCGCGGCTTCAACCACACCGGGCCGCGCCGGGGACAGGTCTTCGTCTGCTCGAACTTCGCCTGGCAGATCGCCCGCATCGAGCGGGGCGAGGCCGAACCGATCATCCGGGTGGGCAACCTGCAGGCCCGACGCGACTTCACCGACGTGCGCGACATGGTACGCGGATACATCCTGGCCTTGGAGAAGGGCGTATCGGGTGAGGTCTACAACATCTGCAGCGGAAGGGCGTGGAGCATCCAGGAGGTCCTCGACCACCTGCTCTCGCGCAGTGAGGTCGAGGTACGCATCGAGACCGATCCGACCCGGATGCGGCCCAGCGACGTGCCCAACCTCGATGGCAGCTACGCCAAGTTCCACGAGGCCACCGGGTGGGAACCGCAGATCCCCTTCGAGCAGACCCTCGACGATCTGCTCGAGTACTGGCGGAAGCGTCTGGCCGCCGAGACGGGAAGAATCTCTTGAAACGCGCCTGGGTGACGGGGAGCCACGGTTTCGTCGGTCCCTGGCTGATTCGTGAACTCCAGGACCGCGGCGTCCAGGCCTGGGGCATCGACCGCCCCGGCGCTCCCCTGCTGTCCGACCCCGTCTTCGAGCAGCTCGAGCTCGATCTGGTGGACGAGGAGGCGGTTCGCCGGGCGCTGGAATCCACCCGGCCGGAGGTGATCTTCCACCTGGCCGCCCAGAGCAGCGCCGGCCTGTCCTTCGAGCAGCCCTGGGAGACCCTCCAGGTGAACCTGCATACCACCGTGAGCCTGCTGGAAGCCATGAGGAGGATGAAGGAGCCGCGACCCGTGTTGCTGGCGATCGGGTCGTCCGAGGAATACGGACCGGTCGAGAGGGACGAGCCACCGGTGGACGAGGACCACCGTCTGCGGCCCGCCTCTCCGTATGCGGTGAGCAAGGCGGCACAGACCCTGCTGGGCCTGCAGTACCACAAGGCCTACGGCCTCAGGGTGATCTGCACGCGCTCGTTCATGCACACCGGCCCGGGACAGAGCGAGCGCTTCGTCTTCTCCAGTTTCGCGCGGCAGATCGCCGAGCTGGAGAGGCAGAATGGAGGCGGCATCCTCAGGGTGGGCAATCTGGCTGCGGTCCGCGACGTCAGCGACGTGCGCGATGTCGCCCGCGCCTACTGTGAACTGGTGGAGAAGGGGGAGCCGGGCGAGATCTACAACGTCTGCTCGGGCCGGGGCTTCACCATCGAGGAAGGCCTGAAGGTCCTGCGTTCGTTGTCGAAGGCCGAGATCCAGGTGGAGGTCGATCCGGCCCGGCTGCGGCCGCTCGACGTGCCGGTGCTCGTCGGCAACCCCAGCCGCCTGCGAGAGCGATTGGGCTGGGTGCCTTCGACGGCGATCGAGAAGACCCTGGGTGACCTGCTCGAGTTCTGGCGCGGAAGGATCCGCGCCGAATCCTCGCCGGCGAAGCCGGCCGACGCGAAGAGGAGATTCCCCTAGGGGAAACCAGCCACCGCCGCAGACGGCGGTGAAGGAGCGAGTGACGTGGCAAAGATCTGCATGGTGGGAACCGGATACGTGGGCCTCGTCTCGGGCGCCTGCTTCGCCGACTTCGGACACGAGGTGCGCTGCGTCGACATCGACGAGGACCGGATCGCCGCGCTCGAGGCCGGGCGCATGCCCTTCTACGAGCCGGGTCTCGATCAGCTCGTCGTCCGCAACCGCAGGGCGGGACACCTCAGCTTCACCACCTCGCTGGCCGAGGGCATGCGCGGGGCCGACGTGGTGATGATCGCGGTGCAGACCCCCAGCGGTGAGCGGGGCGAGGCCGACCTGAGCTATGTCCTGTCGGTGGCACAGCAGATCGGAGAACTCCTGCAGCCGGACGACTACAAGGTGGTCGTCACCAAGAGCACCGTGCCGGTGGGAACCTCGCGCAAGGTGGCCGCCACGATCCAGGCGCATGCGCCGGAGGGGGCCAGCTTCGACGTGGCGTCCAATCCCGAATTCCTGAGGGAGGGCAGCGCCATCGAGGACTTCGTCCGTCCCGACCGCGTGGTCATCGGGGTGGAGACCCCGCGCAGCGAAGAGATCATGCGCGAGCTGTACCGGCCGCTCTTCCTGCTCGAGACCCCCCTGCTGGTGTGCGACATCCCCACCAGCGAGCTCATCAAGTATGCCAGCAACGCCTTCCTGGCGGTGAAGATCTCCTACATCAACGAGCTGGCCGATCTGTGCGAGCAGACCGGGGCGGACGTCTCGCAGGTCTCGCGGGGCATGGGCATGGACAAGCGCATCGGCCCGAAGTTCCTGCACGCCGGCCTGGGCTTCGGCGGTTCCTGTCTGCCGAAGGACACCCGCGCCATCGTCAACATCGCCCGTGAGGCAGGCGTGAAACTCCCCTTGGTGGACGCGGCCATCGACACCAACCGGCAACGGGTGGAGCGGGCCATGGACAAGGTCAAGCGCCTGGTGGGAGATCTTCGCGGCAAACGCGTCGCCCTGTTGGGTCTGGCCTTCAAACCCAACACCGATGACGTGCGGGAGGCGCCGGCCCTGGGCCTGGTGGAGAAGCTGCGCAAGGCGGGCGCGTCGGTGGTGGGTTGCGATCCACAGGCGGAGGAGAGCTTCCGCCGCATGGTGCCGGACATGGAGTTCGCCGAGGACGCCATGGCCTGCGCGAAGGACGCCGACGCGGTGCTGCTGGTGACCGAATGGAATCCCTACCGCACCCTCGACATCGACCGCCTCAAGGCCGTGATGAAGACCCCGGTCTTCGTCGACTGCCGCAACGTCTACGACCGCCGCCGCATGGAAGCCGCCGGTTTCCGTTACGACTGCTTCGGAAGGTAGCCATGGCCGAGGAGCGATCGGGTGGGCTCTCCGGAGGACTCGTCTGGAACCTCGGTTCGGCGATCCTTCCCCTGGTGGGCTCCTTCCTCGTTTCGGTCCTGCTCTTTCCCTACCTCGGGCGGGAGGCCACCGGGCGCTACATCCTGGTGATGTCGGCGGCCACCTTCTTCCTCATCGTGGGCAAGTTCGGCATCCAGGCCGCCGCCAGCCGCCTGGTCTCCGAACACGAGGACGAGCCCGGACCGTGGATCCGCGCCGCCCTAGAGCTGCGCAGCCTCTTCACCCTGCCCACGGCACTGCTGGCCCTGCTGGTGGCCGCTCCCCTGGCCCGCTTCATCGACGGCCCCCAGCTCGTCGATCCCTTCTACCTGTGTGCGGCGGTCATCGTCGCCGCATCCTCCTACGAACTCACCGGCGAGATCCTGGTGGGACTGCGCCGCTACCCCCTGCTCTTCGCGGTCCGCACGGTCTTCCTGGCCCTGCGCATCGGCGTCGTCCTGTGGGTGCGCTCGGCCGGCTGGGGCGTGGTGGCCTTCCTCGCAGGGCACGCGCTGTCGCAGTTCCTCACCTCGGCCGGGGTGTGGAGCTGGCTGCTGCGCCGTTTCCGCCTGACCGGGTCCGCCGAAGGCAAGGAGGCGCGCCGGCGCATGCTGTCCATCAGCTTCCCGCTGGCACTCTCGTCCGCTTCCTTCCTCGTCTACGCCCAGACCGACAAGCTCATGGTGGGGTGGCTGCGGGACGCGGCGACGGCGGGAGAATTCGGGGTGGCCCGGACGGTCCTGGACGCCGCCCTCTTTCCGACCTTCGCCATCGCCTGGACCCTGCGTCCGGCCCTGATCCGGGCCCTGCGGGAGGATCGCGCCGCACTCTTCCGCGCCCGCCTCGGCCGGGGACTGCGCTGGTCGCTGGTCTACGCCCTCGGCGGCGGTGCCCTGCTGCTGGTGCTGGGCCCACCACTGGTGCTGGCCCTCTACCGTGAGACCTTCGCCGCCTCGGCCGGGCTGCTGCGCTGGATGACCCCCATCCTCGTCCTGCGGGGCCTGGGGACCGTGGTCTTCCCGGTGCTGCTGGCCACCGACCGCCAGGTGACCTACGCCCGGCTCATGGCCCTCACTGCCGTGCTGAACGTGGTGGCCAATCTGGCGCTGATCCCGCCGCTGGGAGCGGTGGGAGCCATCTGGGCCACCATCGCCAGCCTCGTGCCCCTGAGCCTGGGCGGTCTGTGGATCGTCCGCAGGATCGTTCGCGAGCAGGTGGAAGGCCCCGCAAGCCCCGATAGTGCTTGACCCTGGGCCCTGCGGGCGGTAAACGGGAATCGGCCCCTCGCCTCCTGTTCCTCGGCACCAGGACTCTCCGCCCCGAGAAGGTTGCGCGTGCTCCCATCTACCGCGGTCTTCGGTTTCTGCGTGGCTTGTCTGTCGTGTCTGGGCCTGACCCCGCTGGTGCGCCGCATGGCGATCCGTGAGCGGCCGCCGGGACGCCTTCCCGCCCCTTCCCTTCCCACCACCAACGGCCCCGAAGGGTCCGACCGCCCCCAGCTCGGCGGCCTGGCCATCTACACCTCGGTGGTCACCGCACTGGTGGCCTCCTATCTGGTCTTCCCCCTGTGGCGCAGCTCGGACAACGCCCGCTTCCTGGCCGGGGTCATCCTCTCCGGCGGTCTGGTGGTCGTTCTCGGCCTGATCGACGACCTGCAGGGCACCCTTCCCTGGAAGAAACTGCTCACCCAGGCGGTGGCCGTCGTCCTCCTGCAGGTCCACATCGACGCGCTGGGCCTGTCCGCCCTGATGGGCCCGCAACTGCACTTCTTCCTGGCCCTGCTGCTGTTGTTGTGGATGCTCGGCCTGAGCAACGCGATGAACCTCATCGACGGCCTGGACGGCCTGGCCGCCGGCGTGGCCACGGCCGGCGCGGTGGGCATGGCCGCGGTCGCGTGGGTCCTGGGCTTGACCCAGGCGGCGCTGGTGGCGGCGGCAGTGGCCGGAGCGAGCCTGGCCTTCCTGCGCCAGAACGCGCCGCCGGCGCGGATCATCATGGGCGACACCGGTTCGATGTTCCTGGGCTTCGTCCTGGCCGGCGTCGGTGCGGTGATCTTCTGGTCGCAACCTTCGGTGCGAACCCTCCTGGGACTCGTGCTGCTCTCATGGGTGCCCGCCCTGGACGCGGTCTACGCGGTGGTCCGCCGGTGGATGCGCGGCGAGAGCATCTTCCGCGGTGACCTGGGCCACGTGCACCATCGCCTGCTCGACGCGGGCTTCTCTGCGCGCAGCGCTGGCTTGAGCCTGAGCGGTCTGGCCGCCCTGAGTGCGGCCGCGGGCGCGGCGGTGATCCTGCAGCGCCATGCCCTGCTGTGGACGGCCGCGCTCGTGCTGGCCACCGTGCCCTTGGCGTGGATCGTCCGGCCCCAGGCCCTGCTGCGAACCACCACCACTGCACGGCCCCGGGACGAGCACGCGGTCTCCCAGGATCGGGCCGCCTGATCCATGGAGCGCCCGCTCACCATCGGAACCCGCGAGGACGGGTTGGCCCGCTCGCAGGCCGAGTACCTGGTCCGATTGCTCAAGGAGCACGCGCCTTCCTATCCGGTCCACCTGGAACTGGTGCGGGTGGGCGATCAGGGACGCTCGACGGTCCATGCCGAGTACCTGGCCGAGAACCGCCGCAGCATCGCCCTTCTGCACCGGATGCTCCGCGAAGAGGAATGCGACGTCGTCGTCCACCGCGGTTTCGACCTGCGCAACGAGCTGCCCGCCGATCTGTCCATCGCGGCGATCCCCCGCCGCAGTTCGCCCTATGACGCACTGCTCTCGCCGCAGGGACTCACCCTCGATGAACTCGAACCGGGGACGACGGTGGGCGTGGTCCAGCTACGGGCACGCGCGCAGATGATCGACTACCGCGACGATCTCGACTGGACCCTGATGACCGACGATGTGAGCTCGTGGCTGGAGAATCTCCTGCAGGGCCGCATCGAAGCGCTGGTGATGCCCAACGCCGCGGTCGAACATCTCGGATTGCAGGAGCGCGTGAGCGAGATCTTCCCGGTGGAGCTGATGATCCCCGCTCCGTGTTCGGGCATCCTGGTGTGTGTCACCCGGCCCGACGACGATCTCACCCGCTCGCGCCTGTCGAAGATCCACGACCGTTGTGCCGCCCAGGAATACGCGGCCGAACGCGCCTTCATGGAGGCGCTCGGCTGCGAATGGGATGCCCCGGTGAGTGCGCTGGCCCAGTGCAAGGGATCGCGCCTGTTGCTCATGGGAATGCTGACCGACGCCACCGCCTCCCTGGTGCTGCGTGAAGGCGTCGAGGGCAAGTCCTCCGCTCCGGCCGAGGTGGGCCAGGTCCTGGCCGAGTTGCTCGAAGAAGCCCGGCAGGCGGCCGGCGAAGCCTTCGAGGACGACCGCGGTCTCTCGCTGGCTCCGGTGGACAACGGCAGGGACGACCTGGCCGCCATCCTGGGCATCACCCATTTCGACGACGAGAGCGAGAACTCCTGGAATTCCCCCGCCTCCGAGGACCTGCTCGACCCGGCGGACAGCGAGACGGCCCATCCCCTGGAGAACGACGATACGGACAGGCTCTTGTCCGAAGCGCTCGACGAGGAGATCCTCGAAGAGGCTGCGTTGGAGATGCCCACCGAGGAGAGCGGACCGGAATCCATCGAAGACGACGAAGAGGAGTCCTGGTGATGACCCGAACCATCGACACCCTGCTGCTGTGCGCCCTGCCCGCCTCGGGCAAGTCCGAGGTGCGCCGTTATCTGGCCTGGCTCGATCCCGAGCAGGTACGGCGGGACTTCCACATGGGAGAGACCGTCCAACTGGACGACTACCCCTACGTCCACGCCATGCGACGCATCGCCGAGGAACTCATCCAGCGAGGACACGACGGGATCTTCTTCTCCTCGTCCGAAGAGCCTTTCCTCGAACCCCTCGACTGGGGCACGCTCATCCACCTGGTGAACGAGGACTACCGCGATCTGCACGAGCGCCCGCGCATCGAAGTAGACTCGGCCGCCGATTGGCTGATGGACCGCATCGACCGCGCGCGGGAAACGGTAGGAGCCGAAGCGGCCCTGGGAGAGTTGCCCCGCGATCTGCGGGCCGAGCTGAGCGCCGCCCTCGAGGAGGAAGCGCGCACCCTGCTCGACGAGAAGCTCGCCGGCATCCCCGACTCCCTGCAGGGCAAGACCGTGGTCATCGAGTTCGCCCGCGGAGGACCGCAGGGTTCACCGATGCCCCTGCCCGAACCCTACGGCTACCGCTACAGCTTCTCTCAGCTCAGCGACGAGATCCTCGAGGTGGCCGACGTGCTGTACATCTGGGTGACGCCGGAGGAGTCCCGGCGCAAGAACGAGGAGCGTGCCCGCCCCGGGCGCGACGGCGATGCTTCCATCCTGCACCACGGCGTGCCCATCAAGGTCATGCTCGGTGACTATGGCTGTGACGATATCGAGTGGCTGCTCGAACACAGCGACCGCGAGAACACGGTGAGGGTGGAGACCCGCGGCAAGGTGTACCACCTGCCCCTGGCCCGCTTCGACAACCGCGACGACCTGACCACCTTCATCCGCGAGGATCCTTCCACGTGGAGCGAGGAGGACATCCAGCGCATCCACTCGGGATTGAAGGAGGCCTTCGACCGCCTGGTCCAGGCCCAGCGCTGAGACGGTCGGTTCCCCGTTCCGAACGCGCCTGGTTCGGCGTCGCGCGCTTCAGCGCAGCGCCGAGACGATCGCCCACCGGAGTGCTCAGTCCCCGGCGCGCAGTTCGGCGGGACGGCGCACTCCGCGGGCAGCCAGCTCGGCCGCGAGTTCCTCGATGAGGCGATGGGCGCGGTCGGGCCGGGCGAAGAGGGCCGTCCCCACCTGGACGGCGCTGGCTCCGGCCACGAAGAACTCGAGCACGTCGCGCACGGTGGCGATGCCGCCGATCCCGACCACCGGTATGTCCACCGCGTGGGAGGCCTCCCACACCTTCGCCAGGGCGATGGGCTTGATCCCCACACCGCTGTAGCCCGCGATGCCGCGGGGAAAGACCGGCCGGCGCGCGTCCAGGTCGATCTCCATTCCCACCACGGTGTTGATGCAACTGATGGCGTGCGCTCCGCCGGCCTCGGCTGCACGCGCCAGGGTGGCCATGGGCACATTGTTGGGGGTGAGCTTGACCAGCAGGCACTTGCCGTCGGGCAGGACCGCCCGGGCGCGGCGGGTGATCGATTCGACCAGCCTGGGATCGGTTCCGAAATCGAGACCGCCTTCGGCCACGTTCGGACACGAGAGGTTCAGCTCGACGCCCACCCAGCCCTCGTGATGGCTCAGCTCGCCGATCATCTCGGCGAACTCCTCCTCCCGGCGGCCGGCCAACGAGACGACGGTGCGCACCTCGTGGCGGGCCAGGCGCGGCAGCTTGTCGCGTACGAAGGCCCCGAGGCCGACGTTCTCCAGTCCGATGGAGTTCAACAGTCCGGTGGGCAGTTCGCGAAGGCGAGGCTGGGGGTTCCCCTTGCGCGGCAGGACGGTGATGGTCTTGGTGACGACGGCGCCCAGACGGGCGGGATCGACCAGGTCGAGATACTCGAGGCCATAGCCCCAGGCACCCGAGGCGGTGAACACCGGGTTGGGCAGTTCGACGCCGCCGATCGTCACCCGCAGATCGACCTGCGAGGGATCCAGGGGTGGATTCGATGCAGAACCAGACGACCGGGCTTCAGACATAGTCGATCTCGTCGAGAGAGAATACGGGTCCGTCCTGACAGACGGTCTTCATCGTGCGGCCTCCGGCGGCGGGGATGGTACACGAACGGCAGACCCCGGCTCCACAGGCCATCTGCTCCTCCAGGCACACCCACACCTGCACCCCCCTCTGGCGGCCGATGCGCGCGGCCGCCTTCATCATCGCATCGGGGCCACACAGGGCCAGTACCGCATCGGGCTGCTCACGCAGGATCTCGTCCAGGTGCAGGGTCACCAGGCCCACTTCGACCTCGCCGCCGGCGGGTGCCGTCGGAAGCCCACTGCCAGTGGGTGCAGTCGGAAGCCCACCGCCGGCAGACATGGTCGAAGACCCTTCGCCGCTCGGCGCGCTCGGTGGCGCCTCTTCGAGATGGATGCGCCAGCCCTCGAGCAGTTCCCCGGGCAGCTCTTCGATGGTGCGGGCCCCGAAGAGCGAGTGCGGCACCTCCTCTCCGCTAGCGAGCAACTCGCTGCGCAGCTTCCACAGCGGAACCAGGCCCACGCCTCCGGCCACCAGCACCACCGGACGACCGCGGAACTCCTCGATGGGAAAGGATCTCCCCAGCGGAGCGAAGACCTGTACCCGTTCGCCCAGCGGCGTGTGGGCCAGGGCCCGGCTGCCCGCGCCCACCTCCTTCACGTACAGCTTCAGGCGGCCATCGCGGTGATCGAGGACGCTGAAGGGACGGGGCAGCAGGGTGCCCGCTTCGAGAGGATGCACCATGGCGAACTGTCCGGCACGCACCGGCGCCTCCAGTTCGACCTCGAGTTCGATCAGCCACGCGTGGTGGGCCAGCTCGCGGCGTCCGGTGACCGTGGCGTCGGTGAGGGTACGCTTCGTCATGATGCGCGCCGTCATTGAGACCGCCATCGCGGAATCCGCGCGCCGGGTCCGCCCCTGCGCAGGGCCCGCCGGGGATCGGCGGCCGGCCGGTCGGCGGAGACGATCTCGGGCAACTCGATCGTGGGAGACGATCGGGGGCGATTGCCCGACGAGCCCGTGCTCTCGCCCGCCTTCCGTTCCCGCGCCTCGAGGAAGATCTCACCGCGGCGCGCGCGGGCCTGCAGGCTGTCCGGATACTTCTCCTCGAGCAGGGCCCAGGCCTCCTGGGCCTTCTCCTCGTCCCCCAGCTCCTGCGATTCGATGTAGCCCACCGCGTAGGCGGCCCGGGGCGCGGCCGGACTGTCCGGATATTCCTGGAGGATCCAACGATATTTCTCCAGGGCCAGCTCCGGCTTGTCGAAGTCGAAGTAGAGCAGTTCGGCCATCTCGAAGGCGGCCTTCCACGAGTTGCTGTCCGGCTCCTCCAGTTGAGCGGCCAGTTTCTGGTAGCGATCGATGTTCGTCTTCAGCTTGCGCACCCGGTCGGCATCCTCGCCCTTCAAGCCGCTGTCGACGGCGGCCTGCAGTTGCTCGGCGATCTTCTTCGCGCCCGGCCCCTCCTTCTGCAGGAAGTACTGGGCGATGGCGTCGTGGGCCTGGGTCTCCAGTTCGGTCTTGGGAAACTCGGTGATGACCTGACCGAGGACGGCCAGTCCGTCCTCCTCCTGGCCCAGTGAGAGTTCGATGCGTCCCTTCAGGAGCAAGGCCTCGCCCCTCTTGCCGAAGAGCGCCGCCTGGTCTTCGATGGACGAGAGCAGCTCGGCCGCCTCCTCACTGCGCCCCATCTCGTTCAATGCCTTCGAGCGCAGCAGTTTCGCTTCGATGACCTTGTCCAGGTGCTCCTTCTTCTTGTCGTGGGCCACTTCGTCCAGGGCCTTCTGGGCCTCGTCGTAGTTCTCCAGTTTCATCTCGATCTTGGCCACGTCGAAGAGCACGCGCTGGCGCTCCTTGTCCTTGGGAAACTTCTCCAGGAATTCGCGGTAGTACTTGAGCGCTCTCTCGTATTCCTCCTTCGAGGCGAAGATGTCGCCGAGCTGGTACAGGGCCTCGGCCGCGTACTTGCTGTCGGGAAACTTCTCACGCAGGCGCTTCATCGTATCCAGGCTGATCTGCTCCTCACCCAGGGTGAGGTGGGCCACCGACTTGAGGAACAGGGCCTCCTCGGTGAACTTGCTCTTCGGAAAGTTCGTCAGGACGTTGTCGAAGTTGCGGATGGCCTTGCGGTACTCGCGCAGACGGAACTGGCACTTGCCCATCAGGAAGAGGGCGTCGTCCACGTACTTGCTGTCGGGGTACTCATCGAGGACGATCTTGCACTTGGCGATGGCGGTGGCGTACTTGGGACGCTGGGCCCCGGTGGGACGATCCTGGGGATCGATGTTCTCCCCGAGCTTCTCCGCTTCGGAGTAGGCGGTCTTGGCGTTGTAGAAGGCGTTGTAATAGGCACAGCCGGCGCCCAACGTGGGCGCCAGCAGGAGTATGGCGACAACGAGCCATCTGGCCTTGGACATTCCCGATCCTTCCATCGCCTCGGGCGACGTCTTCTCAAGCCCGCGCCGAGACGTCTTCTCAAGCCCGCGCCGATTCGGCCAGCCGTGAAGAACGCACGAAGCTGAACGATCCACCCAGATGGGTCGCCACCACGCGGCCGGTGAGGCTGCGTCCCAGCCAGGGGCAGTTGCGTCCCTTGCTCGCGAAGTCGCGACCCCGCGGCGTCCACGTCTCCTCACAGTCGAGCAGGGTGAAGTCGCTCGGCGCGCCGGCATCCAGGCTTGCCTTCGGCAGTCCCAGGATACGGGCACCACCGCCGCTCATCAACTCGATGAGCCGGGAAAGGCTCATTCCGCCCCGGCGGACCAGGCGATCGTGGCACACCGCGAAGGAGGTCTCCAGGCCGATCACCCCGAAGGGGGCCTCGGCGAAGGGCCGGTTCTTCTCGGTGGCGGTGTGCGGAGCGTGGTCGGTGGCGATGCAGTCGAGCGTGCCGTCCTGCAGGGCCTCGATGAGCGCCTCCTGGTCGTCGATGGTGCGCAGGGGCGGATTCATCTTGAAGCGCGGATCGTAGTCGGCGCAGTCGGCGTCGCTGAGATCGAGGAAGTGCGGGGCGGTCTCGGCGGTGACGGGCAGGCCGTCCTCCTTGGCCCGGCGGATGAGCTGCACCGCCTGGCGGCTGGAGACATGGCAGACGTGCAGGCGCGCCCCGGTGAGCCGGCACAGTTCGATGTCGCGGGCGATGAAGGCGGTCTCCGCGGCGTAGGGAATGCCCCTCAAGCCCAGACGGGTGCTCCAGGCCCCCTCGTGCATGACCCCGCCGGCCGAGAGGCTCAGGTCCTCGGGATGGCTGATCATGGGCACGCCGAGGATGCGGCTGTAGTCCATGGCGCGGCGCATGAGCCCGCCGTCTGCGACCGGACGGCCGTCGTCGGAGAAGCCCACCGCACCGGCATCGACCAGGTCGGCGTACTCGGCCATCTTCTCGCCGGCGAGGCCCATGCTGATCGCCCCGATGGGATGCACGCGGCAGTGACCGGCCTCGCGGGCGCGGTCGAGGATCAGGCGCACCGCGCCGGCGGTGTCCACCACCGGTGTGGTGTTGGGCATCGTGGCCACGTCGGTGAAACCCCCGGCCGCGGCAGCCGCGCTTCCGGTGGCGATGGTCTCCTTGTCCTCCTGACCGGGCTCGCGGAAGTGCACGTGCACGTCCTGGAAGCCCGGGGCCAGCACCAGGCCACTCGCGTCGATGCGTTCTGCCTCGGGTGTGATGAGTTCGGCCGGAGCCGGTCCCTCTCCACAGGAGAGGATCTTCCCCCCTTCGCACACCAGGTGACCCGAGGCGTCCAGACCGCGGGAAGGATCGATCACGCGAACCTTCTCGATGATCCTCCGCTTGCCCCGGTCCTTGGCAGTTGACGTACCCATCGTGAATCCTTGCTCAGTTGAGGTTCTCGCCCAGGTTCTCCGGAGCGCCTCCGGAGAGCAGGTAGATGACGGCCATGCGCACGGCCACCCCGTTGGTGACCTGATCGAGGATGACCTGACGGCGTCCGTCCGCCACCTCCGAGGTGATCTCCACGTCGCGATTCATCGGCCCCGGATGCAGCACGAAGCACGAGGGCTTCGTCGCCGCGAGCATCTCGTCGTCCAGGCGGTAGAGACGGGCGTATTCGCGGTTGCCGGGAAAGGTCTGCACCGTCTGGCGTTCGAGCTGGATGCGCAGGACGTTGATGGCGTCGGCGCCCTCGATGGCATGACGCAGGTCGTAGTCGACGGTGCAGCCCATCTCCTCCATCTGGACCGGGATCATCGGCGGCGGGCCACAGACGGTGACCTTCGCCCCCATCTTGGTCAGACCCCAGATGTTCGAGCGGGCGACACGGCTGTGCATGATGTCGCCGACGATGACCACCCGCTTGCCCTGCAGGGTTCCCATGCGCTGGCGCATGGTGAGCATGTCGAGCAGACCCTGGGTGGGATGCTCGTGCATGCCGTCGCCGGCGTTGACCACCCCGGCGGGAATGCGGTCGGCCAGATACCGCGCCGCGCCCGAGGCCGAGTGACGCATCACCACCATGTCCGCCCTCATGGCCAGGATGTTGTCGACGGTGTCCTTCAGGGTCTCACCCTTGCTCAAGGAAGAGGTGGCGGCCGAGAAGTTGACGATGTCCGCACTCAGGCGCTTCTCGGCCAGCTCGAAGGAGATGCGCGTGCGCGTGCTGCTCTCGAAGAAGAGGTTGACGATGGTCTTGTCCCGGAGGATGGGAACCTTCGGAACGGGGCGGCGCATGACCGCCAGGAAGGCCTCGGCGGTGTCCAGGATGAGTTTGATCTCCGCCGCAGTGAGACTCTCCAGATCCAACAGGTCCTTGTTGCGCAACATCGGGGGGTTCCCTCACTCTTCGACGATCTCGCCGACGACCACACCTTCGCGGCCGTCGATCTCCTCGACCATCACCTTGATCACTTCCTTGCGCGAGGTGGGCACGTTCTTGCCCACGAAGTCCGGACGGATGGGCAGCTCGCGATGTCCGCGGTCGATGAGCACGGCCAGTTCGATGCGTCGGGCGCGGCCGAAGTCCATCAGTTCATCGAGGGCGGCGCGAACGGTGCGCCCGGTGTAGAGCACATCGTCGACGAGGATGACCGTCTTGCCGTTGATGTCGAAACCGATGTCGGTCTTGCCCACCTTCGGCACCGGACCGAGGGTGCTGAGGTCGTCGCGGTAGAAGGTGATGTCCAAGGTTCCCATGGGCGGCGCGGCGCCCTCGTTCTTCTCGATCGCCTGGGCGATGGAGCGGGCGAGGTTGACCCCGCGCCGTTGGATGCCGACGAGGACCAGGTCGTCGATTCCCTTGTTCTTCTCGACGATCTCCAGGGCGATGCGCACGATGGCCCGGCGCATCCGCTGGGGATCCATGATCTGAGCCTTCTCGTGGAAGTTCATCCTGCTTCCCTCCGGAACGCATTCGGTGGTGGGTCGGACATGAAAAAAAGGCGTCCCACCGGCAAGCGGAACGCAGAGGAGACGGAGCAGCGGAACATGACGGCCATCCTTGAGGATCTCACGGGATCCACTTAAAGGATAGAGTGGGGCGTTCGATGGGCGCCGGCGGAACCGACGACCGGATGAGCCTAGTGGAAGCGCCGGCTCAAGGCAAGGTTTTCAGATGCTGGCGGGCCTCGTCGGCCCACGCGCTGGTGGCGTCCAGCTCGAGGTAGCGCTGCCAGGCCTGCCGGGCGCGGGCGCCTTCGCCCATGCGTTCCAGCGCCAGGGCCAGGGTGTACTGGGCCCGCAGGAAGCCGGGATCGAGCTCGAGTGCCCGCTCGAGTCCCTCCACCGCCTCCCGGTAGCGGCCCAGGTGGAACCAGGCCGAGGCCAGCGCGTAGGCCGCGTCCTTGTCCATGGGACGGTCGGCGGCCACCTGACGCAGGGGCTCGATCGCCTCGTCCGGGCGGCCCAGCTTCAGCAGGCTGAGACCCAGGTTGTAGCGGGCGTCGACGAATTCGGGGGCCAGGCGAAGGGCCTCCAGGAAGTCCTCACGGGCCTCCTCGTAGCGACCGGCGGCCAGGGCGGCCACCCCGGCGTTGTAGGGCTCGCGGGCCCGGGCCAACCGCCGGACCTGGTCGAGTTCGTCGTGGCGAATACGGATGCGCAGGGTCTGGCCAGGATCGGGCGGCTCGGACAGCTCGGCCCCGTTGTCGGCGGCGATGCGCGCGGCGTTTCCGCTGTCGCCGAAGAAGTCCTCGGCGATCGACGCCCAGCTCTGCGAGGGCGCCACCGTGTAATCCACCCAGGTGTCGCCCTCGACATCCTCGTAGTCGGTCGATGGCGCCTTCTTGCCGCAGCCGGCGGCGGCCAGGGTCAGCACCAGGACCAGCGCCAGAAGACGTCGGGAGGCCCGTGGCAGCCGGCGCGATGCCTGCGGCAACCAATACGATGCAGACGGCAAGCGGCGCAACGCCGCCGGGAGGGTCGGCCCGCCCGTGGCAGAGCTCGTGCGCTTTCTCCTCGCCGATGTCCTCATGCCTCTTCCTCGCTCGGTGCCCGGCGGGTCTGCTCGTGTGCATATTCGCGCAGGATGGCCACCACCGCGTCCCGGTCGGTCTCCTGATAGATGCGCTTGCGCAGTTCCGCCACCTTGGGACGTCCCTTGAGATAATGCGAGAAGTGTTTGCGCATGCGCATCATCCCGGTGTGGGCGCCCTTGAGGGCGATCTCGCGGTCGAGGTGCTCGACCATGACCTCGACGATGCGGGCGACATCGGGCGGCTCGTACGGGCGGCCCTCGCTGCGCGCGGCGATCTCCTCGAAGATGAAGGGGTTGCCGATGGCGCCGCGGGCGATCATCACCGTCTCGCAGCCGGTCTCCTCCTTCATGCGCAACCAGTCGTCGGCGCTGAAGACGTCACCGTTGCCGATGACCGGAATGCGGGCCGCCTCGACCACCTCGGCGATGGCCTGCCAGTTCGCCTGGCCGGTGAAGAACTGATCGCGCGAGCGGCCGTGCACGGTGATGGCGCAGACGCCGGCCTCCTCGAGCAGTTGGGTCACTTCCATGTAGTTGGGCTGCTTGTAGGTCCAGCCGATGCGGATCTTCGCGGTCACCGGGAGGTCGACCGCCTGGACCACTTCCTCGACGATCTCCCGCATCAGCGGCAGGTCGGCGAGCAGGGCTGAACCGCCGTTGCGCTTGACCACCTTCTTCACCGGACAGCCGAAGTTGAGATCGATCAGGTCGGGGCCGACTTTCTCGGCGGCGCGCGCGGCCTCGGCCAGGAGGCCCGGATCGGCCCCGAAGAGCTGGATGCCCACGGGGTGCTCGTCTTCTCCGAGTTCCATCAGATCGAAGGTGGTGGGATTGCCGTGCAGGACGCCACTGGCGCTGACGAACTCGCAGTAGGTGACGTCGGCGCCGAAGCTGCGGCACAGCTCGCGGAAGACACGGTCGGTCACCCCGGCCATGGGCGAGAGGACCGCCCGGGCCCCGGAGAAGATCTCCCGCGCACGCTGGCGCTTTGCTGCGAGGCTCGTCATCCACTTCCCTCGTCGAGAATCGGGTTTCCCTCATCAAGGATCGGGTTTCTCTCGTCAAGGATCGGGTCGATCCCGGAAGAGACGGAGCACGCGGCCGTCTGCGAGCCGTTGGAACCGACTGAACGGAAAAAACCGGCGCTCTACCTTCCATGCCATCACATGCCGCTGAACTTCGGACCTCCCCCACCTTCCGGAGGCACCCAGTCGATGATCTGGTAGGGATCCATGATGTCGCAGGTCTTGCAGTGCACGCAGTTGGCGAAGTTGATGTTGAAGTCGAAGCGGCGTCCCTTCTCATCGGGCTTCTCCCGGGGCAGCCATTCGTAGACCCCGGCCGGGCAGAAGTGCTGGCAGGGATTGCCGTACTCCTTCGTGCAGCGGTTGAAGCAGATGTCGAGATCGCCCACCTGCAGATGGCAGGGCTGGTCTTCCTCGTGACCGGTGTCGGCGTGGTAGACCGAGGTCATCTTGTCGAAGGTGAGCTTGCCGTCGAAGCTGGGAGTGGGGGCTTCGACGCCGGCGGCGACGTCCCCTGCGGTAGTACCCCCCACGCCCGTGTCCTCCGCGGCGGCGGCGTTCCCGGTGCCCTCGAGCGCGGGGCCATAGGGCTTGCCGTAGAACTCCTCGACCGTCTTCAGGTGCTCGTGTCCCGCCGTCACCCGCCAGGGATCGCGCAGGCCGCGGCCGCCGGTGACCATCTGCAGGCCCACGTGGAAGAAGCCCTTCCACAGTCCGCCTTCGAAGGCCTGGTGGAAGTTGCGGGTGCTGTGGAGTTCCTGGTAGGCCCAGCTCTTCTCGAAGGCCTCCTGGTAGCCCTCGAGCACTTCCTTGCTTGCATCGTCCTTCACCAGCGCGTCGAAGGCCGCGTCGGCGGCGAGGATGCCGCTCTTCATGCCCAGGTGGATGCCCTTCAGGCGCATGCCGTTCAGGAAGGAAGCGCTGTCGCCGACCACCATCACCCCGTCGTCGTACAGACGGGGCATGCTGTACAGGCCGCCCTCGGGAAGGGTGGCCGCGCCGTACTTCAGGAGGGTGCCGCCCTCGAGGATCTTCGCGAAGATGGGATGCTGCTTGAGCTGTTGCAGACGCTCGTGGGCGTCGAGGAAGGGGTCTTCGTATTCGAGACCGATGACCAGACCCAGGGCCAGCTTCGTGTCGCTCAGCCCGTAGAGGAACGAGCCGCCGTACTCGCTGCTGCGCAGGGGATAGCCCATGGTGTGCATGACCTGGCCGGGTTTGATGCGGCCGGAGGGGACCTCCCACAGCTCCTTCACCCCGATGCCGTAGATCATGGGGTTGACGGTCGAGTACATCTGCTTGTCGGCGAAGAGCTGCTTGCACAGGCTGCCGCGGCTGCCCTCGCCGAGGATGGTGACCTTGGCCAGAAGGTCGATGCCCGGTTCGTGGTTGGGCTTGGGTTTTCCGTCGCGGCCGATGCCCTTGTCTCCGGTGCGCACCCCGATGACCTGCCCGTCGTCACCGTAGAGGATCTCGCGGCCGGGGAAGCCGGGGAAGATCTGCACCCCCATCTCGGTGACCTTTTCGGCGAGCCATTTCGTGACCTCGTTGAGGCTGACCACGTAGTTGCCGTGGTTGTCCAGGGGGCCGAACAGGAAGGGGGCCTTCAGCGAGCCCTTGGCGGTGAGGTAGAGCAGGCTCTCCGAGCTGACCGGGGTCTGGAAGGGCTTGGCGTCCTTGAACTCGGGCAGGATCTCCCGGAGTGCCCGGGGGTCGAGCACGGCCCCGCTGAGGATGTGGTCGCCCACCTCGGCCGACTTCTCGATGATGGCGATCATCGGCTCGATCTTCTGCTCGGCGGTCTCGTTGTGGGCGGCAACCCGGCGGGCCAGGTGATAGGCCGCCACCAGGTTGGCCGGACCGGCCCCGACCAGGAGGACATCGACAGGAAGGCTCTCGTGGGTGGTTTCGCTCATGGAAGACTCCGGGGATGGAAGGAGGCAGCGTCTGCGGCACGCTTCGGGCGGAGTCTAGCCTGCCGCCAGAAGGGGGGCAATGGCCGGGTGGGCGGGCTGGCAGGTGAGCCGGGGGGGCTGGGCAGGGTGTCGCGAGGTTCGGAGTTGGGGTGGTTGCCAGTTCGGCCCCCCTGAGCCAGCCCCAAAAGTGTCGCGACGTTCGGAGTCGGCCCGGTGGTCAACCCTGCTGCTCGCCCATTTGTGGTGGTTGCCGGTTCGGACGTGTCTCTTCGCCTGATTTTCACCCTACCCTTCCTGGGTGGCGCCGGGGCTCAGCCCGGTGGTTGCCGGTTCGAACATGGGTGGTTGTCGGTTCGGACACTCCTGGCCCCCGTCTGAAAGTGTCGCGACGTTCGGAGTCGGCCCTGCCGCTCGCCCACCCG
>JAOZPE010000009.1:0-15684 GCA_029932915.1 Candidatus Krumholzibacteriia bacterium
ACCCTCTACGAGAAGATGGAACGCCTGGGCATCGTCATCAGCAAGGAAGCCACGGGCTGATTTCAACGCCTACCGTCGATCCACCGACGCCTCGTTCCGGATCGGCCATCCGTCACGGTCCCGTTCCTGTACCGTTATCCTCCTTCTCCGCCTCGAGCACGAGCAAGCGGGCGATCGTGCGTCCGCGTGTTCTCGACTGCGGATCCCACTCCATGGCAAGCGCGCGCCGGAACAAGCGGATGGCCGCCTCCCGGTGTCCGCGCGCCGCTTCGATCTCCGCCAACTCCGACCACAGGCATCCCCGCTGCCGATAGTGTCCGGCCATGGGCTGCAAGAGATCGAAGGCTTCGTCGGTGAAACCAGCGATACGCAGTGCGCGAGCGCGTTCGGAGACGTACAGGCCGTTCCACGGCGCCAGCTCGGCGGCGCGGGCGAACTCCTCCCGCATCTCGCCGACCACCGAGGAATCTCCGGCCAGCACCGAGGCCAACAACGCCGTCCCCAGACGCTGGTGATCCTGGGCCCGCCGCGGATTGCGGCGCACCAGATCGCGCCCGACACGCTGGGCTTCCTCCCTCGGCTCATCCGAATTGGCCCGCTGCAGAGCGAACAGCAGGGTCTCCAGATGATTGCGTTGCAGGAACTCGTCTCCGAGCCCCAGACCGATCGCCCGGCGGCTCGCGTCGACGGCTTCGACGGCGTCGACTTCCCGCAGTAGCATCGCCTGGCGCGCCAGCCGGGACGCCTGGTACTGCCGAACCCCCAGAGCCGCACCCGCCATCAGCACCACCGCCATCACCGCGATGACCAGCCCGTTCTCCCGCGTGATGGTCACGTCCCTTGGTTCGCCTGCGATCTCGGCCACGGCGAACAGCATCAGCATGACCCCGGTCACCGTCGGGCTTCCGAACAGGGAGGCGACGAAGACACCACCCAGGGCGGCCAGCCACGCGCGCTGTCGCGCGAGATCGCCCGAACCCGCCTCCCCCATCAGGTGCCCAGCTCGGCGAAGAACCTCCACGCCGATCAGAGCCAGCAACACCAGCGCCCCGATGCCCCAGGTGGCTGCGGTCTGCAACAGCAGGTTGTGGGCATGGACCGGCCAGGTGTTCCACTCGTACATCCACAACTGCGGGGTCTGATAGGCAGGAAAGATCAGGCCGAAGGTGTCCGGTCCCCATCCCAGCCACCAGCGATCGCGGAAGATCGCCACCGCCGAACGCCAGATCTCCAGGCGGCTGCCCACCGACCCTCCGGAGGGGTGCAGCATTCCCGTGAGACGGTCGGCGAGGATCCCACCCCACGGAGTCACCAGGAGTCCCACCGCCACGAGACCGGCGGCGGCCAGGGCCCACCACCACCCGCGCCGTATTCCCTTCAGCGAAGCCGGGTGCAGAACGATGACGACCGCCAGCGCAGCGGCGCCCCCCAGCCAGCCTCCTCGAGAGAAGGACATCAACAGGGTCAGCAGGAAGAGCAGGGACAAGGGGCCCAGCCACCAGCGATGCCGCGGGTGGTCCAGGAACCAGGAAGCGGCCAGACCCAAGAGGCCGGCCAACACGACGCCCAGATGATTGGGATGACCCATGCTGCCAATGGGCCGCAGGAAACGCAGTCCCCCCACCGGGGAACCATTGCCCCATCGCAGGGGATCGTGACCACTGGCCTGGATCAACGCGTAGGTGCTGCACAGGGCTCCACTGATGAGAACCACGTCCAGCAGGCGCTGGCGCTGCCGGGCCGAAGCCTCGCGCACACCCAGATACAGACCGCTCAAGCCCAGAACGGTCCACAGACCAGCTCGCTGCCGGAAGGACCCGAGCCAGCTCAAGCGTGGATCGACGGAGAACAGGGTGCTGAGCAAACCGACACCCAGCAGCAGAAGGAGCCAACGCTCCACGGACGCATCACTCCACGACGGACGCTTCCGATGCAGCAGGAGCCATCCCGCCAGAAGGGCGACTCCGCAGGCCCGTACCACCGCGATCTTCGGGGTCTCGAAGACTTCGACCTGGCCGGGTACGAAGAGGAGGATCCCCGAAGCCAGGCTGACGACAACCAGGATCCAGACGAAGTTCTTCAATCGATCCGGATCACCTTGCGGGAAGCCGACTGTCCGGCATCGGTGTGCACCCGCACCAGGTAGCTGCCCGCAGCCACGATGCGTCCCCCATCGTCACGACCGTCCCACACGAACTCGCCCCATCCCTGCTGCATGGGAAGCCGAAGCGAACGCACGCGCCGGCCGTGCAGGTCGAAGATCTGCATGCTGGCCTCGTTTCCACTTCCCTCGAAGCGAATCTGTGTGCGTCCGCGGAAGGGCGCCGGAGAGATCCGCATGTTCAACGACGGCTGCAGACCCACGATGGGATCGACGGCCACCGGGAGGGTCATCGTCGCCCACCCGACGAACTGGAAGGCCAGATCGGCGGGCAACTCTTCCACCGTTCCATCGAACGCGCGCCGCCACATCTTCTCCGGACGTCCCGTCCCCCCCTGGCTGGTATCCGCTCCCAAGCTCCACTGCCCCTTCACCTTGATCACCAGCCAGTAGCGGGTATCGGCTTGCAACAGTTCGGTCGAAGTGGTCTCGACCGCAGGCAGGAAACTCGGCAGGCTGGCTGTCGGTTTCTTTTCCAGGGTAAGCGAGGACATGGTACTGGTCACTGTCCCCGGCCCCGGAAGAGGTTCGGGCTGCCCCAGTGGATCGACGATGATCACCTCCAGCATATCGTCATCGTCCGTCTCACTGGCGATCGCCAACTCGATGGCCGAAGCCAGGAAAGCGGTGGTACTGGCCGGCGTATCGAATTCCACGATGAGCTCCTCGGTCGAACTCGAGGACGCGGCCTCACCGGTGACCACGAGCTGCTCGGCCAGCAGCAGATGCTCACCCTCCGAAATGGTTGAACTGGTGGTGTTGGTGGTTGTGTAGGCCAGAACCCCCGGCAGGTCCTGTCCGGAGAGGAGATCGCGACTGGGCGGCACCTGGCCCGGTGTGAGATCGATCGCGACCCTGCGTTCCGGGGAGACCTCCGCCGTCAGACCCAGTTTCCAGGGCAGCGATTCCTTCAACAGAACGTCGTTGCGGCAGACCGAAGCGGTGCTGGAGGAATGGAGCGTCGCGGACGCGACCGCTTCGAGCACGTCCTCCTCGGCGTGGATGGGGAAGGTGTCCGTGCGCGGCAGACCCGTGACCGGATCGAGCCAACGCAGCTTCAGTCGGTAGGAAGCCTGCTCCGCCACCGGCTCGACCTCGACGCTGACATCGTTGAATTCGCAGTCGGGAACGAGCGACGCCAACACATACGTCCCCTCCGACGAGTCGGAGATGTAGTAGTCCTCGGCGTCGTAGGCCTCGCAGGTGATCAAGGCGAGGAAGCTCGGCTGGGCGCGGACTGAACGTGGGGGATCGGCCTTCAGGACCAGCCCCACCAGGACGGCGAGCAGGATGGACGGAAGCAGCTTCAGGGATCTGGGCATGGGGGACTCTCCTCTGGAGGGGCGTGAAGAAGAGGGGCGGCAGGATCAAGAGACCACTAGGTCTATTATTGCATGGAGCATGCCCCTGTATCCAGGGCAACGGAGCTTGCCCCTGCATCCAGGGCAAAGGTAACTGCACGGATTTTTGGTCTTCACCCGTGATTTTCACTTGACCCAAACACTCATTGCAGTATATTGGGAACAGGTCTCCCCTGTGACCGGACCCGATCTGCCCGATCGCCTGGCATGGGGAGTGGCTGGGCGTCGGCGGTCCAGTGGCTGCTGTCCATGGGACGATGGCAGCGTCCAGGGACAGGACGCAGGGGAGATGGACGAGGGAAGCGATGGCGAATCCCGCTCCTCCGGGATACGTGGCCCATACGGGCATGGGGCCACAGGGGGAAGTCCTGGAGGATGGGATTCCCACGCCCGAAGATTTCCCGCCCCTCACCTGGAGGTGAAGAACAGGCGCAAAAGCAGTGGATCGAGCTGCCGTTGGTGAAGGAAGGGTCAAGGCCGTTCCGAAGTGACAATGGGTTCCGGGCGCGACCATGTCCGAACCGGCAACCACGTCCGAACCGGCAACCACCGCCGGCAGGAGCAGGGACTCCGAACCTCGCGACACTTTCGGGGAGAGGCGAGACCGGGGGTCCGAACCGGCAACCACCGGCCAAAAGCAGCGACTCCGAACGTCGCGACACTTTCGGGGAGAGGCGAGACCGGGGGTCCGAACCGGCAACCAGGTCCGAACCGGCAACCGCCGGCCAAAGGCAGCGACTCCGAACGTCGCGACACCCGGCGCCGTCCAGGACCGCGTCTAGAACAGCGCCGAGCTGAAGCGGTTGTAGAACTCGCGGGTGAGCTCGTGGTCGGGCCCGAGGTGGTCGAACAAGGCGATGCAGGCCTGCCGCGCCCCGTCGTCGTCGAGCTTGCGGTCGAAGGTCATCACGTCGATCCACGCCTCCAGGGCCCCGCGATAGTCACCTTCGGCCAGGGCGCGGTTGCCCTCCAGGTAGCGCTCGACCCACTTCTTCTGGGGCTCGTGGCCCTCGACCTCGGCCAGGTCCTCCTCGCTGAGGACGGTGGCCTGCCGGGCCAGGCGCAGCATCTTCTGGGCGCGGTCGCCCTGCTCGCTCTCCGGCGGGATGGCCTCGAGCAGGGCCTTGGCCTGGGCGGGGTCCTCCCCCATCAGCATCTCCGCCAGCACCAGCCGGGCGCGGTGGTGATGGGGATCCTGCTGCACGACCTCCTCGAGGACCTTGCGGGCCTCTTCCACCTGTCCGGCCTGCAGCATGGACGCGGCGGCCCGGAAGAGCTTGTCGGCCTCGCTGGGGATCTGCTCCTCGAGCCACTTGCGGATCTGCGGCTCGGGCAGGGCCCCGACGAACTCGGCCGCCACCTGCCCGTCGACGAAGAGCTTCACCGCCGGGATGCTCTGGATGTTGTACTGCCGGGCGATGTCCGGGTACATCTCGGTGTTGAGCTTCACCAGCTTGAAGCGGGCCCCGGGCTCGGCCGCCAGCTTCTCCAGCACCGGACCGATCATCCGGCACGGAGCGCACCACTCCGCCCAGAAGTCGACGAGGACCGGCTGCTTCCGGCTCTCCTCGAGTACCTCGGTCTGGAAGTCCCCCTGCAGTTCCAGTGTCGTCATCATCGTGATTCCTTCTCTCTCCGGGCCCTCACTGCTGAATCAGTCGAATTCCATGTCGGCATAGTTTCGGAAAAATTCCCGCCCTTCGCAAAGTCTCCTCCCGGACCGCTGCCGGGCGGTCCCCGGCGCCCCCGGGAAGGCCCCTCCACGGACCATGTCCAACCTCTTGGAAACCATCGGAACCGCCACCAAACAAGCCCGAAACCGCCCCCGATCAGGTCAGGAACATCGGCTGGTCCTCGACCCGCTGGGTCCGCGGCTGGTACTGCTCGCTGTCGTAGTAGGTCTCCACGTCGACCGGCCGGGCCCCGGCGTTCACCGCGGCCAGGGGCGTGGCCACGTAGCGGCCGCCCACCAGGGCGGTCATCATCCCGTGCCGCCCCTTGCGCAGCAGCTCGTAGGCCAGATGGCCGAAGTTCATGGCCACGATGCGGTCGAGCGAGTCGGGGCTGCCCGCCCGCATGAGGTAGCCCAGGGCCTGGGTCAGGGTCTCCCGGCCGGTCCGGCGGCGGATCTCCTCGCTCAGCCACACCCCGATACCGCCCAGCTTGCGGTGCCCATAGGCGTCGGGCTCACCGGTCTCCAGCACCCTCCCGCCGATGGGGTGGGCGCCCTCGCTGACCACGATGATGGTGTAGTGGCTGGGATTGGCGTCCTGGTCGGCCATGGCGAACTCGCACACCCGGTCGACATCGAAAGGGACCTCGCAGATCAACGTGCGGTCGGCCCCGGCCAGGTAGCCGATGCGCAGGGCGGTCTGCCCCGAATTCCGGCCGAACAGTTCGATGACCGCGATGCGCTCGTGGCTGCCGGCCGGGGTCCGCAACTGGGTGATCATGTCCACGCTGCGGGTGACCGCCGTGGAGAAGCCGATGCAGTACTCGGTCCCGCTGACGTCGTTGTCCATGGTCTTGGGGATGCCGACCGTCGGCCATCCCAGGCTGTCCAGACGGGCCGCGTAGCTGAGGGTGTCGTCGCCGCCGATCACCGTCAGCGCGTCGATCCCCAGACGCTCCAGCGTCGCCAGCACCCGGGGGCTGAGATCCCAGATCCCATCGGCCGATGGTGGGTTCTTCTTCTTGTCGAAACTGGGCGGCAGCACCTTCTCGGACATGTGGGCCGGATTGGTCCGCGAGCTGTGCAGCATCGTCCCCCCCGTGCGGTCGATGGTCCGCACGACGTCCGGGGTCAGATGGACCAGGACCTCCTGGTCCTTGGAATCGTCGTCCGGTTCGAGATCGACCATCCCCTGCCAACCCCGGCGGATCCCGACCAATTCCACCCCGTCCGCGTGGCAGCGGCTGGCCACGGTCTTGATGGTGGCGTTCAGTCCGGGGACATCGCCCCCGCCGGTGAGAATCGCGACACGCTTGAGCTTGGCCATCTTCGACCCGCCTCTCTCCAAAGGGAGGATACGGGGCCCTCGGACCCCGACGCATGCAAAAACAAATAGTCCAACTCGCCGCCGAATCCAGTAGGATTTCCGGAAGTTCTCGCTCCACTTCCGGCGACGGTGTAGTCTCATCGGGCACCGGCCGCAGAGGCAGTGTAGTCGGGCTCGCAAGCCACGTCACCGGAGAAGCTTCCCGCGCGTACAGGACGGCGATTTGGCCCAGGATATCTCCATTCTGACCCGCATCGGCGACCTCGAGGCCTTCTGTCGCCGCGCCCGCGCCCACGGCAGCGTGGCCATCGACACCGAGTTCGAGCGCGAACGCACCTACAAGCCCATCCTCCAGCTCGTCCAGGCTGCGACGGTGGACGAGGCCGTCGCCATCGACCCCCTCGCACTGGACGATCTGTCGCCCCTGTGGGATCTCATCGCCGACGAGGAGATCGAGACCATCTTCCACGCCGCCGGCCAGGATCTGGAGATCTTCTACGACAAGACCCACCGGCTGCCCCACCACCTCTTCGACACCCAGGTGGCCGCCGCCCTGTTGGGCATGGGCGAACAACCCGGTTATGGCGATCTGGTCCGCCGGGTCCTGGACATCCGCCTGAAGAAGAAGGAACGGATCACCGACTGGGGCCAACGGCCCCTGAAGCCCTCGCAACTGCGTTACGCCCTGGACGACGTGCGCTATCTCCACCCCCTGCGCGACGAGCTCGCCGCCCGCCTGAAGGAACAGGGCCGGTTGGAGTGGCTGCGCGAGGAACTGGCCTACTACGAGACCATCGAGAACTACGAACTCGACCATCGCCGCCTGTGGCTGCGGGTGTCCCGGCACCGTTCCCTCGACCGGCAGGGGTTGGCCATCCTGCGCGAACTGGCCGACTGGCGCGAGCGGACCGCCGCCCGGCGCAACCTCCCCCGCAACCGGGTGGTCACCGACGAGATGCTGGTGGAGATCGCCCGCCGCCGTCCCCACCATCCCAATGAACTCAGCGCCCTGCGCCGCCTGCACCCCCGGGAGATCGCCCGCAGCGGGTCGGAGATCGTCGAGGCGGTCCAGATCGGCCTGCAGACACCCCGGGAGGACTGGCCCACCCTTCCCGCCATTCCCGAGGACGATCCCGAGCTGAACGTCACCGCCGACCTGCTGGCGGTTCTGTTGCGCAAGCTCACCCGCGAGGCCCGGATCGCCACCAGCCACGTCGCCACCAAGAAGGAACTGGTCCGCCTCGTCCGCTACGTGCGCGACGAACACGCGGCCGGCCGGAAGGTGGAACCCTGGCAGAGCCCCCACGAGTCGTCCTCCGGAGGGGAACAGCAGAAGGAAGAGACCAGGTCGGCGATGCCCGACGACCACCGTCTGAAGATCCTCACCGGCTGGCGCTGGGAACTGGCCGGCCGCTGCCTGGTGAGGTTGCTCTCGGGCGAAACCACTTTGTCCATCGACCCCAAAGCCCTTCGGGTGGAACTCCACGAGGAGAGATGAAGATGTTGCGAGCAAGGATCACCGGTGTCGGATCGTACGCACCTCCCCACATCGTCACCAACGACGATCTCGAGGAGATGATGAACACCAGCGACGAATGGATCCGCCAACGGACGGGGATCGAACGGCGTCACTGGGCCGATGACGATATCAGCACCAGCGATCTCGCCCTGGAGGCCTCCCTGCGCGCCATCGAGAACGCGGGCATCGACAAGGAGTCGATCGAGCTGATCATCTTCGCCACCTTGAGCCCCGACCACAACTTCCCGGGTAGCGCCTGTTTCCTCCAGACCAAACTCGGTCTGGAGGGAATCGCCGCTCTGGACATCCGCCAGCAGTGCACCGGCTTCGTCTACGCGATGTCCATTGCCGACCAGTACATCCGCACCGGCATGTACAAGACCATCCTCGTGGTCGGCGCCGAGGTACACTCGAAGGGCCTGGACAAGACTCCGCGCGGACGCGACCTCGGTGTGCTCTTCGGTGACGGAGCAGGAGCTGCGGTGGTCGAGGCCTGCGAGGTCACCGACCCGGCCAACGACTCGTACGTGCTCAGCTCCCACCTGCACGCCGACGGCCGCTATGCGCAGATGCTGTGGACCAAGGTGCCCGGCATGGCCAACGGGCCCCATTGGCTCGACGTGGAGAGCATCGAGAAGGGCGAGTACTTCCCGCAGATGGACGGACGCCGCGTCTACATCCACGCGGTGAAGAAGATGCCCGAATCGGTTCGGGAAGCGGTGGAGTTCAACGGGCTCACCGTCGAGGACATCGACCTGTTCTTGTTCCACCAGGCCAATCTGCGCATCATCGAGTCGGTGGGTGAGGCGCTGAACGCCCCGCCCGAGAAGGTCTTCAACACCATCCAGGAGTACGCCAATACCACGGCCGCCACCCTGCCCATCGAACTGGACGAGGCCCTGCGTGCCGGGGTATTGAAGAAGGGAATGCTGGTGGTCCTGTCCGCCTTCGGAAGCGGTTTCACCTGGGGCTCGGTCCTGCTCCGCTGGTAGAGGCGGCAGGCAGGCCACGTCTCCGCACCGGGAAGGCTGAGATGCAGACGAACGCCTATCCCCTGCTGACCCTGGCCATCATCCTGGTGGCCGGCGTGCTGTCGGGCCAGCTCGTCAAACGCATCCATCTGCCCGCGGTCACCGGCCAGATCTTCGCCGGCATCCTCATCGGCCCGTCGGTCCTGAACATCGCCGGCATCGAGGCCATCCGCGGACTCCATCCCATCACCTACTTCGCCCTGGGTCTGATCGCGGTCGCCGTCGGCAATCACCTGAACCTGAAGAAACTGCGCAACGCCCGCCGGCGGCTCATCTGGCTGCTCCTGCTCGAGGCCACCCTCACCCCCATCCTCGTCTTCGTCGCGGTCATGGTCGTGGCCGATGTCTCCTGGAACTTCGCCTTCCTGCTGGCGGCGATGGCCGTCTCCACCGCGCCGGCCACCATCGTGGCGCTGGTGAAGGAGAGCCGGGCGCGTGGCATCTTCGTGAACACCCTCATGGCCGCCGTCGCCCTGAACAACATGGCCTGCATCGCCATCTTCGAGATGGCCCACACCGCGTCGAGGGTGAGCGCGGCCACCGAGGATGCGCCTGGACTGTACCGCGTGCTCATCGATCCCTTCATCGAGCTGGGTGTCGGTGCATTGCTGGGCTTCGCCATGGGAGCGCTGCTCATCCTGGCCACCCGCCGGCTGGTCCGCAGCGACCAACTCGCCACCGCGTCGATGGCCGCCATCCTCTTCACCGCCGGCGTGGCCGACTACATGGGCGTCTCCTCGCTGTTGGCCTGCCTCTTCCTGGGAATGGCCCTGGCCAACTTCACCCCGGACAAGGACGAGATCGGCCACACCGTCTTCGCCAACTTCGAGAGCGCCATCTTCGCCATCTTCTTCACCGTGGCCGGCATGGAACTGGACTTCCGCTATCTCAAGCCGGCCGGTCTGCTCGTGCTGGTGGTGATCGTGGCCCGCCTGGTGGGCAAGATCGCCGCGGGCAATCTGGCCATGCGCCTGGCCCACGCGCCACGCAACGTCCAGCAGAATCTCGGCCTGGCCCTCGTTCCGCAGGCCGGCGTCGCCGTCGGTCTGGTGCTGCTGGTCCAGGAGGAGCCCACCCTGGCGTCGATCAGCTCGCTCTTCCTGGCGGTGGGTCTGACCTCGGTCATGCTCAACGAGATCATCGGACCCATCCTCACCCGCATCGCCCTGCAGCGATCGGGCGAGGTGGGGATGGACCGCGCCCGCCTCATCGACTTCCTGCACGAGGAACACATCCTCGTCGACCTGGACGCCACCACCAAGACCGAGGCGATCACCCGCCTGGTCGACCACCTCATCTCCACGGTGAACGTCAAGATCGACCGCGAGCGCTTCTTGCGCAGCGTACTCGAACGCGAAGAGGAGATCTCCACCTGCGTGGGACAGGGACTGGCCATTCCCCACGGTGTCCTCGAAGAAGGCGATCAGATCGTCGGGGTGATGGGCATCAACCGCAAGGGAATGGCCTTCGACACCCCCGACGGTGAACCCATCCACTGCATGGTGCTGCTGGGCACGCCGCAGAGCCAGCGCGACCGCCATCTGGAGGTGATCGCCGCTCTGGCGCGGGCCGTCGGTTTCGACCCGAACGTCCGTCAGCAACTGTTCAATGCGAAGAGCCCGGCGCACGTGTGCGACCTGCTGCACGCCGAGGACGCGGCCGACTTCAACTACTTCCTCGAGGAAGCCTCGACGGCGTAGACCCGACTCCGGCGATCACCGCCCGGTCGATGGGAGATGAGCCCTTGCGACGTCCTTCCCTTGCGAGTTCCCTGCTGCTGTTGTGGGTGCTGTTCATCGTCTACGGAACGGCCATTCCCTTCGACTTCCACTTCGACCGGGTCACCGCCGTGCAGGGCTGGCACGACGCCCGGCTGAATCCACTGCACGATCCCCAGCGGGGACACCTCAGCCGCACCGACGTCTTCAGCAACGTCCTGCTCTTCGTGCCGCTGGGCTTCCTGGCCTTCGCCGCGATCCGCAGGAAGACGGGGTCGCGCCTGGACGGCGATGCCATGCCCCGAGGTGGAACCCTTCCCAGCGAGGCCCCGGCGGCGGCGGCCGGCGCGGGCTTGACCACCGCCGACACCATGACGCCACGGGCCGTACTGTCGGCGGCGGTAGCCGCTACCCTCGCCGGCATGTTCCTGAGCGCGGCGGTGGAAGTGCTTCAACTGTGGTCGCCGCTGCGTACGACCTCGGCCAACGACCTGCTCACGAACACCCTGGGGAGCTTCGCCGGGGCGGTGACCGCGGCCGTCTGGTTCTCCTGGGGGGTGTCCAGGATCCTGCCGCCGGTGAAGGAAGCGGCGCGGCGGCGTCCCCGTCTGGCCCTGGCCGTCGTGGTCGTCGGGGCCTGGCTGATGGCCGGCGCTTTGCCCTTCGACTTCAGCCTGGACGTGGACGACCTCAAGCGCGCGGTGAAGGCCAGCCGTCTGCTGCCCTTCCACGGCAGCGACTTCATCGGCCGGCCCATCGCCGCCCGGCCCGCGGCCTGGCTGGCCGACTTCCTGCGCTTCTCCCTGCTGGGCGGTTTCTTCACGTGGGTGTTCCGTGGAAGGAGAAACCCGCCCGGCCGGAGCCCCTCCTCACTCGGGTCCATCGTCCTGGCCGGCGTCCTGAGCGCCGTGGTCGCCCTCGCCGTCGAACTCGAGCAACTGGTGGTGGTCAGCCGGGGCACCGATCTCACCGTGGTCGCCCTGGCCCTGGCCGGCGGCCTCACCGGAGCCGCCGTCTACGAACTCTCGCGATCGACCCTCCGTGTCCTGCTCACCGCCCTCGGCACTTGGTGCGCGGTCCTCGTCCTCGACCGCTGGTCGCCCTTCGAGTGGTCTTCCCCGGAAGCCATCGAGCTGCAGTGGCGGCACTGGCTGCCGCTGTTGCCCTACTTCCAACGCCTCGGTCCGGCGGCGGTCGCCGACCTCCTGCGGGAGGTGGGCATGGGCGTGCCCCTGGGCGTGTTGTGGGCGGTCCGAAGGCCTCCGAGCCTCACCCGGGCGGCCCTGGCGGGTTTCCTCCTCGGCCTCGTCCTCGAAGGAGGCCAGCTCCTGGTGGCCACCCGCACCGCCGACATCACCGACGCCATCTCCCTGGGCGCGGGCGTCGCCCTCGGCGTGGCCCTTCTCACCCGGGAGCACTGGGTCGTCGAAGCTTCGGACTGATTTCCCCTCGCTCGAGGAGTCCTCCCATGCCCTACACCCCCATCGTCGGCACCCTCGGTTACATCCTTTCGCCGGACCGCCGCCGGACCCTCCTCGTGCACCGCAGCTTCCGCGAGGACGACGACCAACTGGGCAAGTACAACGGGGTCGGCGGGAAGATGCGGCCCGACGAGGACGTGGCCACCTGCATGAGCCGGGAGATCCTCGAAGAGACCGGACTGGTGGTGAAGCAGATGCGCCTGCGCGGCACCATCAACTGGACCGGCTTCGGACCCAAGGGGGAAGACTGGCTCGGCTTCATCTTCCTCATCGAGGAATACGAGGGAACACCCTTCGAGAAGAACGAGGAAGGGCCTCTGCTGTGGCACCCCATCGACCGTCTCCACGAGTTGCCCATGTGGGAAGGCGACCGCTACTTCCTGCCACTGGTCTTCGACGAAGACCCGCGCGCCTTCCACGGCTACATGCCCTATGACGGCGAACGCCCACTCTCGTGGAACCACGTGCGCATCTGAGACGAGGAAAGGGCCACCCGGATGAAACGAGCGGCCCCGGCCGACGGAAGCGAAGCGAAGGGGAAAGGCCCGGCCGATGGCCGGCACCCACTTCAGTTGCGTCGGCGTTCTCCGTGGTGGTCGCAGATGGCGTCGTCGGGGCTCTCCCCGCGCAGCCACGCCTCCACGCTGTCCTGGACCTTGCCGGTGTAACCGGTCACCGCCTCGATGCCGTGCTCCAGGAGATGTCCATGGGCGCTGCGGCCCAGGCCTCCGGCGATGACCACCTTCGCCCCGAGCTCGGCCAGGAAATCACTGACGTTGTTGCAGTGGTGCTCCCTCTCGTAGGGATTCGCGATCACCCGGGACGAGACGATCTTGCCGTCCTCGACCTCCACGAGGACCCAGCTCCGGCAGTGGCCGAAGTGCGGGCTCACCCACCCCTTCAGACCCAGGGTGTCGTTGGCCGCCACTGCGATCGTGCGCTTTGCGCTGTCCATGTCTCTCATCTCCCGTGATCGATCCAAGGGGGGCTCCGGTGCCCCCGATGGGGGCTCGCACCGCAGTCCAACATTTTCTCCCGAAACCCCCCTCGGAACTTCTCTCCACGCCCGGTGCATCTCGCCGCCGTTGGGCAGCCGCCCCGGACGGGACCAAACCTTCTCACGCGCCGCTCGGGCACCTCGAGCATCTCGGTTCACTGACCCCATCCGGGAACCGGCCCCGTCAGGAAACCAGCTCCGTCCGGGAACCAGCCCCCTCAGGAAACCGGCTGGGGGCAACGGCAACCCCGCCCCCGGCGCCGGCCATGCCCATGGACCGGACACGGTCCACCCCGGCCTCCCCGGCGCACCACACTTCCTCCTCCGACCACCAGGGCCTTGCCCTCGAGCAGCGCCTCGGCCACCGCCCGCCGGGCCTCGGCCACGATGCGGGCGAAGGTGGCCCGGGAAATCCCCATGCGCCGTGCCGCCTCTTCCTGGTACAAACCCTCCAGATCGGCCAGACGCAGCGATTCCAAGCCATCCAGGGTCAGCTCCACCGTCTCCAGATCAGCCAGCGCGACGCCCTGGGGCTTGAACACCTCGGCGGCGAGATCGCGGGGAATGCGGCGGGGAACCGTTGGTCGGGGCATGCTGTCCCTCCTGGACGTTTTGAACATATGCTTATAACCCCACGGCCGCAAGGGGAAAAAAGGAGGCGCCCCCCGCCAGGGGACACCTCCAGCACAGCAGCTTCAGGACCAGCGCATCGGCAGAGCCGCTTCTTCAGGACCAGCCGCCCGTTTCACAAGGCCGGATCAGCACAGCCATTTCAGGCCCAGCGCATCGGCACGGCCGCCTCAGGGCCGATCAGCACAGCCGCTCCAATACCGTCGACAGCAGGCGGTAGAACTTCTGCGTCGAGGGAATGCTCACCTTCTCGTCGGGCGAGTGCGCACCGCGGATGGTCGGCCCGAAGGACACCATGTCCATGCCCTTCACCTTCTCTCCGAGCAGTCCGCACTCCAGGCCGGCATGGATGGCGGTGACCTGGGGCTCGTCACCGAAGAGGTCCTCGTAGCTCTGACGGACCACTTTGAGGGCCTTCGAGTCGAGATTGGGCTTCCAGCCGGGATAGCCGCCCTCCTCCTGCGCCTCGACCCCGGCCAGGGCCGCGATGGCGTTCAACTGGCCCGTGACCATCCGCAGGGCCGGACCCACCGACGAGCGCGAACACGAGACGGCCTCCACCTGTCCCTCGGCGGTGTGGACCACCCCCAGGTTGGTCGAGGTCTCCACGAGGCCCTCGATGTCCTGGCTCATGGCGATCACCCCGCTGGGCAGGGCCCTCAGGAAGCGGATGAGACGCCGGCTCAGCTCCTCATCCATCACCGGACGGGGCTGTTCTTCCTTCACTTCGACCACGAGTCCGTCGTCCAGCCCGGCGAACTGCTCCTTCAACTCGGCCACCGTCGCCTCCACGCTCCGGCCGAAGGCGTCCACGTCGGCGGCGGCCAGGGAGACGACGGCCTCGGCCTCACGGGGGATGGCGTTGCGCATCTTCCCCCCGTCGATCGAGGCCAGCCGCAACGGGATGCCCGCGTTGTCGAGGATGCGGGCCAGCGCGGCGATGGCGTTCATGCGGTTGTGGTTGATGTCCAGACCCGAGTGACCGCCCTTCAATCCACTCAGGCTCAGCCGCCGGAAGACCGTCGACGACGGCGCGTCGGCGGTCTCGAAGGCCAGGCGGAAGCGGGTGTCCATGCCCCCGGAGCACCCGACGAAGAGCAGATCATCCTCCTCCGAGTCGAGGTTCAGCATCAGCCGTCCCTCCAGGTGCTCCGGCTCGAGTTCCCGGGCCCCGGTCATGCCCGTCTCCTCGTCGATGGTCAGCAGCAGCTCCAGTGGCGGGTGCTTCACCCCGGGATCCTCGGCCGCGGCCAGGGCGGCAGCCACGCCGATGCCGTTGTCGGCCCCCAGCGTCGTTCCGTCGGCAGTGATCCAGTCCCCCTCGCGCACCACGTGCAGACGTCCCTCGCGCGCGTCGTACGGACTGTCCGCGTTGCGCTCGCAGACCATGTCCAGATGGCCCTGCAGCACCACCGTCGCCGCCGTCTCGCATCCCTTGCTGGCGGGAACCTTCACCACCACGTTGCCCGCCTTGTCCTTGACGAAGGGGAAGGCGTGTTCCTGCGCCCAGCGGGTCACGTAGGCCACCGCCTCCTCCTCTTCCCCCGAGGGACGACGCAGTTGGGTCAAGGCCTCGAAATGCTTCCACAGATAGGCGGGCTCGATACCCTCGAAGGGACGATCACTCATGACGCAAACCTCCAGGACGAAACGATGGACCGCGTCGCCGCAGGCGCGGCGGCCGATCCCAAGCTAGGAAACACGGAGGCGGTGGGACAGGCACAGATCACCCGATCGCCCCCGGGGCACGGGGGAGCAAGGCGCTCGGAACTCGCCGGGTCCACCCG
>JAOZPE010000009.1:15784-76273 GCA_029932915.1 Candidatus Krumholzibacteriia bacterium
AACTCGCCGGGTCCACCCGATCGCCCCCGGGCACGGCGGGAGCAAGGCGGCCGCACATCCTTCGGTCTGCCCTCAGGCGTAGCGACGGCGGATGGCCGGCACCAGGTACTCGGCGAAGGCTGAATCCACGTCGTAGACCGGAGCGAAGCCCCAGTCCTCGCGCGCGGCGCTGTCGTCGGTGTCCACCGGCCAGCTGTCGACGATGGCCTGCCGCTTCAGATCGGGTTCGAAGCGGATCTGGGCAGAGGGGAAGTGCTCGCGCACCTTCGCCGCGAACTCGCCGGCGGTGAGGCTGAAGGCGGTGATGTTGTAGACCGAATGCTTCAGGTCCTGCTGGGGCGCCGCGCTCAGGCGCAGGAGCCCATCGACCGCGTCGGGCATGGCCATGAAGGGAATGGCCGTGTCCTCGCGCACGAAGCAGGCATAGCTCTCCCCCTTGGCCGCCGCGTGCAGCATCTCCGGGGCGAAGTCGCTGGTGCCCCCGCTGGGCACGGTCACCGCCGAGATGAGGCCGGGGAAGCGGATGCTGCGGAAGTCGACGGTGCGCTGGTCCTTCTCCGCCGCCAACTGCCGGTAGTAGCGCGAGAAGTACCGCCCCAGCGCTTCGCAGTACAGCTTGTTGCAGCCGTACATGGTGGTCGGCGCGATCCACTCGTACTCCTTCACCTTCCCCGCCCGGGCCTTCGTCTCCAGATCGGGCAGCCCGTAGACGGCGATGGACGAGGGGAAGAGGAACTTCACCGGCTGGCCGCTCCAGCTCGACTGCTCCAGGGCGAGTTGCATGAGACCCATGGTGCCGTCGACGTTCACCTGGTGCGCGGTCTCCGGGGCGAACTCGGCCCGGGTGGAGAGCAGGGCGGCCAGGTGGTAGATCTCGGTGATCTCGTAGCGGCTGACGATACGCTCGGTCAACTGGGTGTCCAGGATGCTGCCGACGAAGACCTCCTGGCAGCGGCGGGCCAGCTCCTCGTCCAGGGGAACCAGATCGAGGGCGATGATGTCCTTGTCGCCCTCCTGGGAGATGCGCTCGATCAGACCGTGTCCGATCTCCCCATTGGCTCCAGTGACCAGTACCACCTGTTTGCGCACCATGACGCCTCCTCACCACGAAGCAGTTGGGCCTCCCCCACCCATCACCGGTGGGGAGACCGTTCTCGAACGATCGTCCCCGAATATGTCGCCTGGGCCAAGCGGGAAAAAGGACGGGATCGGCTGTCTCACCCTCTTCGCACGGCTCCTGTCATCCTCCACTCCGATACCCTCGAAGCGCTTCAGCCCCCGAGCTGGGCCTTCATCACGAACACCAGGGCCAGCAGCACCGACAGGACGGCCAGCAGGGGAGGGATCTCCCGCGCCCGCCCTGCCAGCAGCTTCAACAGGGGCCAGGCCAGGAAACCCAGGGCCAGACCGTCGGCGATGGACAGGGTCAGGGGCATCCCCACCATCACCAGGAACGCCGGGATCGACTCGCCCGGATCGTCCCAGGGGATGTCGCGCGCCCCGCGCATCATCATCGAACCCACCAGGATCAACACCGGCGCGGTCACCGGATACAGCAGATGGCCGCCGCCGAGATCGACGCCCCCGCCGACCATGCTCACCAGCGGGTGGAAGAACAGCGCCAGCAGGAAGAACAGGCCGGTCACCATCGAGGCCAGTCCGGTACGGGCCCCGGCCGCCACTCCGGCCGCGCTCTCGATGTAGGAGGACACCGTCGAGGTCCCCAGCAGCGCTCCGGCCGTCGTGCCCGCCGCGTCGGCCAGCAGCGCGCGGTCGGCCCGCTTGAGCTTGCCGTCGACCATCAGGCCCGCCTGCTGTCCGACCCCCATCAGGGTACCGACGGTGTCGAAGAGCACCATGAACAGGAAGATCACCACCACCGGCAGCATCGCCACGTCGAGCAGGGCAGCCAGGTCCAGGTGTCCCAGCACCGGCCGCGGGTCGGGGGGCAGGGAGACCACCCCCTGCCAGTGCACCAGCCCCACGGCCAGGCCGGCCGCGGTGGTCAGCAACAGACCCCAGAGAAGGGCGCCGGCCTGCCGGCGGACCATCAGACCGCCCGTGACCACCAGCCCGAAGAGGGTGAGCAGCACCGCCGGGCTGCCCAGATCGCCCAGGGCCACCAAGGCGCCCGGGGCATCCACCACCAGGCCCCCGTGCTGCAGACCGACGAAGGCGATCAACAGGCCGATGCCGGCCGGAATGGCGTGGCGCAGGCCAACCGGCAGCGCGTCGAGCAAGCGCTCCCGCAGATGCACCAGGGACAGGGCGAGGAAGAGCAGTCCAGAGACGAAGACCGCGGCCAGGGCCGCCTGCCAGCTCACCGCCACACCAGTGACGCCCCCGAGCACGACCGAGACGAAGAAGAAGTTCTCCCCCATCACCGGAGCCAGGGCGACGGGATAGTTGGCCCACCAGGCCATCAGGAAGGTGGCCAGCGCGCTGGCCGCACAGGTGGCCACCATCACCGCCCCGAAGTCCATGCCTGCCGTCGACAGCACCGCCGGCTGCACGAAGACGATGTAGGACATGGCCAGGAAGGTCACCACGCCTCCTCTGATTTCATCGCGCACGGTGGTGCCGTGCTGCTCGAGGGCGAATCTGCGCTGCAACCAAGCGCCCATGGTCGACTCCTCCGGGAAAAGAAGACATGTGCCGTCCGCGCCGATCATGGCCCAGCCACAGCAGGTGGGCAAGACGGGGATGCACAGCCACGAGCTGGGGAAGGATCAAGAGCCTCTACCGTTGAGACTCGGCGTCGATCAGATAGCGGGTGAGAGCGTAGAACAGGCAGACGACGACCAGCTCGATCATGGCCGACCACTGGTCGCGGTAGAACATGAAGGGCTGGGTCACGAAGATCGACACCAGCAGTGAGCGCTGGAACATGCGGTAGGCGGCCAGGCGGTGGCGGAAGATCATCAGGGCGCCGAGAATGACGAAGATTCCCGAGACCACGAAGGACACACCGAGGATCCAGTCGATCATGCCCAGACTCGCCAATGCCCGGGCCTTCTGCCCTGGATGGAACATCACCGGGGCGGCCGCGTCACCACCCCGGGAGAAGAAGATCACCACCATGCCCCGCAGCGATCCGGCAGCCTGCAGGGCGAAGGCCACCAGGATGACGAACCACGAGAAGCGGCGGCCGTCCGCCACGCTCCGGTAGGCTTCGTCGAGGCGCCGCCGCAGACGGATGATGGCCGGAGGCCGGTGGTCGGGAACCACCCGCGCCGACTCGAGCACCCCCCTTACCGCCCGGGTCAGGGGATCGTCCTGGGGACTGTGGTCGAGATAGTGGCGGATGCGATCGCGCTCCCTCGACTCCAGGTCATCGACCACCACCTCCTCCATCTCCACCAGCGCGTTGACCAGGTAGTCGCCGGGACGGGCCATCTGTTCGCGGTGGATCGAACGCACCACCAGATACAGAGCGATGAAGACCAGATAGATGAGGGCAATGGTGGGCTGGAAGAAGTAGTCGTTGTCCTTGGTGATGAACTTCCCCAGCTCATCGATGAACAGGCCGAAACCGATTCCACCCACCAGCGAGGCGGGATACTTGATCTGGCGACCCAGGAAGAGCAGCAGCATCACCAGGGCGATGAGCATGCCCAGACCACCCCACAACATGTGGGCGATGTGCAGTCCACCCATCGCCACCTGCGGGTAACCGGTGAGCAGCAGGTAGAAACGGGTCAACAGGATGGTGATGATGGCGGCGATCAGGAAGAGATCGAAGTAGTTGCCACCTTCGAAATCAGGGACCGCCCGGCGACGCGATTGGAACACGGTTCAAGAGGCTCGATCGAAGAAATGATTCCCGCTGTCGAGGACAGCGACATCGCGCGCATCCAGAGGGTGCCAGGCCAAGCCCCAGTCCACCTGTCCCCCTTCGATCTGCACACGACCGACGTGTGCCGGCAGATCGACGACCAGCCAGCGTGCTCCACGGTAGACGCAACATGCCCGGTCGTGCAACGGGGGAAACAGACGAGGCGGCTCGCCGCCGTTCCAGCTCAGGGCGAGACGGTGGGGACCGGGCGCCGGCCGGCGCCACCAGGAAACCCGATGACCGTGCCTGGTGACGAGGCTTCCCGTCTCGAGGATCCGCTGCAGACGCTCCGTCTCGGGCGTTCCCGGGCTGGGAATGTCCCCACCCGCGGGACGCGCACCGGCCAGCAGCACCGCGCGAACGACTTCGGGCCGCCACTGCTCAGGTCGCAGCCGGCACAGGATCTCGGTGACCCGGGCCGCGAGCCGCGGCGCCGCGAAGGACGAGCCATGGCGTCCACCCAGGGGATCGCTCCCGTCGGCCAGGAGGATCTCGCTCTCGCTCGCGTCGATCGCACAATCCCCCCACCATCGCTTGCGGGCATCGGCCGCCAGCACCTCCGGAAGCGAGGCGGGAAGGTACAGACGACGCCCCTCGGTCAAGCCGTCACTGGGCTGACCGGCCGCGGCGACCACGATCACCCCGCTCCGGCGGCACAGGCGCTGCAAACCCTCTTCCAGCGCCCTCCAACCGTGATCGCGCTCGAGGGACCGACGTCCCCAACTGATGGTGACGATCTGCGCTCCGCGGTGGACCAGGCGCTCGATCGCCGCCAGCCAGGCGTGGGCGTCGGCCCGGGGAGCAAGGCTCTCGAAGATGCAACGGGACGGCCCGGATCCTCCCAAGGCCTCCAGGTACGCCAGGAGCACCGAGGTGGGATGGTCGGCGACTCCGTCCTCCCCATACAGGGAGAAGGAGGGAATGAAGGGAAGACGCAGCAGCAGGGGCTCGAGCCGATGATGTCTCAGATCGGGACGCCCCATATCGACGAATGCTGCGACCGGCTTTTCCATGGTACCTACTTGGGAGGATAGGGCAGAGCCCCATCGGTCTGCTGCGGCCCGCCTGCCCGGGCCTCGAAGGCCCTCTTCAGCCGGCTGCTCTCGTCCTCGAAGAGGGGATGAGGGGAATCCTCCCCCTTGCGCCACACCCAGGGCTTCAGATCGAGACCCTGCAGGGCGAAGAGATAGTGGTCGCCATCACCCTCCCCCCGGTACTCGTAGACGTAGTTGAGATGGGGATCCCTGAAGACCAGGGCCGTGTCCCAGTCCTCCTTGCGCCCGCCGGCGTCGAACGATTCGCGTGGCCACTTCTTCCGTCCCCGACCGTCCGGGAGATGCACGCTGTACTCGAAGATCTTCTCCGGCGACAGCGCGTCGGGGGGCGCACCCTCCTCACGCGGCCACAGGATCACGACCTGGTCGCGCGAGATCGCGGGCGGAACGGCGGAGATCTTCCTTCCCTCGTCGTCTTCGAACTCGTAGAGCACCGAGCTCGAGTTGTTCAGGACCAGGAGCACCACCCTGTCCGGGTCGAAGAAACTCTTCTTCCCCCGTCCGGGATCGTGCTCGAAGCCATACTGGACGAAGGACATCTTCCCCATCCCGATGGAAAGATGGTTGTCGCCGATCTGGATCGTGCTGGGATCTGTATTCGAGCCGTTTGCCATGACATGCTTCTCCCCGAGCGTGGGTTTCGATCAAGGACCATAGGCTCGGAAAGCACCCCAATCGCGCTCGAGCCTGCCATCGCCCTGAGCCATCTCCAACTGGGCGCCTTGCAACGCGGCGGCCACCGAGTCGTTCGAACCCAGGAGCCTTCGGTAGAAGGTGCGCATCAGCTCCAGCGTGGCCTCGTCCTCTACTTTCCATAAGGACGCGATCAGATCGCGACTTCCCCCCGAAAAGATCGCCGCCCCCAGGGTCGACAGTCCGCCCTCGACGACGGACGAACCGAGTTGTGAACTCTCACATCCGGCCAGGGTCACCAGGGAGACCTTCCGCAGGGGCCATCGCGTCAGTTCCCCGCCGTGCAGCAGTCCCGCCCGCGAATCTTCCGGGGCCAACAGGAGGAAGGGTTCCCCGAACTCGTCGAGTCCACTGTGGGAAGCGATGTGCAGGATGCCCACCCCACCGGCCAGGGCCGCCGAGACCGCCGAAGCCGTCGCCCGCTCCCCGCACAGTGCCACCCCATCGGCCGAGAGAGCCGCAACCTGTCTCGCCTCCTCCTCGGCCAGGGGCAGAGGGCGGATTCCCAGATGGGACGGAGCGGCCGATCCACCGTAGCCGACGGCGAGCAAGCGGGCCCGCCGATCCAGCGGCGGGCGGGCGCTCAGCAACACCCGGATGCTTCCACTGAGTTCGTAGGAGACGACCTGCTCCCGGAGAAGGGGTTCCCCATGCGGACGCAGGAGAACGAAGGGAAGGCGGCTCAGCGGCGCATCGGCCACGATGATCACCCGTCGGGCCTGCCGTCGTTCGTCCTCGATGGGAGCGAGGAGCAGGTCAGCCAGCTCGTGGGCCAGCGGGCTGGGCACGCCACTGTGGATGGAACGTTCCCAATCGGCGATCCGCCGGCTCAACTCGGCCCGGCCGATCGCGACTGCGGCATACCGCAGCCGGGAGGAGCCGAGGGTCCAGACGTCGATGCGCTCCTGGTTCACGCGGTACTGCACGAGCAGCTCGCCCGGAGCAAGGGTCGCCTGTACCCGCTCGACCACCGACAGACTCGAGCTGTCCGGCGATCCCACCAATAGCGGGGAATCCTCGCCCACACGTTCGAGGAGGGCCCGGGCACGCGCCCTCTCGTCCACCGCGTAGGCCGCGGCCGGGTCGTGCAGGACACGGGCGAGCAGATCGATGTACTCGTCGAAGAGATCGGAGGCGGGAAGGAGCAGCTCGGCCCGCATCTGCGCCTCGTCCAGTTCGGCGCTGAGGGTCTCCAGGCGGTGCAGCGCGTTCTCGTAGCGCGCCGCCGCCTCGCGGGGTGAGCCCTCCCGGAGCAGGCGACGCGCCTGCAGGGCGTCGACCCGCCACAGATCGTAGGCGAGCTGTTCCCTGCGGGCGAGGGCCTCGCTCTCCTGGAGGGTCTGCCGGGCCGCCCCGATCCGGCCGGTCTGGAGCTGTTCCTCGGCCCGGGCCAACTGCACGTAGAGGGTCTGGCGGTACTGGCCCGGTCCCCGGGTCGACTCGAGGGCCTTGTCGTACCACGACATCCGGCGGGGGTCCCCCGAGGGCAGGGCCCGGCCGCGGGCCAGCAGGGCCCAGGTCTGCTTCGACTGGATGCTCTGTCGGTAGGAGGCGGGCAGATCGTCGAGGAAGTCCTCGTCCACGCGCTGCAGTTCGGTGCGTGCACAGCGTTCGGCGGTCTCCATGTGGCCCCGGGCCAGGGCGATCCACGCCATTCCATTGAGGGAGACGATCTGCAGATAGCGATCGCCCCGGCGGCGGCTCTCGCGGTAGGCGTGCACGACCGCCTTCCAGGAGCGGTCCAGATCGCCCAGGTCTTCCAGGGCTCCGGCCCGCACCAGTTCGAACTGCAGGGTGGAGATCCCGTAGCGCTCGGCCAGATCGCCCAGGCGGGGCAGGATCCGCAGCCGCTGGGCGCGATCGCCCGATACGCCATAGATCATGAACAGGTTGTACCAGCACGAGAAGAGATAGGCCGGATCGCCCAGCTCCTCCGCGCAGCGAACCGCCTGGCGGTACTCCTCCCGCTGCTCGCGCACCTTCCCCAGTTCACCCAGCGCGAAGCCCCGCCCCCAGTGCCAACGTCCGGCCAGGTACCACAGCCCCAGCTCGCTGCAGGCCGCCCCCTTCCCCTCGGAGAGGGCCACCGCCCGGCGGCATCGCTCCTTCCAGCTCCACTGGGACTGCGAGAAGAGCGCATCGAAGCGGTGCTGGTCGCGCACGAGCTGCAGGGCCTGCTTCGCCGAGCTGCCCTGGAGTGAGCGGATCGCCTGCATCCGCCGGCGTACACCCGCGTAGAAATCGGGTGGATCCCAGGGAATCGCCTCCATCAACGATTCGACCTCGTGGAAGTCCACCTCCCTTCCATTCCCGCTGCGCTCGAGCCCCTCCTCGATGGGCCCATCCATGCTCTTCTGCAGGGTGAGCAGGTACGAAGCCGGAGCCAGCCGGGCTGCCTCGCGCATCCTCCAGGTGTCCTGGGCCGCGCGGGCGGCCTCGAAGTGGGGGCTCCAGGTGTCCATCCCCGACGACGAAGCCCGTACCATGGCCTTCCACAGGCGGCGGCGGGCGGGAACGGGAAGGGAGGGCAACGAGTCGAGCAGGGCCTGGGCGGCCGCCGTCCGTCCCCACTCGCACTCGATCCAGGCCAAACCCCAGCGGCAGCTCGTCCCCATGCCCTCGACATCCTCGATCGAGTGCAGCAGTTCGCTGGCCCTCTGCAGATGCTTCTCGCCCTCGAGGGGATCGCTCTCGGAGGACTCCAGGGCCACCCTCGCCGCCGCCTCGAGGAAGGCGAGCTGGGCCGCCTCCGGCCTGGGCCACGCTCGCGCAGCCCGTGCGCGGGTGAGGGTCCGCAGCGCCCGGCGCGGCTGGCCCAGTCTCAGTTGCAGGATCGCGGTCTCCGTCCAGCTCGCCAGGCGCTCTGGTGCCACCACGGTGGCTTCCACCCCCCGATCGAGCCTTCCCTCCAGGGTCTCCTCGTCCTGCTCCCCGTCGATCCAGACGGACAGGGACGGCGGAAGGAGCAGGGGCGTCCCGTTCCAAGGGGCCTGGACCTGGGCATCCGTGGGCGGCGGCGCGGCCAGGGAGGCCGCGATGAAGAGCAGGGCGATCGCGATACCGAAGGGGCGCATGGCCCTATTCGACCACGAATGCAGCGGCCTTGTCACCACCTGGACGATTTCCGGTAGGAGCCGGACCGTCCTTGTCGTCCTGGAAGAAGAAGGGAGGTTCGAGCTCGGCTTGACGCTCCCCGCGTCGGAAAGCAGACTGGCCTCGTCAGTGGAAACGCCGATTCCTTCTGTCGGGAGCCCAAGTGAGAATCGACGCGGAGACCTCGTTCGCCGATCTGTACGCGCGCTGCGTGGCATCGGACGAAGAACGAGCGTGGGGTGAGCTGATCCGCCGTTTCGATTCCGTCGTCCTGAGGGCGGCGGCCGGCACCTACCGCGTTCTCGTTCCCGGCCGGTACAGACCGGAGGACATCGAGGATGCCCGACAGGAGACCTGGATGCGACTCATCCGCAACAACCGCCGTCATGTTCGAACCCAACCCGACCGCAGCGAGGGCGAATTCCACGTCTACCTGCGTACCACTGCCGCCAACGTGGTTCGCGATCACCTGAAGGCCGAACGAAGCCTGAAACGGCCGAAGATCGCTGCTCTGGACGCCGAGACCCTCGAACTGGTCCTCTCCCAGGCCCGGCACGACGGTCCCAGCCCCGACGAGTGGACCCACACCCAGCAGATCGTCGAGCAGATCACTCCCATCCTGCGCAGACACTGGAGTGACCGTCCCACCTGCGAACGGGACATCGCCATCTGCAATCTGGCCCTCATGGACGGCGTGAGCGCCGCCCGTATCGCCTCCATCGAGAGCTTCGGGCTGAGCCGGGGCGGCGTGGAGAAGGTGATCGAACGGGGACGCAGAATCCTCCGGCGCCACTTCGGTGGTCCCGGCGCGCGCTCCCGTTTCATCGACGGCGACCGGTCCGGAGAGGATGGTCCCCCTCCTCCGGACTGGCGCGATCCCGACGAGATCGTGGCCTTCGTGCTGGGCGAACTCGACGAATGGACCACCGCCCAGCGGATGGCCCTGTTGAGTCGGGACGCCCGAGCCCGGCGGGCACTCACCACGGTGGCCTCCCTCCTGGAGGCCCCCCTCGATGACGCCCTGTCCAGAGAGCTGCAGATCCACGACGGGGTGTCGTACTTCCGGAAGCTGCGCCGGAAGGTCCAGAGGGAGGATCGGCCGTCGATCTTCGCCTTCCCACGCTGGCCCCGAACCCAACTCGCCCAGGCGATCGTGGCCACGGCCGCCCTGCTGACGGTCGTCTTCTCCCCGCTGATCGAGGAAGGACGGCGCGGGCCCACTCCTACGGTCGTCCCCGTTTCCAGCCGTCTCATTCCCTCGCTTCCCTCCTACCCGCAGGACGCGGTCGCCCCGCTCCGTCTGCCCCAACCCTTCGCCCCGGAGGGTTCCGGGCCGATGCGCGGGACGGTGGAGCCGGTGGACGAGGACCGTCTCCTGGAGGTCGAGGACGCGTTGATCCTCGAGCGCAGCGAAGGCAAGGATCCGGTGGCCATCAGCAACGCCCTGGGACACCTGAAGCTGGCGCGGGGACGCTTCGAACTGGCCGCCCGCAACTACTCCCTGGCGCTTCGTCACGATCCGCTCAACGCCGAGGCGCTCATCGGTCTCTCGGTGGTGCGCTATCACCAGGCGATGAGCGACAGCGATCCCACGCGGCGGCAGGAGCTGCTCGAGCAGGCGGACGAGATGCTGGCCCGGGTCGAACCCTCCTCACCCCTCTACCTCCAGGCGCTCTACGACCGGGTCTACGTGGCCCTGGCCGGGGGCCGGCTCGATGAGGCCGTCCAGCTCGCCGAACGCTATCATCAGTGGTCCGGCGACGACGGATGGATGCGTGCACTGCGAGCCGCGGTCGAGCGCAGCCGCACTTCCACGGACACCCACCTCGAACAGGACTAGCCGGGCGAAAGCCGGCAGCGGGCAGGCGATCCCCCTCCGGGGCGATCGCCCCGTACCACGGGTCCCCCCACGAGGGGATCGTCGCGTACCACGGCCCAGGCGATCCCGAGGACATTCCATCGACGACGACGGCGGCCCGGAAGGCCGCCGTCATCGTCTCGCTTCGCTCTGTGCTGGAAGGATGATGGCTCTCGGTGGCGGGGAGGGGGTTCCTTTCGGAAAGGCTCCCATTTTCCGTCCGGTCCCCTCCCCAGGAGCCCACCAGAACCTGACGAATGGGACCAGGTCCGGTTCCGTGGGTCTCTTCATCTGAGGACGAGAACCGCAGGAGGATTCCCCCTCTCGATCGAGAAGAAAAACCATCGAATCCACCCGAGCGTCTCTTCGGCCAGCAGCTACCTGGCCCGTATCTACTTGACCAGGCTGGCCCACATCTATTTGACCAGCCCGACCGGCATCTACTTGACCAGCGCGTTGGCGATGACCACGCGCTGGATCTGGTTGGTACCCTCGTAGATCTGGGTGATCTTGGCGTCACGCATGTACTTCTCCATGGGGTAGTCCCGCATGTAGCCGTAGCCGCCGACGATCTGCACCGCATCGGTGGTGACCCTCATCGCCACGTCGCTGGCGAAGAGCTTGGCCATCGCCGATTCCTTCGAGATGTTCCTCTCGCCGCGATCGATCATCCGGGCGACCGAATACACCAGCGAGCGGGCCGCCTCGATCTGCGTGGCCAGGTCGGCGATCATGAACTGGATGCCCTGGAAGGCGGTGATGGGCCTGCCGAACTGACGGCGTTCCTTGGCGTAGGCGATGGCCTCGTCCAGGGCCCCCTGGGCGATGCCCACGGCCTGCGCACCGACGCCCGGCCGGGTGTGGTCGAAGGTCCTCATCGCGGTGATGAAACCGCTGCCCTTGCGGCCCAACAGGTTCTCCTTGGGGATCTCGCAGTCCTGGAACACCAACTCGGTGGTCTTCGAGGCGCGGATGCCCATCTTGTTCTCCTCCTTGCCGAAGGAGAATCCCGGCGTTCCCTTCTCCACCACGAAGGCACTCAGGCCGCGCGCGCCACGGCTGGGATCGGTCGCTGCCAGGACGGTGTAGATGTCGGCGATCTCACCATTGGTGATGAACTGCTTGGTGCCGTTGAGCACCCAGCCCGTGTCGGTCTCCCGGGCGGTGGTCTGGATACCGCCGGCGTCGCTGCCCGCGTTGGGCTCGGTCAGGGCGAAGGCGGCGAAGCTCTTGCCGCTGGCGATGCGGCTGAGGTACTTCTGCTTCTGCTCCTCGTTGCCCGCCAGGATGATCGGCTGAGCCGCCAGGGCATTCGCCGAGTAGGTCGTCGCCACTCCGGCGCACACCCGGCTCAGCTCCTCGGCGACGATGCAGATCTCCATGACGCCGCCGCCGATTCCCTCGTACTCCTCGGGAATGAAGACCCGGAAGAGATCGGCCTGGGCCATGGCCGCCATGGCTTCGTGCGGAAACTCCCCCTTCTCGTCCAACTCCGCGCGAACCGGGAGCACCTTCTCCTGGGCGATCTTCCGGGTGAGATCGCGAATCATGATCTCGCGTTCGTTGAAATCGTAATCCATGACTCTCTCTTCGATCTGAGGGTGACATCTACAGGCGAAGCCGCCACGGCCCTCCAGGGGGAAGGCGCGCCGGATTCCGGGGGAAGAGATCCGGCCGAGAAGCGACGTCGAAGCAGGACCCCGCGCAGGCGCGGGGAAGGGCGATGATACTCAGAACCGGCGTTTCCGCCAACCAGACGGATGCGCCCGGGCGAAAATCGTCTCCAGATCGAGAACCAGCCTCTCGGTACCCCACGAGAAGGAGCGGCACGAGTGGGAGCAGCTCCGATCTGGACGTAGGGCTTTCTCCTGTGTCATGGTCCCAGCGCCATGTCACCGTCGCCCCCACCGTCCACCTGGTTCTACTCGGACGCCCCCTACGTGGGCGGGGCCGAACTCTATCTGCAGTGGCATCTGGAGGCGGCCGGTCCTCAGCACGCCGGACTGCTGGCGCTCGACTCGCCGGGCCTGCGGCCCTGGCTGAACGACCTGCAGTCACGGGGCTTCCACGTCGAGCGCCTGCCGGTGGGCGGTCCCTGGCGCCGCCTCGCCGATCTGCGCCGCAGGCTGATGGCACTCGGTCCCCGGGTCCTCCACCTCAACTTCCCCCACCCCTACGACGGGATCTACGGCCTGGCTCCCTGGGCGGCCCGCCTGGCCGGGGTCGAGCGGGTGGTTGCCACCGAGCACCTTCCCTCGGTACCGGCGGTGGGCAAGCGCTACCGGGCCAAGCGCAGCGCGACACCACTGGTCGACGCGGCCATCTGCGTGTGCCGGGCCCACCAGACGCTCATGAGCGAACGGTGGGGCTACCTTCCCGAACGGGTGGTGGCCGTTCCCAACGGAGTGGACGACCGCAACCCCGACGGAATCGTGTGGGCCGAACGGCGGCATCCCATGCCCGTCGAACTGGCGGCCCGCGAGCGGGGCGGCGGCCCCCGCATGGTCCAACTGGGCAGCCTCGATCTGCGCAAGGGCGGCGACCTCCTGATCGAAGCCGCGGCCGAACTGCAGCGCCGCGACATCGCCTTCCAATTGTGGTTCGTCGGAGAGGGAATCGACCGCCCTCTGCTGGAGGAGCGCATCGCCCAGGCCGGTCTCCATGGCCGGGTCCATCTGGCCGGACATCGCCGCGACACGGTGGCGATCCTGCGGGCCAGTGACATCGCCGTTCTCGCGAGTCGAAGGGAGGGCATGCCCCTCTCCCTGCTGGAGGCGATCTGCCAGGGCCTTCCCCTGGTGGCGACTGCAGTGGATGGAGTCGGCGAGGTGCTCCTGCACCGGCGCAATGGATTGCTCGTCCCTCCGGAGGATCCCCGCCTGCTCGCCTGGGCCCTGCAGGAACTCGGGGGCGACCCTGCGCGCCGGATGCGTTACGGTCGTGCCAGTCGAGAGCATTTTCAGAAGCACCACACCCTTGGCGCCATGACCCGGGCGACCTTCACGGTCCACGGGAGGTGAACGTATGGATTCCCCCCATTTCATCTTCAGTTCGGCCGTCCTGCCCTGGCCACCCGACCAGGGAAGCAAGCGATTCATGCTGGAGGTCGGCCGCAGCCTTCTGTCGATCGGCAAGGTCACCTGGGTATCCCGTGCCACCGGAGGGGACGACGAGGCGCGCCGGGAGCTCACCCAGGAGGGCTTCCAACTGCATCTGGATGAGAGCTACCGCGATACGCGCTGGCTGGCGAGGATGCGGCGAAGGCTGCGCAGCAGCTGGCAGGCCCGCCGTCAGCACGTCCCCCGCGTGCAGATCTACGCCTGCACGCAGCGCATGCAGGAGATCGTCCGCGAGGAGCTCCAGCGCGATCCCGATGCCATCGTCGTGGGTGCCTTCTGGTTCGAGGCGCCGGCGGTGCGGCTCGGCCGACCCGGCCGAAGGGTGCTCATCCTCTCCGACCTGGAGTACCACCGCGAGGCCGAGAGACTCGGCAGTGACCCCGAAGGAAGACTGCCCAAGCGGGTCCAGCGCCTTCGGGAGGCGGAGAAGGCGGCCTTCCGTTCGTGTGACGCCCTGCTCTGTCTCACCGAGGACGACCGTCAACTCGCCCAGCAGACCCTGGCGGCGATGGACGACCCACCCCCGGTCAAGCTGGGCGTGTGGCCGGCGGTGGTTCCCGTCCCGGACACGATGCCGCCCCTTGCCCGGCGCGATCCGGACGAACCCCAGCGCTGGCTGAGCTTCGGCTACTGGGCCGCCGACTTCAACCGGGACGGCCTGCGCCGCTTCCTCAGGGAGACCTGGCCGGCGCTGGTGCGGGCGGTCGAGCGTCCACCCCTGCTGCGCATCGCCGGCTCGGGCCTGACGGTGGAGATGCGGCGGGAGATCCAGGCCGCCGGAGCCGAGGCCATCGGCTGGGTGGTGGACATCGAGGAGGAGATCGCGGGCAACGACGCGGTCATCGTGCCCCTGGACTACGGTGGCGGTCTGCGCTACCGGATGCTCAAGGCCCAGGCGGCCGGCCGGCCCATCGTGTGCACCCCGGTGGCTGCGCGCGGCGCCGGAGAGACCCCTGGCGAGCACTATCTGCAGGCGGAGACCCCGGCCGAATGGGTCCGGGCCTGGCGCACCCTGGAAGATCCGGTCGAGAGCGAGCGTCTGGCGCGGGCAGGATACGAATTCGTGCGCGAACACTTCGGGCCGGAAGGACGCGCCGAGCGTCTGCGACAGGTGCTGCGGGAGACCCTCGAGATGGAGATTCCCTAGTCGCCGTCCTTGGCGCCGTCCTTGGCGTCGGCCTTGGCTGCGGCCTTCTCGCGCATCCTCCGCCGGAAGAGATAGGGCTTCTCGAAGGGAAGGGGCCCCTTCTCCAGGGCCTTGTGAGCCGCCTCGAGGCAGGCCCGTGCCTGCTCGGGAAGACCGTTGTCCCCGAAATGGCTCACCGTCTCGTAGGCCAGACGCGCTCGAAGCACCTCCACCGAATAGTTTCGGCCGTCGAGGAAGAAATAGCCCAGGGTGCGGCCATAGCCGTCGGTCCGGTCCGCCCGGAGCAGCTCGATACGTTCGGCCCGGGCGAAGGCTTCGTGGGCGAAGGCGCTCGCCTCGGGGCCATAGGGCTGATCCTCGCTGAGGAAATGGTTGTCGTGGGCGACCTCCGGCGTGTCGATCCCCAGCACCCGCACGCGTTCGCGATCGTCCCCGCTCCACTGGATGACCATGGTATCGCCGTCGGTCACCCGGATGCTGTCGGGCGGCACCACGACACGGACACCCGCTGGCCGCGTCTGGCGTCGGCCCTTGGCTCCGGCGTCATGAAAGAGGCCGCCGAGGATCACCCCGGCCGTCAGCAGCAACAACAGGGCGAGCCGGAAGCGTCTCCCCGGCCGCCGTCTCGGCGGACGCCGTTCCGCCCGGCCGAATCCCTTCCCACTGCGGTCGATACCCTGTGGGGTTTCCAAACGGGTTCTCATGTGAACTCCTGTCCACGGACCAGCCCGAACCATTTCGTGGGCGTCAGGGTCCGGTGAAGATCGAGGATCCTTCTCGGAGAAATGCCCGGACCCATGGCCACGGCCGGAAACGATGTGCCGTACCGTGGAGACGAGCCCCTGTGTATACTGGATGGAACCGTCGAACCCATCCAGCCCTGAGCCGGGCACAGCCACCGCACCGGAGCCCTCATGGATGAGACCCTCCTGGAAACGGTCGAAGTCGAACCTTCCTCACCCGCCCGCTCCACGGTGCTCTGGTTGCACGGTCTGGGAGCCGACGGTCACGACTTCGAATCGATCGTGCCCGTCCTTCCCCTTCCCCACGACCATGGCATCCGCTTCGTCTTCCCTCACGCTCCGGCCATTCCGGTGAGCGTGAATCAGGGAATGGTGATGCCCGCTTGGTACGATATCGCCGACGTCGGGCTTCGATCTCGTCACGACATCGAGGGTATCCGGCGTTCCTGCCGGCGGATCGAGGATCTCATGGAACGCGAGGAGAGGAGAGGCATCCCATCCTCTCGCATTGTTCTTGCCGGTTTCTCCCAGGGAGGAGCGATCGCCCTGCACTTGGGGCTGCGTTTCCCTCGCCCCCTGGCCGGTATCATGGCCCTGAGCACCTATCTGGTGGAAGAAGAATTCGTCGAGGAACAGAGGACCGGCGGAGGCAGCTCCGTACCGGTCTTCCTCGCCCATGGCCGATTCGATCCCGTGGTTCCCTTCGATCGCGGCGAAGACGCCCGCAAACGCCTCGAGGAATGGGGATATCCGGTGGAATGGCATAGCTACCCGATGCAACACGAGGTGGCACCGCAAGAGATCCTCGACATCGGCCGATGGCTGTCGAAGGTGCTCAGCTGAGTTCTCCCGCGAACACTAGCTCCCTCTCACCCGGCCGAAATAGCTGCGTGACTCGGCTGCGATCACCCCGCTCAACAGCAACAGACCCACGAGATTGGGCAAGGCCATGAGTCCGTTCATCAGGTCGGAGATGGTCCACACGAAGTCGATGCTGCGGATGGCGCCGAAGAACACCATGATCACGAACAGGATCCGGTAGTAGGGAATGACCCGTTCGCCGAGCAGGTACTCGATACTCTTCTCTCCGTAGTAACCCCAGCCGAGGATGGTCGAGAAGGCGAACATCGACAGACTCACCGCGACGATCCAGCCACCCCACTGCCCGGGCAACCCGGTGTCGAAGGCCGCCTGGGTCAGACGCGCGCCATTGGCCCCGCTCTCCCAGGCTCCCGTGCTGAGGATGACCAATGCGGTCAGGCTGCACACGACGATGGTGTCGATGAAGGTCTGGGTCATCGACACCAGCGCCTGACGCACGGGTTCACGGGTCTGGGCCGCCGCCGCCGCGATGCCGGCCGAACCCAGACCCGATTCGTTCGAGAAGATCCCGCGCGCCACGCCGAAGCGGATGGCCGAGGCGACGGCCGCACCGGCGAAGCCCCCGGTCACGGATGTCCCGTTGAAGGCGTCATGGAGGATGAGCTTGAAGGCGTGAGGAATCGCATCGGCGAAGCGAAACAGCACGACGAGGGTTCCGAGCATGTACAACGCGATCATCGCCGGCACGAAGGCGCCGGTGAAACGGCCGATGCTGCTGATCCCGCCGAGGATGACCGCGGCGGCGAAGAGCGCGAGCAAGGCCCCGGTGACGACCTGGGGAATCGCGAAGCTCTCGTGCAGGGCTTGAGCGACCGAGTTCGACTGGACCATGTTGCCGATGCCGAAGGCAGCGACCGCGGCGAACAGGGCGAAGAGGAAGGCCAGGGTGCGCGCGGTCTTCTTCCAGGGTATGCCGCGGGCCAGGTAGTACATGGGACCGCCCGCCTGCTCGCCCCGGTGGTCGACCACCCGGTACTTCACCGAGAGCAGGGCTTCCGAATACTTGGTGGCCATGCCCACCAGTCCGGTCATCCACATCCAGAACACCGCGCCGGGTCCACCCAGGGCGATGGCCGTCGCCACCCCGACGATGTTGCCCGTGCCCACGGTGGCGGCCAGAGCGGTCATCAGCGCCTGGAAGTGGGAGATGTCGCCCTCACTGTCACGATCGCGACGCACCACCAGGGCCAGGTACAGGGCTCCCCAGAGCCGGCGGAACTGGACGCCGCGCAAACGGATCGTCAGGTACAGTCCCGTCGCCAGCAGCAGGGGAATGAGCAAGGCCGGGCCCCAGACGAAATCCGAAGCCTTCTGCATCAGGGTTTCGAGACCGGTCACGACCCTCTCCTCGGTTACGGTGGATCCCATCCAAAGGGAGTTCCGTCTGCCTCGACGGACCAACAGGAATCTCCTACCACTTCCCCATCGGATTGGAAACCCCGTCTTCAGAGAGCGAGCCGTCCTCCCCGCAACGGGCCATTCGATGGAGCGAGCGGTCCGATGATCGGGTGACTTCCACGCCCTCGGCCCGTACACTGGCGGCATGCGAAGACCCATCGTGACGATCCTCTCCTCGGAGATGGATCAGACACCCCTGATCCGCGACTACGCCCTGGCCCGGATGCTCCAGTCGGAATTCGAGGTCCACCTCGTGGGTTTCAGCCACAGTGGACAGGTATGGGAACCGTTGGCCGGAGAGCAGGGCATGGACTACCGCCCCTTCCGCGCGTCCAGCGCGATGCAGTCGTGGCTGGAGTTTCCCCGCATCGCCCGCGCGATCGAGGGCCACGCGCTCTACGCCATGAAACCCCGCAACACCTCCTTGGGTCTGGGACTCTTCGCCCGAAGCCGTCTGGGGGTTCCCCTGGCCCTGGACATGGACGACTGGGAACAGGGATTCTTCTGCCAATCCATCTACTGGGAAATGAGGCTGTTGCGCAGCCGCTGGCTCAGCGATCCCCTCAGTCCCCTCTACACCCGTATCCTCGACCACAAGATCAAGACGACCGATGCGATCACCGTGACCTCCTCCTTCCTGCAGAACCGCTACGGTGGCGAGTGGATTCCCCACACCCGCGATCCACGTGTCTTCGCCCCCATCGACCGCCCACCTCATGAGAAGGCCAGGGTGGTCTTCCTGGGAACGGTGCGTCCGCACAAGGGACTGGTGGAACTGCTCGTGGCCTGGAGCCGCCTGCGGCGGACCGACGCCGAACTCCATATCGTCGGCACCCCTCCGGATTCGCGGCACCTGGCCGAACTTCCCCTTCCCTTCGACGACAGCGTCCATTTCGATGGCCTGGTTCCCTTCGCGGAGGTGCCCGCCCGTCTGGCCGATGCCGACATCGTGGTCATCCCCCAAAGGGAGGAACCGTCCTCGCGAGGCCAGCTTCCCACCAAACTCATCGAGGCGATGGCCATGGGGCGCGCGACGATCTCGACCGCGATCAGCGACATCCCCCTGTGGCTGCGCGGCTGTGGAGTGGTGGTCCCCACCGACGACGCTCCCGCCCTCGCCGGAGCCCTCGACCGCCTGCTGGACGACCCGCCACTGCGAGGCCGGCTGGGCGAGGCCGCTCGCCGGCGCTTCCTGCGCTTCGGATCGTCCGACGCGGTGGCCCCGCGTCTGATCGAGATCTTCCGGCGGCTGATTGCGCGCGAACCCCTCTCTCCCCCCACCCTTGCCATGCAGGCACTGGGAGAGGAGAGCGCCGAGGAACACGTGGCGGAGGATCTGTCGTCCCTGTCGGGATGAACCCGCAAGACGAGCCCCGTCGTCACTTGCCACCGGTCGAAGCTCACCCGTCACCCACCCCCACCGCTCATCTGCCCTCCACCACCCGGCCACCCAGCAGTCAACTATCCCTGGCCGCGGCAAGGGCCGCTTGCTAGTCTCCCCGCATGAGTGGTAACCGCGCAGCGCAGGTGAGTGTCGTGGGAACTGCGGTTGTGATCACCGCCTTCTTCGTGGCGATGATCCGGCCCTACCTGGTGACGCTTCTGATGGCCGCCATCTTCGCCGGGCTCTTCCATCCCTTCTACCAGTTCCTGGTCCGTCGGCTGGGGGGCAGCAGGAACCTGGCCGCGGGGATCACCCTGCTGGCGGTCTTCCTCATCGTCATCGTGCCCCTCGTCTTCCTCTCGACGCTGGCCGTGCAACAGGCGGTGGAGGTCACCAACTCCGCTCGGCCGTGGATCGAGAAGCAGCTCGCCCACCCCGATCCCATGGGCCGCCTGGCCGACGCCATGCCCATTCTCGACCGGCTGGGGCTGGATCGTGAAGATCTGCTGAAGAAGGCGGCCGAGGTCGTCCAGAGTCTGGGCAGTTTCTTCGTCGATCGCATCACCGACCTGACCGGGCGTACGGTGCGCTTCCTCTTCCATCTCTTCCTCTTCGCCTATTCCCTCTTCTTCCTGTTGAAGGACGGTGGAGCCGCCCTGGAGAAGATCCTCTACTACCTGCCGATGCCCCATGAGGACGAGATGAGGATGGTCGGGCGATTCCTGTCGGTGAGCCGGGCCATGCTGAAGGGGACCCTGGCCATCGGCATCCTGCAGGGCATCCTGGGAGGCTTGGGGTTCTCCGTGGCGCACCTGCCCGCGCCGGTCTTCTGGGGCGCGGTGATGGTGGTGCTCTCGATCATTCCGGGAATCGGAACGGGCCTGTTGTGGGTGCCCGCGGCGATCTATCTCGTGGTCTCCGGGCACATGGTCCCGGCCATCATCCTGTCCCTGTGGTTCCTGCTCATCGTGGGCATGGTCGACAACTTCCTGCGGCCGCTGCTGGTGGGCAAGGACACCCGTATGCACGAACTCTTGATCCTCTTCAGCACCCTGGGAGGACTGGCCCTGTGGGGAATCTCCGGGCTCCTGCTCGGTCCCATCCTGGCCGCCCTGTTCGTGACGATCTGGGACATCTACGGCGAGGTCTTCGCCAAGGAGCTTCCCTCCGTGGACAAGCTGCGATGAACCTGCGGTGGGCCGCATCCTCGATCCGGTCCGAAGCGACGGCGCTTTCGGCGTCCTTCGCTCACCGTGCGATGAGCTGCCGGTAGAATTCCTCGAACTCGTCGAGGAAGCGCCCCCAGTTCTCCCGCTCCATCCGTTCCCGCACCCGCTGTCGCCAGATCCCGTACGTGGCCGGGTCGAGCACCCGGTCGATGGCCCGTCCGATCTCCTCCGGATCGAGGGCATCCTCGACGGCGAGTCCCGCACCGCCGACCGCCTCGCCCACTCCACCGCTGAGCGCGCCGATCACCGGCAGGCCCACCGCATACGCCTCGTAGAAACACAGACCCAGGCCTTCGACGTCTCGACCGAGGTCCTTGCGCGGGGGCAGGATGAATGCGCGGCTGCTCGCAAGCAGTCTCCACTTGCGGTCTTCATCGACCTCGCCCATGAACTCGACCCCCGACAGCCCCAGCTCCCGGCTGACCCTTTCGAGCTCCGCCCGCTGGGGTCCATCGCCCACGATGGCGTAGCGCAGGTGCGGACGCGACTGCAGGGCCCTGAGCACGGTGACGAGGTTCTTGCGCTCCACCAGGCGCGACACGGTGATCAGGTCGTAGGAAACGGGCACGGGCTCCACCTGGCGTCGACGCACACCCCACCGGATCACCTTCTTCAACCGAAGTCCGGGCTGTACTGCCTCGACGAGCCCGCAGGTGAAGCTCGAATTGCAGTGGACCCCCGTGGCCGACCTCAGTGAGTCACGAACCAGACGCGTCGGCCCCACCTCCATCCCATGGCAACTCACCACCGAGGGCGCCGCCGAGGCCCGCAGGGCCCCGAGCTGATGGAGATGGAAGACGTGGACGAGATCGGGCCGGAAGCGTTCGACCGCCTCCTTCACCCGGCGCTGGACCCATTGGTGGTAGCGGTAGTCCTGATAGTAGCTCTTGCGCCAGAAGTACTGCGGATGCAGGTACGGCCATCGGGGCAGCCTGTCGCGCGGCGAGGAGAGGATCTCCTCGGGAAGGAAGGCGACCGACTGCAGACGGTGTCCCCGCGATCGCATGCCTTCCATCAGCTCCCGCTGGTAGCTCTGGATGCCGCCGATGGAGGAAGGATCACCCGGGGCCAGAGCGTAGAGGATCTTCACGCTGCGACCTACTGATGTGCGTGATGCGGCTGGGGATGGATGCGTTCGGACAGCTCGATGAAGCGTGGGTTGTCCCTGACCTTGTCCCAGAGGGGTTCGTAGGGCAGGTAGCCCATGAAACCATGCCGCTCGCGGGCCGCCACCTCGAGTTCATCGACGCAGCGGTCGGCATCACCCAGGCCGGCCAGCGCGATCGCCGAGTGCAGGGCACGGGTCGACGCCATCTTGTCGTCGCGGGCGATCCGCGCCAACGCCCTCTCCACTCCCGCTGTGTCCCCCAGTCCGCCATAGGCGTGGCCGATCAGGGCCTGCAGATAGGGATCGACGATCGCGTCGTCCTCATGGGTGAGAAGGGCATCGAGGGCCTCGGCATAGTTGCCTTCGAGGAAATCGTTGCAGGCCGCGTGGTAGTGCGCCAGCAGGAAACCGGGATCCATGCGCAGGGCGGTCTCCACGAAGCTGCGAGCCCGCTCGACCCGCCGTTGCAGACGATAGCCCCACGACAGCGATCCGAGCAGGGTCAGGGAGGTGGGATCGAGTTCCAGGGCACGGTGCAGCTCGGCGATCGCTGCCTTGAAGCGTCCCTCGCTCAACAGGTGGTAGCCCATGTGTTCATGAACCAGGGAATCGTTGGGGCCGAACTCCAGGGACAAATCATGATCACGGCGGGCTGCATCCCAATCCCAGTAGACGTGGCGATGGATGTTTCCCAGCAACACATATGACAGAGAGGAGCGGGGGTCGTACTCCAGCGCACGGTGGGCGGCCTCCTCCGACTTGACGAAACCTTCCCGTGGAGGGATCTGGCCGAAGTAGACCTGGTACTGGTAGACCAGGCCCAGGCTGGCCCAGGTGCAGGGGGCTTCCCTCTCCCGTTCGAGGGAACGCAGGAAACTCGAGCGCGCGCGTTCCAGTGAGGTCGGGTGGAAACGGCACAGATGGAAGCGCCCCTCCAGATAGTGGTTGTATGCGATGGGATCACGGGGGTGCGGCATCCGCTTCTCACCGGCTTCATCCAGCTGCAGATACGTGCACATCTTGCCCGCGGCCGCGGCGATGGCGAAGGGCAGGCCGTGGACGATGTTGCGGAACGACTCGGACCACACCTTCTCGCCCCGTGAGGAATCGAACATCTCCAACTGGAGATCGAGGGCGCTGTCCCGACGCCGGACGAGCCAGCCTCTCACCAGCAGATCAACCTTCAGACGCCGTGCGGCTTCCTCCCAGGGCAGGGTCGACAGCTCCGCATGGGATCCGGCGCTGGCCGGACGCAGCTCGAGTTCCCGGCGGCGGGCCAGGCGGCTGGAGATCCCGTCGGCGATGCCGATCGGCAAGTGCGCTTCGGCGTCCCGCGCATCGCTGAGCACGGGCGGCAACACCGCGATCTTCAAGGGAGATGTCGCACCGGGCCGGGATCGCTCATCGGTGCCTTCGACCTCGGCCACGAAGGAGTAGCCGCGCGTGGGGATCGTGACCACGTAACGGTGCTCACCCCGTTTCTCCCCGAGAGCCTTGCGCAGGGCGGCCATGTTGACCGTCAGGTTGGCCTCGGTGCCGACGGTGTCGGGCCACAACAGATCGATCAGCTCGTTCTTGGAGACCACCTTGCCGTGGCGTTCCACCAGGATATGGAGCAGGGTGTAGACCTTCGCGGTCAGATGCACCCGCCGGCCATTCCGCAGGAGAACCCTGCGCTGGGTATCCAGTTCGAAGGGACCAAAGCGATACACGATGGGCGCCCTGCCTGCAGGGATTTTGGGAAATCTTGGAAGACCTTGGATCCTTTATTGTGACACCAGGCTCCCGTTCGTGGATATTTTATTCGAACACGGAGTTGTTTTCATCCTCCGAGGTTGAGCTTGCGTTGCTGGTCCCCCACATGGATCACACGCATGCGGCGGGCCGTTCGTCCCTGGGAGCCGGACGAGCGGCCCGCATTTTCTTGTCTGCGGGAGAGAACCCTTCACCGATCTGCCGCCCCGCCGGGATCAGGACTTCCGCTCGCGTAGATCCCGGGCGAGTTCACGAATCTCCTGCAGGTCGCGCACCATAGCACTCCAGCCATACCATATGGTGTAGTCCGGATTCGCGTGGAAGGAGCCCTGGAAGGCCCGCATCCGATGCTTCAGGTGCATCTCGAACAGCTTGTGTTCGATCACCGTGGGAGCGTCGTGGAAGGTGAGCAGATCGGGATAGGCGTAGGCATAGCCCTCCGGCTTGGGGAGGATGCCGTCCTCGTACAGACCGGCGATGATGCGGATGGCCTCGGCCAGCAGGTGATCCGCCTCGCGGATCATGTCGTCCGACTTGGCCAGCTCGGCCTTGGCGAAGTTCTCCGAGTGACACTGGCCGCAGATTCCCAGCATCTTCTCCCGCTCCCGATCGAAGTCCTCCTGGGTGAGGCGGGCCACATCGGCCGCCTTCACCATGTCCAGACGGGCCGTCGGATTGCCCTGCGGATCGAGGACACCCAAGGCCTGCAGGATGGTCACCTGGTCGGCCTTCCACTGGGGATCCTCAGGCAGAGGCAGACGAACCGCGAGGAAGCCCCAGGCGGTACGCACCTCGTGGTTGCCGTCGGGCATGTGGCAGGTCTGGCAGGTGGGCGCTGGAGTGTCCTCAGGCAGGGTTCCATTCTGCCTCAACAGGGCACGGACCCCGTGCTTCGAAGAACTCCACATCTCCCACTGCGGATGGTCGAAACCCATGTGACAGGTCTGGCACGCCTGGGGCTGCTGGGCCTCCTTCACCGAGAAGGTGTGACGGGTGTGGCAGGCGTCACAGGAGGCGTGTCCGAAGACCGATCCCTGGGCCTTCAACTGGGCGATGTCCTCGGCCGATTTCAGACCGAGTTTGTGACAGCCACCGCAACCCTTCATGCCCTCGTTGAGGGCCTTGGGCATGCCGTGCGTGGTGGGCATCGCCTGCAGGCTCGTCCAGGCGATGGCGTGTTTGCCTCTGGAGAACTGGGTGACCTGATCGTCGTGACATTGTCCACAGGTCTCCGCAGTGGGCGTCAAGGCCTCGGCCACGTCATCGTAGTCGTCATGCGCGTCGCCATGACACACCGAACAATCGATGTCGTTCTGGCTGTGCTTGGAGAGCTGCCAGTCCTTGACGATGTTCGGCGTCTCGTACTGATGGCATTCCACGCAGTCACCGGCCACCGCCGCCTTCGGAGATGGGACCAATGACACCGTTGAAAGCATTGCGATCGACACAAGGATAAGAAGGTGGATCTGCCGCATGAGCAAGACCCTCCTTTCCGTTCGGTAGGGGAAACCCATTGCCCCGTGCCGTCGGATGCAGCACGGAACACATCGATTGTGCACGGCATGGAGGGAAAATCAAGCCTCGCGCCACGGACCCTGTTCGTTCAACCAGGCCACGGCTTGATCTTCGTCATCGAAGAGTGCCCATTGCAGGCCGCTGTTGCGGGCCACCGTCTCCCCGAATTGCATCGCTTCGCGGATGGACGTGTTCTCGCCCGGCAACAGGGCGATTCGCAGCTCGCGGGGCATGCTCGAGGCCAGTTGATAGATCTCGGTGGTCGTCGGAGCGGTGAGTTGTTCTCTCGCGTCGAAGAGGGCGCGGGCGGGACCGTCCTCCATGAGGATGGTCCTGAGCTTGTCCGCCGTCGCGGCCACGTCCTCGAAGGTGACCTCGCCGGTGGAGCGGATGAGGATGATGCCCCGCCCGTGGTCCACTTCGACGCTTTGAGGCATCACTCCCTCCTCATGACGAATCCGGTCCAGGTCGAGGATCCCCTTCCGCACGGCGACACAGGCGGGGGAAAAGATCTCCGCCTCGAACCGGTGCTTCCGCAATGTGCATGTCGATCGGCGCAGACTGGGCGTTCGGCGTGGCCAGTCTCGATGTACTTCCACCATAAGACGATTCGGGCCGAACGTAAAGAGCGATTCCCGGTCAGTCCAGAGAGACCCTCTGCTGATAACGGGGTACCACGGCCGGTACGTGCAGGCCTTCCTGCAGGTCGTTGGCCAGATTCTCCGCCGATTCCTCCTCGCCATGGGTCACGAAGAAGCGACGGGGAGGCTCGTGGAAACCACCCGCCCAGCGCAGCAGATCGTCGTGCCCGGCATGGGCGGAGAAACCGTGGATCCGCTCGATCCGGGCGTGGACATCGTGCATCTTCCCGAAGAGACGCACCTGCTTCGCGCCCGATTCGAGATTGCGTCCCAGTGTGCCCTCGGCCTGATAGCCCACGAACAGGACCGTGCTCTCGGGGCGATGCAGGTTCTGATCGAGATGGTGCTTGATCCGCCCTCCGGTACACATACCCGAACCTGCGATGACGATGGCCGGTCCCTTCCAATCGTTGATCGCCATGGAATCCTCACGCGTGTGGCACAGTTGCAGGTTCGGCAGATCACAGGGATGGCGCCCGTTCTCCAGGAGCTCGCGGGCTTCCTCGTCGAAGAGTTCGGGGTGACGGCGGAAGACCTCGGTCACCCGGATCGCCAGCGGACTGTCCAGGAAGACCGGAAGGCGCGGGATCTTCCCTGCCGCCTCGAGATTCCCCAGGTGATAGAGAAGATCCTGCGTGCGTTCGATGGCGAAACTGGGGATGAGGAGCTTGCCTCCCCTCTCGATGGTGTCATGGATCACCTCGGCCAGTCGGGCGGGAACCTCCGACTGATCCTCGTGTTCGCGGTTCCCATAGGTCGATTCCATCACCACGTAGTCGGCGTGCTCGGGAAGCTCCGGATCGTTGACGATGGGCATGTCCCACGGGCCGATGTCCCCGGAGAAGAGGATGGTGACGGACTTCCCCGAGTCTTCCACCTTCACCAGGATCGAGGCCGCTCCGAGAATGTGACCGCTCTCGAAGAGCGTGGCCTCAATCCCCGGGGCCGGCGAGAAGGCCTCTCCGAAGGGGTGGCTGCGAAGGAGCTTGCTCGCGCTCTCCGCATCCTCGCGCGTGTACAGGGGCAATTCGGGGAAACGTCCCTTGCGTCCTTCCTTGCGGTGACGCTTGGCCTTGTACTGCGCGTCCTCTTCCTGGATATAGGCCGAGTCCGCCATCACCAGTTCCGCGATGTCGGCGGTCGCCGAGCTGCAATGGATCGCTCCGGTGAAACCCTGCTGCGCCAGGCGCGGCAGGAGACCACAGTGATCCAGATGCCCATGCGTCAGCAGCACGGCGTCGATATCGGACGGATCCGGCGTGAACGGAGCCCAATTGCGGCCTTTCAGATCCCACTCCTGGAAGAGCCCGCAGTCGATGTAGACACGCGCCTGGGAAGTCGCGAGCAGATAGCGTGAGCCCGTGACATTGCGCGCCGCACCGAGAAAAGTCAGATGAATGGACATGGATTCTCCAGATCGGTATGGATGATCGCCGCCGCTCGGCCCCGAGAGAGAACGCAGAGCCTGGATCTATCGGTTCTTCTCCGCCCTCAACACCACGAACGATCCGATCCCCGTTCCTTCGATCACCCGTTCCCCGCCTTCCTCCGGCAACAGGGTTTGTCGGGCGACGATACCGTCGAAACCGGCCCGCTGCAATGACTCGATCACCTCCGCCGTCGAGTAGAAGACGGCCGATCGATAGAAACGGCTGCGATCCTTCCGCCGCAGATACGCGTGCCCCAGTTCGCTCTCGCGGTCGACGAATCCCACGACGATCCTTCCGCCGTTCCTCAACACCCTCCACGCCTCCCGAAGACTCATCGACAGCGAATCGACGAAACAGATCGTGGTCACCATCAAGACCACATCGACGGCACCCGATCCGATGGGCAGTGCCTCGGCCACTCCCTGCACCACCTGCACTCCGCGCGCCATCGCCCGCCGCGCCATCGTCCAGGAAGGTTCGACGCCGAAGCCGACGTCCAGGGGTGCGGCGAATCGCCCCGATCCCACACCCACCTCCAGGGCCCTTCCCCCGGCGGGCATGAGCTGGCGCACCGCCTCCAACTCCCTCTCGTATTCGGGCCCGTGGACGACGAACCATTCGTCATAGTGGTCGGGAAAACGCTCGAAGGGCTCGATTCGGGGCATGGCGGCCACCACTGGCAGAGCTTCAGTCCGAGGAATCCGAGGGCGAAGGCGGCCGGTGGCGCGTGAGTTTCCTCAGGTAGAAGGTCCGCCCATCGTATTCCAGGGTCACGAGCTTGCCCTCCTGGACCAGGCCCTCGATGAGCTCCATGCCGGATCCGGCCTTCTCCAGGTAGGCCCGCACCGCATCCTCCCGCATGGGATGGACCGAGGTGATGCCCAGGATGCCCTCCTCCACGTCACCGGTGTAGGCGAAGCGGTTCCCCTCATAGGCGTTCAGGTACTCCACGGAGAGACCGTGCGCATCGAAGATCTGCCAGGCACGGTTCAGGTGTTCCTCGTCGGGAGCGGTCACCCATTTCTCGGCCGGCGGACGGGTGGGAACGCTCAGATAGGAGGTGTCCGGCCGAAGGGACCGCAGGAAGGCCGCGGTCCTCGAGAGTGGGTCGGCCCCATCGTTGATGCCGGCGACGAGCATCGTCTCGGTGATCAGACGACCGGAGAAGGCAGACGCGAAACTGCGCATGCCCTCGAGGATCGAAGGCAGATGGAGACTGCGGTGCGGCCGGTCGATCCTCCTCCACACCTCCTCGTCCACCGTATCCACCTTCAGCGAGACCCAATCGGCCCGGGCGAGATCCTTCCTCACCCCGGCCTGGTCGATCAGCGTGGCGTTGGTGATGACGGCCAGGGGAATGTCCAGGGGGCGCAGAAGCTCCAGCAGCGTGCCCAGATTCGCATCGAGGGTGGGTTCACCGTCGGGGACCACGGTGAGATAGTCGATGCTCTCTCCGTGATCGCGGGCACTGCGAACGTGCTCTTCGATCTCTTCGAGCAGATCCTGCGGCGGATGGAAGTCACGGCGCTCGACGATCACGTCCAGGGAACGGCCCAGCTGGCAGTAGACGCACGAATAGGTACAGATCTTCGGAGGAATGTTGTTGATCCCGATACTTCGGCCGAGCCGCCGGGATGGTACCGGGCCGAAAACCCTCATCATGACGATGCAACCTCCTTCACTTCTCCCCTTCCCTCCCCGGGATCGAGCGACCGTACCCACCGGTCATCATGGTAGGCCCGAAGGGGAAAAACAAGCCGAAGCCTCCTCAAATGGCCAAATCGGCCTTTGCCCGGGACCGGCGGCGGCAGCCACCTTCTCGTTCTTGCGGCGGTCGGTGGATGGCCGTATCGTCTCAGGCAATCCCCGCATTCTCTTATGTCTGTCATTCTTCTCTGGGTGGCCTGGAGACGTTCGGGGCCACGACCTTGCAAGGAGGTCTCGATGAGAACCTCGATTCCTTCGGGAGAACGAACCGGAATGAGGACGCTCCTGGGTGTCCTGCTTCTGGGCCTGGCTCTCTCTCTCGGAGCTTGTTATCCCGGATCGGTCGACAATGCCGCCGAACTCGACCTGGTCCTCACCAACCACGATCCCGACTTCGACTTCACCTCGATCCAGACCTATGCCTCTCCGGACAGCCTGATCGACATCGCCGCATTGCTCGATCCCGACTCGGAGGGAAACATCGACCTGACCAAGGCGCAGCAGCAGCAGATCATCGCCTGGATCGACGCCGAACTGGCCTCCCGCGGTTACCAGAAGGTCGGCTACGAGCAGGGCGATCCGAATCCTCCCGACTTCTTCATGCTTCCCGGCGTCATCAAGTCGACCACGGTGGTGGTCGGAGGCGGCTGGGGCTGCTACCCCTACTGGGGCTGGTACGGTTGCGGCTACTATCCGTGGTGCTGCTCCTACGCATACAGCTACGATTCGGGAACCCTGCTGGTCAACCTGGTCCAGCCCTCCGCCGATTCGGATACCACCTACACGGTCCGCTGGAGCGGCGCGTTGAACGGCGTGATCTCCACCAGCGTGGCCGACGTGATGGCCCGGATCGAGAGCGGCATCGGACAGATGTTCGCGCAATCCCCCTATCTGACCGCGAACCAACCGGAATCGAAACAGACGGACGCGGTCTTCCATACGGCGAAGCGAGGTGTCCGATGAAGCGCACGATCCTTGTGACCGCTCTGGTGGGTCTTCTGCTTCTGCCGGTGTTGAACGGGCCGGCACATGCACAACGGCATGTGTCCTACGTGGGCGACAACCTGTGGCTGGGAAGCTACAGCGTCGGCTTCCCCATGGGTGACACCAAGGACTACATCGGCCAGACCTCATGGCTGGGCTTCGCCATCGAGGGACGCCATTTCACCACTCCAAACCTGACCCTGGGCTTCCTGTCCGGATGGACCACCTTCAACGACAAGTCGTACCGCCTCACCGAAGAGGGGACGATGACCCTGTCGGGGGTGCAGGCCCGCTACCTCAACATCTTCCCGCTGCTCGCGAACGTCTTCTACTATCTGGGCGATCGTGATTCGGCCAACTTCTACTTCGGCCTCGGTGCGGGAACCTACTGGATCGAGCAGCGCACCGAAGTGGGGCTGTGGGCGGCCACCGAGAACAACTGGCATCTCGGGCTGGCTCCGGAGATCGGAGTGGCCTTCCCCCGCGGGCGCACTTCCATCGTGGTGTCGGCCCGCTACAACTACGCTTTCTCCGCCGGCAACGTGGGCAAGGAATCGTGGTTGAGCCTGGGGATCGGCTTCCAGCTCAACTGAGCAGGAAGAGGACGGGCCACGGGCGAACGGGCATCGACCGATACCGGATTCGCCAAGGCAACAAGACCGGACGCATCAAGGGCCGCCCCCGGGGGGGCGGCCCTTTCCGTTGCGCCCCGCATTGCCGTTCAGGCTACCACGTGGATGCGCCCATCCCCCTTCGTGGTGATCCGCCCGATGCACGCCGCCGCGGTGACCCCCCGTTTCTCGAGTTCCTCGAGCAATCGGTCGGCCTGCTCCTGGCCGACGCTGATCAACAGTCCACCGGAGGTCTGGGCATCGGCCAGCAGGAGATGGTCGATGCGGGTCAGCTCGGCGGCGAAGCCCACCTGATCGCCGACGTGGGCCAGATTGTTCAAGGTGCCACCGGGCACCGCACCCGCCGCCGCCAGATCACGGGCCGCACGGATCACCGGAACCGCAGACATCGAGAGTTCCGCCTCCACCCCACTGCCGGCGGTCATCTCCACCAGATGACCCAGCAGACCGAAGCCGGTGATGTCGGTACAGGCATGGACCTCGACCTCCATCATCGCCTCGGCTCCGGCGCGGTTCAGGGCCACCATCACCGAGATGGCCTCCTGTGCAGTGGCTTCATCGGCCAGCCCGCTCTTCACCGCGGTCGCGATGATTCCCAGACCGAGCGGTTTGGTGAGGATGAGGACGTCACCGACCTGCGCCGTCCGGTTCTCCACGATCCGGTCCGGATGCACGATTCCGGTCACCGCCAGACCGAACTTGGGCTCGGTGTCCTCGACGGTGTGGCCGCCGATGATGCTGATCCCCGCTTCGGCCGCCTTGTCCATGGCGCCGGTGAGGATCCGTTCGAGCACGCTCATCGGCAGACGTTTGTCGGGAAAGCCCACGATGTTCAGCCCGAACAGGGGCTGGGCGCCCATGGCGTAGATGTCCGAGAGTGAGTTGGCGGCGGAGATCGCCCCGAACTGGTAGGGGTCGTCGACGATCGGAGTGAAGAAGTCGACGGTCTGGACGATCGCAGTGTTCTCATCGATGCGATACACCGCGGCATCGTCGGCCGTGTCCCTTCCGACCAGGATCGCCGGATCGACCGCAGGGGGAAGGGAGGCGAGGACTTCCTCCAGGGCCTGCGGGCGCAACTTGCATGCGCACCCGAGACCGTGGGTGTAATGGGTCAGCTTGTATTCGCCGGCCTCTCCTTCCACTCCCACCTGCACGGTCTCCGTGGACGGCAGAAGACGCTCTACCGCCTCGCTCACCACTTCGACCGCCTCGTCCACCTCAGCGGCCGTCGTCCCCCGGCCCACCGAGAAACGCACCGTCCCCATCGCCCACTCGACGGGAAGCTCCATGGCCTCCAGGACCGCCGACACATCGATGTCGTCGGCGTGGCACGCGGCACCGGCCGATGCAGCCACCTTCTCGCCGATCTCCGACAGGAGGGTATTCGCCTCGACCCCGCGGAAGGACACGCTCAGGGTGTTCGGAAGTCTTCGCTCGGGATGACCGTTCAGGCGCAGGATCGACGCATCCAGCCGGTTCTGCAGACCCTCCCAGAGACGGTCCCGCATTTCCTGGAAGTGCGCTCCGTTCTTCTGGAGATCGCGGGCCGCGACTTCGCAGGCCCGGCCCAGGCCGACGATCTCCAGCACGTTCTCCGTCCCCGGCCGCAGGTTGCGTTCGTGATCGGCCCCCTGCATCTGTTTGTCCACAGAAACGCCCCGCCGGATGTAGAGGGCGCCGATGCCCTTCGGAGCGTAGAGCTTGTGTCCGGCCACCGAGAGCAGATCGACGCCCAGTTTCCGGACATCGACCTCGATCTTTCCCGTCGACTGTGCCGCATCGGTGTGCATCAACGCGCCGTGGCGATGGGCGATCTCGGCCAGCTCGGCAATGGGCTGGATCGTGCCCACCTCGTTGTTCGCGTGCATCACCGTCACCAGGGTGGTGTCGGAGGTGATGGCCTTCTCCAGATCGGCGGGATCGACGAGCCCGTCGCCGTCCACCGGAAGGACGGTCACCCGGAACCCCTCTCGCTCGAGCCAGTGGCACACCTCGATCACCGCCGGATGTTCCACCGCCGAGGTGATGATGTGACGACCGCGCGAGCGCAATGCCAGAGCCGCACCCTTGATCGCGTGGTTGTTGCTCTCGGTTCCCCCGCTGGTGAAGATCAGCTCGTCCGGCTCACATCCCAACAGCGCGGCCACCTGGCGCCGGGCCTCTTCCACGGCGCGTTTGGCCTCCACTCCATAGGGATGCGTGCTCGAGGGATTCCCGAAATGGTCCCGGAGATACGGCGCCATCGCCTCGGCGACTTCCGGGGCGATGGGCGTCGTGGCGTTGTAGTCGAGATAGATCGGTCTCATGGTGCAGGGATCGTCGTCATTGCCGGCGTCGAAGTCAACCGCCCGCGCCGGGGGACGAATGCCGAGTCCCAGGTATTGCCATCCGGCGGGTCCCAGGTGTCGCCAGCCGGCGGGTCCCAGGTGTCGCCATCCGATATATGTCCGCCGGAAGGCCGCCCACGGAAAGGGAACTCAGCCCCGCTCCTCTCTCTCCTCCGGCTGCATCCGGCTCAACAGGGCTACCCCGCTGGCGAGGAGAGGGCCCAGGAACAGGATCAGCACCTGGATGCGGCCCTTCCCGGTCGGATCCCCGCGAAAGGCGTCGGCCAGACCGAAGAACCAGAAGAAGAAGACCGAGACCGCCAGGAGGAACACACCGGTCGCCTTCGGCCATCGCCGGGCGGCAAGGGCCGCGGCCACGAAGGGCAGGGCCAGCAGGCTCTGCATGAGCGTGCCCGTCCAATCTCCCCCACCGGCCAGGAGATTGAAGACCAGCCAGAGGATTCCGAAGATCCAGAGGATGCGGGCCGCCGTCCTGTGGGCTCCCCAGTACGAGAAGAGGCTGCTCAACAGCCAGGTGAACCACATCACGATCAACACGTCCTCGACCAGGGCGCCGGGATGCGCCAGGCTCGGGTGGGCGGAACGGAACCAGGCCACCAGCAGGAAGGTGAACAGGCCGCCGGCCAGGTAGGCGTGGTAGCCGGCCCTTCGGGCTGCCTCCATCTCGAACTCGTCCTTGTCGTGCAACACCCCCACCTCACGGAGGATGCCGGGCAGGAACATGCCCACCGCGGCGATGGCGACGAATCCCCAGTCGAGCGCGGTCAAGGCGAAACCGGCCACGACCAGAACCGAGGCGATCAGGGTGGCCGGTGACGGACGCCAGCCGCCGATGCGAAACTCACCGGACATCAGCTTTCTCCTTTGCTCTTGGAAGGCTCGTCGTCTTCGGGATGGGAGATCCCGGACGTCTCTTCCAGCGAGAACAGATCCTCGACCGCCACCTCGAAGACGGCGGCCAGGCGCAGGGCCAACCCGATGGTGGGGTTGTACCGGCCCTTCTCGATGGAGAGAATGGTCTGCCGGCTCACCCCCACCCGTTCGGCGAGCTCCTGCTGGGTCATCCCGCCGGCAAGCAAGCGATGTTTCTTCAAGTGGTTGTGGATCTGGACCTTGGGTTTCATGCCCTGAATGTACAGTAACCTTTACCTTATGTCAAGCTTACTTTCCATCTTTTTCTTCCAGGAAAGCGGCTCCGCCACCCTGTCCCTGCTAGCCATCCGCTGCTCTCGTCCGCGGTGGGAGCAGCGGGAAACAAGGAAATGACAAGACCCTCCCCAAGGGGGTATAGGGTATGCACAGGAGGCCTCGGGTCTTCTCAATTCGCTCCCAACCGGTACCGATTGACCGCTTATTCCCCAGGAGCGACCAATTCCGACCGGCCGTCGGCGGCCGGTTTCTCCTTGGAGGTGCTGCAACCATGCGTGTGTCCGCCACCCGAATTGCCTTGGGGATCTCCCTCTTGGCGACCCTGTCGATCGCCACTTCCTGTGGAAGCGACGATCCCACCACTCCCGGGGGCGACACGACCGCTCCCACCGTCGTCAGCACCGTTCCGGCCAACGGCGCAACGGACGTCGCCACCAACAGCGTGGTGACGGTCGTCTTCAGTGAGGCCATGGAGAAGAACTCGGCCGACAGCACGAGCGTCACCATGGCCCCGGCGGTCATCACCTCCCTGCAGTGGAGCGGCGACCACACCCTGACCATCCTCCATGACGAGTGGCCGGGAGACTCCAACGTGACCGTGACCCTGGGCACCGGCCTGAGCGATCTGGCCGGCAACCACCTTGCGGCCGCCTATACCTTCTCGTTCACCGTATCGATCCCCGACACGACTGCACCGACTGTCATCAGTCGCACGCCGGCCGACGGCGCGACCGGTGTGCCGCAGGACGAGGACATCGTCCTCGTCTTCGACGAGGCCATGCAGGCCACCCTCGACAGCCAGGCCGTGAGCCTCTCGACGGGCACGATCACCGCCATGAACTGGACCGATGATCACACCTTCGTGGCCTCGCACAGCGTCTGGCCCGAGGAGACCACGGTCCAGGTGACCATGCATCCGAGCTTCCTCGACCTGGCGGGCAACGCCGTCGAGGCCAGCACCTGGTCGTTCACCACGGCCACCGACACCATCCCGCCCGAAGTCATCTCCCTCAGCCCCGGAATCGCCGAGACCAACGTCGGCGTCGATCAGGACGTCACCATTGGGTTCTCCGAGCCGATGGATCAGAGCTCGATGACCGGCAACATCCTTCTCAGCCACGGTACGATCACGGGTATGGACTGGCCGGACGATGTCACCGTCGTCGTCCACCACGACACCTGGCCCTATGACACCGACATCACCGTGACGGTCCTGCCGGGGGTCAAGGATCTGGCCGGCAACGAGATGGGGCATCCCAACAGCTGGATGTTCACCACCGGCCCGCCCGACACGACGCCTCCGACCATTCTCTCCATCGCCCCTGCCGACGGCTCGGTCATCGACCCCGGCACCTCGCAGGTCGTGATCACCTTCAGCGAACCCATCGATCCCGACAGCTTCCAGGCCAGTGAGATCAACGCCCAGATGATGGCCTACCTCGTGGACGAAGAGGACAACTGGTCACCGGATGGAACGGTCCTCACCGTCCACCTGAATGCGCCGCTGCCGGCGGGCCTGCCCCTGCACGCGATCATCGCATCGTTCGTCGATCTGGCGGGCAATCCCAACACTTCACCGACCACCTGGGACGTGACCGTCGCCGGTGTGGCCGACGACTTCCCGGTGAACGACACCCTGGTCTATGGCTTCGTCCGCCAGGAAACCGATCAGGACAACCCGGTCTGGGACGGGAAGTGGCGGTACGAGTTCAACCGCTTCCAGTGGGAAGACAACCAGGAGGACTTCCGGCGTCTCTACATGGACGATCCGGATGCGACGGCCACCGACTGGGACTACATGAGCAAGTTGAGCGATCGCCTCATGTTCCGTGGCTTCCGTGAACACGACGAGGAAAGCTCGACGGACAACGATTACATGTTCACCCCAGCGGTCCAGTACATGGCTCTGCCGATCTCGATCGGGATGTTCTGGAGCGGCGTGTCGTATATCACCACCGACGACGGAACGGTGACCCTGAACTACAATGTGCAGGTCCCCGCCGGCTTCACCGATGTGGACATCCCGGGCGTGGTCATGGAGAAGAGGGCGCTGGCCGAGGAAGGCGATATGCGCATCTTCTGGAGCCATTGCTACTCCCTGTACCTCTACCACGACATGATCATGGATGGTGACACCCTAGAGGTGGGGATCGATACCCTGCGGGTGGCTCCGGCAATCGGCATCGTCCAGACCCGCAGCCACGGGGACGATTACACCGATGACACGTGGTCGTGGGAAAATTCCATCCTGTTCTCCATCGAAACGATCGGAGACTAGTTCGCCTCCTTCCCCGGCTCCGGAATCCCTCGCTGGATTCCGGAGCCCACCTTCGCTCGCTTCACAGAATCCCCCTGGATCCTTCCGGAGGTCTCGATGAAACGCACGACGATAGCAGCCCTGGCCGTACTCATGATGTTCTCCATCTTGCCCCAACCGGCCCATGCCGGCCTGGGCGTGTTCGCCACCTGGTGGGACGGTGATGAAGTCGACTCCGGCTTCGGCGGAGGTCTGAAGTATCAGGTTCCGTTGATTCCCATCATCTCCCTCGACTTCCGCGCCTCCTACATCAACTTCGGTGACGCCGATCTCTACACCATTCCCCTGGAACTCACCGGAGTGGTCGATTTCAACCTCTTCTACGCCGGTCTCGCCGCTGGCTACTACATCTGGTCGTCCAGTTCGGATCTGCTGGATCTGTCGGCCAAGGACGAGGTGGGAGGAAGCATCCTTGCTGGGGTCAAGATCGGGCTCGGACCGGTCGGCGCCTTCGGAGAGCTGCGCTACAACTTCGTCAACACCGAAGTCGTCGAGGGCGTTCCCCTGAGCGCCGACGGTTTCAGCGTGAACCTCGGAGTGACGTTCTGAGTCGTCGACCACTTCGGTGGGCGGGGAACGAATCCCCACCCACCGGGACAGCACTCATTTTCGATGGCACTGGATGCACAGATCCATTTCGGGATTGAGCGGCAGATACTTCTTGAACGGGGCTCCGTGGAGCTCGTGGCATGAGAGACAGGTCACCGGCTCCTCGGTGCGCGGATCGATGACCTTCGGGCCCACAGGGTGTCCTGCCTTGTGGGCCGCTTCGTGACAGCCCGAACACAGGGCGACCTTGTCCCCTTTCAGCAATCGCTCATCGTTCGCCCCGTGCGGAAGGTGGCAGTTGCTGCAGTCCATTCCGTCGTGGGTGATGTACTTCTCCTTGGAGAGTTTCCTCTCCGCTTCGTTGAAGTGGCATCTCATGCACAGCACCGTCTGCGGAGCGGTCAGCATCGCCTCCCCATTGGAGGTATGGGCGTTGTGGCACTCCAGACAGGAGCGCTGACCGTCCATGATATGGTGGTAACGATAGGCCCCGGCCTTGCGAATCGACGGATGGCATCCCAGACACAGCTCGCGTGGCTGCTCCTTCAGGGCGAATGCCTCGGGTCCACCCTGGGCGGGGTGACAACTGCCGCACTTGCCCTGTGCGAAGGGCTGGTGTTGGTTCGCCCGCAGCAGATGGTCCTGGTCGCTTCCGTGTGGATCGTGGCAGGTTCCGCAGTCTGCGCCCTCCATCCGGCTGCCGCGGTGCTTGGCCACGAAGGCGTCATCCTGTTCGTGGCAGGTGAAGCACAGGCCGGGCACGTCCTCCCGCAAGAGCCGTCCCGCTGCGCTTCCGTGGGGTTCATGGCAGGTCGTGCACTCACCCTCGGCCACTGGAGGGTGTACCACACGCCGGGCCAGCCAAGCCTTCGTCTCCGAGTGACATCCCTCGCACAGATCCGGTGCCGGCTGCTCGAGGATGCTCGCGTAGGGGCTGGCGTGTGGATCGTGGCACTCTACGCACTCCCCGCGCGCCACCGGAGGATGGACGGTGGCGCGCCGGCTTTCCTCGCGCAGCTCGTCGTGGCAGCTCTCGCAGGTCTCCCCCACTGCGCCTTGCAGCAGGGCCGCGTGGTCGGACGCATGGGGATTGTGGCAACTGCTGCACTGCCCGCCGGAGAAGGCCTCATGGACGTAGCGCTGCGACAGGAGTTCCTCGATGTCGTCGTGGCATTGATAGCAGACCCCCGGCTCGTCGACTCTCGGCATCTCCGCGCCCGAGCCAGGAACCGCGGACATGGCGACCAGAAGGAGTGCCGAGGAAAAGAGGATCGAAGGAACTCTCATTGCCCTTCCCCTTTCGTCGCCGCTGAAGGATGGCAGGCATCGCATCCCTGGCTGGCGAACGGATCGTGCTCCACCCGCTTCATCATCCCCGCTCCGGTGGAGACATGCGGATCGTGGCAACCGGTACAGTGCAGGTCGTCGCCGGCCTGACCCAGGTGCTTCTCCAGGAATCCACTGTCCGATCCATCGTGGCAGTCCAGGCACAGGCCCGGCTCGCTCTGGGTGAGCAGGTGCGGAACCTCGCTCTGATGCGCCACATGGCAGGTCAGACAGTCATCGGCTGCCGGCTCATGCACTTCGCCCTTGGTGAAGCGATCGAGGAGATCACCGTGGCATTCGCCGCACAGGTGCTTCGAGTCGCTTACGAGAAGATGCTCGATCTTCCCCTTGTGCGGGAGATGACACGTCGTGCACTCGCCGGAAGCGAATGGCGCATGCACACTCTGGCCGGGAACCGGCGTCGATGGGGCTCCGTCGTGACAGCTCGTACAGAGTTCGCTCACCGGATCGGTCAACAGCATCTCCTGCGCTGAAGCGTGAGGATCGTGACAGGTATCACATTCCCGCTCGGCGAAGGGAGGATGCAGGACGTCGTCCGCTGCATCCTGAAGGAGATTCCCGTGGCATCCGTTGCACAGCTCATCGGCGGTCGCCTTCAACAGGGGAGCCACCGGCGCACTGTGGGCTCCGTGGCAGTCGTTGCAACGGCCCTCCTTGAGCGGAGTGTGGCTGCTCCGACTGGCCAACCAGTCCCTGGCCTCGTCGTGGCAATCGGCGCACAGATCGAAACGGTCCTGACGGGTCAGGGCGGGGAAATCCGATCCATGGGGTACGTGGCAATCGGTGCACTCGCCGTCTTCGAAGGGAGGATGGACCTCGGCGGCATCGTGCTCTTCCTGGAGATCGCCGTGGCACGAAAGACAGACCTCGTTCTTCCCCATCGTCAGCAAGATCTTCGACTGTTGTCCATGCGCCACGTGACAGTTGGTGCAGTCCTCTCGCGCCGGAGCGTGACGCGAGCTGCGGACGAGATCCTCCTCGATGTCGCCATGACATTGCAGACACAGCTTTTCCGGTTCCTCCATCAGCAGGACGGGCTGCCGTGAGCCATGGGGCTGATGGCATTCCAGGCATTCACCATCGGCCACCGGCATATGCACGCCCTCGGGAGCCACCTCATCGGCGTCATGACAGCTGAGACACAGCTCCGAGGGGTCGGTTTCGTTCAAGGCGAACGGATTCTCGTCGGTCGGCGCCGTGTGACACGATCCACAGTCGTCGGCGACGGCGACGTGGAAGGAACGGGTGAGCAGGCCCTTCTCCTGCGAAGTATGGGGTGAATGGCACTTCATGCAGGAGTCCCCGCCGATCGGGTACCCCTGATGCGCCTTCTGCATCGGCTCCTGTGACAGATCGTGGCACGAGACACAGAGTTCGGCGGCCGGCATCTTCAACAGATGCTCGTTGTCGCTCCCGTGCACGTCATGGCAACTGAAACAACCTGCCTCGAGGGGTTGGTGCCGTACCTCTCCAGTGAACTCCGCTCCTCCGTGGCAACTCCGGCAGACCTTCTCCACCGTGTCGGCCAGCAGATTCTTCTTCGGGGCCGCATGGGGATCGTGGCAACTCAGACACTTTCCCGTCCGGGCCGGTTCGTGGACCCGGCTCTTCTCCAGGCCCAGGGATTCGCGGTCATGGCAGATCATACACAGCGCCGCGCCCGTGTCCTTCAATCGCAACATCCCCACCAGTCCGTGGGGCTTGTGGCACGAGCGGCATTCCTTCTTCGCAAAGGGCTCGTGGCGCACCGAATCGTCGAGGGTCTTCCAATCATGACAATCCAGACATCCGCCCTTCGACGAGAAGCGGCTGCCGCGCTTGATCTGCGCGTGGCAGTCCAGAGGCATTGCCGACAACAGCAGCACCAGGCCGACGCCGGCACTCAACCATGCCATCCAGGGATGATGATTTCGTGTGCTGCGCATGATCCTCATCCTCTCGGCTCACTGAGCTCACGATCCACGGGAGAAATACGACTCGATCGAGGATTCATTCCTCACGATCGTCGATCGACTCTTGAGAAGCCGGAGATGCTCGTCGAGAAGTTCATTGAACTTCTTCTGGAACATCACGCCGCGAATCGTCGCATCCACTTCCTCCAGGCTCGGTATCCTTCCAGGGCGCCGACCGTCCAACTGGAAGAAGAGCCATCCCTGGGAGATCTCGTCCGGACCCGACACATCTCCCACCTTCATGCCCGCGACCGCCTTCTGGATCCGATCGCTGAAGGTGTCCAGACTTGCCCACGATCTCTCGTTGGCCTCGGTCTCCGAGACGATGGTGTACTCGCCCTTGATCCGGTCGAAATCGCTGCCCGCTCTCAGGCGTTCCGCGAGTTCCTCGGCCTGCTCCTCGTTCGAGATGACGACGATGTCCAGGAGAACCTGCTCCGGCCCGCGCCATTCTTCCTTGTGCTGATCGTAGTACTGCTGGAATTCCCGGTGGGAGAAGCGGATCTTCGGAACGATCGCTTCCGCCAGGTAGGCCTCGATGAGTTTCTTGCGACGGGCATTCTCCAAGGCGCGGCGGACTTCGGGCCTCTGCGCATACCCGTCCCTCTGGGCCAGGTGATCCAGCACCAATGCCTCGGTCGTGGCCTCGACCGCCCGCTCGAAGACAGTCGAGAAGGAAGCGGTCCCGTCATTCATCGTCTGGTGCGAGATCTCCTGCCGCAATTCGTAGTCGGAGATGGACGGCCCCGACGCGATCGAGAATGCGGGGTCGTTCGTCCCCTTCAGGAATCCGGCTTTCAGGCGCTGGGTCGAATCGGCCCGGATGGCCGAGATGACCGCCTCGTGTTCCCGGACGGGCACCACCGTCTTCAGGCTGTCCATGAAGGCCCGCCAGGAACGCTTCCGGTCATGATCCAGGAGGATCTTCTCCACCGTCCCCCGCTCACGCTCGAAGCCGTCGTCCGGCGCCGGGCTTCGCTTCTCCATCCGCACGAAGGACCAGGCATCGCGGTAGGGGAAGATTTCGGAGACCTCACCTGGCTGCAGGTTCCGGGCGACCGTGGACAGCGGCGACGGAATCTCCAGCAAGGGCAACTCGTGATGGAGTCCACCAGCGAGCTTCTTCGTATCCAGCGACGAGGCCCTCGCCATGCTGTCCATGTCGGCTCCGGCCAGGACGGCCTCCCGGGCCCTCTCGGCCTCGTCCCTGGTACGCAATGACATCTGGCGCAACTGCATCCGTTCGTAGTTGACCCGGTACGAGCTCTTCAGCCGTGCCTCGCCGACCTCCGAGGGAGCGCGGTAGTGGTCGCGCAACCAGAACGAAGCCGCCTTCTCCCGTTCGATCTTCTCCAGTTCGGCTCGTATTCCCGGTTCTTCCTCCAGACCGAGCGCCTCGGCCTGCTGTACCAGCAGTTCGTCGTTGATGGCCTTGTCCAGGAGCTTCCGCGGATCGAAGCGTCTCATGCCCTCCTGGCTCATCGAGTGATGCGTCTCCTCCAGCAGGCGGTCCAGATCGGCGGTGGTGATCGGTGCACCGTTGACCCACACCAGGGTGTCGACGGCGGCGGCAGGCGTCCCATCGCCTCCAGTGGCCGCGACGACCTCGCTCGTCTTCCCGCCATCCGCGGCGACCGCCATCGCTCCTCCACTGATCACGAGAAGGGCGGCGGCCGTCAGCGCAACCATGAGTTTCTCAGGAGTGTTTCTCGCCATCGGCACTCGCTTTCTCGATTCGTTCCACGAAGCGTTGCAGGCTATCCATCATGAGATCGACGAGCGAGTAGGTGCGACCCCGCTGGAACAGGGTCTGCCCCTTCCTTCCGGTTCTCTCGTCGTACCAGGAGTCGAGGATCCGGCCCGTCGGCGCGTCCAACAGGCGCGCGTAGACCGACACATGGGGAATCGAAGCCGGGGAATCACCCCGCGCCCCGTCGTAGACCTCGACGGTACCGGTGATGACATAGGCGATGGAATCCTCCCGGGTCAGGATCTCCAACGACGGCAGATCGATCTCGCCCTTGAACACCTTCGAGCGCCTCAACAGGGTTTCCCTCACCACCCCGGGTTCGAGACACGGATACCCGGCCTTCAGCAAGGCCGACAACATCATGCCGCTGACGGCATCTCCATCGCGCCAGCTCCGCGAACTCCCATCGAAGGGAATGATGCAGCAGCGGGCACGCGGTGGAGCAGCGACCGCCGGCGAGGTCTTCCATCTCCCCCCTTCCCAGAGTTCCGTCAGCACCTCGTCGACCGCCCTTCGCGCGACCATCGCGATGTCCCGCCGCCGTCCAGTGCCGAACAGGCCCTCCAGGTCATGTCCGCTGCTCCCTCCACTCGCCGCCGCATCCACCAGGAGATCCCTCGCATCGACCAGGCGCACGGAGAAGCCGAACTCGAGAGGCTGGGCCTCCCGGAAGGCGTCGACCGATCCGATCAGGAACCACCTCGCTCCGGTCGTCTGCCGAAGGATGGACGCTCCCCGCCGGTCGATCCTCCCCACCGCGCGGATCCGGTGTTCACGAAGAACCGGCCGGATGGCCTGGGGATCGATGCAATCCACCCCCACTGAATCCAGGAACGCGCAGATCAGCCGCTCGGCCATCTCCACGGCCTTGATCCTCCCGGTGTGGTTGGCCAACGGCAACATCACCACCGAGATCGAATCCGCGGACGAAGAGGTCTCCACGACGGCAGCGCTCTGCGCCCTGCCCCATGACGGGCCCAGCACAAACAGAACGACCAGGAAGAAGAGGCTTCTCTTCATCACCCCTCCTGCGTCCACTCGTTGCCGATCTGCGTCCATATCATCTTCATCCCATGTCGGAGCCGAACTCCCCTTCGACCCCTCTGCCTACTTCACCAGCGTCGAGACACTCTTCTTCACACACTTCTGCGCCACTTCCGCGGGCGAGGCCTGGGGCGTTCCGAACAGACTCGACCAGAAGCCGCGGTTGTCCGCGCTCGTGGTCGCCGACCAGATGGTCGTTCCGGCCTGCGTCTCCACCAGGCGTGTGACCAGCGTCACCGTGGTCACCGTGGTTCCCCCATTCCGCGACGAGGCCGACGCGGCGACCGATCCGAGGAACAGCCCCTGCGCCTTCAGCTCCTCGCCCATCTGGACGATCTGCTCCTTGGTCAACTCCATTCCTCTCACGAGCTTCATCTCCTGCATGACCCGATGGACCTCTCCGGGTTCGACCACCTCGAAGGCCTTCGTCGCCAACAGCTCGGACAGGAAGTAACGGCTGATCTGAGCCCCGGCCCCCCGGTCGGAAGTCAGATTCTCGAAGGGAATGACAGCCACCCGCTCCACGTATCCGAAGTCGTAATCCGGATGTATGAACACCGTCGATCCCACCCCTCCACACCCCACCAGCAGGAGAACCGGCATCCAGGCCAGCAATGACCACTTCACGCCCGTGTTCCTTCTCATACCCACGTTCCTTCCGATCGTCGCTTCACAAACTGAAACGGATTCCTTCCTCCAGAGCCCAACTGTTCCTTCCCCCCGCTTGCAGGAAGTTCAGCCGGGAATAACGGACATAGAGACTTCCTCGGCGCCCCAGCTTGTAGCTGAGGTTGGCACTGTACCGCTCGCTGCGGTAGGCGGCCGAACCGCGATTCAAGTACGCTTGCACGATGGCCGAGAGTTTCGGCAGCAGGTTCCACCCGAGAAGATAGTCCTGCCGCAGACTCTCGTTGATGTCACGAATCGAACTGATATTCCCACGAGCGAAGATCGTGGCGGTCGGACGAAGATCGAAGCCGACGGTATAGACGATCCGGTATCGCCTCCAATGCGCCGGTTTCTCCAGGATGTCCTGCCACATCCAGGTGAAGTTGAGCCTGAAGAACTCGGTGACCGTCCCGTTGAACGACGCTCCCATCCGCCAGATGTCCGACTGCAGATGGCTGAGATCGTTGTAGGTGGAATTGAATCCGCCTTCGATCCCGAGATCCAACGACGGGAATGGAGAGCCGTTGGCGTCGGCGAGAAAGCCATGGAAGCGCTGGGTGCGCACGCCGGCTTCGTAGGTCCATCGCCCATTGGCCGAGAGCGAGGACCGGAGCTTGGGCAAGGGCTGGTAGATGAGTGCGTAACCCAGGAAATCGTCCCGCAGATCCTCCCGGCCGGCGGAGAAGTCCTGGAACGACTGCGACCATCTGAGGCTGTGTCGCAACCGGTCCGAATTCTTGTAATTCCCCCTCAACGTGTAGTTGAACAGACCTCGATCGCCCAGATTCCCATCTCCGATCTCCCTGCGGAAACTCATGTCTCCCCCGAGGGCGATACGCGTGTTCATCGTGCGATCGATCCGCAGATCGAAGAGATGGGTCCGGTGGATCCGCCTGAGCTCTCCGATGTCCTGCAGTTCCTCGAGGACCTCGATCTCGGTGACCAGCAAAGGGACCACCGGCGCCAGACCGTCCTTGACCACCTTGACGAAGCGCGCATGGGCCTCGCCGAACTCCAGCTCGTAGCGCTGCAGGCCCAGGTTGAAGCGGGTGACGACATTGGTGCTGACCTGACTCCAGTTGAAATTGTCATCGGAGACATAGACGGTCCATATGGGACCCAGGGCCGAGGCCCGGTCGACGTACACGTACGCGGCGACCACCGAGCGTGGGGTACCCAGATCGACGCCGACGTTCTGGGCCAGCGCGGCTCCACCAATGTCGATTTCCGGATTGGTCGGAGTCTGCCGATCGCCGTCGATCAGCGACGGGTTCTCCGACAACACGCCTTGGGCCGGGTTCGGATCCTCCGCATAGAGTCCGGCCTGGAGCGGCACCGCCTGAAGAACACGCCCCCCGGTCCTCACCTCATTGTGGATGGTCGAGTAGGTGAAGTTGTAGTTGGAGGCAAGCTGTGTACGGCCGTCCTCCAGTTCGAGGAAGGACAGCCAGCGAAAGAGATGGTCGTCGGCGACCGAGTTCAGATCGGTGATGACGTTCTCGGTCTCGCGGTGGCTGTACGTATAGTGGAAATCGTTCTTCTCCAGATCCCAGTCTCCGCCCAGCAGAAGCCGGCGGTCCTTGATGTCGCGGAAGTCGAGATCGACGTCGTCGTGGATGTGCTGCCAGTCGTAACGTGCTCGCAACAGCGGGTATCTCTGGTCTCGGGTGTTCAATGAGAAGGTGATGTTGTCGTTGGTCAGATTGGAAACGATGGCGCCGCCGCGGGAGATGCGACGGCGTCCGGTGGCCGCGAAACGGAAGAGAGGATGGTTCCAGCTCAGATCGATACTGGGTTGTCTTTCCTCATTGAAGACGTTCAGCGCCTGCTCCTGTGCCAGGTCGAACTTGAAGAAACGGTACGCCAGACGGAGCTTCGTGTATCGGGCGAGCGACAGTTCGGTATAGAGATTGTAGTTCTGACGCAGTGAGTTCTGCCGGCCCAGGAGCTCCGAATGGTTCTGCACGAAGGTGAGATCGGCGTAGCCGTGCAACCAGGGAAGAAAACGGGCCTGGGCGCGTCCGGCGGACGACACGATCAGGCATACCACGACCGCGGTGAGCAGACACAGGGGGAGTTGCAGCTTCTTCCAGCCCATCACGGCACCAGCACCGCATAGGGTCTTCTTCCCACCGGAATCCATCCCGTCAACTCGCGCGACTGCGCCCCCACCACCGCCAAGCCGTCGCCGTCGGGCATGACGGCGTAGATCTGCGATGACGCAGAATCGGTGATCAGCAGACCGGGGGCGAAGGGCAGCCGGACCTGGGTGGTCTCCATGCCCTGGGTCACGGCGGCGAACGAGATCTTCCGGCATCGCGAGGCCGCCGCCACGACCTCCCTCCCCAGCGGAGCGAAGGCGAGTCCACGGGCTGCCGAGCACAGTTCCATCAGCGCCACGACCGCTCCCGACTGTGCATCGAGCATGACGATCTTGCGCTGCCGGGCACTGGCGACGAGAAGCAATGACCGCGTCTCGTCGAGGATGAGTTCACCCGCTCCTCCGTCGACATTCCACCGCAGTGGCTCGCGCTGATCATCCATGTCGTAGACGATGACGGCGTCTCGTACGCGACTGCTCACATAGAGTCGTTTGCGGAGCGGATCGTAGGCGAACGCCACCGGCTCGGGTTCCACGACCAGACGCTCGAGTTCCTGGAGGAAACCGGCGTCGAGGATGGAAACCGTGCTCGACGCGGAATTGAGGACGAAGAGACGGGAGTTGGCTTCATCCATCCACAGCCGGGAGGGCGTATCACCGGCGTGCAGCCCAACCTCCTGTTCCTTGCGATGATCCACGAGATCGATGACCGCCACCGCATCGTCGCCGGCCAGGGCGACATACAGACGCTGATGCAGACGTGACCACGCCATTCCCCGGGGGCCACGGCCGACACTGATCTCGCCGCGGGGAGTCAGGCGCCATCGATCCAGGAGGGTCAGGCTGTTCGATTCCTCGTTGGTGACGAGGATCGCTCCCCCAGGAGGCGGAAGGGTGGGCTCGACGAGCGAGAGGCCCGTCTCATAGGGACGGTTCGGATCCCCCAGTGCCTGAGGCAACCAGTCTACGATCCAAAGGGAGGTCCGGCCGGGCAGGATCTCGATGTCCGCGGCCAGCACCACACTGTCCGGCGGTGAGGGATGGACCATCGCCACCCCGGCGGGAGCCGTCACCGAGAGCAGGTGCAGACGAAGAGCTCGATAGGATCCGGAGGGAATTGCGCACTCGGCGACGCGAACGAGCGATGGGGTCGATGCCTCATTGGACCAGGTGGCTTCTCTCAGGGGGACACCGACCGGCTCCCGGACCCCGAGCAGTTCCACCCCACCCACATCCAGGATCACCCCCGGAGCGCCTCCTTCCGCGCGTTGAAGGTAGAGAACCAGCTTGCCATCGGGTTCAGCCGCAGACACGCCGGCCGCGCCGAACAGGCAGAGCAGAGCTCCCCACTTCAAGAGCGAAGGAATTCGCACCTCGTCCTCCCCTGATCGGAACGCGCCCGAGCCCAGAGGGCCCGGGCGCTTCCACTGTGCAGGAATCTCCCTGGATTCGCCAGTATCGAGTTCCCGCTAGTTGGGATTGGCGTCGTGGGCATCCTTGTTGTGGCACTTGTTGCACAGCGAACGCTGATTGACATTGCCATAGGGATCGGGAATCGCATACGACCCCGAATTGACCCCGTCGTCGGACAAGAATGTCACGTTGAAATCCCAACGTCCCGAATCCGGACCGCTACTGGCATGTGCGCGGTGGCAGGTGATGCACGAGACCTGGCTCGTCGCACTCGGACCGGTCGTGGTGCTCACACCGTTCGCTGCGTCCTCGAACGGAACCTCGGGCAGATAGGCAGTGGCGTGGGTACCGCCCTGCTGATCGGCTGTGCCGTTGTAGAGGTCGTAGGTGTTCGCGATGGTGGCACCCATGGCCACTCCACTGGGATGGATCAGCTTGGTGCCATTGGCATGGAAGTCACCATGGCAGTTTCCGCACCAGGCACTCATGCCGCCCTGATAGGCGGTATGGTAGGTGGGACTCTCCTCGCCCGCGTAGATGCTGATCCCTTCAGCCGTGGGCGCCGCATTGGCAAAGGTGGCGATGCCACCCTGCACGACACGGCCGGCGCCGTAGAGCATCCGGAAATCCTGCGTGCCATGAGGATCATGGCAGCTCGTGCAGCCCATCTGTGAAGCGGGGAAGCTTCCCCCCGGTGAGGTCGTCAAGGTGGCGTCAGGAGCCAGGCCATGCCCTGGGGCATTCAGGTTGTGCCCCGCAGCGTCTCCGGGGATGGCGTGCGTCCAGGCTCCCGTGCTGTCGACGGCACCACCGTTGTGACCGTCATTGAGGTTGTCTTCCAGCAGGAAGATGAAGTTTCCGGCCCCCTTCATGGGCGACGGATCGAGAACGTCATTGGCGAAGACTGCACCGAGATGAATCGCGTGGCAGTCCAGGCAGACGTCGCTCGGCGTGCCGTCCTTCAGGAGCCAGGGGTTGCCATTGGGAGAATCCGGATCGACCAGAACCCCATCCTGGCTGTTGTGCATGGTGTGGCAACCGTTGCAGTGGGCCACCCCATGATCGTGGAATGCCAACGCCGGAGCCGCGATGAAACACAGCCCCAGAGCCAGCAGAAACGCCTTCTTCATTGCTTCCACCTCCGTAGCTATGAGCGAAGGCTGGCTTTCGACCGATCGTGATCCTGAAATCGATCTCGATCCGTCATGCGGTGAAGTTCACCGCTGTCTCCGCACCCGTTCATCTCGCGTCGGCTCCGGTGTCGACACCGCCGAGGCCCATGGCCTCGCTGGATGAGCCGGAGGTGGACGCCCCCGGCGAAGCGTTGCGGGAGGTTCGGGGTCGGATGACATCTGGAATCGCGCAGACCTGAACCCGGTTCAGGAAGATCTGCCCGATATAGACCTGATCGGAGGCGTCGACGCCCAGCAGACTGGGGAAGTAGAACCACCCCGGGCTCTGCCCGCGGCCGCCGAATTCTCCGAGGAATTTCCCCCACTCGTTGAAGCAGAGGACGTTGAAACGATGCTTGTCCAAAACGAGGATGGTTCCGTCCTCGGCGACATCCACCGCGACGGGGAAGGCGAATTTCCCCGGGGTGGCACCGCCTGAGCCCAGGGTCCTCAACAGGCGGCCCTGCCGGTCGTAGACCTCGACCATCGCCTCGCTGGAGACCGGCAGATAGATGCGGTCGCCGCGGATGCGGAGATCCCCGAAGACCACTTCATCGACGAGCTCCTCATCGGTGGCGACGGGGAAGGACCGTAGCAGGCGCCCGTCGTCCTCGTGGATGGAGATCACCCAGCGCCGATCGCGTTGATACAACAGGGCGACCTGACCGTCCGCGGCCACGTCGAAGTGACGGATCTCGCCGAGGCCGTCGCCCTCGATCTCCACTTCGCCCAGGTACAGACCGTCGAAGTCGAAGCGTTGCAATCTCGCCCCGCCGCGGGTGGAAGCCAGGATGAGGATGGTACCCGATGGCTCGACGGCCAGATCGATGGGAAAGCCGAAGTGTTCGTCGCCGGAGAACTCGAAACGATAGACGCCGTCGGTATCGAAGATGACGATGCGGTGATGACCGGAATCACCGATCAGGATCTCCCCATGCTCGCGATCGACGGCGAGGCAGCTCGGCCGCAACAGCCCATTGCCCTCACCCGGTGGATCGAGGAAACGGAGGAACTCGGCCGGAATGGAGATCTGTGCCCCGGCGGATGCGCCCGTCCCGAGCAGAAGGGCGGCGGCGAGGACGACGGCCATCGGCGGACGGAACACGGGCCGAAGGGGGTGACCCCATATCGATGGCCGGATCCTCGACGATCTCCGCATGGTGGAACCGCTCACAGAAGGGAGAGAAGCGAGTCGGGTACGCTTCAAGTAAACGCCTCATCAACACCGAAGTCAAACAATGATTTGCGGGAAGGTGAACATTTTCCACTCCATAGCTCAGCCGAGTGATCGTTTATTTACTTGTTAACATTAGAGTTACAGCATCGCCGAATATACGAACGTTGACTCGAAGTTTTTCCTGGGGAAAGTACGAAGGCGATTTTCCACAACTTGACCATCGCTTGTTTACATGTTGTTAACATCGTCGGCCCCACCGTTGGGTCGAAGGCGCGGTAGAGGCCACCGATGCCCTCGGGAAGAAGGGTTTCTCCCTGCACGTGGATCGGACGGGAAAAGGAGCTAGCGCCCGGACAGTTCGAGGCGATGCGTGGAGAGGCCCGGCAACAGAGGGGTCGCGGCCCCCTCCTCCCAGGCGCGATGTCCGGCGAGGAAGAAGGGCGAGAGAGGATGCCCGCTCTGGCCTCCGGGCATGTGGAAGAGGCCGTCCTCTTCCCGTCCCGGAGAGACCACCAGCCGCTCGCTGGCCCCACTGTGGGGGTGCTGGACCCGGGGCATGAAGGAATCGCCGGGCAGAGGACGCACCGGCGCGGCCAGCCACCTCCTCAGGGAGGGCATCAGGTGGACGAAGGGATGGAAGATGTCCACCCGATTGGCCCCACCCCAGGTGTATTCCTCCACCGGGCTCCCACCGGCCGTCGCCTCGGCCATCACCCGATCGACGGCCTCGAGCATGAACGCGTCCCAGTCGCGATAGCCCGGCGGCAGCAGCCACTCCGGGCGCTCGGTGAGGAGCTTCCAGGCCACCGCATGCCGGTAGGGCAGCCACCACGAGCGGAAGGAGGGATCGGCCCTGCGGCACGGGGCGGTCAGCCAGCGGTAGATCCCGTCGACACAGGACGAGCTGAACTCGCGGACCAGCCGATAGGCCACCGATTCGACCTCGGCCCGTCCGGTCCATGCGTCCCGGACCACCTGGAGGAAGCGCTGCCGTGGCCCGTCCCCGGCCGGTGGCCGGCGGCGCAGGACCTCGAGCACGAGATCCCGCCACTGCGCCATGAACACGGCCCGGTCGTCGAGCTGCACCGCCAGGAGATCCTCTTCCCCGGGCTGGTCCAGCGCGCGCAGGTCGTCGCGGATCTGCCGGGCCCGCACGCCCAGGGCGTAGCCCCCGTCACCGATCGCCCGGAGGTCCTCGCCGGCGACGACGCGGTTGTTGGCCGTCCACAGGCGCCCCTCCTCGGGATCGATCACCTTCGACTGCCGGGAGGGATCGCGGTAGCCGTCCCAGCGATGCCGGCCGTCGGCCCAGGAAACCGGCAGACGGCCGTCCCATCCCACCCGCCGGGGAATCGCTCCGGCGATGGTCCATCCGATGTGTCCACCGCGGTCGGCGCAGACGAGGTTCTGCTGAGGAATGCCGACGGTCGGGGCGAGCTCGACCACCTCGTCCACCGTAGCGGCCGTCTCCAGTTTCAGGAGATTCAGGTTCACCGCCTGCGGGTCGTGGCCGGTCCAGCGCAGGGCCATCGGCCGGCCGGCGAGATCGCGGGTCCACACCGGACCCCAGATCGTCCCACGCACCCACAGGGTGTCCGCTGCGGCACCGGCGACCTCGATGATCTCCGTAATCCTCTCCATGCGCTTCCAGCCGTCGGGCGTGCGGTAACGCGCGGAATCGGCGGGATCGGTCTCCAGGATGACCAGGTCGGCCCAGTCGCCGTTGCTGTTGGTGAAGCCCCAGGCCACCTGGCCGTTGCTGCCCACCACCACCAGCGGCGCTCCAGGCAGGGACACCCCGACGATGCGACGCGGCCGATCGCCGTCGCGCCAGCTCATCTGCACCCGGTACCAGATGTTGGGAAGGCCCAGGTGCAGGTGCATGTCGTTGGCCAGGATGGCTCCGCCGTGGGCGCTGAGCCGGCCGGCGATCGCCCAGTTGTTGCTTCCGGCGGTGTCGTGGCGGGAGAGAGAGGAAGAGCGGCCCACGCCGAAGGGCGGACGCACGGTCGCTCCGGCCGGGGAGGAATCATGGGGACCACCAAGATCCCCCGTCGAAGAGGCATTCCCCGAACGGTCGAGCTCCTCGGCGGTGGGCAGCACGACGCCTTCGACCCCACCCGCTTGCAGGGGAGCCTCCCAACGGTTGCCCCGGGGCAGGAGCAGACGGGCGAGCCCCGGCGAGAGCAGATCGCGCACCTCGCCCCAGGCCTTCTCCGCCTCGGCGGTGGAGAGACTCAGATCGAGGGACATCACGTCGAGGGTGAGGATGACATCGGCGGGCCGCCACGGCTCGGGCTTGCGCCGCAACAGAAGGTATTCGAAGGGCCGCACCCGCAGATCGGCCAGGCCCGCATTCACCCCTTCACAGTAGGCCTGCACGATCGCGCGCTGGGTGGAGTCGGCGGCCGCCAGGACGGCCTCGGCCCGGTGGCGGAAACGATGCCGGCGGGTATCGCGGTCGCTGTCGAGCAGGGCCGGCCCCAGCAGGGCAGCCAGCTCCCCGGCCGCCTTGCGCCGCTGCAGGTCCATCTGGAAGAAGCGGTCCTGGGCGTGCACGTAGCCGAGGGCCCGCGCGGCATCCAGGCGACCGCGGGCTTCGATGGCGACCACCCCGAGCCGGTCGCGGCTCACCGTGACCGTCTCCTGAAGACCGTCCAGATGGACCTGCCCGTCCAGCCGGGGCAGACTCCCCCGCAGGGCCAACAAGCCGAGCAGGAGGACGAGCACGGCCAGACCCACCACCGAACCGGCCACGATGAGGAGGATGCGAAGGAGGCGGCGGATCATCGGCCCTGGCGGCGCTCTTCCTGACGAGCTTGGCGGCCAAGCTCATCCCGCCGGTCACGGCGGTCCAGGAACACCGCGCCGGCCACCAGGAGCGCCGCGTAGGCCACCAGCAGCAGGATCTCCCCGCCGACAGGGTCCAGATGGATCTGCAGCTTCCCCAGATCCGGTCCCAGACCGTTGCGGATGAGCGGGAACAGGACCACGTAGAACCCGCCGGCGACGACGCTCGCCGCCAGACCCAGCCAGGCGTCGAGCGCGCCTTCACCAGCGGAGACGAAGAGGGTGCCCGGACAGTATCCGAGCAGGGCCATGCCCGCGCCGAAGAGAATGCCTCCGGCGATGATTCCCACGGTCACGAAGGGCTTGATGTGATACTCGGCCCCACCCGCCTGGACCTGCACGAAGAGCAGCACACCGCTCACCGCGATGGCGACCATCATGAGCTTGGGCACGGTGAAGTCCTCGAGCATGGCGAAGCCGCCGATCCGGTCGAAGGTGTTCACCCTCGACCGCTGCATGATGATCCCGAAGGCGACTCCGGCCAACACGACGGTCCACATGACAGCTACCTCCGGTAGAACAGACGACCGGTGATCAGAAGGGATGCGGTGGCGAAGGCGGCGAAGACCAGGCTGCTGACCGCCAACTGCATGCCGCCGGACAGCATGTGGCCGCTGGTGCATCCGCCGGCCAGGCGGGCGCCGAGGATCAGCAGGAACGAGCCGACCACCACCCACAGCACCCTCTTGCCCCTTCCATCACCCTTGGTCTGTTTCCACCGCGCCGGAAGCAGACGGAGACGGAAATCTCCGGCCAGCAAGGACGAGACGAAGGAACCGAGAACGGCACCGGCCAGGAACCATGTCTCCCAGCGACCAGGGACAGCAATCATCTTCAGGTACGCGGTGTCCATCCACCCCAACAGCCGGCCCGCCAACCAGGGAAGGGAGGTCGAAGCGCCGATGGGACGATTGAAGACCGATACGTTCATCATCACCGCGTTCAGTACACCCAGGAGAATTCCGGCCACCGCCCAGTGCAGGGGACGCCATGGTCTGCGTTCCACGTGGATCCCTCCTCAGATCGCGTACCAGAGTACCGCGAAGAAATGGCAGGTCGTTCCGGCCAGGACGAACAGATGCCAGATGGGGTGACCGTAGGGAATCCCCCGGTTCAGGTAGAAGACGGTACCCAGCATGTAGGCCACCCCTCCTGCGGCCAGCCACATCAGGCCCTGCGGAGCCATGTTCTGCATCAGCGGGCGGATGGCGATGAAGATGAGCCAGCCCATCAGGATGTACATGAAGGTCGACAGCCGGCGATAGCGCACTCCGTACCCCAGCTTCACCGCCACCCCCACCGCAGCGGCGGCCCACACGATACCGAACAGCGTCCAGCCCCAGGCACCACGCAGCACCCCCAGGGTGAAGGGCGTGTAGGTTCCGGCGATGAGCAGATAGATGGCTGCGTGATCGAAGCGTTCGAGCAGATCCTTCCGCGGCCCGGGAGGAGAGCCGTGATAGACCGCCGAGGAAAGGTAGAGCAGCATCATCGTGACACCGAAGACACTGCTGGCCACGACGTTCGCCGCACCGCCCTCATGGACGGCGCGGACGATGAGAATGGGCGTTCCCGCGAGCGCAGCGAGAAAGCCCACACCATGGCTGATCGTGTTGGCGAGTTCTTCTCCCCGGCTCAGGGCTTCCATACCTTCCACACCTTGCCCACCAGATCGGGTCCGGGGGTCAAGGTGGTCTCACCCGGCTCCCATCCGGAAGGCGTGACCTCACCGGTGGCCACGACGTGCCGGAAGGCCTGCACCTGACGGATCAACTCGTCGGGATTGCGCCCGACCTCCGGGGTGAGGACCTCCATGGCCCGGATGACGAAATCGGGGTCGATGATGAAGCGGCCGCGGATGTCCACGCCCGCGCCTTCGTCGTACACCCCGTACAGGGTCCCCACCTTCCCTCCGGCATCGGAGAGCATGGGGAAGGGAACCCCACCGTCGAGCATCTTGGTGAGCTCTTCCTCCTGCCAGATCTTGTGCACGAAATGACTGTCGGTGCTCATGGACAGCACCACGACGTCGAGTTCCTTCAGTTGATCGTAACGGGCAGCGACCGCTGCCAATTCGGTCGGTCAGACGAAGGTGAAATCACCGGGGTAGAAACACAGTACGATCCACTTGCCCTTGTAGTCGGACAGCTTGACCGGCTGGAAGCCCTTGCCGGCAACGAAGGCATTCGCCTCGAAGTCGGGCGCTTCTGTGCCAACACGTGCTTGCATGGTCACGACCTCCATGGATTCCTGGACATCATCGGAGCCTGTGGGCTCCACCGGGTCGACGATCGGTCCCCGGGCGGGGGAAACACAACCGCCCTTCTTCTCGGCCATCGTATCTTCTTCTCCCTGTGAAAGCGCGCCGCCGGGATCCTTCGTTCATCTGGACCGGGTGGCCCGCTCCTGGAGTCGGAAAACCGCGTCCATCATCATGCTCCCGGTCCGACCTTGGGGACAAGGGCTTTCTCGCCGAGGTCGAGACGACGGTCTCCGAAGAGGACTCAGTCGTAGGCGAGACGGGTCTTCTCGTCACACATCGTCGGCTCGAGCTTGTCCTGCCAGGAGGGATCGTCCCAGCTTCCCAATGTACGGTGCATCTTCAGGTACTTCTGGGGGATCGGATGCGTCCCCACCACCACCTTGATTCCGTATCGGGCCTCCAGAAAGGACTTGAAGGTGTCGATGTAGGGACAGGGCGGATACCCGACCACGAGCCCGGTGGCCAGGTGCACCACCTCCGCCCCGTTCTTGACCATCTCCTCTCCGGCATACTCGACGTTGCCGCCCGGGCAGCCGTCGCAGGTGGTGTACCCCACCAGCTCCACCTCCCCGTCCTGGTAGATGCTGAACGCGCCCTCGCGGTTCTTCAGTGCGCGAAAACACTTCCCTCCCGCGCACCGGCGATAGCGATCACAGATGATGATGCCCACTTTCGTCACAGCCGACATGGTCGACCCCTTTCGTCGTTTCCAGAACTACTCGCCGGCCAGGAGGAACCACACCCCCACCGCGATGAATCCGATGCCCGAGGCCCAGCGCACCAGCTTGGGATCGACCACCTCGGAGATCGCCGCGCCAACGAGGACCCCCAGAGCCGAAGTGAGAACGAGGGCGCCGGCCGCAGCCGCGAAAACGGTCAGGCGCGAATGCGCGGCGTCCGAGGCGTAGAGCAGGGTGGCCAGTTGGGTCTTGTCACCGAGCTCGGCGATGAAGATGGTCACGAAAACGGTGATGAAGAGTCTGAGATCCAAGAGATTCCTCCCCGCTTGGGTTGCCGGCCGATTCGATTTCCCCGACCCTCCCCGCTGCGGAACCAAACCGGGTCCCGACGAAGCCCAGGCCCATGGCGCCACCGCTGGTGGTGCACCGCTCCTCAGCGCGGCCCTCCCTCGTACTCGATTCGTCCGTGGCTCATCTCCACCACCCGGGTCGCCATGTCCCTGGCTTCTTCGCGATCGTGTGTGACATGGATCAGGGTGAAGCCAAGTTCCCGGTGCAGGCGGAGGATCTCCCCGCGCAGGCGCAGGTTCAAGTCGTGATCGAGGCTCGACAGGGGCTCGTCCATCAACAGGACCTTCGGCTCGAGCACCAGCGAGCGGGCCAGGGCCACCCGCTGTTGTTGACCGCCGGACAGCTCCGCCGGTTTCCGCCGAGCGAGATCGGCCAATCCGACCAGCTCGAGGATCTCCGCGATCTTCCGCTTCCTCACCGCCTGGTCCACCCGGTGCGCCTTCAACCCGAACTCGATGTTCCCCTCGACGGTGAGGTGGGGCCACAGGGCCAGGTCCTGGAAGACCATGCCCAGATGGCGATGCTCGGGAGGCACCAGGATCCTCCCCTCGGCGGAGACCGGCGTGCCGGAGATCGTGATCACTCCGGTATCGGGTGCGATGAAACCGGCGATCAGGCGCAGGATGGTGGTCTTTCCACAACCGGACGGCCCAAGGACGACCAGACGTTCGCCCTCTTCGATCGAGAGCGAGAGCTCGTGCAGGGCCGGTGTGCCCTCGTAGGACTTCGCGACGGACTGGAGCGTGACGATCTTCATCGCAGCACCTTCGAGGCCCTCACCGAGGGCAGCATGGAGGCCGCGGCCAGCGGAAGCAGGGTCGCGGCGATCATCAGGACACAGAGAGCGGCGATGAGCCGGGGCGTTCCATTGGCCATGAGGGTGAAGATCCGCACCGGCAGGGTCTCGTGCCCCGCCGGATAGACGAGCATGGTGATGCCGGTATCGCGCACCGAGAAGATGTATCCGACCAGCCAGGCGGCCAACAGGCTTCGTCTGGCCAGAGGCACGGTGATGAACACCATCCGCCGACCCCATCCGGCTCCGGCCACCTGGGCCGCCTCCTCCATCGACGGAGGGATCTGGGCGAGCTGGGTCACCGAGATCCGGCTGGTCAGCGCGGTGTACTTCGCCACGTATCCCAGGAGGATGATCCAAGGTGTAGCGTAGACGAAGTTGGTCCACGGGTTGTTCCACAGGCTGATGAGCCCGATCCCGATCACCGTACTGGGCAGGGCGAAGGTGAAGACGGTGAGTGAATCGACCATCCGCCAGCCCCGCACGGCCCGCGTCTCGATGAGATGGCCGGTGAGGAAACCGAGGACGGCCAGGAGGCTCGCCCCCGCCGCTCCGTACAGCAGACTGCGAATGAGACTGCCGCCGGCCCGCTGCAGGGCCTCGAGGTACGCGTCGGCTCCCCCCGCCTGCACCAGCAGCACCACCAAAGGCACCACCACGACCACCAGGGCCAGCGCGCCGACCGCGGCCGTGGCGACTGCGCGCCAACGACCGAGCCGGATCGTCGAATGCCTTTCCGCCTCCGGCGACGGATGCAGCTGGTAGGTCCTCTCCCTCAGGAACACCGCCTCCACCAGGAGCACCAGGAAGGTCACCGCGGCCAGCGGAACGGCCGCCGCCGTCGCCGCCTCGAAGTCGTAGAAGGCGGAGAACCGGGTGAAGGTCTCCACGGGAAACACGCCGTAGCGAAGGAAGTTCGGCACGCTGAACTCGCCGAAGCTCAACAGGAACACCACCACCGCGGCCAACAGGATACCCGGGGCGATCAGGGGCAGGGTGACGCCCTTCAGGACCCGGCCCCATCCGGCCGCGAGTCTTCCCGCCTCCTCCAAGCGGGGATGGACCGTTCTCAGGAACACCAGGGTGAGCAAGAGGGGAACGGGCAGGAAGACCGAGAAAAGGACCCACGCGCAGCCGGGCAGTCCGAAGAGAAGGGCCATCGCGGACCGGGAGGAAGCCTCTCCGAAGATGTGCGCGATCGGGCCGGCGGTGCCCACGAGATCCAGCCAGGATACCGCGATGATGTAGGGGGGAATGAGCAGGGGGATGACGAACAAGGCGGTGAACGAGCGGCGAAGCGGCAGATCACTGCGTCCGAGGATGATGCCCAGCGGTACGCCCACCGAGGTCGTCGCAAGGGTGACGATCGAGGCCAGCAGGAGACTGTGCCCCATCAAGCTCCACTGGCGAGACGAGCGCATCAGTCCCTGGTAGGACGCAAGGGTGAAGCGCCCGTCGATCCGCAGGCTGCGATAGAGCATGGAGAGAACGGGCAACAGGAAGATCACCACGAGCAGGACGACGATGAGGGCGAAGAAGGCACGCCGGCTCATCTACGACCCCATCCATTCCATGATCCGTACGCGCTCATTCGCCGTCCCCGTCCCTTCCTCGAACTGCGTCCGCGCCCGTCTACAAGCCCACCCATTCCTTCAGGTAGGCCTGGATCTCCACCATCTTGCGGGCCACCTCGGCATAGTCCACCCGAAGCACCTTCAGATCGGCGATGGCCTTCAGCTCCGGCGGAGCGGGAACTCCCGGATGCAGGGGGATCTGGGCGCAGTCGGCCAAGGCCAGCTTCCTCTCCGTCTCCTCACTCAACAGATGGTCGATGAGCTGGCGGGCGGTCTCCGGATGGGGGGCGCCGTGGATGAGCACCACGGCATTGGGCACGATGAAACATCCCGATCCGCCTTCTTGCTGATCGGGATGGATCATGTCCACCGCCTCGCCCTGGCGCATCCGATTCACCGCGTCGTCGCTGTCCACCAGGGAGAAGGCATAGCGACCGGAGGCCACGAAGTCGGCGCTCTCCCCGTTGCTGGTGGAGATGCCGACTTCGTTTTCTTTCATGTCCTCCATGAAGCGCCGGGCCCTCTCATCCCCCCACGCCACGAACAACGCCGCCACATGTGAGGTCGTGGTCCCGAACAGCGGATTGGAGATGACCGCCTTGCCCTTCCAGCGTGGATCGTTGAAGGCCAGGATGCTCGTCGGTGGATCGGCGATGCCGCGCCGCACGATCAGGACCCGCGCGCGCGCGGAGAAACCCGTCCAGTAGCCCTCGGGATCCTTGAACACCGGTGGAATCCCCTGGGCGTTGCCGGAACGGTACGCCTCGGCGATCCCCTTCTGCTTGAGCACCTCGGCCCGGATCGGTTCATTGGCCCAGTAGACGTCGGCCTGGGGGTTGTCCTTCTCGGCGATGAGACGATTCATCGAGCCGGTGCTCTTGGCCTCCTCGGTGTCGTACACCGCCTTGACCTTGATCCCGCTCTCCCGTTCGAAGTCCCGGAGGATGGGTTCGGAGAACACCTGGTCCTCGGAGACGTAGACCACGACGGTCCGCTGCTCGGGGGTCTCGCTCGCGCGCCGGGACAAGAGGATCACCACCAGGCCCAGGACGATGACCAGGAACACGATGATGGATCGTCTCACGATGACTCCTTCGTCCATTGGAGATTCCTGCCGCGGGTCCAGACATGTCCCACCGGAGGTTCCGTGGCCCTTTCCCCTGCCCATCGGTTCCCACCCATCGGCGCGCCACCGTCCAGACCGCTTCCCTCCGATGCAAGCGAAGCCGCCCCACCCGTTCCTTCCCGAGCCTCCTACTGCTGTCCGAGCTCGGCTTCGGAGCTGGCCTTTGATTCCGGTCGGGGAACGCACCTCACCCGGAAGTCGTCGAAGGAGGTCACCGCGTCGGCCTTGGTCCACAGCCCGACTCCGCCGGCATCCTGGAAGCGTTTGCAGCTGCCCTCGAGCAACTTCTCACCGTCCAAGTAGCCCTCGAAGTCGTTGCCCTTCTGGTGGATCTTCAAGGTGTGCCATTGATCCACCTTCAAGCTGACTCGCGCCGATTCGAGGGTCTTGCGCGCCCCGTCGTGTACGTAGTAGATGCGGAAGTTGTCCTCCAGGGGATTGAAGCGCGCGATGTAGTAGTTGTCCTGGTCCTGGACCCGCCACATCACACCTCCACCCTGGTCCTCCTCACCCCTGACCGCCTTGAACGCTACTTCGATCTCCCCGTCGAGGAACGAGACCGAGTCGGTCCAACACAGGTTGAAGGTCCCGCCGAAGCTGTGGTTGGGACGGACCATCGCCAGGACATGTTCACCCGAAGGAGCGGTCGTGTCCTCGATGACCTCCCAGGTGGGAAGATCACCCCGCAGGTTCGTCGCTTCCACCTTCCAGCCCGGTGGCACCAGGCCCACCCGGACATCGTCGAAATTCCACAGTTCGTCCTGCACCGCCGTCGCCGTGGATGCCATCACCATCCATACCAGACCGACCAGGACGGCGGTCTTTCGAGCCCGTCTCGCTGCTTCGAACATGACCCTCTTCTCCTTTCCGCAAGCCCGATTCGCCATCGGCCATACTCCACGCCAGCCGATCCGAATGCAACCCATTCGTATGCGCCGAAGTCACGGAGAAGAAGCAAACCCGACCCTCATCTGACGATGGTCAGCTTCCGGCTCACTCTCCGATCGCCTTGTCTCAACACGGCCAGGTAGATTCCAGCCGAGACTGCCTTGCCCTGCGCATCGTCCCCCCACCAGTGCGCACGGTGATCGCCGGGCCCAAGGTCTTCCTCCAGGACCGTACGAATCAGACGGCCGCGCAGGTCATAGATCTCCAGTGCGGTCCCTCCCGCCCGCGACAGATGAAAGGAAATGGTCGCGCCGGGGTTCGTTGGATTCGGCGCGAGCCCGGTGATCTCCATCGTCCACCCCACACCATCCCGTTCCCGGGTCGTGGGCTCGTCGGGATCCTCTACGGCCTCCAGGGTTTCCGATTGCAGGGTGAAGCCGTAGAGGTGACCCCGGCAGACCACCAGAGCGGTGCGCCGCCCCACCTCGCAAGAGGTGTACTCACCCTCGGCCGCCAACGGCACCCAGGTGTCGGCCAAGCCATTGAACGCGGCGAAGTCGGACAGAGGTGAAGATCCGGCGGCGGCCAGCGCGACGAGTCCTTCGCCCGGCAGGATGAAGGGCTCAGCGAGACCGTCGGTCCCGCTCCAGGAGCCGCTCACGGCGCTGTAACCGTGGGTGACACCTCCCCCGTCCACATAGGCGAAGACATGGGAACTCCGGTCGCTGCCGCAGTACTCACCCTCGACGACGGTCAGCGCAC
>JAOZPE010000035.1 GCA_029932915.1 Candidatus Krumholzibacteriia bacterium
TGGCAGGTGCCTGGACGCGGATGGCTTCCCCTGGTACCGCAGGGCGACGGGAAGGTGCGGATCATGCCCCTGAGCCGGGCGCGTACCGCCGGGGCCTGGGGATGGGGAGGATTCGAGCAGGACTGGCACCGGGACTCGTTGAAGCTTCCGCCGGCCAGGGTCCCCTGCCGCTTGCGTCTGCACTTCGGAGCCGACGAGAGCGTGGGAGTGCTCGACCCGGAAGGGGGTTGGGGCATCTCCCAGCTCTCGGTGGGAGAGACCGCCTGGTCGGCCGAACTCGAGATCAGCCCGCAGGGCTGGGGGCAGTGGAGTGCGCAGTTGTCCGTCCAGGACGCGCCTGCGGATATGCGGGCTTCGCTGTGGGGGAGGAGCCGGCCGGCCGAGAACTGGTTCCTGATGGCCTGGGCTGCTCCGCTCGATGAAACGGGGAGGGTGCGCTTCCACTTCCCGATGCCCGATCGACCCTATCTGCAGCTGGGGGCCTTCGTGGACGAAGAACCCGGGGTCCTTCTTGCCACCGCAGCCTACCGGGCCTCGAGCCCTCTGCTGAAGGTCCACCCCAATCCCACCCATGGCGAGCTGCGTCTGGAGAGTGGCGCGGTCGAACACGAGCGCCGCGTGGCGATCTACGATCTGCGGGGCCGCGTGGTTCGTTCCCTGGTGTGGCCGGCCCATCTGGGATTGATCACCTGGGACGGACGGGATGAGAAGGGGCGACAGGTGGCTTCGGGCCGCTACGTGGCCCGTGTGGAGGATGCGGACCATCCCACCGCCGTCTTCACGCTCGTGCGTTGATTTCTCCGGGAACGAGCAGCGAGGCAACGAAGCACATGGATTCCAGGATCATGACGAAGGTGAGGACAGGGGGGCTCGTGCTGCTGGTGCTGTGCGTGCTCGGAGGGCGGAGCCACGCCGGACAGCAGAGCGAGGGGAAGCCGCCCTCGCAAGCTGTCGTCCTGCAGATGGCCAGCGAGGCGCACAGCCCACGGGAGCGCCTGCTCGTGGCGCTGGCGCTGGACGATACGACATCGGCGCGGGCCGCCCTGGACGAGAAGGACTTTCCCCCCGCACTGGCCCACTGGCACCGGGCGCGCCTGGCCCAGGCCGAGGGCGATCGCTCGGGTGCGCGCAGACAATGGAAGTCGGCGTGGAAGCGGTGGGGGTACGGCAGCGGCGAGCGGGCGGCGCTGGCAGCGGCCTTCGATCGCCAGTACGTGACGGGCATGCTGGGAGCCGGTGCGTTGAAGGATGCGCGCAAGGCACGGCAGGCCCCCTGGGGGGAGCACGGCGACGACGCGGTGTGGGACGCCCTGGGCGGTGTGCTCGCCCTGCAGGAGGGCGATGTGGCCAATGCGATCCTGCGCCTGGATGGGGCATGGCGGCGGGCCGACCGTCTGTTGCGCCGGGATCGGGTCTTCGCCCACCGCGCGCTGGCGCACCTGGCCGGGGGCGATGCCTTCAGCGCGATCGAGAGCTGGTTGAAGTGGACCGGGAATCTGCGCAGCGGAAGAGGGAGGCTGCAGGCCTGGGAGTTCTGGAACGCCCATCCGGAACTGCTGGAGGCGGCGCGGTCCACGCACCGCCGGTCGGATGTGGCGCGCTGGCTGGCGGGCAGGAACCACCGGCAGGAGGCCCTTGCTCTCGCCCTGGAGGCCTGGCACTCGGGCTCGGGGAAGGAGGCCCGCCAGGGCTACCTGATCGCGGCCGAACAACTCTATCGCCTGCGGCGGCATCGGGAGTTGCTGGCCCTGCTGCAGGAGAAGGCCCCAGCGGGTCTGGACGACGAGGAGCGGGCCACCCTGGCCGCCTATCCCTGGGGGGTGCGCCGCCGCCAGGGGGCCTCGACCGAGGTGGCCGAGGGTTTCGACCAGGTCAGCCGCGCGTTCGCGCGGACGCGGCGCGGCGTCGAGGCCCAGTGGGAGGCGGCGTGGATGTGGGAACTCACAGGTGGGCTGGAAGAGGCGGAGGAGCACTTCCTGCGCTACGCCGACGAACACCCGCGCGCGCCCTTCGCCCGGGCCGCCGCACTGCGGGCGATCTACCTGCCCTACCGGCGGGGGGAGTTCGAGCTGACTGTGAAGCGTGCGGATCAACTGGCGAGATCACTTGGAGATGGACCGGAAGAGGCCGCCGCGCTGTGGCTGGCCGCGCGCAGCGCCGAGGCGTTGGGGGACAGCGCCCGGGCCCGGGTGCGATGGGAACGCCTGCGCGCGGGACATGGGGACAGCCCCTTCCTCGGCACGGCGGCGGCCGTGGAGCTCCCCGAAGCGGTGGACCGTGTGGGGGAGCGGCTGTATCGAAGCCAGCTTCGGGCCTTCGAGAGCCTGGCCGAGGCGCTGGAACTCCCGGCCCCCCTGTTCGAGCCCCCGGAGGCGGACTGGCAGGAGGCCCAGGCCCTTCTCGACTGGGGTTTCTTCGAGGACGGGGAGATCCGTCTGCAGCGGGCCGCCCGGCTTCGCGGGCACGATGCCCGGGCCGCGTTGCGGGCCACCGCGCTGGCCTGGGCCGCGGGGAGGGCGGCACGGCAGGCGAGGGAGGGATGGTGGTTGCGGAGGCGATTGAAGAAGCGCACGGAGTTGACGGAAGCGGTGGATGTGGCGACCTGGCCCACGCCCTTCGCTCCCATGGTGCTCGCCGCGGCGCGTGAGCGCGGCCTGCCGCCGGGTCTGCTGTGGTCGCTGATCCGGCGCGAGAGTTTCTACGAGCCGGCCGTGGTCTCCGGGGCCGGGGCCTGGGGTCTCATGCAACTGCTTCCGACGACGGCCGAGAAGGTGGCCCGCAGCCTGGGGGAGAGACCGCCGCAGCGGCCGGAGGAACTCCTGGGCCCCGGTGTGAACCTTCGCTGGGGCAGCGCGTATCTTCGGCAACTGCTCGACACCTTCGACGGCGATCCCTTCGAGGCCCTGGCCGCCTACAACGCCGGGGAGAGCAACAGCCGGCGCTGGAAGGCGCGTATGGGGGAGGACGATCCGCCGGCGGAGATGATCCTGCGGATCTCCTACAGTGAGACGCGCGCCTACGTGTATGAGGTGATGCGGGGGTGGAAGGTATACGAACGGATCCTCCGCGACGGGGAAGGATAGGGAAGGCGAGGACACGACGGGGAATGCAAGGCCCACAAAGGGCGGGATGTACCTTGGCAAAGGCCTTGCAAGCGCCAGGGGATGGTATGTGCGATGTCGTGCCCTCGCGGCACACAGCGACGGCTCCCCTTCCCCGTGAGGTCCACGATGTTCCTGAAGAGATTGTTCAAGGTGATGCCCCAGGATCCCCTCACCCAGGGGCTCGATCTGTTCAATGAGGGGCGTTTCGGGGAATCGCTGGAGATCTTCGAGAGGCTGCTCGACAGCGAGGACGAGGCGGTCAAGAAGAAGGCCGAGCTCTACGCCTGTGAGGCCCACCTGCAACTGGGGGACGCCGCGGCGTCTCGCGATCTGCAAGGCGCGCTCTACCATTACCGGAAGGCATCGGACTACCAGCCCCGCTTCGCCGACATCCACAACAAGGTGGGTGAGATGTACCGCTATCTGGGCAAGCTCGACGAGGCGGCCGAGGCCTTCCGCCGTGCCCTGGCCATCAACGAACGCTACTTCCTCGCGCACATCAATCTCGTGCAGACCCTGCTGGAGGTGGGGCAGTTGACCCAGTGCGGGATGGAGATCCACGTGCTGCGGGCCACCTGTCCTCCGCTGTACCGCGATCTGGCCGAGGAACTCGTCCAGAGTTGCGAGAGGGAGGACCGGCAGAGGATGGCGGAGATCCTGGCCGAGATGCGTCATCTCGACCCCGACGAGGTGACCATCGCCCGCGAGAGGGCCCTGCAGCTGTTGCGCAGCGGCAATCCGCTTCGGGCGGCGGAGATCCTCGAGGAGCTGGTGGCCAAGAACCCGAAGTTCCCCGACCTGCGCCACCTCCTGGGTCTGGCCTACGGGGACATGGGACTGGTCGAGGAGGCGATGGCCAGCTTCCGCCAGGCCCTCGAGTTGAACCCCCATTACCTGAAGGCCCGCATCAATCTGGCCTTCACCCTGATGGAGGAAGGACGGTACGACGATGCCCAGGGCGAGTTCGAGACGGCCCTGGAGACCGATCCGACCCATCCATTGGTCCACAGCGCCCTACAGGAGATCGCGGAGTTGAAGTCCCATGCATGAGACGGTCAGCAAGAGCGACAGCATCGATCTCTATCAGGTTCTCGAGGTCAGTCCGGGTGCCTCGCAGGCGGACATCCGCCGCTCGTACTTCCGTCTGGCCAAGCTGTACCACCCCGATCTGAGCGTCGACGCCGACTCCGAAGAGAACACCGAGCACTTCCTGAGGATCCAGGAGGCCTACGAGGTCCTCAGCAACACGCAGAAGCGCCTGGAGTATGACGAATCGCGCCGCCAGGGGAAATCCACCCGGGAGGCGACGAGCCAGGCCGAGCAGCAGAGCCGTCCCAAGCCGCGGCCGGCGTGGCTGCGCGAGCCCACCCTCGAGGAGATCCGGGACGCCCGGAAGGCCTTCGCGCGGGTGGAGCGCCTGATCGAGCAGGAGGACTACGAGCGTGCGGCCGAGGTGCTGCGTGTCATCGTCAAGACCGTTCCCAACGAGGCCGAGTACCAGTCGATGTACGGCTATGTGCTGGCGATGGTGGGCGACGATCTGCACAAGGCCCGTGATCTGTGCCGCCGGGCGGTCCAGATGGAGCCCTACAGCGCCGACTACCACGCCCATCTGGGCTTCGTGTACCTGCAGGCCGGGCTGAGGAAGACCGCCCAGGAGTGCTTCTCCACCGCCCTGACCTACGATCCCTCCCATCCGCTGGCCCGGGTCCACGTCCAGGGCGAGAAGAGCAAGGGCGGCCTGCTGGGCAAGCTGAGCAGCTTGCTGGGCCACTGATCGAGCGCGGCTTGACACCTTCCCCGTCCCGCGGCTAGCTTAGGCCTGGAAGCAAGATCTCCCGCCCGGTCGACTGGAGGTGTCGATGGCCACCGGTGTGGTCCGTTGGTTCCATGAGGGTCGTGGATACGGGTTCATCGAAGCGGCGGACACCAAGGATCCTGTCTATTTTCGGCACGTGGACGTCGTTGGCAGAGGCTACCGCACCATGAGGGAAGGCCAGAAGGTGCGGTTCTCGATCCGCAACCAGGGTTCACGAACCCAGGCGGTCGAAGTCGAAGCAGTCTAGAGGATTCTCCTCCCCTGGGTCCACGGAGGTCCCGTCCCAAGCGCGGGATGGGACCGCTTTCTGTCCTGCAACCCATCGCGCCTGAATCATCATGTCACTTACATCCGTTCTCGAGAAGATCTTCGGCAGCAAGAGCGAGCGCGACTACAAGCGCCTCGCACCCCTGGTGGATGAGATCAAGGAACTGCGCGCTCCGATGAAGGAGTGGAGCGACGAGGAGCTGCAGGGCAAGACCGAGGAATTCCGCAATCGCCTGAAGGAAGGCGAGACGGTCGATGAACTGATGACCGAGGCCTACGCGGTGGTGTGGGAGACCTGCCGCCGGCTGGCCGAACGCAAGGCCACCTGGACCGTCCTGGGCCGGGAGGTCGTGTGGGACATGATCCCGTACGACGTGCAGCTCATCGGGGCGATGGTGCTCAACCAGGGCAAGATCGCCGAGATGGCCACCGGCGAGGGCAAGACCCTCGTGGCGGTCTTCCCCCTCTACCTGAACGCGCTCGAGGGCAAGGGCGCGCATCTGGTGACGGTCAACGACTACCTGGCCCAGCGCGACGCCGAATGGATGGGAGGCATCTACCGCTTCCTCGGCTTGACCGTGGGCTTCATCAAGAACGACCTGAGTCCGGCGCAGCGTCGGGAGATGTACGCCAGGGACATCACCTACGGGACGAACAACGAGTTCGGCTTCGACTACCTGCGCGACAACATGGCCGTCCGCCGCGAAGACCTCGTGCAACGCGGTTTCCACTACGTCATCGTCGACGAGGTCGACTCGTGTCTGGTGGACGAGGCGCGGACACCGCTGATCATCAGCGGGCCGGTCGGACAGAGCACGCACCGTTTCGGCGAGCTCAAACCCCTGGTGGAGAACCTGGTCCGCAAGCAGACGCGCCTGTTGAACAGCTACATGGCCGATGTGGAGAAGGTGCTGCGCAGCGGCGAACCCGTCGATGAGGAGACCGGCCTGAAGCTGCTGCGGATCTCGCGCGGCGGTCCCAAGCTCCCCCGTTTCATGAAGCTGCGCAAGGAACCGGGCGTGCAGGAGATCATCCGCCGGGTCGAATCCGATTACCTGCGCGACAAGAACATGTGGGAGGCCGACCAGGAGCTCTACTACGTCATCGAGGAGAAGCAGAACACGGTCGACCTCACCGAGAAGGGCCGGGCCGAGTTCGGAGCCAGCGATCCGGACTTCTTCGTCCTGCCCGATCTCTCGGTGGAGCTGGGACGGATCGAAGCCGACGAGAGTCTGAGCGAGAAGGAGAAGGCGGAGAAGATCGAGGCCCTGCACCGTCTGTACGGCGAGCGCAACGAGGGCATCCACAACGTCACCCAACTGCTGAAGGCCTACGCGCTCTTCGCCAAGGACGACGAGTACGTGATCCAGGACGGCCGGATCATGATCGTCGACGAGTTCACCGGACGCATCATGCCCGGCCGGCGTTTCAGCGACGGTCTGCACTCGGCCCTCGAAGCCAAGGAAGGGGTGAAGATCGAGGCGGAGACGCAGACCTACGCCACGATCACCCTGCAGAACTTCTTCCGCATGTACGACAAGCTGTCGGGCATGACCGGAACGGCCGAGACAGAAGCGGCCGAGTTCCACGAGATCTACAACCTCGATGTGGTGGTCATCCCGACGAACCGACCGGTTCGGCGCGTCGACTACGACGATCGCATCTACCGCACCAAGCGCGAGAAGTACAACGCCATCGTCGAGGAAGTGGCCGAGCTGCACGATCTGGGTCTGCCCGTGCTGGTGGGAACGACCACCGTCGAGGTGAGCGAGACCCTCTCGCGTCTGTTCAAACGGCGCGGCATCCGGCACAACGTGCTCAACGCCAAGCACCACAAGAGGGAGGCGGAGATCGTCGCCGAGGCCGGCCAGCGCGGCGCGGTGACCATCGCCACCAACATGGCCGGGCGCGGTACGGACATCAAGCTGGGCGAGGGCGTGGTCACCGAGACCGGTGAGGTGAACGGACGGCCTTCGGGTCTGTGGATCATCGGCAGCGAACGCCACGAGAGCCGCCGCATCGACCGCCAGCTGCGCGGCCGCGCCGGCCGTCAGGGCGACCCCGGAGCCAGCCGCTTCTATCTCTCCCTCGAAGACGACCTCATGCGTCTCTTCGCTTCGGACCGCGTGTCGAAGGTGATGGACCACATGGGCCTCGAGGAGGGTGAGGTCATCACCCACCGTCTCATCACCCGCGCCATCGAGAAGGCGCAGATCCGGGTCGAGCAGCAGAACTTCAGCATCCGCAAGCGCCTGCTCGACTACGACGACGTGATGAACAAGCAGCGCGAGGTCATCTACGAATGGCGCCGCGAGCTGCTCTTGAGCGAGGACAGCCACGAGGCCGCTCTCGAGCTGATCGACGATACCATCGACCAGATCCTGGAGAACCGCTGTCCGGAGAAGGAACCGTCCGAGTACTGGGACTGGAGCGGTCTGAGCCTCGATGTGAGCACCATCTTCCTCTTGCCGCTGCCGGTGAAGGAGGAGGATCGCGGGTCGATCGGCCTGGAGACCCTCCGGGAGACGCTGCTGGATGTGTGCCATCGGGCCTACCACGCCAAGGTCGAGCGCCTGGGGCCGGAGATCGCCGGCCAGCTCGAACGGCACGTCACCCTGCGCACCATCGATGAGATGTGGAAGGATCACCTCCACGAACTCGACACCCTGCGCAGCGGGATCGGCCTGCGGGCCTACGGCCAGAAGGACCCGCTGCTCGAGTACAAGGCGGACAGCTTCGAGCTCTTCCAGGAGATGATGGAGATGATCCGCCGTGAGTCGGTGGCGCGTTTCTTCCGCTACGAGCTGGTGCAGACCCCGCCGCAGGTGAGCGCGACGCTGGCCGGAGGAGCGGCCATCAAGACCCAGACGAGCGCCTACGAACAGGCCCAGCCGACGGGCTCGACCGCGCCCGCCCAAGCCACCGCGGTGGGAGTGAAGCCCCCCCGCACATCGCCGGGGCAGAAGAAGGAGCCCCTGGTGAGGGTCCAGCCCAAGGTCGGACGGAACGATCCCTGTCCCTGCGGCAGCGGCAAGAAATACAAGAAGTGCTGTGGCCGGAACGTCTGAGCCCGCTGCTGCGCTCATCACCGTCGTCGGTGGGGGACTGGCCGGCAGCGAGGCCGCCCTGCAGCTGGCCGACCGGGGCCACCGGGTGCGCCTGGTGGAGATGCGCCCCCGGCGGATGACCCCCGCCCATCGCAGCGGCGAGCTGGCCGAGGTCGTCTGTTCCAATTCCTTCAAGAGTGAACGCGCCGACACCGCGTCCGGTGGCCTGAAGATGGAGCTGGAGATCCTCGGCTCGCGTCTGCTCGCCTTCGCCCGGGAGGCACGGGTTCCCGCCGGGGCCGCCCTGGCGCTGGACCGCGAAGCCTTCGCGGATGCGGTGACCCGGGCGATCGACTCGCACCCGGGGATCGAGCTCGTGCGGGAGGAACAGCAGGAGCTTCCGCGCGAGCGGCCGTCGATCGTGGCCACCGGTCCGTTGACCTCCCCCGCGCTGCACGAGGCCATCGCCCGGGAGGTGGGCGAGGAGGCCCTCTTCTTCTACGACGCCATCGCTCCGTCGGTGCTGTTCGATTCGATCGACCGCGAGGTGGTCTTCGCCGCCTCGCGCTACGACAAGGGCGAGCCCGACTACCTGAACTGTCCGCTGAACCGGCAGGAGTACGAGAGCTTCGTCCAGGCCCTGCTCGCGGCCGAACGGGTGCGGCCGAAGGACTTCGAGAGAGACGCCTACTTCGCTGGCTGCATGCCCATCGAGGCCATCGCCGAGGGGGGGCCGGAGAGTCTGCGCTTCGGGCCGATGCGGCCGGTGGGTCTGAGGGATCCGCGCACGGGCCGCCGGCCGTGGGCGGTGGTGCAACTGCGGCGGGAGACGCGCGATGGCAGCCTGTACGGACTGGTGGGCTTCCAGACCCAGTTGAAACACCCCGAACAGAAGCGGGTGTTCTCGATGATCCCCGGGCTGGAGCACGCCGAGTTCGTCCGCCTGGGAAGTCTGCACCGCAACACCTATCTGAACACTCCCCATCTGCTCGACGCGGCCCTGCGCCTGAAGGGCGCGGGCGAACTCTACTTCGCCGGCCAGATGATCGGCTGCGAGGGCTACGTGGAGAGCCTCGCGACGGGGCTGGTCGCCGCCCTGGCCCTGGACGTCCACCTCCGGGGAGGAAGCTGGGAGCCGCCGCCGCGGGAGACCCTGCTCGGTGCGCTGCTGGCCTACCTGAGGGAGCCGCCCCTGGGACGTGTGAGTCCGATGAACGTCAACTTCGGGCTGCTGCCTCCCCTGGCGGATCCTCCCCGGGCCAAGCGCGAGCGGAAGGAAGCCTACGTCGAGCGGGCGGTCGAAGCGATGCGCCGGTGGCGCGATGCTCTGCCTACGGTTTCTCGCCCGCGCTGAGTCCTGCCCTTCCCAATCGGCGCCATCCTGCTACACTGCGGCGGTCATGAACGCCTCCTCCGATTCGGTGCAGGCCTGGATCGACCATCTCCGGGCGGTGCGCGGTCTCTCCCCACGGACGATCGAGGCCTACCGGCGCGATCTGGAGACGGTCGCCCGGGCCCTGCGGCCCAGCGAGCCCGCCGCTCTCGACTGGTCGACGGTCGATCAGGATCAGCTCGTGCGATGGCTGGCCCACGAACGCATCCGTGGGGTGTCCTCGCGGAGTCTCTCGCGTCGGCTCTCGGCGCTGCGCAGCTTCTTCACCTTCCTGCAGACGAGCGGCCGGCGGGAGGATCGTCCCACCCTGGGGCTGCGTTCGCCGCACCTGTCGAGGCGGCTTCCGCGGGTGCCCGCGGAGGAACTCGTGGGCGCGCTGATGGAGTCGGTGGACACGGGGACCGAGCGCGGTCGGCGCGACCGGGCCATCCTCGAACTGCTCTACGGCTGCGGGCTTCGCCTCAGCGAGGTGGTGGGACTCTCGCTGGGGCAGATCGACTTCGGGGCCCAGCAAGTGCGGGTGGTGGGCAAGGGAGCGAAGGAGCGGATCGTTCCGCTGGTGGGTGAAGCGGAATACCGCCTGAGGGACTATCTTTCCCGCCGTCTCTCCACCGAACAGTGGCAAGGCCTGCTGCACGGTGGGCTGGGCCGGACGGAGGGCCGCTCGCCGGTCTTTCTGGGAAGGCCGGGCCGGAGGATCGCGCCGAGGACGGTGCAGGCGATGGTCGAGCGGACCACCCGCAGGGCGCTGCTGGGAACGGGCCTGTCGCCCCACGACCTGCGACACGCCTTCGCCACCCATCTCCTGGACCGGGGTGCCGACCTGCGGGGCGTCCAGGAACTGTTGGGTCACGCCAGCCTTTCCACGACCCAGGTCTACACCCATCTTTCCACCGCCCGGCTCAAGGAGGTCTACCGGCAGACCCACCCCCGGGCCGAGCAGGAGAAGAAGAAACCGTGAACAGCCAGCGTATCGAAGCCACCACCATCCTGGGCGTCCGCCGCAACGGTGAGGTGTGCATCGGAGGAGACGGACAGGTCACCCTGGGCGAGGTGGTGATGAAGGCCACCGCCAACAAGGTGCGGACCCTGCAGGACGGCCGCATCCTGGCCGGCTTCGCGGGCAGCGCCGCCGACGCATTCACCCTCTTCGAGAAGTTCGAGGGACATCTGAAGGAAAACGGGGGAAACCTTGCACGAGCAGCAGTTGCGCTGGCGAAGGAATGGCGCAGTGATCGGGTCCTCCGCCGGCTCGAAGCCCTCCTGGCCGCGATGGACCGCGAGCACTCCTTCGTGATCAGCGGCAGCGGCGAGGTCATCGAGCCCGACGACGAGATCATCTCCATCGGCAGCGGCGGGTCGTACGCATTGGCCGCGGCGCGGGCCCTGGTGCGCAAGACCGAGCTCGGCGCGGAGGAGATCTGCCGCGAGGCCTTGCAGGTGGCCTCGGAGATCTGCATCTACACCAACGACCACATCTCGATCCTGCGCCTGCAGGAGGAGGAACGATGAGCGAGGCCGTCATCCCCATCGACAGCGGCGGACGGGCGATGCTGCACGGCGCCGAGCTGACCCCGCGGCAGATCGTGGCCGAGCTGGATCGCTACGTCGTGGGTCAGAACGAGGCGAAGCGGGCGGTGGCCATCGCCCTGCGCAACCGTTGGCGCCGCATGCGGGTTCCCCTTCCCATGCGCGAAGAGATCATTCCCAACAACATCCTCATGATCGGACCGACCGGAGTGGGCAAGACCGAGATCGCCCGGCGCCTGGCGCGGGTGGCCGGCGCTCCCTTCATCAAGGTGGAGGCCACCAAGTTCACCGAGCGCGGATACGTGGGACGCGATGTGGAGAGCATGATCCGCGACCTCGTGGAGGTCGCGGTGGGCATGGTGCGTGAGGAGTCGACGGCCGAGATCGAGGCGGCGGCCGCCGCCGCGGTGGAGGAGCGCCTGCTCGACGTCCTGCTTCCTCCCCTGAGCGACACTTCCGAGGAGACCCTGGAGCGGTGGCAGAGGAGCCGGGAGAAGCTGCGCCAGCAATTGCGCGACGGCGAGCTCGAGGAGCGCCTGGTGAACGTCGAGGTGCAGAGCAGCCCGGTGGCGCAGTTCGGCATCCTGGCCGGCGGAGGCGACGAACTGCTCGAGTCGGGTCTGGGGGATGCGCTGAAGAGCCTGTTCCCGAAGCGCCGCAAGACCAAGCACGTGCCGCTGAAGGATGCGCGCCGGCTGCTGCGCGAGGAGGAGATCGACCGGCGCATCGACATGGAGAAGGTCACGGCCGAGGCCCTGCGCCGGGCCGAGACCACCGGCATCATCTTCCTCGACGAGATCGACAAGATCGCCAGCCGCAGGGACGCCTCGGGAATCGACGTGAGCCGCGAAGGGGTGCAGCGCGACCTGCTGCCGGTGGTGGAGGGAGCGACGGTACAGACCAAGTACGGGGCGGTGTCGACCGAACACATCCTCTTCATCGCGGCCGGGGCCTTCCACATGAGCAAGCCCAGCGATCTCGTCCCCGAACTGCAGGGACGCTTCCCCATCCGGGTCGAGTTGCAGCCGCTGGAGCGGGAGGACCTGGTGCGCATCCTGCGCGAGCCGGAGAATTCGCTTCCCCGGCAGTACCAGTCGCTGCTGGAGACGGAGGGCTGCCGGCTCGAGTTCACCGACGACGCCTACGATGCCATCGCCGCGATCGCCTGGGAGGTCAATCGCAACCAGGAGAACATCGGCGCCCGCCGGCTGCAGACCATCATGACCCTGTTGCTGGACGACATGTTGTTCGAGCTGCCTCCGTCGGGGGAGGGGGAGGCACCGCCGACCCACGTGGTGGTGGACCGGCCCTTCGTGGAGGAGAAGCTGTCCAAGGTGGCGCGCGACGAGGATCTCAGCCGCTTCATCCTGTAAGGGGGAGGCCGGCGGTTGCCGGCCGGACCGAGGATGGACGACGGCTCGAGCCGGCGAAGGCGAGCGGCCCACCGGCGGAGTGGGATTCGAAAAGGAGGGCCCGGCCGGAACGCGGGTCCTGAACATCCACCGAGAGAGGGAGGACGACGATGCAAAGGCTGTCGAGCAAGGATCTGGTGACGATCCTCGACCTCAGCCGCGAGGATATCGAGACGATCTTCGAGACCACGCGGTCGCAGAAGCCGCTGGCTCGTGCGCACGAGTTGCCGCACAGCCATCCCAACCGCACCCTGGCGTGTATCTTCCACAAGCCGAGTCTGCGCACCCGGGTGTCCTTCGAGGTGGCCGCTCAGCAGCTCGGGGCCGGCTCGCTCTACATCACCGATCGGGAGATCGGTCTGGGCAGCCGCGAATCGGTGGAGGATGTCGCACGGGTGATGAGCCGTTTCGTCGACGCGATCATGATCCGTACCTTCGACCATGAACATGTCGAACGCCTCGCCCGCGCGGCGACCGTCCCGGTGATCAACGGTCTGACCGACCTCACCCATCCCTGCCAGATCCTGGCCGATGTGTTCACCATCGAGGAGAGCCTCGGCGGGATCGAAGGCCGCAAGGTCGTCTACGTGGGCGACGGCAACAACATCGCCCACTCGTGGATCAACGCCGCCGCGCTGCTCGATTTCCCCCTGGTCATCTGCACGCCGCGCGACTACGAACCCGATGCGGGGATCATCGAGAAGGCCCGTGCGAAGGGGAATCTCGATCTGACCATCTCCCATGATCCGAAGGCCGCGGTCGAGGGGGCCGACGTCGTGTACACCGACGTGTGGGCGAGCATGGGTCAGGAAGAGGAGGCGGCCGAACGCGCCCGTATCTTCCAGGACTATCAGGTGAACGAGGCCCTGGTGGCACGGGCCAAGGACGAGGCCATCGTGCTGCACTGTCTGCCGGCGCATCGCGGCTCGGAGATCACCGATGAGGTGATCGACGGACCGCACAGCCGGGTCTTCGACGAAGCGGAGAACCGTCTACATGTCCAACGTGCGATCCTCCATCACCTCATGGCCTAGACGACTGGTGGCGGCCGCCGTGCTCCTGGGCGCGGCGGCCTGCGCCCGTCAGGCGCCGCCTCCGGGCGGGCCGGTCGACGACATCCCTCCGGTGCTCGCCGCGGTGTCACCGGGAAGCCTGGCGGTGCGGGTGGACGTCGACGCGCCTCTGGTGTTCACCTTCAGTGAGAAACTCGATCGCCGCAGCTTCCGCTCGTCCCTGCAACTCGCACCGGAGATCCGGATCAAGGATCCGTCCTTCAAGGGCGAGCGGGTGATCGTGCGTCCGGAGTCGGGCTGGCCGCAGGACACCCTGGTGGTGTGGACCCTGCTTCCCGCGTTGAAGGACCAGCACGGGGTGAAACTGGGGCAGCCGCTGAGCGGAGCCTTCACCACGGGGGATACCATCCCGCAGGGCTGGATCCACGGGCAGGTGAAGGGAGTGGACCTGGAGTTCTCGAAGGTGATGGTCGAACTGAGATTGCCGCCGGAAGAGGGCAAGCGCCTGGGTGTGCTGTGGAGGATGGGCTCGGCCAACGAGCTGGGCTTCTTCCGGGTGGGCCCGCTGGCCGTTCCGTCGGGTCCCTTCAAGCTGAAGGCCTATGTCGACGGCAACGGCAACGGCAAACGCGACGAACACGAGGCGATGGCCGAACTCGATTCGCTCAGGCTGGGAGCGGGGACGGGAGTGCTGGAGGTGGGTGAGCTCGAGCTCATCGACCTGGAGGCTCCGGTGCCGCTGGTGATCTGTTTCGACCGCAAGGTGCAGGCCCAGGCGGATTCCGTCGCGACGGCTGCCGAAGCGAGCGGGGAGACCGACTCCCTGGCGGCTGGTAGTCGGAGAGCGGCGGTCGTCATGGTGAGTCTGCGCCCGATCGGGGTGGAGAAGGCGAAGGTGCAGAGCGTCAAGAGCGACTCGAGCGATTGCGTGAGGACCCGGCTCGCTCCGGGGAAGTGGAAGATCGGCGCGTGGGTCGATCTCGACCACGACGGCTTCTTCGGTCCGACCGACGGAGGCCGGTGCGAGCCCTTCACCGCCGAACGGGAGTTGACGATGGAGCCGGCCTCGCCGGAGAGTCTGCAGTGGCCGTGGCCGACGCAGATCCTGCAGTGGTCGCAGGTGGATACGATGCGCTCGCCGCCGCTGCCGCCGGAGGCCTTCATCGGGGACGAGGAGACCGTGCCGTAGGAGGTAGGAGCATGGATGTGCCCTTTGCGAAGATGCACGGAGCGGCCAACGACTTCGTGGTGATCGCAGGTGCCCCACCGGCCGACCCGGTGGGGGCGCGGCTGAGCGTCGCGCTGTGCGATCGCCGGCGCGGCGTGGGCGCGGACGGTGCCCTGTTCATCGAACGCCTGCCGCGTGGGAACGACGACGATCCCCTCTTCCGGATGCACTTCTACAACAGCGACGGCAGCCACGGGACGATGTGCTTCAACGGTTCGCGTTGCTGTGCGCTGCGTGCGGTGCATCTGGGCTGGGCGGGCTCGGAGACCTTCAGCTTCCTCACCGGCTATGGCGTCATCCGCACCCGGGTGGACGAGGCAGCGGGAAGGGTCCGTCTGTGGTTCGATCCCCCGCAGGCGCAACAGGGCGTGCTGGAGTTGCCCGAGGGTTCGCCGGCGCGGACCGGACGTGCGGTGAACACCGGCGATCCGCATCTGGTGGTCGAACTCGAACGGGAGATCTTCGAGGGGATCGACTTCGAGGCGGCGGCCCGTCCGCTGCGCTGGTGGACCGAGGGCATGCCCGAGGGCGCCAACGTGCACATGGTGTACCGCGGAGAGCGGGAGTGGAAGATCCGCTCCTTCGAGCGAGGGGTGGAAGCGGAGACCTGGGCCTGCGGCAGCGGATGCATCGCGACGGTGGCTGCGCTGGCCGGAATGGAACCACGGGAGGAAGCCGTGGTGCTGCGCACGCACGGCGACGATCGCATCGAGGTGCAGGCGCTGCAGGGGGAGTGGACGCTGGAGGGACCCGCGGTGGAGGTCTTCACCTCCACTTTCCACTGGGACGAGACGGAGACCCCCTGAGGGGCCTCCGCCGGCGAGAGGAAAAGAGAGGCAGGGCGCCGGTTCCGGGGGAATCGGCGCCCTTTTCTTGCTGCATGCTCAGCGCCCGAAACGCCGGCGGAAGATGGGTGCGTCGTCCGGGTCGGAGGGGCGGGTCGAGCGGGGCCGGTCCTCGGCGGAGAGGAAGACCGCGTGGACCACGGTCTCCTCGTGGACCAGCGCCACCGCCTGGCCGTCGGGTCCGTGGAAGCGGTATTCGTCGCCCTGGCCGATGCCGTCGTTGCGGGAGCTCTCGCCCTGCAGGATCCGGCGAAGGAAGGCGCGGGCCTGCTCGACGGTGGGCGGCGACGCCTCCTTCGATCGGCGGTCGAGGTCCTCGCTGGCGTAGCCCTTGAGAAGGCGGCGGTGGACCTGCGCGTAGGCCTCGGGACGCGAGAGCAGATCGGCGGCGATCACCGTCGATCCGATGGCCGCGACCAGGCCGCGCTGTCCGCGCTGGCAGGGCAGGGCCTGCAGGTAGGCTTCCAGGTCCTTCCCTCTCTGGCGGAAGAGCTCGCCCATCGAGGAGGTGCTGGAGTGGACCCCGTGGAAGGCGAGCTCATCGGAGATCTCCGACCACACCCGTCCCTGGTCGCTGCGATGGCCGCCGCGGTGGGTGAGGGAAGCGCGCACGCTGTCGACGGTGGCCCGGCGCACCCGGTGGGGCACGACGGCGTCCAGGTCGCCGAAGGCATCGGAGGTGGGATGCCAACGCCCGGCCTCGACGCAGGAGACGGGCAGGACGGTCCGGCTGTGCGGTGACAGCAGGACGCTGGTGTTCAGGGTACGGTTCTGCTTGGCCCCGATGAGGATCTCGCCGTCGAGGATGAGAACGGCCTGCTTTCCCTTGTTCCAGACCTCCAGTTCGGGAACCTCTGCGCCGCCGGCGCGCTCGGTGATGCTGATCTGCCCGAGCTGATGGGCCTGGCGAAAGGTGAGGTACTCCGGACCAGTGGCCTCTCCGAGGATGGGGATGATGGTGAGGCCCTGATGGCTCGTGGGTTCGGCGAGGTGAAGCTGGTCGGCGTCGATGAGGGGAAGATCGGTCATGGGCATACTCCTCCGTTGGGCCGAGAACACCCTCGACCCGGACATGGTTCTCCCCGTGGGCGCGGGATCGGGTCACCGCGCCGTGCGACAGGAGCCGTCTTGCAGGGGGGAGGACAGGCTCAGCCGAGCAGGATGTCGCGCATGTGATCGGCGATCTGCCGGACGAGTCCTCTCTCCTCTTCGCTGAGTTCACCGCGGACGTGCAACTGGATCTCGGGCGTCACTTCCACCTGGGTCCACAGTTCCGTCCTCGATCGTCGATGGGCACGGCGGTGGCCAGCGGCGTTCTGGAGGATGCGCAGCAATCTCAGGAGCGGGGCATCCGGCCCTTCCATCTCGTCCATCTCGCGGGTGGGGCCAGCGGCCTGCTGGAAGGAGGGGGGAGGCGAACTCCGCAGGGAGGCAGAGTGGGCCTGCGAGAAGAGCCGGTGCAGGGAGCTGCGTGCGTGCAGGTGCTCGTTGCGGATCTCCTCGAGTGTCATCCCCCGGTCCTTGAGCAACTGGATCTCGCGAAGGCGTTCGAGATGGCGCTCCGAGTAGCGGGCATTTCTTCCATGGGACAGGGGACCCGCAAGGAGGCCCTTGGCGATGTAGCTGCGGATCGTCCGGGCCTCGATGCCGGTGATCTCGGCGAGCTCTCGGAGGGTGTAGGTCCCGTGTTCCATGGCCTGGAATATAAACATGACATCATGATATGTCAAGATATAGAATTGGCATTTCTCCTGCGCCCGACCTGCCGGGGCACAGGCGCTCGGTCGGACGGTGGCGTCGGGGCGGAAGCCGGGAGGGGGGACGCACGAACGCCGGCTCCAGGAGGGGCCGGCGTCGCGCGAATGGATCGGTGCTCTGTGCGGGGGGCAGGCTGCGCCCCCAGGGTCTTCCGGGGCTAGCCGTTGACGCGGTGGTGCAGACGGCTCTTGAGGCGGGCGGCCTTGTTCTTGTGGATGTAGCCCTTGGTCACCATGCGGTCGAGCAGACGGGTGACATCCTTGAGCTCCTCGAGGAGCTTCTCGTCGGGGGTCTCGACCGCCGCGGCGTGCTTGCGGAGATCGCGGACCGCGTGGCGCATACGGCTGCCGCGGGCGACGTTGCGGCGGCGGCGGATTTCATTGGTCTTCACTCGCTTCTTGGTCGACTTGTTGTGAGGCACCCCGAACCATCCTTGACTTTGCCGCCCGGCTGGGCGACGAATACGCATACGCACACGACAAAGCTCTCCCTCTGGAGAGCCGAGGCAAGATAGCAGGCCCCCGCCGAACTGTCAAGCCATCGCCCCTCAGGGCCCTCTCCTGCCACCTGGCCGCCATGGACGCGAAGCATCCCCTCCGGGAACGACTGAAACGGCTGCCCCGCCGGCCCGGTGTCTACCTGATGAAGGACGCGGGCGGCAAGGTCATCTACGTGGGCAAGGCCGCGCGGCTGAGGGACCGGGTGCGCTCGTACTTCGCGCCGGCCGATTCCCTCGATCCGAAGACCGCGCGGATGGCGCAGCGGATCGCCGACTTCGACTATGTCATCACCGCCACCGAGCGCGAGGCCCTCCTTCTCGAGGACCAGCTCATCAAGGAATACCGTCCCCGCTACAACATCCGTCTCAAGGACGACAAACGGTATCCATGGCTGAAGCTCACCGTGAGCGAGCCCTTTCCGCGCCTGACGGTGGTGCGCCGGCCCGAGCTCGGAGGAGACGAGTACTACGGGCCGTACACCGACGGCAAGGCTCTGCGCCGGAGCCTGAAACTGCTGACGCAGATCTTCCGGGTGAGGACCTGCACCCTCGATCTTCCCCGGCAGCGTCTGGAGCGACCGTGCCTGGACTACCACATCCATCGCTGTGACGCCCCCTGCGTGGGGTGGATCGAGCAGGAGGAATACCGCCAGCGGGTCGAGGAGTTGCGGCTCTTCCTGTCCGGCCGCAGTCGCGATCTGATCGACCGTCTTCGCCGGACCATGCAGGAACTCAGTGCCGCGCTTCGCTTCGAGGACGCGGCGCGCGTGCGCGACCAGCTCGAGGCGGTCGAGTCGATGGTGGCGCATCAGGAGGTCGTGCTCGACGCCGGACGCGACGTCGACGTCTATGCCCTGGAGGCCGAGGGCCGCCTGGCCTGCGGGGTGGTCTTGCGCATCCGCGACGGCAAACTCCTTCACACCGAGGACTATCTCTTCGGCTCGGCCTGGTCGGTCGACCCCGAGGCCTTCCACGGGCGCTTCCTCAGCGAGGTGATGAGCCGGGACCGGCGGCCAGCCCGCGAGATCCTTCTCATGCACGATCTGGAGGACCGCGCCCAGTGGGAGGAGCTCCTGAGCGAGAGGCTGGGCCGGCGGGTACGGCTGCGCGTGGCCCAGCGGGGCCAGGGCCGGCGGCTGGTGGAGATGGCGCGCACCAACGCCCGATGGAAGCTGAAGGAGGCCCTGGCGCGCCGCAGGTCGAAGGCGGTGGAAGCCGCCGAGGAGGATGACGCGGCCCTCGATCTGAAGGAGCGGCTGCAACTGGTGGTGGCACCGCACAGCATCGAATGCTTCGACATGAGCCACTTCCAGGGATCGCACCGGGTGGGTTCGCTGGTGTACTTCCAGGCCGGACGGCCGCTCAAGTCGCGCTACCGCCGTTTCAGGATCGAACGGAGCGAAGGGATCGACGACCTGGCGATGATGCGGGAGGTGCTCGAGCGCTACTACAGCCGCCTTCGCGACGAGGACCGGCTGCCGGCCGACCTGGTGGTGGTCGACGGAGGAGCGGGTCAACTGTCGGTGGCGGTGGAGACCCTGCGCCGCTACGGATTCGTGGAGACCGCGGTGATCGGACTGGCCAAGCGCGAAGAGGAGATCCACCGCCCGGACCGGAGCCGTCCCCTCCGCCTTCCGCGCGATTCGGCCGGCCTCAAGTTGCTCCAACGGGTGCGGGACGAGGCCCACCGTTTCGCGGTGTCCTACCACCGGCGCCTGCGTGGGCGCGAGATGAAGCGAAGCGTGCTCGATGGGATCGCGGGCATCGGCGAGGTCAAGAAGAGGGCGCTGCTCGAACACTTCCGCTCGGCGGATGCCGTGGGGGCGGCCACGGCCGAGGAGCTGCTCCAAGTGAAGGGGATCGGACCGGGTGACGCCCGGCGCATTTTGGAGTTCTTCGCCCGCAGGCAGGAGAAGTGATGGCCGAGCACCGGGAAGCGATGGAGCAGGCGGACGAGGCGTTGTCGAGGGCCGTCGACGCCTTCCTCCTGGGACTGGACGTCGAACGCGGCATCTCTGCGAACACCCTGGAGAGCTATGGCCGTGACCTTCGCGACTATCTCCGCCATCTGGCCCGATGCGGGGTCCGCGCGCCGGCGGAGATCGGACGGGCGCAGGTGCTGGACTTCCTGACCCGGCGCGAGCGGGAGGGTCTGGGAGCGAAGAGCCGGGCGCGGCTGCTGTCGACCCTGCGCGGCTTCCACCGCCACTGTTGCGAGGCGGGTCTGTCCCCGGTGGATCCCACCGACGATCTGGCGGGGCCACGTCTGCCGCGCACGCTTCCCCGCAGTCTGAGCATCGAGGAGGTGGGACGTCTGCTGGAGACTCCCGATCCGGGCACGCCGTTGGGGCTGCGCGACCGGGCGATGCTCGAGTTGCTCTACGGCTGTGGACTGCGGGCCAGTGAACTGTGCGGTCTCACCCGCGATGCCCTCGACCTGGAGGGCGCGCAGTTGAGGGTGCGGGGCAAGGGCGACAAGGACCGGCTGGTACCGATGGGGGAGCCGGCGCGCGCGGCGCTCCGGCGCTACCTGGAGGAGGCGCGGGCCACGTGGCCCCGGGCCGCGCTCTCCGACCGCATCTTCCTGAACGCCAGGGGAGGGCCCTTGAGCCGGGTCGGACTGTGGAAGATCCTGCGGGGCCACGCCGCCGCAGCGGGCCTGAACGAGCGGGTCACCCCCCACGTTCTGCGCCATTCCTTCGCCACCCACATGCTCATGGGAGGAGCGGACCTGCGGGCGGTGCAGGAGCTGCTGGGCCACGCGGACATCCGGACCACGCAGATCTACACCCACCTGGATCGCGATTTCCTGCGCGAACAACATCTCCTGCACCATCCCCGGGCCCGGCGGGTGGGCGATCGCCCCGAGCAGCGGCCTTGACGCCGGAGGCGGCGCTCTGCTAGCTTGCCGGCGCCCCCACGCATGACCGGATCTGCTTGTTCCTCCGGCTGGAAGCCCTTGCCCCACTTGAACCGTGATCGGGAGTGCAGACGATGATCCTGCCCCTTCCGGGTGAACCCGTGTCGCCCGCCGCCGAGGCCGCCGCTCCGGCTGGGCGCGGCGACGAGCAGGGCTCCGGCGAGCCCGCACGGGGCGACGAGCAGGTCTCCGGCGAGGCCGCACCGGGCGACGAGCAGGGCCCGGCCGAGGGAGAAGAGCGGACGGGCTACACCGTCCACCTCGATCGTTTCGATGGACCCCTGGACCTGCTCCTCTTCCTCATCCAGCGCGATGAGATCGACATCTACGACATCCCGATCGCACACATCACCGAACGCTATCTGGCCTTCATCGAGGACCTCGACGCACTCGATCTGGAGAAGGCCGGAGAGTTCCTGGTGATGGCCTCGACCCTCATGCGGATCAAGGCGCGCCTGCTGTTGCCCCTGCAACGGCCGGACGAGGACGAGGAGGGCGAGGATCCGCGCGACGAGCTCGTGCGCCGACTGCTCGAGTACAAGCGCTTCAAGGAAGCGGCGGCCACGCTCGCGCAGGCCGAGGAGGAACGCCGGCAGTACTTCCGCCGTTCGCTGGAGTACCCCTTCCGCGACAGCATCCCCGAAGAGCCGCCGGAGTTGTCCCTGTCCTTGATGGACCTGTTGGGTTCGGTGAAGGAGATCCTGGAGAACCTCAAGGAGAAGCCGGTCCACCAGGTGTACCAGGAGCTGTTCACCGTCGAGGAGAAGATCGCGTACATCGAGACCGTGCTGACCGAACGGAGAAGCATCCCCTTCGTCGAACTCTTCGATACCTCGCGTTCGAAGATGGAAGTGGTGGTGACCTTCGTGGCCATGCTCGAGTTGATGAAGAGCGGGCGGGTGCGTGCCCGGCAGGTGGAGAACTACGGTGAGATCTGGTTGTACTGGAGGGAAGAGAGCCAATGAGACGGAACCTGGAAGCCCTGCTCTTCGCCACCGACGAACCGCTGAGCATCGCCCGGCTCGCCTCCTTCTTCCCCGGGGTCGACCGCAAGGCGATCGAGACTGCCGTCGAGGAACTCAAGGCCGAGTACGACCGCGATGAACACGCCTTCACCATCGTCGAGTTCGGAGGCGGGTACAGCATCGCGACCCGGCCCGAGTTCGCCCCGGTGGTGAAGAAGCTCTACCGTGGACGGCGCAAGCTCCGGCTCTCGAAGGCCGCCCTGGAGGTGCTCTCGATCATCGCCTACAAGCAGCCGGTGACCCGTCTGGAGATCGAGGAGATCCGCGGGGTACAGGTGTCGGGGGTTCTGGGCACCTTGATGGAACGCGAGCTGGTGGAGATCGTCGGCCGCGCCGAGGGTCTGGGCAGCCCACTCCTGTATGGAACCACCCGGGCCTTCCTCGACTACCTCGGCCTGCGCAGCATCAAGGAGTTGCCCCGTCTGAGCGAACTGGAGGACCTGCTCGCCGAGCGGGAGGAGATCAAGCAGCTGGCGGCCCAGATGGGTGAGGAAGTGAGCGACGAGGAGCTGGAGGCCGCAGTCCATCCCTCCGACGACGACGAACCCGAGACCGCAGCGCAAGCCTCCGAGGACGAGGAGTTCGAGGCTTCGGAGCAGCCCTCCGACGGCGATGGACTCGAGGGCGAGGCGCAATCCTCCACGGATGGGGCCCTGGCGGATGGGGAGGACGAGGTGGACGGGGAGGAAGCCGACGCCGAGGGCGAGAAGTCCGCGATGGAGGGCCTCTAGGGAGCCGCGATGGCGTCGCGGCGCATCAACCGATTCCTCTCCCAGGCCGGTCTGGGCTCGCGGCGTGGCGTCGAGCGCCTGGTCCGCGAGGGACGTGTCCGGGTGAACGGTCGCCGGGTCGAGGACCTGAGCCTGCGCGTCGATCCTGATGCCGATGTGGTGGAGGTGGATGGACGGGTGGTGGAAGCACCGACCGAATCCGTCGTGGTCCTCCTGCACAAGCCCCGGGGCGTGGTGTCCTCCCTGCGCCGGCAGGGCGATGCCCCCTGTCTGGCCGACCTGATCCCCGATGTGCCCGAGTGGGGACGCCTCTTCCACGTCGGCCGGCTCGACCGCGATTCCTCCGGACTGCTGCTGCTGACCAACGACGGCGATCTGGCCCAGGCGCTCGCGCACCCGCGACAGCCGGTGTGGAAACGCTACCTGGTCACGATGGATCGTCGCCTGGACGTGGAGCAGCGGCGGCGTTTCGCCGAGGGCGGAATCGAACTGGATGGACGCGCGTGCGCGCCCGCGCGGATCGAGGAACTGAGCGAGGGTCCACCGCCCGTGTACCGCATCGAACTGAGGGAGGGGCGGAACCGTCAGATCCGCCGGATGGCCGAAGCCTTGGGACGCCGGGTGGTGAGCCTGCACCGGACGGCCGTGGGGCCCATCGAGCTGGGCGATCTCGAGCCGGGTTCACTACGCCGACTCGACGAGCAGGAGCTGCGCCGCCTGCGGGAAGCGGTCTCCGGCGGCTTGGATTGACCTGACCGCGCGTGAGGTCTAGTTTGGCCACGCCCCCATCCCCGAGGTGAATCATGGCCGATCTGTCCGCGCGCGTGCGCGCCGAGGTGCGCGAGCTCAAACCCTACCAGGCCGGCAAACCCATCGAGGACGTCCAGCGTGAACTGGGAATCTCCCGGGTGGTGAAACTGGCCAGCAACGAGTATCCCGAAGGACCCTTCCCCGAGGCGATCGAGGCCATCGAGAGAGAGCTCGGCCAGCTCAACCGCTACCCCGATCCGGGTTCCTACGAGTTGGGGCACGCGGTGGCCGAGGTGTACGGCATCACCCCCGAGGAGGTCTTCTTCGGCAACGGCAACAACGAGATCCTCGAACTCCTCATCCACCTGCTCGCCGAACCCGGCCAGGAGGTGCTCTACGCCACGCCGAGTTTCCCCATCTACGGCCTGATCTGCCAGACCCATTACAAGGTGGGCCGCGCGGTGCCCCTCGATGCGAACTGGGTGCACGACCTGCCGGCGATGGCCGAGGCGGTGAACGAACGCACCCGTCTGGTGTTCATCTGCAACCCGAACAATCCGACCGGTACCTATGTCACCGGCGAGCAGGTCGCCGCCTTCATGGACAGGGTTCCATCGGATGTGGTGGTGGTGCTGGACGAACCCTACGTGGAGTTCGTCACCGCCGAGGACTACGCCGACTGGTTCTCCCTGCGGGACAGCTATCCGAACCTCGTGAGCCTGCGCTCGTTCTCCAAGACCTACTCCCTGGCCGGCCTGCGCATCGGGTATCTGCTCGGAAGCGAGGAGATCGTCTCCCTGCTCCACCGGGTGCGGCAACCCTTCAACGTCAACCGTCTGGCGCAGGCGGCGGCGGCCGCGTCCATCCGGGCGCGCGAACGGGTGGCGCAGAGGAGGCGGGAGAACCGCCGCCGGATGGACCACCTGCAGAAGGGCATGCAGGAACTGGGGGTGGAGGTCCTGCCCTCCCAGACCAACTTCTTCCTGGCGATGGTCGAGAAGGAGATCCCCGATTTCTTCGACCGCCTCCTGCACGAGGGCGTCATCGTCCGTCCCATGCAACAGTTCGGGACCGGCGAGCGGAGCTTCCGGGTCAATACCGGTACCGACGAGGAGAACGAGTTCTTCCTCCGCGCGCTGGGCCGGGTGCTGCGAGGGGAGGACCGGTCCTGAGTGAGAGGGTGCTCGAGGCCGGACGCGGTCCCATCCGCGGATCGCTGCGCCTGCCCGGTGACAAGTCCATCAGTCACCGGGCCTTCCTGCTGAACGCGCTCGGCCGGGGCCGGGGCCGGGTCGTAGGAAGCAACGACGGCCGCGACCTCCAATCGACCCGGCAGGTGCTTGAGGGCCTGGGCGTCGTCATCCGGCGCGAGGGCGACGCATGGCTCGTCCACGGGCGGGCGGGCCGCCTGCGGCCGGCCACCGATCTCCTGGACTGCGGCAACTCGGGCACCACCTTGCGTCTGGCGGCGGGCCTGGCCGCCGCCCAACCCTTCACCAGCACCTTCACCGGCGACGAGAGCCTCCAGCGGCGCCCGATGGAGCGCATCACGGCTCCCCTGCGCAGGATGGGGGCGCAGGTGGACGGGCCGGACGGAGGCCGCACCGCACCGCTGATGATCACCGGAGGGCAACTGGAGAGCCGCCGTTTCGAGTTGGAGGTGGCCTCGGCGCAGGTGAAGAGCGGTCTGTTGCTCGCGGCCGCGGCGGCCGGTGTATCGGTGGAGATCGTCGAACCCCATCCCAGCCGCGACCACACCGAGCGGATGCTACAGGCGATGGGAGCGGCCATCGAGTTCGGGGCCGGCTGGGTGCGATTGGAGAGGGGTGGGGAACTCTCGTGCGTGGACGTCGAGGTTCCCGGCGATCCGTCGGCGGGCGCACTGCTGGCCGCCCTGGTGTGCGCCGTTCCCACCAGCCGTCTCGAACTGAGGGAGATGTCGCTCAATCCCGGCCGGACGGTCTTCCTGGATGTCCTTCAGCGCATGGGCGCGAAGGTCGAGAGGGGCAACCGCAGGACGAGCGCGGGCGAGGAACGCGGAGACGTGATGATCGTCGCTCCCGACGCGCTCGAGCCCTTCACGGTCGAAGCGGCCGAGGTCCCCTCGCTCATCGACGAGATCCCCGCGCTGGCCACGGTGGCCGCGCTGGCCCGGGGCACGAGCCGCCTGCACGAGGTGGGAGAACTGCGTTTCAAGGAGAGCGATCGTCTGGAGGGCATCGTCCACCTGCTGGACGAGTTCGGAGTGCAGGCCAACGTCCACGGGAACGACCTGGTGGTGGAGGGAAGAGGGGGAGAGCTGCGGGTGCCCCGGCGGCTGCGGCCGCCCACCGATCACCGTATGGTGATGGCGGCGGCGGTCTTGGGAACGGCCGCGCTGCGGCGTGGGGGTGGAGCTTCGCTCGTCCTGGAATCGGCGGGGGAGGCGGCGGTCAGCTTCCCGGCCTTCTTCGAGTCCCTGGAGATGGTGAGCGGAGGGCAATGATGGATCCGGCGTTCGATCCGCTGCAGATCGCCATCGACGGCCCGGCCGGTTCGGGCAAGAGCACCGTGGCCGCGCGTCTGGCCCACGAGCTGGGCATGGTGCACGTGGATACCGGCGCCATGTACCGGGCCCTGACCCTGGTGGCCCGGCGCGAGGGCATCGGCGTGGACGATGCCGCCGCCCTGTCCCGGCGTCTCCTGGAGATCGAGATGGAGTTCGTCGAAGGCCGAATCCATCTGGATGGAGAAGACGTCTCCGAGGCGATCCGCAGTAACGGGGTGACCTCACAGGTGTCGCAGGTCTCGGCGCACGAGCAGGTCCGCCGGGCGATGGTGGTGCGGCAACGCCGCATGTGCCGGGCCGCCCGGCAGGGCGCGGTGATCGAGGGCCGGGACATCGGCTCGGTGGTGCTGCCCCTGTCGCGGTGCAAGATCTACCTGGACGCTGCGGTCGAGGAGCGCGCACGGAGAAGGCTGCTGCAACAAGGAGAGCCGGTCGACGCCGATCGCCTGGAGCGGATGCGCGAGGAGATCGCCCGCCGCGACCGCCTGGACACCGAACGCGAGCACAGTCCCTTGGTGATCGCACCGGATGCGCATGTGATCGACTCGACCGCCTTGACCCTGGACGAGGTGGTGCAGCGCTGCGTGGAGCATGCGCGGGCCGCTGTTCCTGCGCCGGTGAGCCACAAGGAGATCCATGCCTGGCGCTTCACCATGCGCAGCTACCAGGCCGCGGTGTGGTTGCTCCGTCTGGTCTTCTTCCGGCCCTTCGGCATGAGGGTCTACGGTCTGGCGAACCAGGCTGCCGATCGCAACTTCCTCTTCGCCTGCAACCACATCTCCCACTTCGATCCGCCGGTGGCCGGTTCGGTCTTCCGCAGGGAGCTGTACTTCCTGGCCAAGGCCGAACTCTTCGGTGGCTTCTTCGGCCGGCTCATCCGCCACTTCCGGGCCATCCCCATCCGCCGGGGACGATGGGACGAGCAGGCCATGAGCGCGGCGGTCGAGGCGCTCCGCTCGGGAGCTTCGCTCATGTTCTTTCCCGAGGGCACGCGCAAGCCGGCCGGCCGGCCGGGACCGGCCAAACGGGGGCTGGGCATCCTGTGGGAGGAGTCCGGCGTGCCCATGATCCCGGTCTACGTGCGGGGCACCGATCGGCTCCGGCGCTGTCTGCTGCGGCGGGAGCGCCTGGAGGTGTGGGTCGGACCGCCCCTGCGCCTGCACGCCCTGGAAGTCCTTCAGAAGACCATGACCGCCCAGCAGATCCACCGCCGGATCGGCGATCTCTGGCTCGCCTGCATCGAGGAACTGGCCGAGCGCAGCGAGCAGGAGGGCGGAGAGCGGGGATGAGGGCGCCCCAGCCCCTTCAGGGCGTTGCCCGATCGTCCTCGGGGCCGTTCCCATCGAAGCTTCCGGGGGCCGCCCGACGCCCGCCCGGCGGCCTCCACAGGGGCCTTGCCGCGGTCTCCTCCCTGGACTATCCTATTCGTCTGCCCGCCATTGCGGGTAAATCCATGTTGAGGAGGCATCAAGAACCCATGACCGACATTTCACCCCAACCGGGCGAGGCATCTTCCAGCTCGTTCGCCCGTACCGGAGCGGGGCGCAACAGCGGCAGACCGGCCGCCAGCGTCACCACCGAATTCAATCCCACCGACATCGTGAACCCCGAGCTTCTCGAAGAGGAGATCTACTCTCCCGAGGAGATGCTGGAGATGATCCAGCAGTACGAGGGGACCCTCAACGAGATCCGCGAGGGTACCATCGTGCGGGGAACCGTGGTCGAGGTCCTCGAGAACGAGGTTCTCGTCGACGTCGGATTCAAGAGCGAGGGCGTGATCCCCATCACGGAGTTCCGCTCGCTCGACAGCATCAAGGTGGGCGACACCTTCGATGTCTATCTGGAGAAGATCGAGAACCAGGACGGTCTGATCTCCCTGTCCAAGGAGAAGGCCGACTTCCTGATGGTGTGGGACGACATCAAGACCGCCTATGACACCCACCGCGTGGTCCACGGAGTGGTCGACCGCCGGATCAAGGGTGGCCTGGTGGTGAAGTTGATGGGCGTCGATGCCTTCCTCCCCGGTTCGCAGGTCGCCCTGCGGCAGGTGCCCGATCTGGACGCCCTGCTGGGCGAGACCCTCGAATTCCGGATCATCAAGATCAACAAGCGGCGCCGCAACATCGTGGTGAGCCGCCGCGTGGTGCTCGAGGAAGAGCGCGAGCGCAAGAAGAAGAAGCTCATCGCCGAACTGGAGAAGGGCCAGATCCGCAAGGGCGTGGTCAAGAACATCACCGACTTCGGCGCCTTCGTCGACCTCGGTGGCATCGACGGTCTCCTGCACATCACCGACCTGAGCTGGGGCCGGGTGAACCATCCCAACGAGATGGTCACCATCGGCAGCGAGATCGAGGTGAAGGTGCTCGAGTTCGATCGCGAGCGCGAGCGGATCAGCCTGGGCCTGAAGCAGCTCCAGGAGTACCCCTGGGAGGATGTCGAGGCCAAGTATCCCGAGGGCAAGCTCGTCAAGGGCAAGGTGGTGTCCATCACCAACTACGGCGCCTTCGTCGAGCTGGAGAAGGGCATCGAGGGCCTGATCCACATCAGCGAGATGAGCTGGACGCGCAACGTCCGCCACCCCTCGAAGATCGTCTCCATCGGCGACGAGGTCGAGGTGATGGTGCTCAAGGTCGACAAGGAGAACGAGAAGATCTCCCTGGGTCTGAAGCAGGCCGAGCCCGATCCCTGGGAGACGCTGGAGGAGCGCTACCCCGTCGGAACCAAGCTTA
>JAOZPE010000059.1 GCA_029932915.1 Candidatus Krumholzibacteriia bacterium
AGCACAAGGAGCGCTTCATGGAGGCGTCGGCCGGTGCCAAGCTCAGTTACACCGTCTTCATGGTCAAGGCGGTGGTCGACGCCCTGAAGGCCTTCCCGCAGGTGAACGCCTCGCTGCGCGACGACGAGGTCATCTACCACCGCGACATCAACATCGGTCTGGCCGTGGCCCTGGACGATGGACTCATCGTTCCGGTGTTGCGCCGGGCCCAGGATCTGTCGATGACCGGCATCGCCCGCAGCATCGTCGATCTGGCCACCCGGGCCCGGCAGAGGAAACTGGAGCTGCCGGAGATCCAGGGCTCGACCTTCTCCATCACCAACCCGGGTTCCTTCGGCGGGCTCATCGGCCTGCCGGTGATCAGCCAGCCCAACGTGGCCATCCTGGGCATGGGGAAGGTGGAGAAGCGGGTGTGCGTGGTCGATGACGCCATCGCCATCCGCCCGAAGATGTACATGACCCTCGGTTACGATCACCGCCTGGTGGACGGGGCCGTCGGCGAGCAGTTCCTGGCCCACGTGCAGAACACCCTGGAGAACTTCGACGAGACGGCGCTGTAGACCCTCTGTGACGCGGGATCAGGGGCGCCGCCAGTAGTGAAGCGGCCAAGGATGGGTGGACTCGCTGTCCTTGCCGGACCAACGCTTCCCCGGAGAGAGGGACGATGGACGCACCCGGTGGATCCACCCCTTGTGTGACGGCCTGGCTGGGCCGGGTCGATTACCCCCGGGCATTGCGTCTGCAGGAGGATCTGGTGCGGCGGCGCCGTCAAGGTGGCGTGGATGACCATCTCCTGCTGCTGGAACATCCTCCGGTGATCACCAAGGGCAGTTCCGCCCGCGACGAGCACATCCTGGCCGACGAGGAGGAGCGCCGCCGCCTCGGCATGGAGGTCTTCGAGACCGGCCGCGGAGGCGACGTGACCTACCACGGTCCCGGCCAGCTCGTCGCCTATCCCATTCTGGGCCTGGGGGACGGAGAACGCGACGCCCATGGCTATCTGCGCCGGCTGGAGGAGGTGCTGCTGGCCGTCCTGGCCGATTGGGGCATCCAGGGGCGGAGGGACCCCCGGTATACGGGGGTCTGGGTGGGCGAGGCCAAGGTCGCGGCCATCGGGGTGCGTCTGAGCCATTGGATCACCAGCCACGGTTTCGCCCTGAACGTCGACTGTGATCTGGACCATTTCTCGGCCATCATCCCCTGTGGAATCCGGGGGAAGGCGGTGACCTCGATGCGCGCGTTGCTCGGGGAGGCTCCCGACGCGCTTCGGGTACGCAGCCGTGTGGTGGAGCACTTCGGGCGGGTCTTCCGGCGACGGATGGTGCCGGTGGAAGCCGAGGGCATCCTTGCCGCCGGGGAGAAGATGGAAAGCGGTTGAGGAACCGAAAAGAAAAGGCCGGACATGCGTCCGGCCTTCCCTTCACTGGAACAGACTTCCGTGAATAGCCGTGGAAGCCACGTGGAGTCTAGCGGCTGTCGCGCACCCGCCGTCCTCCACCATGGCCGCTGCCCGGTGCAGGATCTCCGTAGCTGAAGACGTCGGTGTACAGCGTGATCTTCTTGAGGTCGCTTTGACGCTGCAGGACCGGCGGGTCATAGGGACGACGCTGGGCCTGGGCCGCTTCCTGCGTCTTCATGATGCGATCTCCATCATTCGGGACCATCGTTCGTTCGGGCCGATCGGCGTAGACCAGCCTCCTTCTTGAAGTTCTATTATAGACCAGTTTCGACTCTTTGCCAGTCCGCGAAGTGGAAATTCTTGATCTCCGCCGAGGCCCGGGCGAGCCTGCAGGAGTCGATTCCAGCGCCGATGGGGCATTTCGGGGCGATGGTGGTGGCCGAGGCGCGCCTTGCCCCGGGGGGGACCGGCGACCTACACTGGGCACGGAGCGGGAACATCAGAGAGGAGTTGGACATGCCCCTGGACAAGATCGACGCCGCGCTGCGGGAGGAACTGGAAGCCCTGCAGGCGCAGGGCCGGGCGAAGGCCCCCGAGAGGATCATCCGGGAAGTCGTGCCCCCGGAAGGGAAGCGTGGACCGCGATACCGCCTGGAGGGAAGCGATCAGCTCTTCCTGCGGATGAATTCGAATTCCTATCTGTCCCTGTCGCACCACCCCCGTCTGATCGAGGCGGCCGACCAGGCCACCCACGAGTTCGGGGTGGGGCCCGGCGCGGTGCGTTTCATCGACGGCACCTTCACCCCCCACGCGGCCCTGGAGAAGCGCATCGCCCGCTTCGTGGGCAAGCCGGCGGCGAAGATCTTCAACTCGGCCTACACCGCCAACCTCGGCCTGGCCATCACCCTCACCCACGATCGCACCTACTGGATCGGCGACCAGCTCAACCACAACTGCATCATCCGCGGCATGCGCATCGCCAATGTCCCCCGCGAGCAGAAGGCCATCTACGCCCACAACGACATGGACGAACTGCGCCGGGCGCTGGAAGAGGTTCCCGACGGCATGGAACGGGTGGTGGTGATCTTCGACGGCATCTTCAGCATGCGCGGCGACTTCGCGCCCTTGAAGAAGATCGAGGAGCTGGTGGCCGAACACCACGGGCGTTTTCCCGAGGGCGTGGTCACCGTCGTCGACGATTCGCACGGGATCGGTGCCTACGGCGACCACGGCCGCGGCACCGAGGACTTCACCGGGGGCCACGCCGACGTGATCGTGGGCACCTTCGGGAAGGCCTTCGGGGTCAACGGCGGCTTCATCGCCGGCAGCGAGCAGCTCATCGAGGCGGTCCGCCAGAAGGCCGACACCTACATCTACACCAATCCCCTCGGAGCGGCCGACTGCGCGGCGGCGCTGGCCGCGGTCGATCTGGCCGACTCGAAGGAAGGGGCCCAGCGCCTGAAGCACCTGCACGAGCGCATCGCCCAGTTCCGCCGGGGCGTGGCCCTGTTGGGGATCGAGACCATCCCCGGCCCGCACCCGGTCGTTCCGCTCCTGATCCGCGACACCGACCAGGTGCGCGCGTGGGTGAAGAAGCTGTACGAGAAGGGCATCCTCGTGGTGGGCCTGACCTATCCGGTCGTGCCCCGCGGCGAGGAGACCATCCGGGTGCAGATCAACGCGGCCCACACCGAGGCGGACATCGACGAGCTGCTGGAGAAGTTGAAGCAGGTGCAGGCGGAGGTCTGAGATCGAGAGCCCCGGCTGCATCGGCTGAAGCGCCGGCGGACGGGGCATCGGCAAGGGTGGAAGCGGTGCCGCCCGCCGGCCCGGCCGGTGGCGGAAACCGCAGAAGGTGTCATCTTCGGCGGGAGCGTGAGTTCCCGCCTCCTTCAACCCGTGAGGTATCGACATGCCATTGCTTCCCATGCGCGTCCTTCTGGACCATGCAGCCGAGAACGACTACGGCGTCGGCGCGTTCAACGTGAACAACATGGAGCAGATCCAGGCCATCATGGAGGCCGCCCGCGAGACCAACTCGCCGGTGATCGTCCAGGCCAGCCGGGGAGCGCGCGCCTACAGCGACGACAACTACCTGCGCCACCTCATGCTGGCCGCGGCTGAGCTGAATCCCACGATTCCCATCGTCATGCACCAGGACCACGGCAACTCGCCGCAGACCTGCTTCTCGGCGATCGAGATGGGCTTCACCTCGGTGATGATGGACGGCTCGCTGATGGAGGATGGCAAGACCCCGTCGACCTACGAGTACAACGTGAAGGTCACCAAGGAGGTGGTCGAGGTCGCCCACGCCAAGGGAGTGACGGTGGAGGCCGAGCTGGGGACCCTCGGGGGCATCGAGGACGGCCACGGCGCTGGCCTCACCGGCGACGAGGCCCTCAAGCACCTGACCGACCCGGCCCAGGCCGAGGAGTTCGTGGCCGAGACCGGTTGCGACGCCCTGGCCGTCGCGATCGGCACCAGCCACGGGGCCTACAAGTTCACCCGCAAGCCCACCGGTGAGGTCCTCAAGATGGACATCATCGCCGAGATCCACCGGCGTCTGCCCAACACCCACCTGGTGATGCACGGCAGCTCGTCGGTGCCCAAGGAACTCGTCGACATCATCAACCAGTACGGTGGCAAGATCCGCGAGACCTACGGGGTGCCCGTCGAGCAGATCCAGGAGGGCATCCGCCACGGCGTGCGCAAGGTCAACGTCGACACCGACAGCCGCCTGGCCATCACCGGTGCCATCCGTAAGGTCTTCGCCGAACATCCCGAGAAGTTCGATCCGCGCGACTACCTCAAGCCGGCCCGGACGGCGATGAAGGAAGTGGTGAAGGCGCGGATGATCGCCTTCGGGCAGGCCGGCTGGGCGGACAAGGTGCCCACCTTGACCCTTGAGGACATGAAGCGGAAGTACCACGACATGGGAGCGGTGGGCTAGAATCAATCTTCCTCGGTGTCGAGGCCCTCGAGATCGCGGAGATCTCCGAGGCTGCCGTCGATCTCGATCTCCTCGCGGACCAACGCCAGCACCGCACTGTTGGGCACGATGAGGTAGCGTTCCTTCTCGAAGGTGATCTCGACCGCAGCCTTCTTCAGGAAGAGCGCGTAGTCGCCCACCTTCGCCTGCAGGGGAACGTAGCGGGGCTCCTGCGGCGGCTTCTTCCAGGGCTCTTCGTAATCGGGGACGTGGGGCACGGGAAGCCCCGGTCCGACCTCGACGACACGGCCTCCCTGGACCTCCTCGCCGCTCTGGACCGTGGCGGGCAGGTACAGCCCGGCCTTGGTGCGCTCCTCGCCCTTCTCGGGCTTCAGCAGGAGCCGGTCTCCCACGACGATGAGGCGTTTGCGGATGGAGGCCATGGCTCTTCTCCACGAAAAGGGGGAACGGCCGTATGCCGTTCCCCCAGAATGTAGAACAAAGCGGCCCAAGAGGAAAATGTCGCCTCACCCGATATGGGAGAGTGTTGATCCAGGTGTACAATGGATGAGGGTGCCGGTTGAGAACACGGACCGTGGTGCCAGGATCCCAGTGGAAGGAGACGACGCGATGGGCAAGCGGGGGCAGTTTGGGGCGGTGCTGGTGGTGGGTCTGCTGATGGTTGCGGGCCTCGCCCCGGCTCGCACGCTGCTGGTCGAGCGGGACGGCAGTGGCGAGTACACGGTGATCCAGGACGCGTTGGACGTGGCGGCGGCGGGCGACACGGTGTTGATCGGATCGGGGCGGTACGACGACTTCCGGGTGCACACCTTTGTCATGGGTGGAACCACCGCGGTGCTCATGGTTCCGATGGTGTCCCCGCTGACGATCCTGGGGGTGGACCGGGACAGCGTGATCGTGGGGCCGGTGGCATTGACGCCGAGTTACCAGGGGCATCAGACGGCGTGTCTTGTGCCGGATCAGTTTCCACGGGACGGTATCCATATCGACGGTATCACTTTCGAGCACACGAACGTGCTTGTCGGGGCATGGGTTCCAACCACGTTCTCATCCTGTCGTTTCCGTTTCATGGGGCAGACGGCGATCCAGCTTCTGAATGTCTCCGACCTGCACGTGATCGGCTGCGAGTTCGAGTCGTCGCCGGAGGTGGGGTGGGTGGATGGGATCGTGGGTTTCGTGGGGGGCCAGAATCCCGGTCTGGTGGTACGGGATTGTGTCTTCCGGCACCAGCTCAATTCGTGCGTCGTGCCCACGGGGTCGGCGGGTTTCGAGATCAGCGGGTGTTCTTTCGAGGACATCGGGGTAGCGGCGGAGATTCAATTCGAGTCGACGGGGGTGATCCGGGACTGCGTGGTGGGTCCTTCCGCGCCCGGTGTCGGCCGCATCTATGTCTCGGGTCGGTCGGTCGTGGATCTGGAGAATCTCCGGTTTTCAGAGAGTTCGGCGCAATTGGTCCTTTTCGACCGGGGCACGCAGGTGACCGGGCGGCACCTGGTGCTGGCGGGGGGGACCGTCTACACGGTGTCGGCAGAAGCGGGCGCATCGTTGATCCTTCGGGATTGCGACATCCTGAATGGAGGAGGTCAGGGGACGGTTCTTGCGGCGGACAACCCTCTGACGGGGGCGGTGGTGGACCTGCGGGAGTGCTATTGGGGTACCACCGACTCGACCCAGATCGCCGCGTGGATCTACGATGGCAACGACGATCCCCAGATGAACGTGAAGGTGCAGTTCATGCCGTTCCGGACGAGCACGACGCCAGCGAGGCAACAGAGCGTGGGCGGCCTGAAGGCGTGGTTTCGGCGATGAGGGGCATCGTGGTCCGGGGGCAGTTTGGGGCGGTGCTGGTGGTGGGTCTGCTGATGGTTGCGGGCCTCGCCCCGGCTCGCACGCTGCTGGTCGAGCGGGACGGCAGTGGCGAGTACACGGTGATCCAGGACGCGTTGGACGTGGCGGCGGCGGGCGACACGGTGTTGATCGGATCGGGGCGGTACGACGACTTCCGGGTGCACACCTTTGTCATGGGTGGAACCACCGCGGTGCTCATGGTTCCGATGGTGTCCCCGCTGACGATCCTGGGGGTGGACCGGGACAGCGTGATCGTGGGGCCGGTGGCATTGACGCCGAGTTACCAGGGGCATCAGACGGCGTGTCTTGTGCCGGATCAGTTTCCACGGGACGGTATCCATATCGACGGTATCACTTTCGAGCACACGAACGTGCTTGTCGGGGCATGGGTTCCAACCACGTTCTCATCCTGTCGTTTCCGTTTCATGGGGCAGACGGCGATCCAGCTTCTGAATGTCTCCGACCTGCACGTGATCGGCTGCGAGTTCGAGTCGTCGCCGGAGGTGGGGTGGGTGGATGGGATCGTGGGTTTCGTGGGGGGCCAGAATCCCGGTCTGGTGGTACGGGATTGTGTCTTCCGGCACCAGCTCAATTCGTGCGTCGTGCCCACGGGGTCGGCGGGTTTCGAGATCAGCGGGTGTTCTTTCGAGGACATCGGGGTAGCGGCGGAGATTCAATTCGAGTCGACGGGGGTGATCCGGGACTGCGTGGTGGGTCCTTCCGCGCCCGGTGTCGGCCGCATCTATGTCTCGGGTCGGTCGGTCGTGGATCTGGAGAATCTCCGGTTTTCAGAGAGTTCGGCGCAATTGGTCCTTTTCGACCGGGGCACGCAGGTGACCGGGCGGCACCTGGTGCTGGCGGGGGGGACCGTCTACACGGTGTCGGCAGAAGCGGGCGCATCGTTGATCCTTCGGGATTGCGACATCCTGAATGGAGGAGGTCAGGGGACGGTTCTTGCGGCGGACAACCCTCTGACGGGGGCGGTGGTGGACCTGCGGGAGTGCTATTGGGGTACCACCGACTCGACCCAGATCGCCGCGTGGATCTACGATGGCAACGACGATCCCCAGATGAACGTGAAGGTGCAGTTCATGCCGTTCCGGACGAGCACGACGCCAGCGAGGCAACAGAGCGTGGGCGGCCTGAAGGCGTGGTTTCGGCGATGAGGGGCAGGTCGGAACGGCATCCATCGGATGGAGCCGCCCCGACTCCTTTCCCTACTTGATCCCGTGCGCCATCCGGTTGATGGGCCGGGCGAAGATCGCGAACAGGATACCGGTGACGATGACGATGGCCGCGACCGTCCCGAAGAGCTGGGTCTCCGGCAGCTTCTCGATGAAGCCCGCCACCAGTCCGGCGATGAGATTGCCCAGGGCCGCGCCCAAAAACCACGTTCCCATCATCTGGCTCACCAGGCGGTGCGGGGCGAGCTTGGTGATCGAACTCAATCCCACCGGCGAGAGACACAACTCACCGACGGTGTGGAAGAAGTAGGTGGTCACCAGCCACATGGGGCTCACCTTGCCGGCGTGGATGAACTGACTGCCCCAGGCCATCACCAGGAAGCCCACGCCGAGCAGGATCAATCCCATGGCGAACTTCATCGGGATCGAGGGATTGCGGTCGCCCAGCCTCACCCAGAGGGTGCCGATCACCGGAGCAAGGATGATGATGAACAGCGGATTGACCGACTGCAGGTAGCCGGCCGGCGCCTCCCAGCCGAAGACCACCCGGTTGGTGTATTCCTTCGCGAAGAGGTTCATCGACGAGCCGGCCTGTTCGAAGCCGCTCCAGAACATCGCCGCGCCCAGAAAGAGCAGGAAGATCACGAAGACCCGCTCCTTCTCCTCGCGGGTGCGGCAGGCGATGAAGATGACATAGGCGAAGTAGAGCACCGCCAACGCCAGCAGGACGATGCCCGTGCCCCGGGCGAAGCTCACCAGGCCGAAGTCGAAGATGCCGGTATACTTCAACACGAACAGCACCACGAAGACGCCCAGAACGATGCCCACTCCCCGCAGGAAGCGCTGCATGCCTTCGGCCCGGGCCTGCGGATTGGCCTGGTCGGGGTGCAGCTCCCCTTTGCCCTTGAGGAACTTCCAGCCGTAGACGTACTGGATGAGCCCGAAGGTCATGCCGATACCCGCGGCAGAGAAGCCCAGGTGCCAGTCGACCTTCTCGCCCAGGTACGAGCAGATCAGCGGTCCGAAGAGGGCGCCGATGTTGATGCCCATGTAGAAGATGGAGAAGCCTGCGTCGCGCCGCCCTCCGCCCTCGGGATACAGATCGCCGACGATGGCGCTGACGTTGGGCTTCAACAGGCCGGTTCCCAGGACGATGAGGGTCAGGCCGACGTAGAAGGCCCCAACCGCGGTCGAGGGAAAGAGCGCGGGCAAGGCCAGGGTGTAATGGCCCAGGGCGATGATGATGCCCCCGTAGAGCACCGATTTCTTCTGGCCCAGCAGGCGGTCGGCGATCCAGCCGCCGGGCAGGGCCAGGGCGTAGACCCCGAAGGTGTACAGCCCGTAGATGGCCGTGGCCTTCTCCTTGTCCCAGCCGAAGCCCTTGTTCGCTACCAGGTCGATCATGAACAGCACCAGCAGGGCTCTCATGCCGTAGTAGCTGAAGCGCTCCCAAAGCTCGGTGAAGAAGAGGGTGCTCAATCCCCGGGGATGCCCGAAGAAGGCGGTATCGTACTGGTGGTCGACAGCGGGAGGGGTGTCGCTCATGCGGACTCCTGAAGGAGCTGAAGGAACAGGATGCGGTGGGTGAGAATTGCGCGCGAGTGTAGGGGAAGGACGGTTTCGGCGCAAGACAAGAGAGGGCTCAGAAGAGGGTGTCCTGGACCCGGGACACCGGACACCTTCGCTTGGGTCGAATCACCGGAAACCATCTCGAATCGGGGGATTTGACTTTTCATGGCCTGGTATGGCTGATGCGGAAAGACACCGTGTTCCCTCGACCTTTGAATGGTTTTACCCCAC
>JAOZPE010000010.1:0-31239 GCA_029932915.1 Candidatus Krumholzibacteriia bacterium
CGGGCGGGGAGGTTCAAGTGGACATACAGCGCAGGCGCCAGCAGGACGAGCGAGCGCGGGCGGGGTCGCACATTCATCTGCAGGGCGATCGACGCCCCGAAACTGAAACCGATGACGTGGATCTGACGGCACCAGGTGGCCAGCATCCGGTAACGATTCTCGGCCTGGTTGAGCCAGGCTCTCCACGAGTGCGTGGCCAGTTGGTGGTCCTCGGCGGGGTGGGCGGGCATCCTCACTCCGAGGACGGAGAAGCCCGCCTGGTAGAGCACATGAGCCAGGCCACGCAACTGGGCGGGGCCTCCCGTGCTGCCATGGAGCAGGAGAACCCCGTTGCGGCTGCGATTGTTGACCATGAGGTATTCCTGGTCATCGCGGGGAATTCCCAGGGCATTCTCGGTCTCACCGAGCTGCAGGGCGTAGGCCCGCAGCAGGGACAGGCGGGTCTGGGGGTCGCCGTGCCCTTCCTTGATACGGTTCTCCAGTTCCCAGATGTTCTTCACCAGGATCTGTCCGGTCGAATCACTCACGTTCCGAGTCCTTGTCATGGAATCCATTCATCGGGGATGGGCCAATGTAGCACACCCGGGGGTGATCTGCCCATTTTCTGGTGGGAATTGCCGAAGCGAGGCCGAAGGCGTTATCCTATAGGATGCTGAGACATGTCCACGGCTCCCCCGGACCGCACACAATCCAACGGTCGAGGTCCGTGACCGATTCGCATCGACAGCCGGTGTCATCGTGGAAACGTCCACCTTTGGAGGCTCCTCTATGCCGCGTTCTCTACGTCTTTCGCCTCTCCTGCAGTCCACCCTCGCTGCACTCCTCGTATTCGTCCTTCTTCCTCTGTCCGCGCAAGCCGAACAGATCGACGCCAGCCGGATCTGGCGGGGGGGTCATCCCCACACGGGAATGCTCGTTCCCAACCGCATCTCCGTGCGCTTCGCAACGGGAGCCGAGCCCCAGGTCTCGACGCGGGGAACGCAGGGCCTGACCACCGATCAGGTGGAATGGAACACACTGGCCCAGAGCTTCGACCTCGAGGATCTCTACGCCCTCTTCCCTTCCACCAAGGTCGCCGGCAAGCGGCTGAGTGCCGACGAGGAGGAGATGTCCCACTGGTACACCGTCATCTTCGATGGTGACCGGCACGACCTTCAGGATGTCCTCAATGCGATCGAGAGCATGCCCGGTGTCGTCGACGCGGTTCCCATTCCCATCGGCGTGCTCGAGGCCGTCGTCCCCAATGACCCGCTCATGGACAACCAGGTGTGGCTGCGGAACCTCAACATCGGCGGGCGCGACATCCGAGCCGTGGCCGGTTGGTACTACGAGACCGGTGACTCGAACGTCGTCGTGGCCATCGCCGACAGCGGCGTCGACTGGCAGCATCCCGATCTGGGCGGCACCGCCCCCGATTACGTCGACGGCAATATCTGGATCAACTGGGACGAGTACAACGGCACGCCGGGCATCGACGACGACGGCAACGGATACGTCGACGACATCCGGGGCTGGGACTTCGTGACCGGCGTCAGCGGCGAACAGGATCCTCCCCAGGACGTCATGGGCGAGGACAACGACCCCATGGACTACGGCGGACACGGAACCGCGGTGGCTGGCTGTGTGGCAGCCATCGGCAACAACGCCACCGGAGTGGTCGGCGTGGCCTTCACCAGCAAGGTCATGGCCCTGCGCGTCGGATGGACCCCGCCGGGCGAGGATACCGGTGTGGTGGGCATGGACTTCGCGGCCAGCGCCCTCAACTACGCCCGCAACAACGGAGCCAAGGTGTTCAACGCCTCCTGGGGTTCCAGTTCCTACTTCCCCCTGGTGTCGGCGGTCAATGCCGCCATCAACGCGGGCATGACCATCGTCACCGCGGCCGGTAATGACGACAACGAGGACGCCAGCTACCTGGCCAGCCTGGACGACGTCCTGGCCGTCGCCGCCACCACCTCGACCGACCTGAAGACCTACTTCAGCAGCTACGGAACCTGGGTCGATGTCTCCGCCCCGGGCGAGAACATCTATACCACGATGTTCAACAACACCGGCTCGGGCAGCAGCCAGCACACCTACGGTGCGGTGAGCGGTACCAGCTTCTCCTCACCCATCACCGCCGGCATGGTGGCCCTCGTCTACAGCGCGAATCCCGGCATCACCGGACCCAACGCCCGTGCCGCGGTGAAGGCCGCGGTCGATCCGATCGACGACGTGAATGCGCCGGCCTACACGGGCAAGCTGGGCACCGGACGGATCAACGTCTTCAAGCTCTTCGGCAGCGGCCGTCTCGAGGTGCCCGAGCAGGTGCCCGACATCGCAACCGCGGTGAGCACCCTCGTGCTCGATGAGGGATCGGAGATCGCCTGCCTGGGCGGAGCGACGCTGCAGGAGAGCCTGATCCTCGCCGAGGAGGCCGGCCTGCAGATCAAGGGCGGCTATGACGCCACCTACACCACGCGCGACGTCACCGGGAATCCCACCATCCTCCAGGCGGCCGAGACCAAGCCGGTGGTCCGGGTCCGTAGCGGCATCACCTCAAACACGGTTCTCGATGGCTTCCGCATCACCGGGGGAAGCGCCGAGCAGATTCCTCTGGCACCGGAGACCGGGTACTTCGGCGGCGGCATGAGGATCGAGTACTCCTCGATCACCCTGCGCAACCTCGTGGTCGAGGGGAACATCGCCGGCGGCAGCGGTGACATCTCCGGAGGTGGCGGCATCGCCATCATCTCCGCCGATCCCACCCTGGAGAACGTCGAGATCACCGGCAACACCGGCTTGCGTGGATCGGGGCTCTACATCTACAACAGCGCACCGCAGATGGATGGTCTCAACGTCCACGACAACACCTCCTGGGACGGCCCCTACGGCACGCCACCGGATGGAGGCGGGGTCTACGTGGTGGACAGCGCCGCGACCAAGAGCCCCGGGACGGTGACCTTCTCCAATTCGGTCATCTCCGGTCACTCGGTGGGCGGCATGGGAGGCGGCCTCTACCTCAGCAACAGTGACGTGATCCTGCAGACGGTCACGATCGAGGGCAACACCGCCACCGGCGGAGGCGGCGGCATCTGGGCCACCGGAGGAAGCATCAACGCCACCGATCTCGACGTATTGGACAATACCGTCGATGGCGCGAACAAGAACGGCGGGGGCATCTCCCTCAACAACACTTCCTTCGACGGCAACGGCGGGCTCTACCGCGGCAACACCGCGACCCTCTTCGGAGGTGGCATCGATGCCGAGAGCTCACCCTCCTTCGCCCTCCGCAACACCTTCCTGATCGGCAACGGTTCCGGTCTGATCGGTGGGGCGGGTTATCTGTACTCGCTCAGCGGGGCGGTCCTGGAGAACAACACGATCGCCGACAACACCGGCGCTACCTACGGTGGGAACGGATTCTATCTCAGCAGTTCCGACGCCAGCTTCACCCGCAACATCTTCGCCTTCAACGGCGATGCGGCGACCTCCAACGCCGACGGGGTGTACTGCGCCTCCTCCACCGTCACCTTCGACTGCAATCTCTTCTACCAGAACGCTTCCGGGCACGTGTCCGGTTGCGGTGACGATCCGATCGGCAGCGATGGCAACGTGGAGGCCGACCCGCAGTTCTGCGATCACGCCGGAGGCGACTACAGCATTCCCACTTCGTCGCCGGCGGCGGCCGCCAATTCCGGTGGATGCGGAACCATCGGCGCCGACGCGGAGACCTGCGTGTCCACCGGGGTCGACGACCCGACCCCGCAGCGTCCGCAGGCATTCGCGCTGTACCAGAACACCCCGAACCCCTTCAACCCCGTCACCACCATCTCCTTCGCGCTACCCAAGGATGGACCCACCGTGGTCACCGTCTACGACGCGCGGGGACGGCGGGTCACGACCCTGATGGACACCACGCTGGAGGCGGGCGTCCATCAGGTGCAATGGAACGGGCGGGATGCTTCCGGAGCACAGGTGTCCAGCGGCGTCTACCTCTACGAGGTGCGCAGTGGGCAGTGGAGAGCAGTGCGGAAGATGGGCCTCATCAAGTAGGAAGCACATTCCAGGGCCGGGATGGTCCTCGCCGCGCGAGGTCTCCCGGCTGCGTCGACCAGGGCAGCCGCTCCCGCCGGGGGCGGCTGCCGTCGCTTCCACCCCTCGGCGCGCGGACCCGTCGACTCCAGCCCACGGCCGCTCTCGCCCGGGCCATCTGCGGTCGTGCCCTGGTCAGCCGGATCGAGGCAAGGCACCCGCCCAGCGGATGAGATCCTGGGCCAGCACCTTCTGCCGTTGCGCATCCTCCTCGCGTTGCATCGCGGCGCGAAGATCGTCCAGACCCTCGGGGGGACGCAACTCGGACAGGCACCACGACGCCGCCTCGCGCAACACCCACGAGGGATCCCGCAGCAGCGCGCGCGCGGGATCCACGCAATCGAGACGCCGCAGATTCGCCGCCGCGATGAGCGCGTTGCGCAGCAGGCCCTCCCGGCGAGGCCTCCACAGGGGGGTCTTGCGGAAGCGCTGGCGGAAGGCGTCTTCATCGAGCGACAGCAGCTGGGGCAGGGTGATCCCCGTCAGCGCCGGTGAGGGAGCGGTGAAGTCGTCTTCGGCCGGGCCGCCCGGGATCTTCTGGCGGCGCAGGGCACGGTGGTTGATGGGACAGGCGGTCTGGCAGAGATCACAGCCGAAGATCCACCCTCCCATGGCCCGCCGCAGTGAGCGATCGATCGGCCCGCGGTGCTCGATGGTCAGATAGGAGATGCAACGGCCGCTGTCGATGACGCCCGGGGCGATCAAGGCACCGGTGGGACAGGCGGCCAGGCAGGCACGGCAGCTTCCACAGCTCCCCGAAGCCGTGTGCCCGTCCAGGGGACCCGGGCTCAGATCGAGATCGGTGACGAGAACGCCCAGGAAGGTCCAGCTTCCCTCGCCGGGCCGCAGCAGGAGTCCGTTCTTCCCCTGCCAACCCAGGCCGGCCTCCACCGCCGCCTGCCGTTCGAGCACCGGACCGGTGTCCACGTAGGCGTGACGGCGGACGGGACGGGGCGTGAGCTCCTGCTCCAGGCGGTTGCCCAGCAGCTTGAAGCGATCGAGCAGGACCTCGTGGTAGTCGCGTCCCCGGGCATAGGCCGAGACCCCACGGACGATTCCGCTCTCGCTTCCGGCCGGAGGATCGTGGGGCCGGTACGCCTTCACCCCCACCAGCAGAGAACGGGCCCACGGAAAGCGCCGCCGCACGTCCAGGCGGAGATCGGCCGACTCGGCCAGCCACGACATACCGGCGTGCCGGCCCTCGTCGAGCCATGTCTTCAACGGCTGCTCGTGTCGTGGATACGCCACCGGGGCGCTGCCCAGGGCATCGAGTCCCACCTCGGCGCCGAGCCGGGTCAGCAGAGGCCGGAGTTCGTCGTCAGCGTGCAGAGAGGGCGCGTCGGGCACGCCCTTGCCTTCCGAGCCGGCAGAGGTGCTCATCCCCGAGGACGATGGGGAGCGATTCCGCGTTCGAGGATGCTCATCATCGTCTCGGCCAGTTCCTGGGGCGAGCCGTCCCGCTCCGGCCGGTACCAGGTGTAGATCCAGTTGATCATTCCGAAGAAGGACAGGGTGACCCGGCGCTGTTCCGCGTCGTTCCAGTCCTGGCCGCGCAGTTCCCGGATGATCGAGGCCACCAGGGAGAAGTACTCACGCTTCATCTCGTCGATGTGGGTCCGGTAGTCGCCGACCAGCGTGTCCGCCTCGTGGCTGAGCACGCGCATCTCCGTCACGTTCTCGGTGAAGAACTCCAGGTGGTTGCGGACGACGGTCTCCAGCTTCTGCCACGGATCGTCGACGCTCTCCAGGCGCTTCCGCAGTTCATCGAGCACCTGACGGAAACAGAACCTCTGGACGGAGAAGAGGATCTCCTCCTTGCCGGAGAAGTAGTGGTACATCCCGGCCAGGGACATTCCGGTCTCGCGGGAGATATCCCGCATCGACGCGTGATGATAGCCCTTCTCGCTGAAGACCCGCGCAGCGCCGGAAAGGATGGCGTAGGCCTTTTCGTCGTGCTTCTTCATCTGGTCCATCGGTCGACCGTCCTCACAGTCCTCGGATCTCCATCCCCCCGCTTCAAGGGGGAAGCAGGGGCGAGACCGCAGTCCGGCCGTTCCACCGCGCTGCGGAAACTCAAGCCGAAGGGTAGTTGGGCGCGCCCTTGGTGATCTGGACGTCGTGCGGATGGCTCTCGCGCAGGCCCGCCGGGCTCACCCGTAGGAATGTGGTCTCTGACCTCAGGGTCTCCAAATCTTTTGCCCCGCAGTAGCCCATGCCGGCCCGCAGGCCCCCCATGAGCTGGTGGACGGTATCGCGCAGGGGCCCCTTGTAGGCGACCCGGCCCTCGATGCCCTCTGGCACGAACTTGGCCGGTTCGGGCTCATCTCCCTGGAAGTAGCGGTCCTTGCTGCCTTCCTTCATGGCCCCGACCGAACCCATTCCCCGGTAGACCTTGTAGGTGCGGCCCTCGTAGAGGATCTTCTCACCCGGGCTCTCCTCGGTGCCGGCGAGCACACCACCGACCATCACCGAATCGGCTCCGGCGGCCAGGGCCTTGACGATGTCGCCGCTGTACTTGATGCCGCCGTCGGCGATGAGCGGAACGCCGGCCGGGCGCGTCACCCGGGCCACCTCCATGATGGCGGTGATCTGGGGAACGCCGATGCCCGCCACCACGCGCGTGGTGCAGATGCTGCCCGGCCCCATTCCCACCTTCACCGCGTCCGCCCCCAGATCGATCAGCGCCTGCGCCGCCTCGGCGGTGGCGATGTTGCCCACCACGAGCGGCAGATCGGGATACTCCTTCTTGATGAAACGGGCCGCCTCCATGACGTTGCGCGAGTGCCCGTGGGCCGAGTCGAGAACCACCACGTCGACACCGCTCTCCTCGAGCATGGACAGCCGCTCTGCGAGATCGCCACCAGGGCCGACGGCGGCGCCGCAGCGCAGACGTCCGCTCTCATCCTTCGAGCTGTCCGGATAATCGAGCTTCTTCTGGATGTCCTTGATGGTGATGAGCCCCTTGAGCATTCCCTCTTCATCGACGACGGGAAGTTTCTCGATGCGGCCCTGGTGGAGGATCCGGGCCGCCTCTTCCAGGGTGGTGCCCACCGACGCGGTGATCAGGTTGTCGGCGGTCATCATCGCCGAGATCGGCTGATGTGGATCGTCCAGGAAACGCAGGTCGCGGTTGGTGAGGATGCCCACCAGTTTGCCGTCGCGGGTGATGGGAACACCGGAGATGCGGAATCTCTTCATCACTTCGAGGGCCTCGGTGACCTGGTCGTCCGGGCTGAGGGTGATGGGCTGGGTGATCATCCCGCTCTCGCTGCGCTTGACCCGGTCGACATGGCTGGCCTGTTCGATGGGGCTCATGTTCTTGTGGATGAAGCCGATGCCTCCCTGACGGGCCAGTCCGATGGCCATCGCTGCCTCGGTGACGGTATCCATCGCCGCCGAGACGAGCGGGATGTTCAGGGAGATCTGCCGCGTCAGGCGGGTCGTCAACTCCACATCCCGGGGCAGCACCTCGCTGTAGCGGGGCACGAGCAGGACGTCGTCGAAGGTGAGACCCTCGCCCTTGATTCGTTCACTCATGATCGCCTCATTCATCCGGGTTTCCATCGTCGACCGCGCCGGCGTGGAGGGATGCCCCCCGGGTCGGAACTCCACCTCCCCAGAAGGTGGCGCCTCCCGGCCCACCGCGCGTGCGCCCAGGATACTGCCTTCCGGCGCGAAAACCTAGAAGCAGGAAACAGCCCCGGCGGCCCTACTCGCCGGGCACCACCAAGGGCTTGTCCACTCCGGGATGGGTCCGCAGTTCGGCCGGCATGTGCGCCGCATCGTTGTAGCGGATCAGCTTCAGCCGCCCGTCCTCGCGTACCTCGATCACGGTGATGCTGCAGTTGTCGATGCTCATCTGCAACCAGGCCATCTCGTCGACATTCAGGGCCTTGGTCACGAAGTAGCGGATGACGTTGCCGTGGCACACCACGATCTCGTCGAGGTCCTCGTCGGGCGAGGGCTGGAAGTACTTCTCATAGGCCTCCTCCAGACGTGCCCGGCAGGCCTCGGCCTCGGCGGCCGGAGTCTCGGCCATGACGTCCTTGCGCCAGGTCGGAGGGGTGCACTCGCGGAGCAGGCGCGTCATCCGCACATCTAGGTCGGGGAAACTCTGGTGGATGACCGCCGCGGTCTGGCGAGCCCGGGTCATGGTCGAGGCCACGATGTCGTCGAACTCCACATCCATTCCCCTCAGACGGGCCGCGACCAGCCGTGCCTGGGCAATGCCCAGCGGAGTGAGGGCCTTGCCCTCGTCCGGCGGACGGGGGTCGTCGATCTCGTACTGACCGTGTCGAATGAGGTAAAGGGTGTGGACTCCGCCCCAAGCCGGCGACGAAGAGACGGCCATCGTCCACGACAGCAGGACGGCGGCCAGGATCAAGCGACGCATGGTGTTCCTCCCCTCCGAATGGAGATGGTCAAGGAGCGGTGTGCTCCACGTGGGCCGAGAAGGTTCCGGCCACCTGGACCGACCGGGCTCCTTCGATCGGATTTCCCTGGGAATCGGTCTCCAGGGCCGGGAATTGGAAATCGCCGTCCACCCGCTCGTCCGTGACCCCACTGAGGTTGAGGAAACCGGACTGGGCCCACAGGTCGGAGCGATCGCTCCCATCGAAGAGGGTCAACTGCACGCTCCACGCCTCGGGCGAATCGCCTCCGATCTCGTAGACGGTCTGGTGCGGATGCACCAGACCGCGCGGGCTGCGCAAGGTCACTGTCGCCCGGGTGGTGGTCTGCAGGACGAGGATCAGCTGGGAGGACGGGCCGTCCGAATAGATCTCCAGGCGCGCATAGTCGCCATGATCCAACAGCTCGGCGTCTCCGCGCAGTTGCAGATGGACGGTGTCGGTGGGCTCGGCGGGGCCGGGATCGACCGTGCCGTCCTCTCCGCAGGCGGCCAGAGCCACCCACAGCCCGACGGTCAAGAGACCGAGAAGGCCCGGCAGACGGCGAGCCCGGAGCAAGGACACGAGCATCTTCACCTCCGGTGGAAGCAGCTGCTCCCCGCGCCGGCGCGAGGAAGGGGGAATCTGCGCAACCGGCCGCTGATTCCTCTCACGGGTTCGCATTCCTCAGGGACTTCTTCACCAGCAAGCTCATCATCCCGGCCAAGGCGGCCAGCGAGAGCAGATCGAGCCACAGTCCTCCGGACATCCAACTCGCGGGCATCCAGGGCATGGGCACGTGGGAGATGATCAGGAACGCGATGAGGATGCTGGCGATCGCCTCGCCGGCCACCAGTCCGCTGCCGAAGAGCAGGCCACGGTGGATGACCTTCTGCCGGGTGAAATCGTCGTCTCCCCGCCGGCGGCTGCGCTGGTCGACGTACCTGTAGATGGATCCGCCGATGAGGATGGGGAAGGTGACCGTCCACGGCAGGTACATCCCCACCGCCAGGGGCATGGCATGCAGACGGAAGGCGGTCTTGCGCGGCTCGAGCACGAGGCGGTCGATGAGGATGGCCACCACCCCGACGGCGGCGCCGATGCCCACCAGGTTCCAGGGAATGATCTCGCCGCTGTTGAAGATGCCGCCGACCAGTTTCTGGAACATCACCGCCTGCGGTGCCTTCAGCGCCGCCACCCCCTCGCGGGCGGGCTCGCCGATGCCGTAGGCCTTCTGCAGAAGGGTCATCGTCGGTGCGATGATGAAGGCGGGAACGATCACCCCGAGGATCTCGCCCCGCTGCAGGGCCCGCGGTGTGGCCCCCACGATGTGACCGATCTTCAGGTCCTGGCAGATGTCACCGCTGGTGCTGGCCGCGCTGCACACCACCCCGGCCACCCCCAGGGTGGCCAGCATGCCGGCCTTGCCGGTGTAGCCCAGCACCACCAGCAGGCCCGCGGTGAACAGCACGGTGCAGATGGTCATGCCCGAGACCGGGCTGTTGCTCGATCCGACCAGGCCCACGATGTAGGCAGCCACGGCGACGAAGAAGAAGCCGAGGATGAACAGCAGCACCCCGGCCAGGGCGGTGGTGCTCAGGCTGCGGGTCATCATCCAGTAGACGGTCAGACTGAGAACCATGCTCAGCGCGAGCAGACCGGCCAGGGTGCGGCCGGTGATACCGCGCTCGGTCCGCGGCTGCTTCGAACTGTCCTCCAGGCCCATGATGCCGCGCATGGCCGTCCGCAGGGCATTGCCCATGCTCGGGGCGATGCGGATGATCGAGTAGATGCCGGCGACGACCATCGCGCCGATGCCGAAGTAGCGGATCTTCGCGTCCCACACGCCCATGAGGGCCTCGGCCGTGCCCCCGCTGAAGTCGATGCCGTGAGCGAGGAAGGGCAGCGCGCCGACGAAGGCGATGGCCCCGCCGAGGAACACGAGCAGGGAGACCTCCCAGCCGACGATGAAGCCCACCGCGGTGAGCATGGGCGACACATCGGTGCCCACGTACAGGCCGGTCTTGCCCACCCGGAAGCCCCACTCGACGGTGCCCTTGAACACGCCGACCACCGAGATCAGCGCCTTGAACAGCATCCCCCAACCCAGGGCGGTGAAGATGCCCTTCATGTCCTCGCCCCCACGGTCGCCGGCCTTGAGCACCTCGGCGCAGGCCACACCCTCGGGGAAGACCAGCTCCTTCTGTTCGACGATCATCGGACGCCGCAGGGGAATCATCATCACCACACCCATGACCCCTCCGGCCATGGCGATGAGCGTGGTCTCCCAGTAGTTGAAGCTCTTCCACAGGCCCAGCAGGACGATGGCCGGCACGGTGAAGATGATGCCGGCAGCCAGGCTCTCCCCCGACGAGGCGATGGTGTGCACCACGTTGTTCTCGAGGATGGTTCCCCGGCGCAGGAGTCCGCGGAGCACTCCCATGGAGATCACCGAGGCGGGGATCGCGGCGCTGACGGTCATCCCCGCGTACAGTCCCACGTAGATGTTGGCCGCGCACATGATCAGGCTCAGCAGCAGACCCAGACCGACGGCGACGACGGTGAACTCGGCCAGGTTCTTCTCTGGGGGGACGTAGGGCTTGATCTCGCTCACGAGCACGCTCCTCGCCGGAAAGGATGGACGGCGGTTGCGATATTGATCCCTGCCGCTGACAGCGGCAACCGAAATCAGGAACGCGGCAGGGTGAAGCGATCATGCACGCGCAGGTATTCCCGGCCTCCCAGGCGTCCCACCAGAGGCAGGCGTCCGGCTTCGACCTGGAAGTCCTCGTCGTAGAGTCCGTCCTCGGCGTGGACGAGCACGATCCGCCCGATCACCAGGTTCGCTCCACCTGGAACCCCGGGTTTCATGCGGATCACCTGCAGGGTCTCGCACTCGAAGGCCAGCGGGGAGGACGCCACGCGGGGCGGACGCACCTTCACCGAGCTCTCCGCCTGGAGGCCGCTCGATTCGAATTCATTCACTTCGGGAGGAAGATTCTCGGCCGCGGCCACCGCGCCTTCGACATTCCCCTCGACGACCACGTTCACCACGAACTGGCCCGTCCCGCCTTCCCCGACGGGCTTGCAGTTGGCCAGGGTGTCCTTCTCCCGACCGTCGCGGCCGTTGGCCGGACAGAAGACGAGGGTCATGGGCTCGGCGCCCAGGCCGGTGAAGAAGGAGAAGGGCGCGAGGTTCGGCACGCCGTCCGGCGAGATGGTCGACACCAGTGCGATCGGCCGCGGGGCGATCCCCGCCGCCATCAACTCGTAGCGCTGGCGGATCGTCAGTTCCTCGGGATGGTAGACCTTCATCGCCGGCGATCTCCTTTCCTGTGGGTCGGCCGCGCCGGGATCGAAACCTCACTCCCCGCGTTTCCAGCGATCGTCCCACGCCTCGGGTTCCTCCTTCAGCCATCGGTCGAACCAGTCGAGCATCATCGCCCGCTGTTGCACGAAGACGGAGAAGGATCCGGCGATGCCGTGGTTCTCACCGGGGAAGAGCACCATCTCCACCGGCCGGTCCTGAATGCACAGGGCGGTGAAGAGCTGACGTGATTCGCCCGGTGGCACGTTGTCATCGGCCAGCCCGTGCAGCAACAGGAGGGGGGTCTCGATCGCGTCGGCGTTGTAGACCGGCGAGCGATCGACGAAGAGCTTGCGGCCGTCCCAGGGCCGCTCACCCGCGGTCGACATGTCGCCATAGGTCACGCCCCACGACCCTTCTCCCCAGTAGGAGGTGATGTCGGAGATCCCGTACAGATCGACCGCGGCCGCGAAGCGTTTCGTGCGGGTGAGCAGGTAGGCGGTCATGAAGCCGCCGTACGAGCCGCCGTAGATGCCCACGTGATGGGCGTCGATCTCCGGGTGATCGCGGAGGAAGGTCTCCACCCCCTGGAGGATGTCCGCCGAGGCCATCGGACCCCAGTCGCCGGCGTGACAGTCGGCGAAGGCATCCCCATATCCGTAGGCCCCGCGCGGATTGATCACCAGCACCGCGTAGCCGTTGGCACACCACCACTGATGGGTGGTGTTGAAGCGCCGCAGGGTGGGCGACGCGCCTCCGTAGTAGTTGACGATGAGAGGTGCCGGGCCCTCGCCGGTGAAGGCCGCCGGCGCATACCACCAGGCGTCGATGGTCTCCCCGTGCGGCCCCCGGAACGATGCGTCCTGGGGCTCGACGGGCGTCCACGGGAGCGAGTCGTTCGGCGACTCCAGCTCGATCTCCCGCTGCTGATGGAAGTCCATCAGGCGCAGGCGCGACGGCTTCTCACGCGAGGACACCGCATAGACCGCCACCGCGTGGTCGGCCGAGAGGGCCAGGGCCTCCAGGTGGTCTCCATCGTGGGGAAGGACACGCGCCCGCCATTCCCCCTTCGCCCCCTCCAGGAGCCGCACCAGGCGCTGGGAACTGCCCGCGTCGACGGCGGCGAAGAGGGTCTGCTGGTCGAACCAGGCGAGCACACCGAGATCGTGTACCGCGTTGAACGACCAGCCCTCCTTCAGATGGACGCGATGGAAGTCCCCTCCATCGAGTTCGAGCACGTACAGCGAGCGGTTGTAGACGTTGTGTTCGCCGTGGCCCTCTCCGAGTTCCTCGGGCGGCCCGGTGAAGGCAACCCTCGATCCGTCGGGCGAAAGGGCCAGATCGTCCGGACGCACCTCCCAGCCGGCGACGAAACGTGTGAGCAGCGAGTCGTCCCCTGTCGTGAGATCGAGCAGGCGGAATTCACTGGCGAACCAGGGGCGCTTCTCGATGGGAAGCGTCCGCACGTAGAGGATCTCCCGTGCGCCGGGCAGGAACACGGCGTCCTCGATGACGCATTCGCCCGGTGCGGTCAGCCGGCGGCGCGCCCCCGAGCTGGCGTCCACCAGGTGGAGGACGTCACCCGGCTGGTAGTCGGGAACCGACTTGCGCAGTTCGGCCTGGTGGATGGGATCGTCCGGCGCATCCTCCTCCTCCTTGGCTCCGCCCCGGGAGACGATCAGGAGGGAACGGCCGTCCCGGGTGGAGCGCACCAGGGAGAGATGGGGTTCTCCGCGGAGCAGGACGCGAGGGGTTCCCCCATTGACCGGCCAGAAGACGAGATCCGCTCCCCCGTCGCTTCCCCTCCGCTGCAACAGGACTTCCCTGCCCCGGGGCGTGAAGAAGAGAGGACGGGCCGACTCCCCCGGCAGGAGCGAGGTGGTGACCACTCCCTGCCGCGAGAGGATCGAGAGAATCCGGACGCGGCCCTCACCCCGTGCCTTGCGACGGGACAGGACACGCGCGATGAAACGACCCTGCGGCGCCACCGCGAGCGAGGCATAGCGGGACACCTGACGGATCCGTTCGTAGCAGGCCGGGACCCGGTGGGGCGAGAGCGTCCAGCTCAAGTCCTCGAGGTCGCTGCCGCCCAACGCCAGTCGTATCGAGGTGCTGTCGCCGTCGGCCTCGACCCGCAGGAGCACACGATGGTTCCCCCGCCGCAGGGTGACCTTCCCGGCGGAGGTCTCCTCCCCATCGACGAAGAGGGTAGTCTCGCCGGGACCCTCCACCTTCCACTCGTAGTGGCCATAGCGCGCGCAGTCGAGGAAACCGGCGAACCAATGCACCCCGGCGGCCAGGGGAACCGGCGGAGGAAAGCTCGCCTTGCGCCAGTTCAACGCCCGCCCCGGTTTCAGCCACAGCGTCGCCCCCGGCCGGGGCCGCACGCGCAGGGGATCGATCTCGCAGACCATCTCCGGATCCGGCGCCAGCGGCCCTGCCACCGCATTGGACGCGGCCGGAGGAATGGGATCGAGGCGAAGCAACTCGGTGGGGCTGCTGAAGACCTCGGCCGACGATGTTTCAGTGGATGATGCTTCAGTGAATGCATCAGTAGGCGCCTCAGTGGATGACACTTCGGCCGACCATGAGAACTGCGGCGCCAGGATCAGGGCCAAGACGGTCAACGACAGAGCCGATCGAAGGGACAACATGGACCCCCACGCGGAGAGACAGCGACGGAACATCACGAGCAACCCCTGGTGAAGAGGGAAAGGGAAGGCCGCAGCCGAACCCGGGGCCCGGCGCGCGCCGAGCATAGCAGGATTCACCAGCAGGCCAAGGCAGAGCTGGCCGGCGGAGGGATGGGCTGTGTATGATGGACGGTGGATCCCGACACGATCGACTGGAGAAGTCTCGGCGATGTCCTCTTCCTTCCTGCACCTGATCATCTTCGACATCGATGGAACCCTGCTCTTGAGTGGCCCCCGTGTGCGGGCGCTCTTCTCCGAGGCCTTCCAGGAGAGTTTCGGGCGGCCGGCCCCCCTGGACGGTCTGTCCTTCGCCGGCCACACCGACCGGTGGATCGTCCGGACCCTGTGGCAACGGGCCCGCGCAGAGGACGAGGCAGCAGCTCCTGCCCCCTCGGCCGGCGAGGAGACGGAATTCCTCGAGGGCTTCGCGCGCTTCGTCCGACGCTACGGGGAACTCATGGCCCGCCACTATCCGACGGCCGAGGGCCCGTACCTGATGCCCGGCGTCCGCCGTCTGCTCGACGCCCTCCACCGGCATCCTGCGGTCCGCATGCTGGTGGCCACGGGGAACCTCGAGGCCACGGCGCGGATCAAGCTGCGCCGTTTCGGTCTGGACGCCTACCTCCCCCACGGCGTCTTCGGGGACACCCACCTGGAGCGCGTCGACGTGCTCCGCCAAGCGCTTCGGATGGCCGAGGAGAGATGGGGACCCACGGACGACGCCGTGGTGTGGGCGGTCGGCGACACGGTGGCCGATGTGCGAGCCGCCCGCGAGGTGGGGGTGCGCAGTCTTGCCGTGCTCACCGGTCCAGCGGGGATCGAGGATCCCCGCAGAGCCGAGCCCGACGCGGTGCTCGACGATTTCTCGCGCCTGGAGGAAGCCCTGGCCGTGCTCACCGGAGAACCAGCCCCCCGCACGGATCCCGTCAACGGGCGAAGCGGGCCTTGATCGAACCGAAGGTCTCGGTCCGGGTGGGAACGTCGGGATCCTGCACCGTCAGGGTGACCACCACATCGAAGAGCAGGGCATGGTCGAAGGTGGAGTCGGGGCACTGCTGGGCATCGGGGATCCCGTACATGAACAGTTCCTCCTGGGAGGCGTCGTACTGGACGCTGCAGTACGAGGTGCCGTCGTAGCAGTGGGGACTGCTGTCCCCGGCGGGGAGGATACGGCCCTCCCCGGTGGAGGCGACATCGCTCATGAGCACCATCACCCTTCCATGGAGACAGAGTTCCAGCGCCGTCAGATCGAGTTCGAGGATCTCTCCGGCCAGACCGGGATCCGAGTCGACGGCGACATCGACGCCCCCGACGAATTCGAAGAGTTCCGGGCTCGTCTCCTCCCAGAAATCCACCGCCATGGTCCCCGGATATGCGGCCCCGTAGTCGAGGACACCGAAGGAGAGGTGTGCCAGTTCGAAGGAATCCAGATCGGCGGGGGCGGAGAAGATCGTACCCGCCGCATCACCCGCCTCGAGGATCAGGGTTCCGTCCAGATCGATGATCCCGTCGTTGCCGCAGTTGAGGATCCTTCCGGCATCGGCCACCCCACTCGCCGTCCCACCCTGCACCGTCCCATTCGCCCATGGGGTGTGGGCGGCCGGATGGGGCGAGAGGGTGGGGAGCGGAGCGGTGAGCGGAATCCGGCGCACGCGATCGGGGGTGAGCTCGACGGCCCGGGCCATCGAGCCGGTGGCGAGAAGCAGGAGCAAGGGAAGAAGAGCAAGGGCGCTGCGCAACATCAGGTCTCTCCTGGGAACGGATCGGGTCCGCACGAAACGCGCCATGGTTGCCTCCGGCCCGCCGGGGCGCTGTCGCCCTCGGCTGGACGAAACATCGTCGCCTTCCGCCCGCCGGGGCGTCGCGGCCTCCGGCCCGGTGGCATCCCCTCTTCACGGAACGAAGGAAAGGGCTCGAAAGCAAGGGCGATTGATGGGATCGGCCGCCCGTGCTAGCTTTGCCTCTCCTCCATTCCCCTTTCCCATCCCCTGGAAACGCGCGATGAAAGCGGTCCGACTCCACCTGATCCTCCTGTCGATCGCCCCGGCGATCGTCCTCGCCCTGCTTACCGGCCGCGCACAGGCCGCCGTCGAGGGCTGGGAGTACATGGTCTCGGCCGTGCTCGTGGGCGGACCGCGCCTTCTCTCCGACGACTTCGCGGTCATCGCCGAAGGGGAATACGGTCGGCTGCACGTGGGAGATCTCGTGGCCTTCACCGGCTACCAGATGACCCCGCCCGATCTTCTCGACGAGCCCATCGACTACCGCTACGCCCTGGACGACGCCACCCCGGCCGGCTTCCGCCTGGGCCTGCGTTTCCGGCGGCAACTCGATGTGGTGTGGGCGCGGTCGTGGGCCAACACGTGCTACCGGGTATGGGTCGACGGCGAGGAACAGACCGCCGACCCGGAGGGCGGTGGCATCCTCCTGCCCGACGTCGACCTGCGCCTCGATCTGATCACGGTGGCCTGGCGGGTGGAGTCGCTGCGGTGGAAGGGCCTGGCGCCGCTCGTGCGGCTGGGCATGGGATGGATCCTCCTGAGCCAGGACGGCGACTTCCGACCGCCCCATCACCCGGCGGTGGACAACAGTGACAGCGACATCATGGTGGATCTGGGCGGAGGATTCGAGTGGCGCTGGAAGTCGTTGCAACTCGGCGCGGAGTTGCAGGGGCTCTTGTTCCGCTGGGAGTCGGATGACGACCAGGTGCCCGCCTCTTCGGTCTGGGCGTGGATGGCGAGCATGCGAGCGGGGGTGGCCTTCTAGCCCGACTCCCGCCGATCAGTAGTCGTCGACCAGGTCGTCGTCGTCCAGATCGTCCAGGTCGTCGACGAGAAGATCTTCATTCTCCAATGCGTCGTCATCGAGATCGTCATCGTCGAGATCGTCGTCGTCGAGGATGTCGTCGTCATCGAGGATGTCGTCGTCATCGAGGCCGGGATCGACCAGCTCGTCATCGAAATCGTTCCCCATGAGGAGATCGCGGCTCACGGCGTCAGGATCCAGGGTCATGGCTTTCTCTCCACGAGACGGAAAACTACGAAGGTGTCGGGCCCGCGGCCCCGCCCCCGCTAAATAGAGCGAGGAAAAGGCGCTTCGCAAGGGAAAATTCTCAGCCCTTGAGGACCCCGACGAAGGGCAGATTCCGGTACTTCTCCTGCCAATCCAGGCCATAGCCGATGACGAACTCGTTGGGGATGTCGAAGCCCACCCAGTCGACCGGTACGTCGACCACCCGGGCGTCGACCTTGTTCAACAGGGCCACCACCTTGAGGGAGCGGGGGCGACGGGCCCGCAGGATCTCCAGCAGGTAGGACAGGGTCCGGCCGGTGTCGACGATGTCCTCGACGAGGATGACGTCGCGGTCGGTGATGTTCTCCTTGAGGTCCTTGACGATCCGCACCACCCCGGACGATTCGGTCCGCCCGTGGTAGGAACTCACGCTCAGGAAATCGATCTCGTGCAACACGGAGAGACGGCGCTGCAGATCGGCGTGGAACATCACTCCACCCTTGAGGATGCTCACCACGATGGGGACGCTGTGGGGGTACTCCTTGGAGATCTCCCGTCCCAGCTCGGCGACACGTCGCTGGATCTCGTCGCTGGTGATGAGGATGCGGTCGATGAGCGGATCTCTCTGGAGATATTCCTGATCGTCGAAGGTCACTCGATCACTCCTTGGTAACCCGCCTCGGCCCGCCCCCTCTGCACGAGGATGTCCTGGACCTTGGCGCAGATCATGTCGATGGCCACGGTGTTGTGACCGCCCTCGGGAATGATGAGCTGAGCGTAGCGCTTGCTCGGCTCCACGAACTGCAGATGCATCGGCTTGACCGTCTCCCGGTACTGCCGGATCACCGATTCCATGTCCCGGCCACGCTCGGTGATGTCGCGTTTGAGCCGGCGGATGAAACGTTCGTCGTCCTCGACGTCCACGTACAGGCGGATGTCCATCTGTCCCCTCAATTCGGGGCTCTCCAGGACCAGGATCCCCTCGACGAAGAGGATGTCCGCCGGCAGCACCCGCTCGACCCGGTCGGTGCGACGTTGGGTGGTGAAGTCGTAGATCGGACGGTCGATGGCCTTGCCTGCCCGCAGCATCGCCAGGTGCTGGACCAGCAGGGAGGTCTCGAAGGCCGAAGGATGGTCGTAGTTGATACGATGACGCTCCTCCGGGCTCAAGTCGGGCCGGTCGAGATAGTACGAGTCGTGGTGGATGATCTCGACGGTCTTGCGGGGAAAGCGGTCGCGGACCTTCAGGGCGACGGTGGTCTTGCCACTGCCGCTTCCTCCACCGATACCGATGATGACCGGAGGATGTCGAAGCTCGGAGGACTGCATCTGGAGCCTCTCGGCGCGGCACGGGGAAGTTCGGCCGGACGGATTCCGGCGGGAACGGGGGCCAGACGCCGCGTCAAGCCTAGTCGCGCCGGGCGCTTCCGTCAATGCGGCCGGCAGCGCCCGCTTGACATGCCCCGCCTCTGGCCCGGAAGATGGCCCCCATGGAACACTTCGTGGGCATCCTCGGACTCGCGGTTCTCTTGGGCATCGCCTGGCTGCTGTCCACCAACCGGCGGGCCGTCGACTGGAGACTGGTGGGCACGGGGCTGCTGCTGCAGTTGGCCTTCGCCGCTCTGGTCCTGCTGCTGCCCCCCGGCCGCAGCTTCTTCGATCTGATCCGCCAGGTGGTCACCCGCTTCCTCTCGTTCACCTACGTGGGCAGCGAATTCGTCTTCGGCGACCTGGCCCGCCCCGGGGGCAAGGCCGGAATGGTCTTCGCCTTCTACGTGCTCCCATCGATCGTCTTCTTCAGCGCCTTCATGTCCATCCTCTACCACCTGGGGATCATGCAGAAGGTGGTCTCGGCGATGGCCAAGCTGATGGCCCGGGCCATGGGGGTCAGCGGCAGCGAGAGCCTGTCGGTGGCCGCCAACGTCTTCATCGGCCAGACCGAGGCCCCCCTGGTGGTCCGCCCCTACATCCCGGAGATGACCCAGGCCGAGCTCATGGTGCTCATGACCGGGGGCTTCGCGACCATCGCCGGAAGCGTCCTGGCCGGGTACATCTCCTTCGGCATCGACGCCGGCCATCTGCTGGCGGCCAGCGTGATGAGCGCCCCGGCCGCCCTGGTGACCGCCCGCATCCTCGTGCCCGAGACCGAGCAGAGCCTCACCCAGGGGAAGGTCCAGATCGCCCTGCCCCGGACCACCGCCAACGTGGTGGAGGCGGCGGCCGAGGGCTGCTCGCAGGGCATGAAGCTGGCCATCAACGTGGCGGCGATGCTCATCGGCTTCATCGCGCTGATCGCCGTCGTGGACGCCCTGCTGGGCAAGGCCGCCACCCTGGTGCCGCTGGGTTGGTGGCCCTCGAGCCTGAAGGAGATCTTCGGCTACCTGCTGTGGCCGGTGGCCTGGGTGATGGGCGTGCCCGCCAAGGACTGCTTCTCCTTCGCCGGCCTGCTGGGCACCAAGCTCTCCATCAACGAGTTCGTGGCCTATGCCGACCTCGCCCAGCTCGAACACGCCGGCGCGCTGAGCGAGCGGGCCTCGATCATCGCCACCTACGCGCTCTGCGGCTTCGCCAACTTCGGGAGCATCGGCATCCAGCTCGGCGGCATCGGACCCCTCGCCCCCAACCGTCGCAGCGATCTGGCCCGTCTGGGCCTGCGGGCCATGGTTGGAGGAGCTTTGGCCTCGTGGATGACCGCCACCATCGCGGGGATGATGATCTAGGAAAAATCATGGGTTTGCGCCTTGTTTGCGCCTATCGAAGGTCTACGGCCTCGTTCCAGCCCCTGTAGATCCCATGCAGCGGCGGACCCGGACCGTCTGCCGGGCCTGAAGAAAGCGCCGCAAGGTTCCCGCAGCGGCACCGGGGCCGGGCCGGCGCCCTACGGACCAGGACCGGCCCCTGAAGCGGAACCGGATCATCCCCCCATCGGGCGATCGACAGGCGGGATTGGACAGCCCCCACTCGTCGCTATATATAGGAAGCCTTATGCGAGAGCCGGGACGCGCCACGCTGGTGCGCCCCGCGCGCTCGCCGCAGCCGGGGATGGAAATGGCCAGGAGAAGCACCCGCAGCGCCGTGCCCGCCACCAAGGGAAAACAGCTCGTCATCGTCGAGAGCCCCTCGAAGGCGCGGACGATCAACAAGTACCTGGGGAAGGATTTCGTGGTCGTGGCCAGCGTGGGCCACATCCGCGATCTGCCCACGCGCAATCCCAAGGGGGACGACTCGCCGTTCCCCGGCGTCGACGTCGAGCACGGATTCAAGCCGAGTTACGAGATCCTGCGCGGCAAGGCCAAGCTGGTCGCCGAACTCAAGAAAGCGGCCCGCAACGCCCAGCAGGTCTGGTTCGCCACCGACCTGGACCGCGAGGGAGAGGCCATCGCCTGGCACCTGGCCGAGCTGCTCGGCATCCGTCCGGACGAGGCCAAGAGGGTCATCTTCAGCGCCATCACCCGCCAGGAGATCGAGAAGGCCTTCGCCGACCCCCACCCCATCGACATGGACCGGGTGAACGCGCAGCAGGCCCGGCGCATCCTCGACCGCATCGTGGGCTACGGCGTATCGCCGGTGTTGTGGAAGAAGGTCGCCGGAAGACTCTCGGCCGGACGGGTCCAGACCGTCGCCGTGCGCCTGGTGGTGGAGAGAGAGCGGGAGATCCGCTCCTTCGTACCCGACGAGAACTGGCAGGTGTGGGCCAACTTCCACGGCGAGGCATCCCGCATCGAGGAACTCACCCGGAACTGGAATGAGCTCCTGCAGGAGAGGGACGGGCAGGACAAGGGCCCCACCCAGAAACAGCTCAACGCCTGGCTCTCCCAGCAGCAGGCCGTACGGGCCGAACTGGTGGAGGTCGCCGGCCGCAAGTTCGAACTGCAGTTGCCGGGCATGCGCGACGGCCAGTCGCTGGACGAGGACTACCGCACGAGCGACGCCCGCGACAACACGCCGCAGGTGGTGGAGATCGCCACCCTGGCCGGACTGCGCTCCATCGAGACCACCGTGGAGGAAGATCCCCGGGGCAAAGGGCCCGCCCGCTGGCGGCGCACCGTCACCGGTTCGGTCGATCCCGCCGCCCGCTACCGCGTTCGCTCCATCGAGACCCGGCGGACCAGCTCCCGTCCTCCGGCCCCGTTCATCACCTCGACCCTGCAGCAGGCGGCCTCCACCCGGCTGGGCTTCTCCGCCCGGCGCACGATGCAGACCGCCCAGCAACTGTACGAGGGCATCGAGCTCCCCGGAGAGGGTCCCACCGGTTTGATCACCTACATGCGAACCGACAGCACGCGCCTGAGCGGCGTGGCCCTGGAGATGGCCCGCAGCTACATCGAGAAGACCTACGGCCGCGCATACCTGCCCGACAAGCCCAACTTCTTCGCCTCGTCGAACAAGGATGCCCAGGAGGCCCACGAGGCCATCCGCCCCACTTCGCTGGAGCATCCGCCCGAGCGCATCAAGGACAGCCTGCGGCCCGATCAGTACAAGCTGTACGCGCTCATCTGGAACCGCTTCGTGGCCTGCCAGATGAAGCCGGCCCAGTGGGACTCCACCAGCATCTTCATCGAAGGCGGCATCGATCCCGACCGGCCGGTGACCTTCAAGACCCAGGGCCGCGTCCTGGTCTTCGACGGCTTCTACAAGGTGGCCGGAGTCCCGGCGGCCGGCGACGAACAGATCCTTCCCCCGCTGGAAGAAGAGCAGCAGCTGTGGCCCTTTGCCATCGAGCCTCGGCAACGCTTCTCCTCACCTCCACCCCGCTACACCGAGGCCAGCCTCATCAAGAAGCTCGAGGCCGAGGGCATCGGCCGTCCCTCGACCTACGCCTCGATCATCCAGATCATCCAGGAGCGCAAGTACGTCGAGCAGATCGAGCGTCGCTTCTGGGCGACCTCCCTCGGCGAAGTGGTGGTCGACATGCTGCGGGCCTACTTCCCCGGCATCTTCCGCGTGGGCTACACCCGGGAGATGGAGGCCGAACTGGACAAGATCGAAGCCGAGCACCTCGACTGGGTCACCATGCTGGAGAACTTCTACCGGCCCTTCTCCGAGAAACTCGAAGAGGCCATGAAGAAGCTCAAGCACGCCAAGGCGGTGACCCAGCCGGCTCCGGACGAGTATCGCTGCGGCGAATGCGGAGCGCCCACGGTCTATCGCTTCGGCAAGAACGGCCGCTTCCTGTCGTGTTCGAGATACCCGGAGTGCCGTTGGGCCAGCCCCATCGACCGCGAAGGCCGGCCGCGTCCCGTCGAGGAAACCAATGTGGCCTGTCCCAAGTGCGGCGAGCCCATGATCAAGCGGATGGGCCGCTACGGACCCTTCCTCGGCTGCCGCCGTTACAACGACAAGGACCATCCCTGCGATGGCATCCTCAACCTCGACAAGAAGACCGGCAAGGTGAAGGCCCCCGCTCAACCCCCCCTGGAGACCGACCTGCCCTGTCCCAAGTGCGGCAAGCCCCTCTACCTGCGCTGGGGCGCGCGCGGACCCTGGCTGGGCTGTTCGACCTTTCCCAAGTGCAAGGGACGATTGGCCTGGAGCAAGCTGGACGAGCAAACGCAGAAGAAGTGGAAGGCCGCCCTGGAAAAGCACATGCGCGAGCATCCCATCCCTATCGTGCGCACCCTGGACGGCACGCCCTTGACCGATGAGCAGGGCAAGCCCCTTCCCGACGCGCCCGCCCCCGGACAGGAACTGGTGGAAATCTGATCCGCTCCAGGCAAAGGCACCCTGGCTCGAAGACCGGTGGGGGCGGTCCCGCCCGCCGGTGCCAACGGTCGTCGAGTCTCGAACGAGAAGGGGGCCGGCTTCTGAGCCGGCCCCTTTTCGGTCTCGACACCACAGGACCGCTCCGAGGCGGAACTGCTCTCTAGCGCATCGCCACGCTTCCCACGCCCGTTCCCACGCAGGGATAGTCGGTGGACGGCGGGTTGTACGGATGCGGATTGATGGCGCTGTTGCTGTGACACAGCGCCTGCACCCCGAAGAGCAGACTGTAGGCGTGATAGCCCAGGATGTTCAAACAGGCGGTGACCTGCGCCGAGGTCTGCCCAGTGTAGCAGTAGACCAGGATCTTCTGGTCCGTCGGCAGAGTGTTCAGGGTGTTGTCGGTCTGCAGGCTGGCCTTGGGCGCGTACTGCACCGCGGTGGGAATATGCCCGGCGTTGTAGTTGGCGTCGGGGAAGTAGTTCACCACGTACCAGGTGCCGTCGTCCGCGCTGATCGAGTCGTACACGTCGTTGATGCTACGCATATTCCAGGTCGATCCGAACTCGTTGTAGTGACCCTGGACATAGTAGGAGGCCCGTTCCTTGATGATGTCCACCGCGCTCTTGCCGCTGCTTCCCAGACTGGGGTAGTCCCCTGCGTCGTTCTTGGGATAGGTGGTGGTGGTCATCCAGCCGTTGTAGTCATCGGACACCTTCGACATGTAGTCCTTGCCCACGTAGTCGGTGTTGGAGGTCCACCCGCTCATCCCGAACAACAGGTTGCACGCGTCGTATCCGAGATCCCCCCCCAGGAGGTTCAGGATCGCCGTGGCGGTGCTGGCGGTCTGGCCGGTGTAGCACACGTTGCAGATAGGCATCCCGGTCGGGAAATCCCCATCGTTGACGTGCGCAATGATGTCGGCCAGGGACCAGTTCACCGCACCCTCGATGTGGGCGTTGGCGTAGTCGGCGCTGCTTCTCCAGTCGACGATGAAGTAGTCGTCGGAGGGATCGGAGTTGCCGAAGTTGGCGTCGTACAAGGTCTGGGCGTTGATGTTGATCGGCAGATGGTTGGTTGCTGTCTCGTAGTGGAAGAGGTAGGCATCGGTGAGCGCCGATACCAAGTTGAAGTCGTCGGCGGGAGGCGGAGGATTCGTTCCTCCGTTGTCGTCGTCATCGCTGCAGCCAACGAAGGCGAACACGAGGATCATCATGCCGGCAAGCAGCCACTTGCTCCGAGAATTGCGATTCATGGTTTTCCTCTCCTGGTCGGGAAGGACGCAGCCGGTGCCGGCGGAAGGCCGATCACTCAGCTACGTCGTTCAAGTGATGGTGATCCCCCTGATCACCATGAATCGTTCGGCGCCCCATCGGGCACCACCACATCCTGATTCGCCCGTTGTTCGGCTTCGGGCAAACCGGCCAGATCAGAGGCGCGAAGGAAGAAATCCTCGGGCCCCTGATAGGAGTTGTGACACGAGTCGAAACACGGCTTGCCCTCGGCCACCTCGGTGCGTTCGGTCCAGCGCCGGATGTTGTGGGGCGTCGCCATCTTCCAGGTCGATTCGGTGTCGAAGTTGCTCAGGTGATCCATCCCCCAGGCGGCGTAGGTGTCCTCCACCACCGGAATATGGCGCAGCACCACGTATTTCTCCGGACGCGACGCCGAGCGGGGGTTGTAACCGATCTTGAAGGTCCCATAGGACGAACCGGTGATGCCCTCCCCGGCATGGCATCCGTTGCAGCTCTTGTAGGTCTGACTGTGGCAGACCTGGCAGGAGAACTGGTCGAGGTGGGTGACGTGGTACTGGTTGTCCCACTCGTCGTCGATACCGGGGCCGTGACAATCGGTGCACTTGGCCAGATCCGGCGCATCGTAGCGATGCGTCGGCCGCGTGCCGTCCCCGTGCATGTCCATGCCGCTGTGGCAGTCCACGCAGTCCATGGCCTCGGGAACCCGATGAACGTCGGCACCGGCGTAGTCGTTGCTGCCGTAGTACTCGTCTCCGACCCGTGAACCGTGACAGGCGGTGCAGTTCTTCACCATGTCGGGCCGGCGGATGACCTTGTGGGCACGCACGAGTCCGCCCCTGACCGGCTTGGGCGAGGAGATGTGGCAGTTGCCGCAACTGACGTGACAGCTCGCGCAGTCCTTCTTGAAGCCGTCCATGTAACCGGTCTGGTCGGTGATCTTCTCCCCTGAGCGTTTCTCGAAGAGATCGTAATAACCGGCCTGGGTGTAATGGATGGCATCCTGGTACTGCTCATGGGTGTTCTCATGACAGGTCAGGCATATGTTCGCCGCCCCGTCGCTGGGGTCGGCGATGAGACCCACGTGGGCGTCATCCTTGGTGTTCTCGCCGCCCTTGCCCCCATGACAGCCGATGCAATCGAAGGTGGCGTGCACCCCGCTGAGGAAATCGGAGCCGTCGGTTCCGTCGATCAGGACCTTTTTCCATCCCTCCACCGGAGGGATCGAGCCGCCTCAGCCTTCCCCCGGATCTTCGATGGGTTCATCGGGCACGGCGGTGGCGATGAGCATCTCCTGGTTCGTGTGACAGCCCTCGCAGGTGGCGGTCATGGGGCCCTCCGGAGCAACCCCCGGGGCCGGGATGTTGTCGCTCTCGCAAGCACTCAACCCGAGCCCCGCCACGACGACCAGGGAGCCCAACAGGAAGAACACATTCCGCTGGGACATGCCAGGCACTCCCTTCACGATTGGTTCCCATCGGTGGATTCCTTCTTCCGCCGGGACCGCGTCTTCCCCGTGGATGCGTCCTTCTCCTTCGAGCTGGACGCCTCGGGGGTTTCGGCCTTCCCGGTGGAAGCGATCTTCTCCTCATCGGTCGGCGACACCTCTGCCAGCAGACCGCGGGTGAAGATGGGAACGTTGTTGCAGATGATGTCGAGGGTGTCGTAGTTGACGTCCTCGAGCTGATTCCAGAATTCGGCGTTCACCGCGCAGCCGATGACCAGACCGACATAGCACCGGGCGGTGATGCCGGGATCGATCTGCCGCAGTTCGCCCTTGTCCATCCGTCTCTGGAATTCCTCGGTGAGGAAGGTCACGTAGGGCATCCGGAATTCCTTGAGCAGCTTCGCCGCCGCCGCGCCGTCGGTCGCCGAGGTCAGCAGCAGGAGACGCAGGAGCTCGGGGTCCTGTTGGGCGGTGGAGAGAAGATGCAGGGAGGTGGCTCGCAGGACGTCCTCGATGGAGTCGAGCCGCCTCAGCGTCTCCAGGTAGGAGTTGATGGCCAGACTGCGCGAACGCGACTCGACCGCTTTCTCGAAGAGGTCGAGCTTGCTGGGGAAATGACGGTAGATCGCCGCGGCGGTGATGCCGATCTCCTTGGCCAACTGGCGCATGGAGGTACCCGCGTAGCCATAGCGGGAGAAGTGCTGCAGAGCCACTTCGATGATCTGATCGCGCCGCGAAAGCTTGGACGTTGCGTTCACGGATTCGCCCCTTCCAACACGGAAAAACGGGTGTTAACGCCTCGAAATCGAGGATATATAGGCGAAGGAGTCTGGACAAGAAAAAAGTGAACACATCGTTACTTTTTTTGAAGCCCCGTCCCCTGGCCTGACGACGCAAATCGGAAAGTCCCGGATTCGGTCTTGAAATGGTGATTTGAATGGGTTTTCTTGTGTTCACCCATGAGCTAACGATCGTTCCGGGGCCACCGCCGGCCGGGCAGGACGGGTCGGCCACCCTTGCCCCGGCCCGTCCCCGGGTGGAGAATCCGAGACCCGCCACCCCACAGAGGAGGAGATGAGCCATGGAGACCGGATTGTCCTCGTCGCTCGTGTGTGTCACCGGCGCATCGGGGGGCATCGGCCGCAGCGTGGCCGCGGCCTTCGCCGCCGAAGGCACGCGCCTGGCGCTCTTCGCCCATGCACAGGCCGCCCAGCTCGAGCACTGGGTCCGCGAGCAGGACTGGCGCGAGGACGCCATGGTCCTGCAGGCCGATGTGCGCCGTCCCCGTGAACTCGAGGAGGGCTTCCGGCGCGTGGTCGCCCGCTGGGGGAAGCCCCGGGTCTGCGTGGTGAACGCGGGCATCTGGCCGTCCGAGGAGCTTCCGCTCTGGCGACTGGACGAGGAGCGCGTCCTCCACACCATCGACGTGAACCTGCTCGGAGCGATGTGGACCGCCCGGGCCTTCCTGCGGGCCCTGGCCCTGGAGGAGCCGGCCGAGACCCCCAGCGGAAGCAGCCTGATCCTCATCGGATCGACCGCCGGACGCTTCGGCGAGGCCGGCCACAGCGACTACGCGGTGAGCAAGGCCGCCCTGTACGGTCTCCTGCGCAGCCTCAAGAACGAGCTTCCCCGCCTGGATCCCCAGGGCCGGGTCAACCTGGTCGAACCGGGATGGACGGACACGCCCATGGCCGGCGACGCCCTCGACGACGACGAGGCGGTCCGGCACATCACCCACACCATGGCCCTGCGGCAGATCGCCCGGGCCGACGATATCGCCGCCGCGGTGGTCTTCCTGGCCTCGCCGTGGCTGGCACGGCACATCAGCGGTGAGGTGCTGACCGTTGCCGGAGGCATGGAGGGGCGGCTGTTGTGGCGGGACGAGGAGATCGACCCCGAGCAGATCCGTCGCACGCTCCGGGAGAGCTGAGCCTGAGACGCAACACGACTGCCCCTGCGGCGCAAGGAACCGGGTCCGCAACACAGAAGGCCTGGGCCCCGGGGGTCCGGGGCTCTCAGCCCACGTCGATCACGAAGGCCCGCAGCAGGCGGGCGAAGGCCTCTTCACTGGCCGCGCCCTGCGCGATGACCTCCTCGTGGCTGACCTCCTCGACCCCCACTTCGCGCGCCACGTTGGTGATGCAGGACACCCCCACCACCTTGCAGCCCAGGCGGTGGGCGAAGGTCGCCTCCGGGCCGGTGGACATGCCGATGGCCGCGGCCCCGATCCGGCGGTAGAAGCCGATCTCCCGAGGGGTCTCGTAACTGGGGCCCCACAGGGACACGTAGCTTCCGGTGGCCACCGCGATCCCCTCGCGCGCGCCGGCCTCGACCATCCGCATCGCCAGCTCCCGGTCGAAGGGACCGTTGTGGGTGGCCGCGCGGAGGGCGAGCTCCACCGGCAGATCGTCCGGCGGCAGAACGAGGCCGCGCAGGGCATCGCCGTGGAAATCCATCAATCCGGTCAGGGAGACCAGATTGCCGGGCCGGGCGTCCGGATCGGCGCCGCCGGCCGCGTTGGTGAGTACGAGCAGTTCCACGCCCAGCTCGAGCATGGTGGCGACGGGGAAGAGGATCTCCTCCATCGCATGCCCCTCGTAGGGGTGCAGGCGGCCCTGCAGGACGAGGATCTCCGAGGAACGGCCCGGCAGGCGGCCCTGCACCAGTCGGCCGCTGTGTGCCTTCACGCTCGGCGCGAGGAAGCCCTCGATCTCGCCGAAGGCCTTCTCGACGGTGGCTTCGAGCTCGTCGGCGAAACTGCCCAGACCGCTTCCCAACACCACACCCATCCGGGCGGAGAAACCCTCTCCGCGCAGGGCGTCGGCGGTGCGCCGCACCCGCTTGGCATAGTCCTCCCGTAGACGCCAGCCGCTCATGTCGCGGCCTCCAGGCCGTGCTTGCGACGAACCTCGCCGAACTCGTGGATGGTCTGCCGCATGAGATCGACGCGGCGGTTCTGGGGAAGGAAGGCGCTCTTGAAGCCCGAAAGCAGGATGTTCTCGATCTCCAGGAGGGTCAGGTCGAAGGTGTCGACGGCGAGTCGCAGCTCGCGCGTCAGATCGGTGTTCAACAGCAAGCGGTTGTTCGTGCACAGGGTCACCCGGATACCCGCGCGCAGGAAGCGCCGCAGGGGATGCCGGTCGATGGAGGGAACCGCGCCGGTGCGCACACTCGAACTCAAACCGATCTCCAGGGGAATGCGGTGGTCGGCCACGTAGTTGAACAGATCGGGGTCCTCCAACAGGCGGGTCCCATGACCGATGCGGTGTGCGCCCAGATAGTGCAGGGCCTGATGGATGCTCGGCGGTCCGAATTCCTCTCCCGCGTGCACCGTACAGTTGATGTTGCTGTTGAGGATGAGATAGAACGCCTCGCGGTGTTCCTTGGCCGGATTGTCCATCTCCAGGCCGGCCAGGTCGAAGCCCCGCACCCCTCGGTTCTTGTACTGGACCGCCAGCTCGGCCAGCCGGCGGCTCTCCTCGGGTGAATGATGCCGCAGACCGGTGATGAGCAGTTCGGCGCTGATGCCGGTCGCTTCCCTTCCCTCCATCAGGCCGGCCAGGACGGCGTTGGTCGCCGCTTCGGGATCCAGGTCCTTCTCACAGTGCAACACCGGAGAGAAGCGCAGTTCGAGGTGCCGTACGTTCTCCCGCGCGCAGTCCTCGACCAGCTCGCGGGTGACCCTGCGCAGGGAGACCTCGTCCTGCAACACGCGGTGGACGTGCTCGAAGAGGGGGATGTAGGTGGACAGGTCGTGGACCCCCTCGCCTTCCATGAGAAGCCGCCGGGCGGCCTCCTCGCTTCCTCCGGGAAGCGTCAGGCCCTCCTTCTCGTACAACTCGACGAGGGTGTCGAAGCGCACGCTGCCGTCCAGGTGAACGTGCAGGTCGGCCTTGGGCAGATCGTGGAGGAGCTCAGTGGAGATCTCCTTGCCCCGCAGCAGATCGCCGGCGAGATATCCGTCCTGGGGAGAGAACAGAGGTGTCATCGGGCTCCCCTCGCATCCTTCTCGCGGGAGAACCGCCGGATGGCTTCGATGAGTTCGTCCTGGGCCGCCCGGTCCTCCTTCAGGTCGAGCCGGTCGGTGTCGACCACGTGGAGCGGGGCGATCACGGGGATCCTCTCCGCCCAGTGCTCGTAGCTCTCGTGCAACTCGCGGACGTAGTCGGGGTCGATCTTCTGCTCGCAGTCACGGCCCCGGGCCTCGATGCGCCGGAGGATGGTCTCCGGCTGGGCCCGCATGTAGAGGATGAGGTCGGGCGGGCGCAGGTATCCGACCATGGTGGCGAAGAGGTCGCGGTAGTTGCGATAGTCGCGCTCGGACATCATGCCCCGGCGGTAGAGGATCCGGGCGAAGATCTCCGTGTCCTCGTAGATGGTGCGATCCTGCACCACGCTGCGGCCGCTCTCGGTGATCCGTCTCTGCAGGGCGAAGCGCTTGGACAGCAGGAAGACCTGAAGGTGGAAGCTGTAGCGCTTCATGTCGGCGTAGAAGTCGTCCAGATAGGGGTTGTCCTCGACCGGTTCGTAGTAGGTATCCCAGCCCAGGCGCTCGCCGATGAGGTCGGTGACCATGGTCTTGCCCACGCCGATGTTGCCGGCGATGGCCACGTAGAACGGAACCTTCTCTCCAGTCGGTGTCGTCATGGCCTTCCCTCAGCCCTTCGGAGTACCCTCGTCCAGCGCGTTGATCTTCTCGACCCGCCGCGCGTGACGCCCCCCGGCGTGGGGGGTGCGCAACCAGATCCGCAGCAGGCGGACGGCGTGGCCGGGGTGGACCTGACCGCTTCCCAGCACCAGGACATTGGCGTCATTGTGCTCGCGGCTGTTCACCGCGGTGGCCTCGTTGTGCACGGTGGCGGCGCGGATGCCCTTCATCTTGTTCAGGGCCATGGCGCTGCCGATCCCGGCGCCGTCGATCATCACCCCGAAGCGGCACGCGCCCGACTGGATCTGCCGCCCGACCTTCACCGCGTAGTCCGGATAGTCGCAGGAGTCGGTGGAGTCGGTTCCCACGTCGATGGGCTCGTAGCCCAGTTCGCGCAGCGCCTCCACGAGTCTTCGCTTCAGGGCGAAGCCGCCGTGGTCGCTGCCGATGGCCACCCGCCGTTCCACGCCCACCGGTGTCCTCTCCCTTTCCTTCCATGGGTTCACGGCGGACCCGCCCGCTTGGGAGTGGAGGCCTCCACCGCCGACGCCGCCCGACGGTGACCAGCGGTAGGAGATGGGGCCTGCTCCGCGGCCCGAGACGGTGGATGTCCCGCGTCTGGGCAGCGGTTCCTCTTCGCGGGCCAGGCCCCGGCCGAGACCCCGTCCCGGCGGTTCCCCTTCGCGGCCCAGACCGAGGCCGCGCCCCGGCGGTTCC
>JAOZPE010000010.1:31339-75058 GCA_029932915.1 Candidatus Krumholzibacteriia bacterium
CTTCGCGCCCGAGACCGCGGCCGAGCGGCGGCGCCGATGTCCGCGCACCGGACGGACCCGTCCCCGCAGACACTTCGCCTTCGCCCTCCAGCTCGCGGACGATCTCCTCGACCAGACGGCGAAGGGCTTCACGGTTCAGCGACGACGACACGCTCACGACCTCCCGGGAAAAGGCAGTCCCATCGTAAACCGCGGGCACGAGAACGGCAATCGCCGGCCGGAATCCACGCCCGGCAGGGGCTCAGGAGCCGCCCTTGAAATCGCTCCAGCGTTTGTCCTCGAAGATACGGATCTGGGCTGTGGCCTCGTCGACGACGTAGAGGATGGCCCCGGCGATCTCCACCTGGATCCCGCCGCGGGTCGTCTGGCCGTGGACCACGGCGATGCGCCGGGGGCGGTCCAGGGGAATCGCCCCGCCCGCGTCGCTGCCGAAGACCAGATCGAAGTCGCCCAGCGCGGTGAAGCGCTGACCCCGGTGGTTCAGCGAGTCCATCACGTAGATCTTGCCCTCGCGGTCGATTCCGGCTCCCGATGGAGCGAAGAAGGCCCCCACCTCGTCCGAAGGACCGGGGACGAAGGGCTCCCCGCAGGCAGGAGCCTTGCCCAACACGTGAGCGGAGATGTCGACGGTGGGACAGGAGGTCTCGAAGAAGGGCACGATGACCCCCAGGGAGGTGGAATCGCCGCCGGCCGGAGCCGGGTCGAAGCGGACCACCCAGTTGCGCAGGGTATCCCGGTCGCACACCAGCAACATGCCTTCGATGTCGATGGCCAGGCCGGAGGGCTTCTGTACGAACTGCGGGCTCTCGACGCTACCCCGTGAATTGCAGACCTCTCCGCGCGGCTCCAGGAGTCCGGCCTCGTGGTCGATCCACCGGTAACGGAACACCGCGCCCGAATCGGGGTCGGCGATATAGAGGAAATCGCCATGGGAGGCCAGACCCTCGATCCGGTGGACCTGGCCGGCCAGATCGAAGCTGCCCCTCCAGTTCAGGTCGCCCTGGTCGAAGAAGGACAGACGGGGCGGGGTGGCCGCGTCTCCACTTTCCCCGACCACGATGATCCGGGCCAGCGAATCGAGACACACCGCGCGTGGATGCACCAGACCCGTGACGGGGCCCTTGTCCAGATCGCCACTGAGATTGTACTTGGCGATGGTGCCCGGCCCACCCTCGGTGATGAAGAGCTTGCCCGCCGCCTCGATGATGTCGGTGGGATCCGTGAGATCGAACTCACCCTTGTTCAGATAGGTGCTGCTGGAGGGAATACCCACCGCCTGGGGAATGGTGATCTTCTCCCCGCAGCCACTCAACGGCACAAGCGCCCATGCGGCCAGGAGGCCGAGCGCCGCGATCGCCCGCAATGCCATCTTCACCTTCATCCCCCGAACTCCAGGCTGATGGTGTGGAAGCCGCCGAAGGCTCCCATGTCCTCATAGGAGTAACCCAGCCTCAACATTCGCCTCTGTTTCTCCCAGTTCAGGCCGAAACCAGCGGAGAGCCCTCCCTGCTCCACGTTGCTCTTCCAGCCTCCCCGCAGCGCGAAGTGTCCGAGAAGGGCGGCCTCGGCCCCGAAGATCAGCGACTCGTCCTCGTCGCTGGGATGACGGAAGTCGAAACTCAGCGTGAGACGCTTCTGGTCTCCCCGTCCAAAATCGTAGGCCAGGCCGAAGAGCGCCACCGTCGGCGCGGAAAAACTCTGCCAGTCACCGCCGGTTCCCTCCGGAGGCGTACCGTTCAGACGCAGGTCGCCGCCGAAGTTCTGCACCGTGAAACCGATCCGTGTGGTCTTGAACCCGACGTAGTAGAGCGCGCCGAGGTCGATGAAGAACCCGCGGTTCTGGTATTCGTCGAGATTCTCCTGGAGGAACTTCACGCTGGCCGCCACGGTGAAGCGATCGGTGAGCTGCCGGCCCAGGGACAGGCCCCCGATCACCTGGTCGGCGCTGAAGGTGAAGCCCTGACCGGTCGGATGCAGCTCGGTGGTCCGCAGGATGTCCCCGCTGCGCATCACCGCCGCCATCACACCCAGTCGCCACGGACCGAAGCGGTGCACGTACGCCAGGTGGTCGACATCCATGTCCGCGGCGTACTCGGTGTGGTTCAGGAAGATCCGGTTGTTCGAAGTGACGGTGATCATCGCCGCCGGATTCCAGAACACCGAAGCCGCGCCGTCGGCCGCCGCACTCATCCCGCCTCCCATGGCGATGCCACGGGCGTCGCCGGGCACGCGCAGGAACTGCCCCCCGCTGGTCCCGGCGCGTTCGCCGCCGTACAGCGAGATGAGTTCGCCCGCCACCACCCCCGGGACCCGCAGGCCGCCCAGGCCCGATCCACCCACCACCGCCAGGACGGCGGCGAACACCACGAGATCCAGGCGCGCACCTGTCCGGTGCCCTCGCCTTCCCGCGAGCCGCGCGGCGATTCGTCGGACGCGGATCACCACTGGTAGCTCACCCCCATGATCCAGGTGAGGGGATTCGTGCGGTACGAGGGGTCGACGTAGTCCTCGACGTACTCGTCGGTGCTCACCATCCGCGGCGAGCCGTTCAGACGTTGGCTGGCGATGTCGCCATCCCAGTTCCCCCGGATGTAACCCTCACCGGTCCAAGGGTTCACCCGCCGGAAATTGTCGTGGTTGAGGATGTTCTGACCCTCGACGTAGATCGTGACCTTCCGGCGCGCATCCAGATAGAAGAACTTGCTCAGCTTCAGATCGATCGTGCTGCGGTAGGGGCCGAGCTTTCCGTAGGTGTCGGCCGAGTTCTGCACGCTGCCCTCACCGGTGAGCACGCGCTCGGTGTAACGCTGTCCCGACCAGGCCCGGGCCAGCAGGTTCGCGCTCCAGTTCTTCGGAAGCGTCCAGCCCAGGAGCCGGGGTGGATGCTGCGGCCCAACGAAGAAGTCGAGGTTCAGGGTGACCGACCATGGCCGGTCCCACAGCAGGGGAACGTTGCGGATGCCCTGTTCGGTCTGGAAGTCCGAGTTGCCCTGGCCGAGTTCGGCGCTCAGGAAGGTGGCGTTGGCATCGCTGTTGGTACCAGTGGTGCGCTGCAACTCGAAGGTGAAACTGCCGCTGAGGTATTTCGTGGTGCGCTTGACGATGGAGAGCTCCACCCCCAGCGATCGCGCCGCGTCGGCGTTGAAGTAGCGCACCGGGTTGACGATGACCGCGACCTTGTCGTTCGGATCGGGCGTGTCCTGGGGATCGATGACCACCTGGTCGAGGCGAACGCTCTGCGCGTAGCCGTAGATGTCGTTGCTGTAGAAGGTGATGCCGGCACTCCACAGATTGCTGAACTCGTGCTGCACGCCGGTCTCGTACTGGACGGTGACCTTCGGGTCGAGGTTGGGATTCCCCAACAGTTGCAGGTCGGTGGCGAAGTTGGTCTGCAGTTGCGCGTAGACGTAGTTGTAGCGCGGCCACTGGTTGAAGTGGCCATAGTTGAAGAAGAACTTGTCGTGGGGGGAGACCGGGAAACTCACCCCGATGCGAGGGGAGATGCGGGCCTTCCACCGCAGCCCGAAGGCGCCAATGGTCTTGGACATATAGCTGTCGACCATCTCCGGGAAGATGAAGATGTAGTCCTCCTGGTGTTCCATCACGTCGTCGACTTCCTTGCCCGGCGCCCAGGCATCCAGCCGCAGACCCAGGTTCAGGATGAGTCCCTTGTAGGATATGCGGTCCTGGAAGTAGCCGGCGAAGACGTTGGGATGGGCCTGGAAGATGTCCTGGCTGCGGGCGAGGAAGCCGGGCGGCGGGCTGCCCAGCGAGCCATTGAGGTCGATGAGCTGCATGCCGGTATACGTGTACTCGAAGCCGGTCTTGAATTGGCTGGTCTCGCCGGCGATCCAGGCGTAGTCGGCCTTGGCCACCCACGACTCGGTGTAGTGGTCGTGCCAGCGGTCGGCATCGCCGCCCACGTGCGCGCCGGCGATATACGACGGACAACCCTCGCAGGGCGGGTCGTGCAGATTGACCTCCGGCCCCTCGTAGGTGCTGAAGTCGTCGTTGCGGTTCTTGTTGGTGTGCTGCCGGCTGAACTGCCGGCCCAGGGTGACGTCGATGTAGCCGTTCATCCCGGTGATCTGATGCCAGTTGAGCTGGGTGAGGATGTTCTGCGTGGTGGTGACGTTGTAGTCGTAGAGGATGTTCTGGTACTTGCGGGGAAAGCCCTCGCCGGGAAGGAAGTAGCCCAGGCCCACCGTGTTCTGGTTGCTGTAGGTGATGTTCAACTTGCTCAAGGGAGAGAACATCCAGGTGAGCTTGGCCAGACCGCTCCACCGGTTCTCCGCCCGGGGCGACCAGAAATCGTCCTTGAGCACCGGCGAGAGCAGACCCTTGGTCTGCTCGATGTCGGGCATCTCGGCCACCTTGTCCGGATCGGGATTCCACAGCGATTCGGTGGGCAGATAGGTGTCGCTGATGTCGCCGGTGACGCTGACGATGAAGTACTGCCGCCCGGGAAGCCCCAGGGCGTTCCACGGGGAGACCGGTCCGGAGAGGGTCACCCTCGCCATGTCCTTGTTGTAACAGTACGGCTCTGGAGCGATGGCATCGGTGCGGTAGGTCACCTTTCCCTCGAACTCCTCACCGCCCTCCTTGGTGGAGACGTTCACCACCCCGCTGACCGCCTGGCCGTACTCGGCGGAGAACCCGCCGGTGAGCACCTCCACCTCGTTGATCAGGTCGGTGTTCACCCCCACCCCATACGAACCCGTCCCCAGGGGATCCTTCACCGAGATCCCGTCCAGGCGGAACTGGGTGTCGTCCTCGCGTCCGCCGCGGATGTGGATGGCGTTGTCCTGGACCGTCACCCCCGCCTGCAGGGAAACGGCGGAGATGAGGTTGTCCAGGGGAAGGGCATCGATGTCGTCGCCGCTGAGCCGTCGGGCGGTTCCCGTCTCGGTGACCACCAGCATCTTGCGCTCGGCCCGCACCTGGAAGGGATCGAAGACGTAGGCCTGCGGCGACAGCCAGAATTCGATCTCCACGTCGTCGCCGGGAAGAAGGCTGAGAGTGACCTCTCCGATGCTGTAGGTGATGTAGCTGGCCCGGATGGTGTAGGTGCCCGGCTTCAGGCCCCTCAACCAGAACTGTCCGTTGTTCAAGGCCAGGGTACCCTTGCCCGTGCCCATCACGAAGATGTTGGTGTAGCTCAGGGGCACATCCCGGTCGGTCGCCATCACCCGGCCACGGATGGTGATGGGCAGGTCGGCGCTGCGTTCGGTGAGGTCTTCGTAACGATGCAGGTAACGGTAGCCCGTCTTCTTCTTGCCCACGTCACCGGTGACCTTGCCGATCGCCCGGTCGGCGGAAGCGGCGGGAGAGACGACCACGGCGAGCAGGAGAAGCAGGAACACGCCGCCCACGAGCGGAGGCTTCCGAGCCCGTGGCGTCCTCATGGCCGGGCTCCGGCCGGAAGGGTGACCGCGTGGCCCATGTGCTCCTGCAGGATGAGACCCAGCGCCTCGATGGCGTTGCCCTTCGCGTTGGCGAACTCCAGCGGGAAACCGATGACCACGGTCCGGGCGATGCCGGTGTCGGGCCGGCGCGACGCCAGGATGGGGCTCACCGGGCGGCGGTCGTGCAGGTAGTCGTACTCCTCGAAGCGATACAGTTCAGCCGTACCGGCGGTCAGGATGAATCCGTAGAGCCCGAAGAAGAAGCCCGGCCCGTCCAGATAGTTCTTCCCCGCCGAGCCGATCGAGGGCAGATCGCCGACCTGCGGTTCGATGTCGAGAACCCCGCCGAGCGCGTTCAGGTCGGTCGAGGTGATCCGGAAGGCCGAACGCGGATCGCTGTTCTTCTCCAGGCCGAGGATCTCGCTCCGGAAGCCCGAGCCGAGATTGGAGGCCGCGCCCACCGCGTTGGAGGTCTCCAGGAAGAGCTGCCCCGACTGGACGCCCGGAGTGTCCGGATCGAGATCGCCGGTGACGAAGTCCTCCAGGATCGACTGCGCCCGCAGGAGATTCGCGCTCTCCGAATTGCCCGTGTACCAGATGAGCAGACGGAAGGGTTCGAGGGTGAGCCGGATGTCGCTCTCGCGCTCGGGCATGCCCTCGGAGATGTCCCACAGGCTGTGTGCATCGGGCAGGAGCGTGTCGAGGGCATCGCGATAGAAGCTGTCCCGGCTGGCCAGCGAAGCGGTCACCGGCGCGTCGTCCACCAGCAGGACGTCTCCGACCACCGGGAAGACCTGCCAGGCGTGCTCGAGCACATCGACGCCGCCCGCCTCGTCGAGGATCCGCACGTAGAGGGTCTGCTGGTAGTCGGCGGCGGGATCACCCGGCGGGATGTCCCGCAACACCATGGTGAAACGGGTGGGCGGCTTGGCCAGCTGCACCCAACCCACCGACGGATCGGCCAGGGTGTCGCCGATCTCGAAGACCACCTCGGGATCGCTTCCGGCGTAGCGGTATTCCACCCAGGGAAGCAGGGTCTCGTCCCCGTCGAGATCGAAACCGAAGAACTCGAACGAAGCGGCCGAGAAGGTCTGCCGGGCCGGGACGAAGTCCTCGGCGAATTCGAGGACCGGCGGGAAGTTCACCAGGGGGAAGGTCACCGAGACCGTGTCGCTCAGCGCGCCACGGTCGTCCTCGGCCACGACGTACAGGGTGGGGAAGGTGCGCCCGTTCTCGTCGGTGCGGTAGGTGGCGGTGGTCTCTTGCCGGGTGGTGAAGATCCAGTCGGAAGGAGGCGTACCCAACTGGGTGATGGAAACGTGGAAACCGGTGACGAAGCCGTCGACGTCGGTTCCCGACCAGTGGAAGCTCGCCTGATTGTAGGTGGTGGGCTTCAGGCTGTCCGGCTCGGCGGGCAGGACCCAGATGTCGGCGACCGGCCGACGGTTCTCCCAGTTCTGCGGATCGAAGGGCTCGTTCGCACAGGAGACGAGACCCGCCGCCACGAGCAGGCTCAACAGGAGATGGGTGCGCCGGGAGTTCAACATGCTCGAGAGACTGTCGCGCTGCCGCCAGAGGTCCGAGGAAGAGGTTTTCGATGAGCCTTGCCCGCACCGACCGGTGGGTTGGATCGGTGGGGGCAGAGTGTACAACGCCCCCCGGCCGGCTGGCCAGAGGGGATGCCCACGCTTTCGACTAGGATTCGCCCCGGCGCCGCTGCATCTCCACCGAGACGGTGGCCACTCCGCGCACCGCCTGGGGCTTGTCCACCCGCACCCGGGCCGACTGCACCCGCGCATCCTCCAGACAGATGCTCAACACATCGCCAGCCACCGCCTCGAGGGTGGATCGCCGCGTGCTCTCCACCTGGCGGCGGACGCGACGGCACAGCCAGTCGTAGTCGACGGTGGCATCGAGTTCATCGCGGCGAGCCGCACTGTCCAGATCGAGTTCCAACTCGATCCACAGGCGCAACGGACGGGGAAACGTGCGCTCGCGCGGATGGACGCCCACCACCGTCCACACCCGGAGATCGTCGATGCGGATACGGTCGTTCATGGCTGCGCCGAAGCAGTGGGCGTCAATCGCCGAAGAAGGAGTAGCCGAGAGTGAACACTGCGTTCCAACCGCTGAAGTCCCAGTCGAGCGTACCCAGGGGCAATTGCTCGGCCTCGAACGTGCCGTCGAGATCGGTCTGGGTGGTGGTGCCGTCGGTGCCGGTCATCTTCAGGTAGCGGTAACCGCCCCGCAGGGTGATCACGGTGCCGGCCACGAAGTCGAAGTGGTAGCCCAGGTAGGCCTGGGCGGTGATGCCACTGGCCGTCCACACCCCATTGAGGAAGACATCCTGCTCGGAGTCGGCCTCGTCGGTGAGACCGACATCCTGGCTCATGTCACTCCAGCCGTAACCGGCGCCGCCTCCGAGGAAGAGACCGTCGTCCAGCGAGGGGAACCAGGTGATGTCCAGGGTGACATCCTGCACCTTGCCGCAGGCGCTGTTGAGGAAGCCGATGTGCTCGTGCGGTTCACCCTCGAAGGTGTTGTTCTCCAGACTCCGCTTGCTGTAGTGGTACTCGACACCCAAACCCACCCGCTTGCTCAGCTGGTAGCTCAGGCCCCCTCCGTAGCTGAAGGCCAACCCGAAGGTCGAGTAGTTGGCCTGGACGAAGTTCTCCCTGAGGGAAGCCTCGGTCTCCAGCAACGAGGCGTTCACGTCGTCCATCGTGAGATTGATGCCCCCGGCGAAGCCGTACACCGTCACCCCACCCTGGGAGGGGAGGGACTGCGCAGCGGCCGGTGAAGAGGCGGTCACCAGGACGAGCAGGGCCATACACGAGAGCCCGATCCAATACAGAGTCGATCTCACAGCGTCTCCTTCGGGGCTGCTGCCGCGGGGAATCCCCCGCCGGGTAGGGCGATCGGCAGGCAGGCATGGTAGCACCCCCATACAGTGGCGTCCAGATCGCCCCGAAGCAAGCCCCCCCACTGCGATCGACCCCGGAGCGCTTCATTCCTCCCGTTTCTGCTGGCGGGCCTGGTAGATGAGCCAGATCCCGAAGCCCACCACGGCCAAGGGCCACCATTCGGCCATCCACCGCAGATCCAGACCGAAGCGGGTGTGGAGGAAGAGGAGGATGCCCAGGGCCACCGCGAGGATACCCCCGCCGAGGCTGCCGCTGCCGGGCAGATCGATGTCCCCGTCCAGCTCGGGGGCGTTCTCCCCCCGCAAGAGGAAGTAATTGAAGAGCTTGGCCCGCCGATGGGCATCGATCACCCCGAAGAACCACCAGAAGCTGACGAAGATGCCGAGCAGGGGTTCCGCCCCCGGCAACGATTCGGCCGCCAGAAGGGTGATCGTCCCGGCGAAGACCAGGATCTGCAGGAAGGCCATCCGGTAGTAGCCCAGATAGAGGTTGCCCAGGCCGGGGAGGATCGCCGACAGGACGGCCGCGATCACCGGGCTCTTGCGGGGAAGCTCCGTGGATGCCCGAAGGGGGGAAGGAGGAGGGGATCCAGCCGGAGCCGCTCCCCAGGCGGGGGCGTCGACCGGCGACCCCGGGAAAGGGGAAGCCGGGGCGTCGGATGCGGGCCCGCTTCGGGTCCGGGGGTCCATGGGTTCATCGATGCCGTTCATCTGCACTCCTTCGGTGAGGCCGAAATTCCGCTCGTCTGTCATCCATGTGGGGGGAGGTCGTTCCCCGCACCAGCCACGTGAAGCCCTCGCCCACCTTCTGCAGGGCCGCTCCGATACCCTCTCCACCCCCCAGCAGGGCCGCCAGGAACTCCCCCACTCCACCGCCGATCTGCTCCAGCCCCCGGCGGGAACCCTGGCTTCGCTCCCTCAACTGCCGGTACAGGTCGACCCGAAGCGCACGGAGACGCTCGGCGCTCGGTCCGAGTTCGCCCCCCACGTTCCGGCGACCCGTCTCGGCGAGCTGCGCCAGCGAAGTGCCGGCCGTCAGCAGGCCGCCGTCCTCGCCCCGCAACCAGGCGGCAGTGCGTTGGGGAAGGGTGCCCAACGATGCCGGACCCACCGTCAACACCAGCACCACGGTGGCCAGATAGGCGGCTTCCACCGCGAATCGGGGGCGTTCGGTCCAGCGGCGCCACCACTCCGCCGCCGAGCGGTACCAGCCCTTCGCACGCCCGCGGGGGGCCCGGGTGGTGGCCTCCAGGACCGCTTCGGTGAAGGCTGCGTCGGCCGGGAGCTCCCGCAGGGAGGGCAGGACCGTGGGCAACCAGGTCAGGGTGGCCTCGACCGCCCGGCACGAGGGGCAGTGGGCCAGGTGCATGCGGACGAGTTCCTCGTCCCCCGCCGTCTGCTCGCCCATCTCGCGCCCGATGAGACGGAGGCGGCAGCTTCGGCAGGTGCTGCCGGAGGTGGCGGCGAGGATCGACGCGATCAGCTCTTCCCGTCGACGATCGCTCATGCCGCCCCCTTCGCCGACCCGTCCGGGTGGGTCCACTCGACGATCTTCTCGGCCAGGGCCAGCCGCGCTCGGTGGCTGCGTGACTTGGCGGTGCCGACAGGCACCTGCAGCACCGCCGCGATCTCCTCGAAGCCCAGGCCCTCGATGTCCCTCAACACCAGGATCTCCCGGTGCGTCACGTCCAGGTGGGACAGGGCCCGCTGGACGAGCCGGCGGCGGGCGTTCATCCGGGCCCGCTCCTCTCCGGAGGCGGCCGAATCGGCCAGATCGCGGAGTTCCTCGGCGGGAAGGTCCTGCGCCGGCGGCCGGACCTTGCGCCGGCGCAGATGGTCCAGGCAGGTGCTGCGGCCCACCTGGAGCATCCATGCCTCGAAGCTCTCGGCACCGCGGCACGAGGACAGATGGCGATAGATCTTCACGAAGATCTCCTGGGCCAGGTCCCGGGCGTCCTCGCCGTTCCCGACATAGCCGGTGGTCAGGCCGAGGATACGCCCCTGATAGCGCCGCACGAGCGCCTCCCACGCCAGTTCATCTCCCCTGAGGCAGGCATCGAGCAGCTCGGGCAGCTCCATTCCACTCTCTTTCGATGGCTTCGTGCGGCCGCGGCGGTCCTTCTCCTGCGGAGAGTCCCGCCCCTGCAATTCCAGACGCAGAAGGGGGCTCGACGGTTCGCCCCCGATGGTGTTTTCTTGGACCCATCGTCCGCCGCATCCCCGCCGAACGCTCTGGAGGGGGCGTGCCCGAGCATCTCCCGCCCACGGGGATCGAGCAAGCCAGGAGACGATCTTGACCGAACACCTTCCCGCAACCGTGAGCTCCTTCGGAGGTCTGCTCCCCTCCCGGTCCCGGCGCCCCTCCTCGGCCCTGGACGACCCGGCGTGGAGGCTCTGCCTGGGGGCGGTAGCCGCCACGGTCCTGGCTGTCCTGCTCACCCGCCTGCCGGGGCTGGGCCCACCGGTGGTTCTCTGGCTGATCGCCACGCTCGCCGGCATCGGCTGGCTTGCCACCGTCCGGATGCTCCTGCTCGATGCCCGCCTCAAGCTGCTGTGGATCCTGTGGCTGGCCGGTGGCCTGATGCTGCTGGCCGACCCCGATCACCTCACGAGCGCCCACTTCACCGCCCTGCTCTTCCTGGTACTGCGGCGCTACCGGCCCCTGGGCCACCTCTCGTCGAGCCGCCGGGGACGGCTCTTCCTCCTCGCCCTGCTCTGCCTGCCCCTGCTCCTGCTGGGCCTGCGGCTGCCGACGGTCCCCGAGGCGGGAACGCTGGCCCTGGTCGGCCGCTTCGCCCGCTACGCGGTCTTCGCCCTGGGCTTCTTCTGGCTGATGGTGATCGTGCAACTGACCCTGCGGGCGCGCCTGCACTTCGTCCGCCTCAAGCCCAAACTGGCCATCGCGGCCGGCTTCATCGCCATCGTGCCCCTGATCCTGGTGATCGCCCTGGGCCTGCTCGCCAGCTACGGCGCCCTGGGCGGACGCACCGCCGATCGGGGCAAGGACGTCCTGCTCGACTGGAGCCGGCTGATCGAGCAACAACCCGAAGTGGGGAATCTCCTCTTCGGCGAGGGATTCGTCGATGTCGCCCCGGCGGGATCGGTGCCCTCGCCGGCGGCGGCCGAATCGGCCTCCGCGCCGCCTTCGTCCCCTTCCCCCACCCCGAGCGCGCCGGCCAAGGCACCGTGGTGGATGACACAGTTCCGCCAGGCGTTGCAGACCACCCCCCCGGGGGAACAGTGGGCTCCGCGCGACACCACCGCCTTCTTCGTGCTCCGCGACGAGATGTGGCTGCTCACCCTCGAGGGGGTCGGCGGAGAAGAGACGCTGATCCGGGGCTGGCCGGTGCGCGAGCCCCTGCTCGACCGGCTCTCCTCGCTGGTGCGCGGAGACGTGGGCATCGCCCTCTCCCTGTCCACCGCCGAAGCCATCTTCGGGCGGGCCGACCCGAAGGCCGGCGACGTCCTCGTGACCGGCCACTACCACCACGGAGCCGAGAGCGACTCGCTGCAGGGCTTCTTCAACCGGCCCCACTACTTCGGCGGGGCGCTGCTCGACGCCCTGAAGCTCGACGACGGAGGCTTCCTCCCGGACAACTACCTCTTCACCGTCCGGGTGCGCCTGCGCGATCTCGCGCGCGACTTCCTGGCCGGGAACAACCAGATCAGCCTGGGACTGGTGGTGATGCTGGCCGTGCTGGCGTCCCTCTTCCTCTTCGTCGAACTCGCCTCGCTCTTCTTCGGACTGCGCATCGCCTCGGGCATCACCTCGGCGGTGAAGACCCTGCACCAGGGCACCCGTCAACTGGCGCAGGGAAGGCTGGACACCCGGATCGAAGTGCCCAACGAGGACGAGCTGGGCGACCTCGCCGCATCCTTCAACGAGATGATCGAGGCGGTCCGCCGGGGACAGGAGGAATTGCTGGCCCGCGAGCGCTACGAACGCGAACTGGAGACCGCCCGGGAGATCCAGCTCCGCCTGCTTCCCTACACCGTTCCCCGGGTGGAGGGATACCAGATCGCCGGCATCAGCGAACCCACCCGTCAGGTGGGCGGCGACTACTACGACTTCCTGCTGCTGGACGACGGCCGCATCGGCGTCGCCGTCGGCGACGTGTCGGGCAAAGGCATCCCGGCGGCCCTGTTGATGGCCAACCTCCAGGCCAGCCTCAAGGGACAGATCCTCCACCCCAGTTCCGTTTCGCAGACGGTGGGCATGGTCAACCAGCTCCTGGTGAACTCGACCGACGTGAACATGTTCGCCACCTTCTTCTACGGCGAACTCGACCCCCGCGACGGCGCCCTGGTGTCGACCAATGCCGGTCACGATCCGCCCATCCTGTGCCGCATGGACGGCAGCATCGAACGCCTGAGGAAGGGCGGCCTGGTGCTCGGGGTGATGGAGGACATCGCCTACCAGGAGGAGACCGTCCACCTGCAACGGGGCGACGTGCTGGTGATCTACACCGACGGCATCACCGAGGCGCAAGGGCCCTTGGACGAGCTGCCCGACGAGAAGAAGGATGCGCCGGCGGCGAAGGAGAGTCGGCGCGGCAAGGCCTCGCGGTGGAGACGGGGGCGGCGCAACACCGGAGAGCCGGCGGAAGAGGAGAGCTCCGAGGAGCACGAAGAGGACACACGGGTGAATCTCTTCGAGGAGGAGCGCTTGATCGAGGTCATCCGTTCCCAGCGGCATCGCAGCGCGCAGGAGATCCAGGCCGCCATCCTCGCCGCCGTGCGCCGTCACACCACCGCCGTACCCCAGTCCGACGACATCACCCTGGTGGTGATCAAGCGGGAACTCCAGGAGGTTCCCGGCGGATCACCGCCCGCGCAGAAGTGATCCCCAAGCTGTGGAGCCCGCCATGTCCGACTTCCCGCTCCGTTCCCTTCCCCCGCGACCCCGTCCAGCGGCCGGCACGGCCGAACTGCGGCCCGCTTCCGCCATCTCCCGGCGCCCCGCGGCCATGCTCGCGACGGCGATGCTCGCCCTTGGCGTGCTCCTGGTCCTGGGCGCATGCGGAGGCGGTGGCAAGGGCGGGCGCACGGGCGGCGACGACGCACGCCCCACGACGGCGCAAGCTCCCACGTGGTCGGAGCTGGCCGAGGCGAGCTATCCCCTCGACGAGATCGAGGCCGGGCTGCGGGTGAAGCTCCACGAGGGGCGCTGGGAGAACGAGCCCCGGCGGATCTTCATCAACCTGGTGAAGGAGCCCATCGCCCAGGGCGACATCGACGGCGACAGCAGCGCCGAAGCGGCGGTGACCCTGGGCTGCAATACCGGCGGAAGCGGGGTCTTCGTCGTGCTGGCCCTGATGGGCACGAGCGAGGCCGACACCCTCGTGTGCCGGGGTACGGCCCTGCTGGGAGACCGGGTCCGGCCCCTCTCCCTGCAGGTGGAGAAGGGAGGGGTGGAGGTGGACATGATCACCCACGGGCCCGACGATCCCATGTGCTGTCCCACCCTGCGGGTGCGACGCAGCTACGAGTGGAAGGACGGGACCTTGACCCTTCGGTCCGAAGGGTAGACGTGGAAGCGATGAGTGAGGGCCACCCCGGCAAGGGCGGCCCTCATTCCACATCATCGTACTGAAGTCTGCCGAAGTGCTCTACTGAACTGCGGCGACGAGCTTCTTGCGCATGTCCTTCGAGGCCGGCTTGTGGCCGAACCACACGCTCCACAGCGCCTGGGCGAAGACCTTGTCGTTGATGACCCCGATCTCCTTGCCGTTGAGGGTGGTGTGCAGACCGCTGGCCGGATCCCAGTCGAAGATGATCTGGTCCTTGTCCTGGGCGTCGCGTGTCCAGTAGGCGTCGAAGGTGGCCATCGACTCGGCAATCTCGTCGATGCGGTCGCCGTAGTTCTTCTCGACCCCCTCGCGGAAGGCCCCGATGAGCTTGCTCCTGGAGAAGCCCCGGCGCAGGTCCATCTGCAGGCGCTTGGGCACGTCGGCCAGCATCAGACCCAGGGCGGGGTCGTCGCCCAGGTCGGTGTCCTTCGCCACATAGGAGACGATGGTGTAGACGTCGACCTTCATGAAGGTCTTCTCCCGAAGCGCCACGCCGGTGGCGATCATCTCCACCGGCTGGCCGCCGATCTCGACGGTGATCGTATCGGGATAGCTCGTGCCACTCTTCTCTTCGGTGATTCCCCAGGCCAGGGTCGGCAGTGCCGCCACCAAGGCGAGGGTCAGGACGAAATCACGGATCTTCATGGGCCAGGCCCCTTTCTCCAGCGTCAGGCGGATCTACAAGGTGGAACCGGCGGCGCCGGTCACCACGGCAGCGAGCATAGACCCCAATGGAGGTCAGGTCCACCGCTCGGCGAGGATCCGCCCCCTCCCCTCTACTCCTTCTTCCCGGCCCCTTCGTCCTCACCCTGCCCCCACAGGAAGTCCCACCAGCTCCGGTCGCCCTTGAGGGTGCGGTCGAACCACGCCACGATGGTCTCACTCCAGAGCTTGCGGTGCGGGTATTCCAGGATCCAGTGCTTCTCCCCGCCGATGCGGATGAAGTCGACCTCCCGCCCGAGCACCTTCAGCGCGGTGTAGAGCTGTTCGCTCTCGCCGGGCGGCACGTTGTTGTCGATGTCGCCGTGCAGCAGGAGCAGGGGCGTATGGATCCGGTCGGCGCTGAAGAAGCTTCCCTGCTGCACGTAGAGATCGGCGGCATTCCAGGGATACTTGCCGGCGGTGGCCACCGCGCTGTAGAACGCGCCCCAGTCGCCCTGACCCCAGTACGAACCCAGGAACGAGATGCCGGCGTGGCTCACCGCCCCGGCGAAGAGATCGCTGTGGCTGACCAGGTATTCGGTCATGAAGCCGCCGTAGCTGGCGCCGATGCAACCGACCCGCTCGGGATCGACGAAGTCGTGCGCGGCCAGGAAGGCCTCGGTGCCCTCGAGGATGTCCCGGCCGGCGTGGCGTCCCCAGTCGTTCACGTGGCGGGCGCTGAACGCCTGTCCGAAGCCGGTCGCGCCGGAGGGCTGCAGTACGTACACCACGTAGCCGTTGGCGGCCCACCAGTTCTTCGGATAGCGCCCGCCGAAGTCGCGGGTGACCGGAGAGGTGCCCCCGTAGTAGTAGACGATGAGCGGCCACTTGCGTCCGGCGTTCTCCTCGAAACCGGGCGGATAGTAGATGCGCCCGATGATGGTGGTGCCGTCGCTGGCCTGGAAGTCCCAGTCCTCCACGCGCCCGAAGACCACCCGGTCGAAGCGCTCGGCGTTGGGAGCGGCCAACAGCTGCGGCTTCGACTTCCCCTGTGCCTTCTGCACGAAGATCCGTTCGGGCACCTTGGAGGACTCGGCCAGGTAGGCCAGCATGGTCCCGTCACGGCTCAGGGTGAGCCGGCCCGCCACATCCCCCGCGTTTGGGAGTTCCTCGAAGTGTTCCTTCCCCGGGTCCCAGCGATAGAGGAGGACCCGGCTGCCCGTCTCCGCCGTGCAGTACAGGGCGCCATCCTTGCGCGACCACCGGAAGGCACCGACGGAGGGATCGAAGTCGAGGGTGATCGATCGCACCTGCAGGTCGTCGCGGTCGAGCAGGTAGAGTTGTTCGTCGTAGTCATTGGGGATGACGCCTTGGGGAAGGGCCACGCCGACGCGGCCGAAGGCCTCCGGCCCGCCCTGCACTGCGATGGTGCGACCGTCGGGCGCGTAGGCCGCCGCGCCGGCCCATTTGCTCTCGAAGAGCTTGCGCAGAGTGAGATCGTCCAGATCGAGCTCGTAGTACTCGGTGATGCTGAACGGTCTTTCGGTGCGGTCGTAGAGTTCGCGGGAGAAGAGCAGGAAGCGGCCGTCCGGCGCGATGTCCAGCAGCCGGGTGCTCTCCATTCCCGCGGTCAATCGCCGCGGCTGTCCGGCCGGCCACGGGGCGAAGTGGAGGTAGCCCTTGTCGCGGTAGTCGCTCCAGCGATCGGCCAGGTTCTCGTAGTGCTTGAAGTCGTCGTGCTTGCGACGGCCCTTCTCGGTGACCGTGTAGACCACGCCGCTGGCGTCGGGGAGCCAGCGGTAGCCGCCGAAGTGCTCCACCTTCTCGAGCACCATCTCCGTCGCCTGGCCCTCGAGGCCAGCCAGCCACAAGGTGGTCTTGCCCTCGTCAGAAGTGGTGAAGCTGTAGCGCTGCCCCTCGCCGGGGACCCAGGCGAACGATCCCAGTTTCCCCTCGCCCTCGAACGAGCGCACCAGGTGGCCGTCGCGCGTCGAACGGATCTCCCACCAGCTCCGCCGATCCTCGCTGGGCACACTGGGTTCGCGCAGGCGGTAGGCCAGCAGGCGTCCGTCCTCGGACAGCGTGAGTCCGTCGATCGAGCGGGCATCGAGCAGATCGCCCAGGCTCAGTGCATGCTGCGGCACGAGTTCGATAAACGGTTGCACCCCACCGGCCGTTTTCACTGCAGCCGCCACCTTCCACCCGTCCGGATCCCCCGGACCGCGCGCGGCGCGCACCAGCACCCGGTGCTTGCCCCGGGTCAACGGAAGCGAGGCCGTCCATGTGCCATCCCCTCCGTCGCCGTCCTTGCCCTCCGCCTTCTCCAGCTTCGCCTTCTCTCCGTCGACGAAGAGCTGAAGGAGAGGACCGCCATGCAGTTCGAGGGTGACGCGGGCGAAACGGCCGAGCCCGAGATAGAAGGCGGCCAGGGCCTGTTGCGCCACCGCCGAGTCCGCAGGAGCGGACATGGAGGCGAGATCGAGACCTTCCGGCCCGGTGGCGATCTCCTCCCACCGCAGTGTGCGGCGCGGTCCGTGCCAGGACACACCCGCCGCCGGCCACAGCTCCTCCACCCCTGCGGGGGGCGCCTCCACCAGATCCTTCCACTTCAGCTCGTGCCGGGGTTCGTCGTGCAGGGCGGGCAGAGGCAGGGGCTGCGCCGGCACGACCAGCCACGACGAGACGGCAAGGGTGGTGGAATCGACCGGCGATGGCGAATCGGGTGACGCCGTCGAATCGAGCGGTGTCGCCTCGGAAGAAGCGGTCGGCAGGGAAGACGGCGCCGGCTGCACGGACACGGCCGCGGTCCCCGCCTTCGGGGAAGACAGCGCCGATTGTGCCGACAGGCTCGAGCCGAGCGCAAGGACGACGAACAATGTGCTCCAGGGGAGCGCGGCGCCGGGGATCCCACGGGGAAGATGCATGACGAACCTCTCTGGAATGATCCGTTGCTTCATACGAAGAAGACACTCGAAGAAGAGCCGCCCGAGCGGCCCTCACCGGAAGAAACCCCACTGTCCGGGCCGGCACCGGCCCGTGGCCGCCGGGCGCCTACCACCAACGCCATCGCTTGCGGCGGGAGCCCGAAGAAGAGGAGGCGCCGGATTCATCGCCTTCGACGACCGGACGGGGTACCCGCGCCCCTTCCTTCTCCATCTGCGCCTGGCGCATGGCCACCAGACCCTGCAACACCGCCTCGCGCTGGAGGGTGTCGCCGAGCTGGGGATCGAAGACCTCCCACCGGGTCCATCCCTGGAGCATGAACACCAGGGCGAAGACCCGCGGGCCCCGCTCCATCACCCACGGGCGGGGGATCTCCGTCTCGATGCTCTCCAGCTGTCCCTCGGCGGGCAGGAAGCGGATGCCCATCGCGCCCCGATCGCCCTCCTCCGCGAATTCGTAGCTGCCATCCTCCAGCCGGCGGACGCCGGGAATGGCCACCAGACGTTCCTCCAGCTCGAGCCGTGACACCTCGGTGGCCTCCACGGACGGCTCGGGCCGCGACACCCCTTCGGCCGCAGTGGACGGCGGCCGCAGGACGATGCGATAGGGAGCTTCCACGACGTGTTCTCCTTCGAAGCCTCGCTTGGGCGGGCCGGTGGCCCCGGCTTCCCCTCTCCCGTTGCAGGCAGTGCCGACTCCCTGACGCCTGCCTGTTACAGGCGGTACCGGCTTCCCGTTCCAAATGGCCCCGGTTCGCTACTTCAGGATCACGAACTTCCCCCGCTGGACCTCACCGGTGTCCAGGTTCTCCACCGCGAAGACGTAGAGCCCCGGCGCCAGGGCGCGGGTGTGTTCACTGAGCATGTCCCAGGCGACCTGACCGGTCGTGGCGTCCTCGCGCTGCAAGCGGTCCACCAGCGTTCCGCTGAGGTTGTAGATGGAGATCACCGCTCTCGCCGGCACGTTGGTGAAGTAGATGGTCCGCCCCAGTTCGGCCGGCTCGCCGGTGGGACGCCGCTGGTCGAAGAGCGAGCTGCCCCGGTAGGGGTTGGGATAGACACCCACCGGGTTGGGATTGTCCCCGCCACCGGGAGCCGATCCGGGGATGACCAGGATGGAGTTCTCGTTGAAACCGCTCTCGAGTTCGTCCAGTCCCAGCCGCGGCTGGCGATTGGCATAGGAGGTCACCGCGTACCAGTACGGGAAACCGTCGCGAACCCCGCGGTCGATGTACTCGCGCTTGCCGTCGGTGGTCATCGGCGGCAGTCCCAGGTTGTAGCCCCAGATGTCCGGCGTGCCGTCGGGCCACACCACCCGGTCGAACTCGGCCAGCAGGGTGGCCTGTTCGAAGGGATCGCCGGTGATCGCCTCGCCGTCGATGCGGTAGATGCGGTAGCCCTGGAAGTCGTACTCACCGGTGAACTCGCTGCGGTGGTACTCCGGAGAGGCCTTCGTGGCGTCGTACTCGTCGCCCGGCTCCTCGCCGGGGTCCCAGCGCAGGACGACCTCGTTCTCGCGGGTGGTCACCTCCAGGACCGGGCTCGGCGGCCCGGAGGGAAGCTGGAAGCCCGCATCGAAGGTGCTCTGGGCGACCTGGCTGTTGCGCACCATGCCGGTGCTGTCCGGACCGGCCACCAGGGCGATGGTGAAGTGGGCCTGGTCGCCGGGAAGGAGCAGCGGCCACGGACCGATCGCGAGCAGCGACGACCAGTTGCCGATCGCGTCGTAGTTGGTCTGGCCATCGTCGCCACGGTCGATCTGCCCAGAGGCCATGAAGCGGTACTTTCCGGTGTCGTAGCGCCGGCGGGCGTCGTTGAAACGCCACTGCCGGTAGGAGAGCACCGGAGGAAAACCGCCCTCGGCCCCGAGCAACCGTACCCCCGCCCACGACTCGGCCTTTCCCCCCTCCCCGTCGGCGTCGTAGCAGTACATGATGCGCGCCTCGGGATCGTCCGGATCGTCACCGGGAGCGATGAAGCCGTTGCGGTCGTCGTAGAAGTTCCAGCCGTTGGTCTCGTCGCCGGGAATGGTCACCGTCGTGTTGCCCACGCTCAGCTCGTTGTACCAGCCCAGGTAGACCTCGCTGAGCTCCTGATCGCTGACGTTCTCCACGGTGAAGTCGATGATGACGAAGTCGTCGGCGTAGGGAGGCGAGTAGGCCAGCACCTTCGTGTCCACCCGCAGACCCATGGCGATGTGGGGGTCGTCGGGGCTCGCGTCACCCGGTCCGAGTTCGTCGTACATGGAGAAATCGAACTCCTGATCGGCCAGGGCCGCGGTCGAGAAGTTCGGACTCAGCGGATTCGAACTGAGGACGACGATGGTGTCCTCCGGGAGCGGACCGTATTCCTGGGTGGGCGAGGACTGGCCCGCGCTGGTGTCGTCCGCCCCGGCCGAGACCAGGGTATCGCCGGCCGCCTCGATCGCGCCTACCCAGATGCCGCCGACGAACATGTGCTCGACGTGCGAATTCAAGGGGTACTCGAAGCTCGGCGAACTGAGAGTGGGGTTCAGGAGATTCCCGAAGTAGCCGACGTTGGTGACGCTCAGGCCCACGCTGCCGATGTTGGTGAAGACCGCCCTCGAAGTGCGCTTCAGCGCGCTGGCAGCGAAACGCCAGTCACCGGGACCGGCCCACGCCCTCCCGGGTGCCGTCAAGCAGACGGCCGCCGGCAGGATCGCCAGGACGATGAGGAGAAGGAACAGGCGGCGGTGCATCTTTTCCCTGGGAAGCATGGAGATCGGCCTCTGGGCTGATGGACAGCCTAATCCGCTCCGGCTGCGGGGTCAATCGTACGACCCCGATTTCCCGCTCCTTCCGGCCTCCGACGCCCCCACCCCTGGAGTGGGGGGCAGGGCCGCCACCGGATTCGACGGTGTACCCCTTGTCCCCACCCACCGGATGCGACACTATGGAGAGGCCATCACCCATCCCCGGCGCGTCCCACGCTTCGACGATCGCGAGTGCCCATGCTCACGCTTCGCAAGAGGGAAGATCGCGGACACATCCGCCACGACTGCATCGACTCGTACCACACCTTCTCCTTCTCCCACTATTTCGATCCGGCCTTCACCGGGTTCCGCCGGCTGAAGGTCCTCAATGAAGACCTCTTCCCGCCGTCCTGCCCCGGCTACGACAAGCATCCCCACAAGAACATGGAGCTCCTGGTCCTCGTGCTCGAAGGCGAGTTGCGCCACTTCGACAGCATCGACGGCGAGATGGTGCTCCCGGCCGGGACGGTGCGGTGGATGAGCGCGGGACGAGGGATCTCCCACGCCGAGAGCAACGCCAGCGACGAGCTCCCCTGCCGGATGATGGAGGTATGGTTCGATCCCACCCTGAACGACCTCGAGCCGCGGGCCCAGACCCTGCGGATCCCCTCCTTCACCGGAGAGAATCGAACGACCCTGATCGCCTCGTCCGACGGCCGCGACGGAAGCCTTCCGATCGGTCAGGAACTGCGGGTGCAGGTGATCGATCTCGTGGATGGTGGCAAGTCACGGCACTTCCCCGAACCGGGACACGGCACCTGGTTCCAGCAGTTGAGCGGAGAGGTGCAGATCAACCAGCGCAGGCTGCGGCCCGGAGACGGCCTGGCGGCCGAACGCATCAGTCGGATCGAGATCACCGCGCTGAGCGACGCGCGCCTGATGCTCTTCGACCTTCCCTGATCGTCCTGCGCTCGGATCATCCGCCGCCGCGCGCGCCGGCCCTCAACACGGCCTTCCCTGCCAGTAGTCGACCGCGGCCGACAGGGCGCGGCTCGCCCGATCGATCTTGCGGTACACCGGCAATCCGGCGCGCTCGAGCAGCAGGACGCTCGGGTCGTACAGACGGCCCGAGTCGATGACGAAGACCATGGGCTTGCTCGACTCCCGGCTGAGACGGATGAGTTCGCCGGGAAGGGAGTGCATGGAGAAGATGTTCTCGTCGTGCCGGCCGCTCAGGTCGGGGGCGAGGATGTCCAAGGCCGGCGTGGCGGGAACCGCCGATACGATGAGCGCGTCGACCTCCGGCGCTTCGGCGATGGCGCGGACCGCGGCCACGAATGCCTTCGTGTCGGTCATCGGCGTGGCGTCCACCGGATTGCCGGTGTGCGCGATCTCGGGCAACACCTCGGACAGACGCGTGCGCGTCGCCTCGCTGAACTCGCTCAACTTCAGGTGATAGAGGTGGTCGGTCACCGCACCGGCCTCGAAGCCCGCATTGGTGATGACGCCGACCCGCGCTCCCTGCGCCCGCTTCCCCGAGAGCATGGTCAACACCTTCGTGTAGTCCTCGAACTGGTTCAGGGTGTCGCACACGATCGCGCCGGCCTGGGTCAACAGGCTGCGGGCCACGGTGTAGTCGCCCGCGATGCTCGCGGTGTGGCTGGCCGCGGCCTTGGCTCCGCCCTCGGTCATGCCCGCCTTGTACACCACCACCGCCTTGTCCGCGGCCACCGCGCGGCGGACGAGACGCACGAAGCGCTCGCCCTCGGTGGGCTGGAAACCCTCGATGTAGAAACCGAAGACCTCCACGTCGTCCTCGTACTCGAGGTAGTACTCGAGCAGGTCCGAGGCGGTCAGGTCCATCTCGTTCCCGTAGGAGACGGAGACACGGGGAAAGATGATGCCGTCCAGGTTGGAGGTGAAGCTCACCAGGTAGGCGCCCGATTGGCTGACCGCCACCAGGTTGTTTCCCGGCGCCTCGTGGAAGGGCAGCTTGTAGGTGGGCAGGAAGAAGGTGTTGTACTCGTGCTTGGCGACGATGCCCAGACAGTTGCCCCCGACCATCACCGGGCCCCCGTCTTCGCGCTCGCGCGAAGCGGCCAGGATGTCCTGGATGCGGCGTTCCAGATCCCTCTGGCCGGTCTCGGCGAAACCGCCGGGGATGAGGATGATGCTGCGCGCGCGGCCGGTCTCGGCGATCTCGGCGATGATGTCGGGAACGGCGGGGGCGGGAACCGCGATCACCGCCAGATCGACGGGCTCGGGCAGCGAGGCCAGATCGGGGACACAGGGTACGCCGTCGATGCGCTCGGCCTTGGGATGGATCGCCCACAGCTTGCCGTAGGTGATGCCCTCGCTGGCCTTCAGGTTGTCCAGGATGATGCGGCCGGCGTTCATCGCCTTGGTGGACGCGCCGAAGACCGCCGCACTGCGCGGATGCAGGAGGTGGCGGATGCGGGTGATCGGACGCGGCTTGCGCGGCGGCGCCTGTACCACATCCAGACGCGCCATGGCATCGAGCGCGAGCAGGCCGCCCTCGTGGGCCACGATGGGATTCAGCTCGAGTTCGCTGAGACGAAGCCCGCCCACCTCCACTTCCTCGGTGAAGAGGGCGGCAAGGGAGGCGAAGACCCCGGCCAGCTTCTGCGCGTCCAGCGGAGGCGCCGGATGCAGGCGACTGGCCTGCAGGGCGATCGCGCCGAGCGCGCCCTGCCGCAGGCATTCGAGCTGCCGATCGACGTCCAGTCCATCGGCGTTCATCAACAGGTGGGCGCGCTCACCGCCCAGGCGCCCGTACCACTCGCTGAGCAGCCCCCCCAGGCCGAACATCAGGTAGGGACCGAGGGCCGGATCGCGCCGCGCGCTCAGGAGGTACTCGACCCCGGGACGATCGGTCTCGACAGCGATCTTCTCCACCACCAGCGCGCCTTCGATGTGCGCGTCAGGGGCCCGGCGGGCGACCTCCTCCCACATCTCGTCCAGGGCCGCCGTGACCTCCGCTTCGCCGCCGCCGACCATGCGCACCCCGCCGACGTCGCTCTTGTGGAGGATCTCCGGAGACACCACCTTCAGCACCACCTCGGTGGCACCCATCGCGGCCAGCTCGGCCGCGTCGGGCCGCTCTCCCCGGGGCACGAAGAGATGGCGGGGGGTGTCGATGCCCAGGCTCTGCAACAGGGCATAGGCTTCGTGCTCGAGCAGGACCTGCCGGCCCTGTTCGTGCGCTCGGCCGAGGATCTCTTGGACGGTCAGGGACATCGGCGATCTCCGGGAAATGGGTGTCGGAGCGGTGGACGGAGCGGTCGCGCAAGCCCGCCGACGCGGAACGATCGGCCGTGGGCTCACCGCTATCTTAGCCTGCGGCCGGTGGGCACCAAGGTCTTTTTGCCGATGGAAAAGGGCCCGGCGGAGATCCACCGGGCCCTCGTTCCTTTTCGCAGGCGGAGGGCGCGCGCGAAGCGCCGCCGTCCGCGGGGGTGTTCCTCGTCTACTTCACCAGGGTCACCTTCTGGACCACGCTCGACTCGGTGTCCAGGCGCAGGCGCACGTAGTACACCCCGCTGGAGACCGGCGAACCGCCGTCGTCCATCCCGTTCCAGACCCGCGCGTAGTCACCGGCCTCGAGTTCACCGGCCTCGAGGGTCTTCACCCTCTCCCCCCTCGCGTTGAAGATCGCCAGCTCCGTCAGGCCCTTGTGGGGCAGATGGAATTCGATCCGGGTCATCGGGTTGAAGGGGTTGGGGAAGATCCGCGACAGGGTGGCGAAGTTCCGTGCCGGCGCTCCGCCCTCGACCGCGGTGGTGTACAGACGCAGGTCGTTGTCGTCACGCGGCGAGAGACGGTAGCTGCCGTAGCGGCCGTCGAGCAGACCGGTGGCGATCTGCGTCTCGCCCGGCAGCGGCTCGATGCTGACGGCGAAGAGGGGATTGACCGTCAGCAGGCTGTCGCTGGTGGTGTCCTGCAGGTAGTAGTTGTCGCTGGAGGCGACGGTGTCGACCACCGTGGACATGAAGGTGCGCACCACGACGTTCTCCAGCGCCTCGGTGGTGTCCAGGACGGTGCTGGTGAAGGCCGCGATGGGCGGCAGGGGCTGGTTGAAGCTCACCAGTTCGACGGCGTCACCCCGCTGGGGGATGATCTGGGTAGTGCCGGAGAACTCGTTCACCGTTCCGGAGATCCGCACCTTGTCGCCGCGGAAGAGGGTGTTCGAACCCGAACTCTCGAAGACGAACAGGCCGCTCCAGAAGCCACCCTCGGGATCCTCGATGATCCACTGGCTGCCCGGCGCGTTCAGCTCGCCCGGAGCCAGGGTGACGATGCCCTCGACGTTGACCAGCTGGCCCGCGTAGGCGCTGCCACCGGTCTCATCCATGTTCGACTGGATGTCGTAGATGCTGGTCAGACCCACCGCCACCTGCAGGTAGTCGGTCGGGGCGGTTCCGGGCACCAGGGTGGTCTGGCTGCTGTTGTCGGTGGCTTCGATGTAGTACTCGATGGAAGCCTCACTGGTGCCGGGGATGGTGGCCTCGTAGGTGTCGCCGCCGGTGTTGGTCATCGCCATCTGGGTGAAGCTGCCGCTGCCGCCGTAGGCGTAGTACAGGTACGCTGTACTGATCGCACCGTTGTCGGTGATGGTGGCCGAGACGGTGACCGTCTCGCCCGGTTCGGGCGTCCACGGCGACGGCGTGATGTCCTCCACGACCGGGTAGGGATCGCCCGGATTCTTGACCAGATCGGTCTGGAAGCGCGGCTTCAGCTCGATCAGGCCGTTGTAGGGCGAGAACATCCCGGTGATCTGGAAGAGGTCGCCGTTGCCCATCGACGAGGCGTCGATGCCGGTGGTGCGGTCGACGAAGACGATGAGGGTGTCGCCCGAGGCGTCGGTCAGGCCCACCGAGCCCTGGCCGGTGTTGTTGGGCCAGGGAGGAGCTTCCTGATCGGGCAGGTAGGCGATGGTGCCGGTGACCTGGCCCAGGAAACCGATGATCTCGTAGTCGCCCGCGCTCTGCTGGCCGTCGCCGTCGTAGTCGAGGGCCTCCGAGACGGTGACCACCAGGGGCGCAGGAACCGTGGACACATCGAGGAAGGTGATGGTGAGACTGCTCAGGTCGATCTCACTGCCGTTGTACGAGCCCACCGTGCCGGTGACCTCGGCCGAGTCGCCCAGGGCCAGGCCCGCGGTGGTGGAGAAGAAGGTGATGCCGCCGGTGGGATCCTGGATGTAGTAGCTGCCGCTGTTGAGCACGCCGGCGGGCATGGTGATCACGCCGCGCACGGTGACGGTGCTGCCCCACAGAGGGGCTTCGGTGTCAGGTGCGCCGGCGTCGGTGTAGACCTGGACGTCGTCGATGTTCGTCTGGGCAGAGGCGCTGCCCACAAGGCAGAGGAGCGCGCAGAGCGCGACTGCCAGGGTTGTTCGCAACATTCTCGTGATGCCTCCTCACAGAAAAAGCAGGTGGAGCAAGTGGGGACGGAGGGGTGAAGACCTTCTGCGGGAAGCCCTTCCCCGGAAAAGCCCTTCACCAATGGAGCCGGGGGAGCCTCTACGTGCCCCCAGGGGGGACGCAGACCCAAAGACGCCTCCAGCGGGAATCTCTACTCGATTTCGACCGCAGTATAGCACAGAGAGGCCGTTTTCTCGACTGTCAAGACGAGAAAACGGCTTCAGACTGCCCCGTAGCGGTCCTCTCCCTCCCGCCGGGCCCGGTCCAGCGCTTTCTGGAAGTCGCCGGAAGCCGCCCCCGCCAGCTCGTCGAGGCGCCCCAGGGGCAGGCGCAGGATCCGGGCGTCCTCCAGGGCCTCCGCGTAACCGCCGCCTTCGGCCCCGTCGGGCCGGGTCTCGTCCACCAGCAGATCGCCCTCCTCGAGGATCGCCCGCACGACCTCCCTTCCCTGCGCGTCGAAGCGCGAGAGCCGCAGGCGGCCCGCATCGACCAGATAGAGGAAGCCGCCGGGGGTGTCGGCGGCCAGGAGGATCTGGCCGGTGATCAGGCGCAGCGCCTCGGCCTCGCGGTCGGCTTCCTGCCGGGCGGACTCGGAGAGCTGCCGGCGCCAGTCGTGGTGTTTGAGAAACCAGCTCGTCGCCACGTCCCCATCCTTTCGCCGCCCGCCGGTCAGGGGTATGCTCCACCCGACGGCGTCGCCCGGCCCTCTGCCCGCACCGCTTGCGAGGGATTCATCTTCGGACAGGAGCGCGGCGCTGACAAGCCGTAGCGAGCCCTGCTGTGTCCACCCCCCGACTTCCCCCGAGGATCCGGGATGTTCCTTCCCCTGAAAGACCACAACCCCACCCGGACGACGCCCTACGTCACCGTGACGCTGATCGCCCTGAACATCCTCGTGTTCCTGGTGGAGATGGGACAGGGACAGCAACTGCCGCAGTTCCTCGCCCGCTGGGGAGCCGTGCCCTACTTCCTCCTCCACGGCCGCGAGGCGATCGAGCTGACCGGAGGCCCCCTGATCGCCCAGGACTACCCCGGCTGGTTCACCGCCTTCAGCAGCATGTTCCTGCACGGTGGATTCCTCCACCTGGCCTTCAACATGCTCTACCTGTGGATCTTCGGGAACAACATCGAGGACTTCCTCGGGCACCTCCGCTTCCTCTTCTTCTACCTGGCAACCGGCCTGGCCGGGCTGCTCGCCCACGTCCTGCTCCATCCGGCCGCCACCGTGCCGGTGATCGGGGCCAGCGGAGCCATCAGCGGGGTACTGGGAGCCTACATGGTGGTCTATCCGCATGCGCGGGTGACGACCCTGGTCTTCCTGCTCTTCTTCGTCACCTTCATCCAGCTGCCAGCGATGGTGCTGCTGGGCTTCTGGATCTTCATCCAGGTGCTCTCGGGCCTCGGATCGCTGGGCAGCGGGCAGGGGGGGACCGCCCACTGGGCCCACATCGGCGGTTTCGTCGCCGGCTACCTTTACCTGCGCTACGTCTTCGGGCCGGGACGGGCGGTGGTGGCTCGCCGCAAGCAGGCCATGGCCGGTTTCGTCCCCCCGGAGGACATCGGCTCCGGGCCGCGGCGGCCGACGCCGGATCCCTTCTCTGCGCACCGGCCCTTCCGTCAGCCCGGCCAGCCGCCTCCACCCCCACCGCGGGTGGGTCACGGCCCCGGCGGCGACCCGATCAGCCGCTTCCTCCAGGAACTCGACCGCCGCGAGGACGACGACGAAAAGCCCTGATCGCCGATGGGGCGGAAGCCACCGACGCAGCGAAGCTCTCCAGGCCGGCCCGGGCGCCGGGACCTGCGGGCGAAGCGTGGCGCTGGGATCTCCCGACCGACCCGGGCGCCGGGCTTCCCCCGGGCGGCGCGCTCAACGGCGGCGCAACAGGCGCCAGCCTTCGCGCAGTTCCTGCAGCACGTTCACCCGCAACAGGAAGAGCACCGCCAGCCACACGGCCCCGGAGGCCGAGGCCCGCAGCCACAGGCTCTCCCCTTCCAGCAGGTAGGTGCTCGCGGCCGCGGCGGCCAGGGCGATCAAGGCACCGCCGGAGGATCGCCACAGGGGAACGCGGTAACCGCTGCGCGCGGCATAGATGTAGTAGAGAAGGAGGGTCAGGGCATAGCTGACGACGGTGGCCAGGGCGGCACCGTCGATGCCCAGGATGGGAATCCACTTCCGGTTCAACACCACGTTGGCCACGATGCCGATGATCCCGATGGGCAAGAGATCGCGTTCGCGATCGGCGGCGAAGAGCAATCGCACCATCATGTGCGCGCCGGCCTGCAGGGCGATGGCCCAGGCAAGCACCCGCAGCGCACCGATGGCCGGCTCATAACCACCGCCGGCCATCACCCGCACCGCCACCGGAGCGAAGATCCACACCAGCAGGGCCAGTGCCGAACAGCTCACCACCGTCAGACGGGTGCTCGCGGTCATCAGCCGAGCCACAGAGGGGGGACCGTACTCGCGGGCGAGACGGATCTGGGGATAGACCGCCGTCGCCAGGATCCGCGGGGCCAGGACCACCACATCGACCACCCGTACCGCCACCCCGTAGTAGCCCCAGTGGGCCTCATCGACCATGCGGCTGAGCATGAGGATGTCGATGCGGTGGAAGACCAGGCTGAGGATGGTGGCTCCCATCAGGGGCACGGCGGCGCGGGTGAGCCGCCGCAGCTCCTTCCGCCGCACCTCCTTCGGTGAGAGGCGGCCGAAACGGCGGCGCAGGAAGCCGACCCCCACCACCATCCTCACCAGGCATCCCAGGGTGATCCCGGTGACGAAACCCACCAGGCCCAGCCCGCTCAGCAGGGCACCGGCCGCGAAGACGAAGATGGCGGCCGAGGAGACCAGCATGGTGCGGGTGGTGAAATCCATCCGCTGGAAGCCCTGGAAGACCGCGTCGGCGACGTCGCTGATGTTCTCGAAGAAGATGATGGTGCCCAGGATGAGCACCACGTGCAGCACCGCCGCCGGGTAGTGCAGACGCCAGACGACGGTGACCACCAGCGCATAGGCCACCGCCGACAGGAGCACCTTCACCGCCGCCGCCCCGGAAGCCACCCGGCTCACGGCCTCGCTGTCGTCGGTGACCTCGCGGGTGACGAGATAGTCGAGGCCGCCTCCGGCCAGGACCCGCCCCACCTCGATGAAGGTGTTGCCCGCGGTATACAGCCCGTAGCCGGCCGCTCCGAGGATACGGGTGGCGAACATGGTGAGCAGCAGGCTGAAGAACTTGGACGCGCCGTGGGCAAGACTCAGGAACAAGGTGTTGCGCGCTATGCGTCCGGTGTCCGCCATGGATCCTCGCTCAGAAGACGTGTCCGGTGCCGATGCTCACCACCGGCGCCGAACGATGCGTCGAATACAACACCGGCCAGCCCAGATCGATCCGCACCGGCGCGTTCGTCGCCGAGCGGTTCAAGCCCAGGCGCAGACCCACCCCGATCGCGCCGCGGACGTCGGAGAACTGGAAATCCGTCTCGTCCTCGAACCACGTGCTGCCGAAGTCGGCGAAGACGGTGATTCCCGGCGTGAGCAGGTCGACCAGGCCCTTCCGGTAGACCCATCTCAGCTCCAGGTTGGCCCGCAACAGACGGTCCCCGGGATACTCCCTCACCCGTGCCGAACGCAAGCCGGTATCGAGGCCCAGGGTGTAGACCCGGTGGCGATCGATGTTACTGCCCGTCTTCCCCAGGAGCGAGCCCGCGATGCTCAGCGAGGGCAACCAGTTCCAGTTGAGGCGGGCCTGGAGGAAGGCCTTGATGTTGGGATTCTTCGCCTCGCCCAGGTGACCCTGGGCCCCGGCGTCCAGCCGCACGATGGTACGGGTGGAGGCGATGTTCCAGTGGTCGGCCCCCTGGAACCACAGGCCCGAGAAGCTGCTGCCGAGGGCCTTGGTGACCCAGCCGGCCGAGACGCTCAGATCGTGACCGGTCGCGATGTCCTCCTGCCGGCCCATCTGGTCGAGGAAACGGCGGTGTTGATAGCTCATGGGCACGCGGCTCAAGGTGGCGATGGGACCGCGGACCCGGCGGTTCTCCGGATAGTTCCCCCCGAGATCGACCACGAAGGGAGTTGGACCGGCCGCATCGTAGAGCACCGCGTCCCTCTGCGGATTGAAGCGCTGGTCCTGGATCCTCATCCCTGCGCCGACCCGCACCACGCCTTCGCCCCAATGCCCCACCCGGCGCTGCAGCTCGAGCATTGCATGGCTGAGGTCGCCGTGGGGACGGACATAGTACGGCCCCCCCACGTAGTAACGGGGAGAGGCCCCGCCGTGCACGTAGCTGGTGACCCATCCCCAGCGCGAATCCAGGCTGAAGAAGGGCCGGTCCAGATGCCAGGCGAAGGACCCGCCGTCGCTGGCATCGCGCAGATCGAAGCCGATGTCCCAGCGGTGGTCGAAGGCGTGGCGATCGCGCAGGGACACCGCCCAGGTGGTACGGTCGAGATCCTCGTTGCGGGCGACGCTGAACTCACGGCCCGTCCCCAGCAGGTTCTTCTCGGCCAGACGGAAGGATAGCAGACGGGTGCCCTCGAAGCTCTCGAACCTCAGATCGACGGTGGTAGTCCACACCTCCCGGGTGTGGACATAGAGGTCGACGCTATCGGGGGCGACGTGCTGGGTCTCCAGGCGCACCTCGGTGACGATGCCCGTCGCCCGCAACTTGCGCTCGCTCTCCTCCAGCAGGCGGGGTTCGGCGCGGTCCCCCTCGGCCACCAGGAGTTCCTCGCGCAGGGTTCCCTCCCGGGTGTCGATATGGAAGGCATCGACCCAGGACAGGGGCAACCAGGGAAAACGCTCGCGGTCGCTCTGGGAGAAGATGGGCATCCCCCCGAAGACGATGTGGCGGATGTAGGGAGCGCCCGCCGGGGAAGGCGGCCCCGGGGAGCCGGTGGCGGCCCCCACCACCGCGTCCGCCGGCCGAACCGCGACGAGCAGCGCCGCCACCAGGATCAGGATGAACAATGCCACCGACGGGACCAGGACGAGCAACGTCGCCCCCAGGGCTCGTCCCCATCCCTGGAGGAACCCGCAGGGAAAAGGTTTCCCCGCCCAACCTGACGCCCTGACGGATTTCATGTGCAGATTCATGACATTTTGGCAGTATCAAAGGAAAGGGTGTCAGCGAGATGGCGGACCGCGGCGCTTCGCCCCGCAGCACGGAAATCTCTAAGTGACAGTAGTACAAGCCCTTACCGAAATGCAAGCAGAGCCTTCATTCTTTGGCATCGAGGTTGATAAAGGCGAAGGTCGAAGGCAAGACGAATCGAAGACTCGCAGAAACGCGAGAATCCAGGATGGAAAGGAAGGGATTGGACATGCTCAACAAGATGCTGACTCCATTCGACGCTTTTGACGCTCTGTTCGACGGCCTTGGCCGGTACTCGCTGGCCGAGGAAGGGGAAACCCTTTTGACCCCTCGCGTGGACATCCACGAGGATGACGCGCAGTTCACGGTGGAAGTCGACCTTCCCGGCGTCGACAAGAAAGACCTGAAGGTGGAAGTGGAGAACGGAACGCTGATCATCGAAGCCGAGCGGAAGACCGAGGAGAAGGAGAACCGCAAGGCCATCCGCATCGAGCGGGTCGCGCGGGCTCGTTACCGCCGGACCTTCACCCTCGGCGACGAGATCAACGGAGACGACATCAAGGCCGAGCTGCGCAACGGCGTGCTGGTCGTGACCCTGCCGAAGCGCGAGAAGGCCCTGCCGAAGCGGATCGAGGTCCGCTGAGGCCCGGTCGTCGAAACAGGACTCAGCGAGGGTCCAGGCGCGACGGTCATCCGGGCTCACTGCCGCACCTCCCCCGCTGAGAAAGGGGTTCACCCGAAAGGGTGGACCCCTTTTGCGTTCTCGGCGGCAACGGGCCGCGCTGGAACGGAGTATGCCTTTCCCGAAGCTGGAATCAACGGAACCTCCCGTGCACCGAAGGGACACACAGCGCAGCGATGAGGAAGGTCCATGAGCGATAGCGCCGAACTCTACCCCCTCCACTTCGGTGAGGTCTTGAACGCCCTTCCCGAGTACGAGGAGTACCGAGATCCCGAATCGTCCTACCGGGGCGAAGCACCCTACCGGATGGCGGTGGGACGACACATCAAGAGCTGGGGAGAGCGGCTGCTCGACCTCAGCGAGCTGCAAGGCAACATCCTGCCCCGCCGTGACCATCGCATCGTCGATCACCTGGTGAACATGATCACCGACCTCTTCGGCATCCTCAATTGCGGGGGAACCATCCGCAGACGGATCGCCGAGGACGGCGCGATGCGGGAGCTCCAGGCCTGTGACGCGCGGATCCTGCGCCTGCTCGAGGATTGCAGTACGCTCCTGGAGGGCATGCACCGCAGCGAATGGGCCGGCGAGTGGATCGAACAGGACGCCCGGCTCTTCTACCGCAAATTGAGGGAACTGCAGCGGGAACTCCGCGACCGCAATCTCCTGCTGGGCCTGCGCACGCGCTCGATCCCCGAATCGGAGGAGACCGAACTCGACCTCTATTAGTTTCCCCTCTTTCCGTCCGCTGCGCTTCTGTGTAGTCTCTCCGCATCATGAAGCGATATCGCCTCTGCCCATCGCAGTGTCTGGCCCTGCTCGCCGCCCTCGTCCTGCTGACGACGAGCCTGCCCCTGCCCGCACCGGACGAGACGGCCGGCCGCGGCGTCCCGTCCTTCCGCATCGAGGGCATCGCCGATGCACACGCGGGGAACCCCTTCGCGAAACAACAGGGACCCCGCGTCATCCGCGAGATCCGTTTCCAGGGCAATCACACCACCCATGAATACATCCTGCGGAGGGAACTGGGCTTCCACGAGGGAGACGTCTACGACGACGACGCCCTCAACGACGCCTGGTTCCGCCTCGAACAGCTCGACTTCATCGCCTACGTCGACATCCAGGTGCAACGCCCCGAGCCCGGACAGGTCGTGCTGATCATCCAGGTGGAGGAGGACCATCGTTTCGACGGACGCCCGACCCTGCGGTGGACCCGGCGCTTCGACTGGATGTATGGGCTCACGGGCAGGATGATCAACTTCCGCGGGCGCGGGGAGACCCTGTGGGCCCAGATGCACTGGGGCCACCAGCACCACTACTCGCTGGGCTGGAAGAATCCGTGGATCCTCGGCGGAGCCCACCTCGGCGTGGGCCTGAGCGGCTACTACGAGCGCTACCGCTTCGTCTACGAACCCTTCGAGTTCGAGGACATCGGCGGCACCTTCTCCCTGTGGCGCGATCTCCTCTCGCACCTGAGGGCAACAGCGAGCTACACCTATCGCACAACGAAGATCAGCCATTCCGCCTGGAACGACGTGTACCCGGAGGGCACGACCGACGATCCGTACATCGTCGCCCAGCTCGAGTACGACAGCCGGGATCTGCGCTACTACCCCAGCCACGGCATCGACGCCCGGGCCAAGGCCACCTTCGGCGCGATCGGAAGCGGCGATCTCGACGCCTACACCTTCTATGAACTCTTCCTCTCGGCCTTCCAGGAGGTTCCCGTGCTGGGGATCCTGGCCGGCCGGGTGAGTTACCTCGGAGCGAGCGACCCCCTGCCGGTCTACGAGCGCAGCTACCTGGGTGGTCCGTGCGACATCCGCGGCGTCGAATTCTCCAGTGTGCGCGGCGACGAGAACTTCCTGGCCACCATCGAGCTGCGGCACCCCATCCTCATGGTTCCCCTGCGCGACGGGAAGGCCGTGGGTGTGGGTGTGCACGGCTTCTTCGACTGGGGAACGGCCTGGGAACAGGCGCAGACCATCAGCGACGCCGACATGCGCCACGCGGGGGGCGTGGGGTTGCACCTCAACCTCAACACCTACAATCTGCGCTTCGAGTGGGCGTTCAGCGACCGTGACGGCAACAGCTTCATCTTTGCGGACACCTTCACGTTCTGACGGCTCTGTACCTTCCCTCTACCGGAAAGGAGGTGCGGGCATGAGCGCGTCCGAGCGCATCCGTCTCACCCAACATGCCGGCGCCGCCGGCTGAGCGGCGAAGATGAGCCCGGAGGATCTGGGCCGCATCCTCGAAGGACTTCCCCTGAGTGTCGACGATCCGCGCGTGCTGGTGGGCTTCGAATCGTCGGACGACGCCGGCGTCTACCAGATCGACGAGGATCGGGCGCTGGTGCTGACCGTCGACGTCATCACTCCCCTGGTGGACGACCCCCGCGATTTCGGACGCATCGCCGCCACCAACGCCATCAGCGACGTCTGGGCCATGGGGGGCCGTCCCCTGGTCGCGTTGAACATCTCCGGTTTCGCCGTCGGCCTGCCGGTGGAGGTCTACCAGGAGATCCTCTCCGGGGCCTCGGAAGTGGCTCGCGCAGCCGGAGTGGCCATCGTCGGCGGTCACACGATCAAGGACCAGGAGATCAAGTTCGGAATGGCGGTGGTGGGCGAGGTCCACCCCGATCGCATCCTGGCCAACACCGGAGCCCATCCCGGCGACGCGCTGGTGTTGACCAAGGCCCTGGGAACCTCGGCCCTGGTGACCGCCTTCAAGAACGACGCCTTCGGTGAGGACGACCCGCGCTACCGGGCCATGCTCGCCTCGATGACCCGGAGCAACCGTGAAGCGGCGCGCCTGGCGGCGAAGGTGGGCGCGCACGCGGTGACCGACGTCACCGGTTTCGGTCTGAGCGGTCATGCGCTGGAGATGGCCGAGGGAAGCGGTGTGTGTTTCGAGATCTCCTTCTCCGCCCTGCCGGTGTTGGAAGGAGCGATGGAGATGCTCCAGGAGAACTTCACCTGCGCCGGCGGCCATTCCAATCGGGAACGCGCGCGGGGAAAGATGGAGATCCCCGACGGCATGGAGCGTTTCGAGGAATACCTCCTGCACGATCCCCAGACCTCGGGCGGCCTGCTCATGGCCCTTCCTCCCGAAGAAGCGGCCGCGGCCGCCGCGCAACTGTCGGCCTCGGGCCACGCGGCGGCGGTGATCGGTCGTGTACTTCCCGTACAGGGCGCTCCCCTGCAGATCGTCCGCTGAGATCCTTGCGTCGTCCGCCCCGGGAGATTATCTCTAGATGGACCGCCCGGGTGGTCAGCACGGGCGAAGGTGATTGTACTCTTTTGGACTGACAGGAGTGTGTGGGTCACGATCCAGATGACTCAGTGACAATCACCCGCTGATTTGGCAAAGAAGTTCCCCGCTCGTTGTTTCGCGCTCCCAACAGTGATTGAACGAGCCTCCTACTTTGGAACGACCCATGTCACGGATTGGAGCTGAACATGTCCGAACGCGTCGCCGTCTACATCGATGGAGCCAACGCCTACTTCGCACAGAAGGAAGCCCTGAACTGGTGGATCGACTGGCCCTCCTTCCTTCGGTGGGCCGGCGAAGGACGTGAAGTGGTCAGTGCGCGCTGGTACCAATCGTATCGCAATCCGCCCGAGCCTGAACAGGAGCGCTTCCTGCACCATCTGACACTGGTGGGTTTCGCCGTCCGCAAGAAGATCCTCAAGAGCATCTACGACCGCGAGACCGGCCAGACCTCACTCAAGGGCAACCTCAACGTCGAACTGGTCATCGACGCATTGACCGAGGCCGCGCACTACGACACGGTCATCCTCGTCACCGGAGACAGCGATTTCGTACCCCTGGTCGAGGCCCTGAGGGTGCGCGGCAAGCGGGTCATCGTCGCCGCGACCCAGCAGAACGTTGCGGTCGAACTGCGACAGGCGGTCGGCGTGAACTACGTCGATCTGCGCGACCTGCGCGACCGCATCGAGAGCGACAAGCGTGGACCCGAGCGCGTCACGGTCGCCGACAATGGCTATGAGCCACCCCGGGAGGATCCCAACCGGGGAAACGGTGATGAGTGGGTGGAAGACGATGACGAATACGTCGACGACGGTGAACCCAATGGCAACCTCCGCGGCAACGAGAACGACCACTACAAGGTGACTTCGGCCCTGGATCCGAATCCGCCCTCGGTTCCGCACGAGAACATCGACCTGCCCCAGGAGGGCGAGATCATCCGCTGCCACGTACAGGCGGTGAAGAAATACGGCGTCTTCCTCGATCTGCACGAGAGCGCCAAGACCCTCCTGCACGTCAAGGACATGCACCGGGGCTACGTGGCCGACGCGGCCGAGTACTACCGGGTGGGCGAGGAAGTGACCGTCCAGGTGGTGGGCATCGACTGGAGCCGCCAGCCACCGGAGGTCCGCGTACAGGTTGTCACCCCGGAGATGGAGTACTAGGCTCGCGCCATGGCGCGTATCCTTCCCGTCCTCCTGTTGGTGACCCTGCTCATCGGGCCCGGGCTGTGCCCAGCCCGGGCCACGCTCTACGAGGCCTCCTCCTATCCCTACGAACTGGAGACCACCCGCGAGGTGGCCCTCTTCGGCACCGGAGCGGCACTGCTGGGCCTGTCGGTGATCCTCCACGACACCTTCACCCCCTCGGCCGAGCAGATCGACGCCCTGTCAGCGGCCCCTGCGAGCGGAGGCATCGACGCCCCGGCCCGCCGCCGCTGGTCGCCGACGGCCTCGAGGATCAGCGACCTGGGCGTGGGTCTGGGTCAGGCCGCACTGGTGATCCAGGCCGGTGAGGCGGCCCTGGACGACGACAGCGCCGCGGCGGCCGCGATGTACGGGGAGACCGTCCTGCTCACCGTCGGCGCCACCCAACTGTTGAAGGTGCTCATCCACCGACCCCGTCCCTTCCTCTACAATCCCGACCCGGACATTCCCGAGCGGGTACGGCGAAGCTCCGACGCGTGGCGCTCGTTCCCTTCCGGCCACACCGCCCTGGCCTTCGCCGCCGCGCTGCAGTTCGGCTTGATCCACGAACGGCTGCACCCGCACAGCTCGGGCTGGGGATGGAGTGTGGGGCTCTCGGTGGCCACCCTCACCGGCTGCCTGCGCTACGTGGCGGGCAAGCACTACCCCAGCGACATCCTGGCCGGAGCAGTCCTGGGCTCCTTCGTGGGCTGGCTCGTCCCCACCCTGCACGAGGTGGACGAGGACGGCGAGTGGGGAGGCGAGCTGCCTGCCCCGACCCTCAGCTTCGGTTTCGCGTTCTAGTTCAGATATGACAGCGAGGCGCCATGCCGGCAGCGATGTCCTGGACCGACGTCAGCTCGCCATGCCGGCAGCAGGGCTGCTGGACCGGCAGCCGTGCACTAGGCCGACGGCGGTGCGAAACGGTAGCCGGCGATCTTGAACGCCAGCCGGGCGGCGACCGTCTCGTTCACCTGGCCGTGGGGCTGGGGTACGGTCTCGCAGATGTCGGCTCCCATGAGTTCGCCCCCGCCCTGGCGGAGAAGGGCGCGCAGCACGGCCATCGTCCGCGCCCAGCTCAAGCCCCCCGGCTGGGGCGTTCCCGTACCGGGGGCCAGGTGGACCTCCAGACCATCCACATCGACGGTGAGATAGAGCGGCCCTTCGACCGCGCGCAGCGCGGCGAGCAGAGCATCGAAGCCTCCGGGCGTCTCGATCCGGTGCGCGTACCAGGTCTCGATGCGCGGATCCTCCCGGGCCAGGCGGAATTCCGCGGCCTCGGCGCTGCGGATGCCCACCGCCACGAGGCGGCCCACTCCCAGGTCGAGTACCCGGCGCATCGCACAGGCGTGGTTGAGACGGCTGCCGTGGTAGCTCTCGCGCAGGTCGGCGTGCGCGTCGATCTGCACCACCGTCCACCGCTGCGGAGGCGGGACCTCCGGTCCGGACAGCAACGCTTCGAGCAGAGCGGCGGTGACCGAATGTTCGCCACCGAGTCCGAGCAGCAGGGGAAGGGGACGGTCGCCCCGGCGCTCGAGCCTCTCACGGACGAGACGGGTCAAGCGGGGGAGATAGCTCTCCGGCGGCTCTCCGGCCTCGGCCTCCAGGCGCGGCAACACGTGGTAGCGCAGACTTCCCTCGTGCTCGAATTCGAGCTCCTCGTCGAAGCTCTCCAGGTGCAGGCTGGCCCGCAGGATGGCGTCCGGAGCGGCTGCGGTTCCCTTCCCATAACTGACCGTGCCCTCCAGCGCGGCCCGTGCGATCAGGACATCGGCCCCTTCGAGGGAAGAGCCCGGGAGTTCCAGGAAGGTGGGGGTCGATCCCATGGCTTCATCCAGCTCCGATGGCCTCATCCCAGTTGCTCGATCCGCCGCAGCAGATCCTCGACCAACTCGTCCATGCGCTCGCGCGCACGGCTCTCGGCCTCGGCCATGCTCTCGTCCTCGCCCACGGAGTGGACCAGCTCGAAGTAGAGCTTGAGCTTGGGTTCGGTCCCGCTGGGACGCAACAGGATGCGGGTCGCGTCGTCGAGCAGCAGGGCGAGGACATTGCTCGCGGGCAGACCCTCGGGAAGGGAAGGCGCCGGCATCTCGCTGTCCGCAGCCGGAGTCGCCCCCTCCGGCCGGCCTTCGCCCTGGGCCTCGCCGGCCGCCGGCGCGAGTGCCCTGGTGTGGCCGTCGAGATAGTCGAGCATCCAGGCGACCGGACGTGGGCCGATGCGCTCGGGGGGATGCTTGCGGACCGCGTCCATGATGGCGGCGATCCGGTCCGCGCCCTCCAGGCCCGGCAGCACCAGACTCTTCTGACGCGTCAGGTGCAGGCCGTGGCGACGGTGGATCTCCTCGAGGACCTCCAACACGCTGCGGCCGCGGTCGTGGTAGACCGCCGTGAGCTCGGCGAAGATCAGCGCGGCGGAGATGCCGTCCTTGTCGGCGGTGACCCTTCCCACCGAATAGCCCAGGGCCTCCTCGTAGCCCAGCAACATCTCCTCGCCCCGCTCGCGTTGGCGCTGCTGGGCCAGGTTCGCGATCCACTTGAAACCGGTGAGGGTCTCCCCGTAGGCCGCCCCGTGGGCCGCAGCCATCTTCGAGAGCAGACGGGAGGAGACGATGGTGGTCACCAGGAGCGGCCGGATGTCGGCAGGCAGGTTCTCGGTCAACAGGTAATGGGCCAGCAGAACCCCGATCTGATCTCCGGTGAGCATCCGGTACCCACCGCTTCCATCGCGCACCGCCACCGCCAGGCGGTCGGCGTCGGGGTCGTTGGCCAGCACGAGATCGGCGTCCACCTTCCGGGCCCGGGCCAGCGCGAGGTCCATCGCCCCTTCTTCCTCGGGGTTGGGGAAGCGCACGGTGGGAAAGTCCCCGTCCGGCGTGAACTGTTCCTCGACCAGATGGAGCGGGCAGTAGCCGGCCCGGCGGAACGCCTCCACCACCGCTTCACCGCCGACTCCGTGCAGGGGGGTGTAGACGATGTCCAGGGAACTCGTCACCTCGGGATGCCGCCTCAGGCGCAGGATGTCGTCGAGATAGTCGTCCAGCATCTTGCGGCCGACGTCGCGCACCAGGCCGGCGTCGCGGGCCTCATCGAGCATCGCCAACGGCACTTCCTGCAGACTCGAGATGGCCTCGATGGCAGCGGCGATCCCCTCGTCGTGGGGAGGGATGATCTGGGCGCCGTTGCCCCAGTACACCTTGTAGCCGTTGTAACGGGGGGGATTGTGGCTGGCGGTGACCATCACTCCGGCCGCCGCGCCGAGAGCCCGCACCGCCACCGCCACCAGCGGGGTCGGCGCCAGGCGCAAGAAGAGATGGACCCTCACCCCCAGCCCGGCCAGCACCTCTGCGGTGTCCCGGGCGAAGGCGGCCGAGAGATGACGGGCATCGTAGCCCACCACCACGCCCCGCTCGGCGGCGTCCTCGACCGTCTCCAGGAGATAGCGGCCCAGTCCACAGCTCACCCGCCGCACGAGGGCCCGGTTCATGCGGCCCGGACCGGGTCCGAGCACCCCCCGCAGACCCGCCGTACCGAAATGCAGGCTGTGGGCGAAGCCCTCACGAAGCGCCTCTTCGTCGTTCTTCTCCAGGGCGGCCTTCAGCTCCGCCCGGGTGTCGGGATCGGGATCCTCCTGGAGCCAGGCCTCGGCCCGGCGGCGGAGTTCTTCGACGGAAACGGGGTGCATCGCGGACTTCCCCTCGTTGCGGTGATCGGGCCACGGGCGTCGGTGGCGGGGGCCTCGGCGGGCATCGGGGCAAAGCTCCCGCGGGAGCGATCCGGCGTCCCAGGCGGGCCCGAACGTGGATTTCCAGACTAGGCCCTCCGGCGAACGGGAGCAAGCCGGCGGCAGGCGGAAATTGACGTGGGGCGGCTTTGTGCGTATCCAGGGTTCTCGAAGCCCATCTTCGCCAGGATCCAGTCGAGGAGTTGCCGGACCATGCGCACGACCACCGGAATCATCGCGCTCGCGCTCGCCCTCACCGCAGGCGCCGCTCCCGTTCTCGCCCAGCCACAGTGGGAGCTGCATCCCTTCGCCGGTTACGCCTTCGGCGGCCGCCTGGAGACGGTGGCCGGCGATCTCAAGCCCGACGACTCGCTGAACTACGGCCTGACGGTGGGGATCCGCATGCAGGAGAAACTGCAATTGGAGCTGAGCTGGGCCCACCAGGAGACCCGCATGGGCTTCGAACCCATCCTCTCGGGCGGAACCGAACTCGATGGTTTCGACATGGCGACGAACCAGTTGAGCGTGGGCATCAACTACGCCATCACCCAGGACAAGCTCACACCCTTCGTCAGCTTCGGCCTGGGAGCCACCAACTGGGATCCACAGGAAGGCCGACTCGACAGCGAGTGGGAGTTCATGATGATCCTCGGCGGTGGCGCCAAGTACTACTTCAGCGAGAGCTTCGGCGTGCGCGCCCAACTGCGGATCTACTCGGCCTTCCTCAACACCCAGGGCGGCATCTTCTGCGACCCCGCGCTGGGCTGCTACGACACCCTGCAGACCAGCACCGTCCTGCAGACCGAACTGAGCGCGGGCCTGGTGCTGGGCTTCTAGCGCCGGTTCCTGCGCCGCAACCACACGATCAGGGCCGCCGAGATCGTGACGATGCCCAGATAGAGCAGGGGCTGGGCGGCGACGATCCCCGGATGGAGAAGGGTGGTCACCGCCAGGCCGACCAAGGCCCCTCCGACGTGGGCATCGTGCCCGATGTGTCCGAAACGCGACTGCATGCCCCAGATGGAGATCCCCAGGAACAGGATGGCGTAGACCGATGCGGGAACCGGGTAGGGAATGAAGAAGATGTACACGGAGGTTCCGGGCAGCAGGAAGATGGCGGCGTAGATGACGCCACACACCCCACCGGACGCGCCCACGGCCCGGTACGCCTCGTCCCGATGCAACCACAGTGAGAAAAAGGCGCCGCCGAGCACCCCGGAGAAGTAGATGAGCAGGAAGCTCGCGGCGCCGTAGACCCTCTCGATCCCCAGGCCGAAGCTGTACAGACTGATGAGATTGAAGGCCAGATGTCCCAGGCCGGCGTGCAGGAACGAACTGGTCAACATGCGCTCGTACTGGTGGCCCCGCAGGATCGCCCGACTGTCGAAGAGATAGCGATCGACCAGGGAGGGGCGGAGGAAGCCCGCCAGCGAAACGACCGTGATGGCGGCGACGAGCAGGAGGTTGGCCATGGCACTCCAGGCGGGGGACGGGAACGATCCGTCCCTTCAGGGACGACTGCGCAACCGGATGCCCGGACGCGGCTCTCGCCGGTATGGGGGAGAACACCCCCGGCCGCCGGGCACGAATCTTCCTATCATGAGGCGGTGGCCCGGGAGCATCATGGTACAGGAACACCCATGATCACCGAAGGGAAGGCTTCACCGCGAAGACCGCCGTCGAAGCGTTCCCCCGAACCCGTCGGTCATCTCTTCGGGAAAAGGATCGTTGCCGTGAAACTGCGTGTCTTCTCCATGTCCGGTCTGCTCGTATCCCTCGTCCTCCTTCTGGGTCTCTCGCTCCCTTCCGCGGCCACCGCCCAATGGGACGGCGCGGCCTGGGCCGACGACTCCCAGTACCTGAGCCCCATCACCGCGACCATGAAGGCCCACCTTCGCTCGATCCTCGCCCACGGGGTCGAGGCGGGACGGGTGGAGGGACGCATGGGCCAGATCGGCGACTCCATCACCGAATCGTCGGCCTATTTCCGCAACGTCGTCCTCTACGGCGCCGACCCCAACGAGACCGGCCACGACTACGATCCCATCCGCTCATGGCTGGCCTATGGAGGAGAAAAACCGGCCGACGCCAATTCCTTCTATCGCGATCACGGGAAGGAAACCCCCTACGGCAACCGGGGCGGCTGGCGCCTGGCCAATGCCGTCGGTATCGGACATCCCCGGCTCTGCGTCGAGGAGGGTGACGGCACGACACCGGGCGATTTCTCCTGGGCTGTGGTGATGTTCGGCACGAACGACATCAATCCGGACGACTGGAAACCCTCGGTGTGGAAGGAGCAGTACCGTGACTTCCTGGAGGGCTTCATCGATCTCGGTGTCATTCCGGTATTGAGCACCATCCCTCCCTCCGAACGCCATGTGGACGACGGGCGGGTCGATCTGGCCAACCAGCAGATCAAGGCCCTGGCCAGTGAACTGCAGATTCCCCTCATCGACTTCTACGCCTACATCGTGCACTACCAGCCGGACAACTGGACGGGCACGCTCATCTCCGACGACGGCATCCACCCCTCGGCCGGAGGTGGCGGGGTCGACTTCTCCCGGGACGGCTTGACCGCCAGTGACGGCTACGCCGCCCGCTCGAAACTCACCCTGGACATGGCCGAGAAGCTCGAGCGCATCGTCTTCGACGACGGCACCCCCGACGAGGGCGCCCCCCTGCCCGAACACAGCATGGGAGCGTGGAAGGCCGGTTACTCCAGCGCCAGCCGCTGAGCGGCTGCCACCGAACGGGCGGCAGGGCTAGGCGCCCGGCTTGCCCAACACCCGGAAGAGATTGCGCTTGTAGGCCTCGACCCCCGGTTGGTCGAAGGGATTCACCCCCAGGAGCCGTCCACTGACGCTCACTGCCGTCTCGAAGAACATCAGCAGCGAACCCAGAGCGAACTCCTCCACCTCGGGCAGGTGCACCGTCGCGTTGGGCACCCCTCCGTCGCAGTGGGCGTCGGCGACCGCGCCCAGCGCAAGGGCGTTGATCTCCGCCAGCGGCCGGTGGGCCAGGTAGTCCAGACCGTCCAGGTCGTCGGGGTCTTCGGGAATGAGCGGACCCGCGGCCGGGCGGTCGACGGCCAGGAAGGTCTCCAGGAGAATCCGCCGGCCGTCCTGCAGGTACTGCCCCAACGAATGCAGGTCGGTGGTGTAATCGACCGAGGCGGGAAAGAGTCCCTGGTGGTCCTTCCCCTCGCTCTCGCCGAACAACTGCTTCCACCACTCGGCCAGGTGGTGCAGGGAAGGATGGAAGGAGGCCAGCACCTCGATGGCCAGGCCGGCGTCGCCCGCCAGGTGGCGCAACGCGGCGTAGAGCAACGACGGGGCGTCCCGCAGCGCGCGCGCCCGTTGGAAGCGCTCGAGCTCGGCGGCGGCGCCGGCGAGCAGGCGCCGGGGATCGACGCCGGCCACCGCCAGGGGAAAGAGTCCCACCGGCGAGAGCACGCTGAAGCGTCCGCCCACATCGCCGGGAACGGTGAAGCGCTCATAGCCCTTGGCCGCCGCCAGTTCATGCAGCGCGCCGCGAGCGGCGTCGGTGGTGGCGAGGATGCGCCGGGCCGCGCCTTCCCGGCCGAATCGATCTTCGAGCTGGCGGCGCAACAGGCGGAAGGCGATGGCCGGTTCGGTGGTGGTCCCGCTCTTGGAGATGACGTTCACCGCGTAGTCGCAACCCTCGAGTTCCTCGAGGAGTTCGGCATACGCCGCGGCCTCCAGGTGATGGCCCATGAAGAGCAGGCGCGGTCCCCCGCTCTGCCGCAACCGGAACCGCAGCGCCTCGTACAGCGCGCGGGCGCCCAGGTAGCTGCCCCCGATGCCCACCACCACCAGGGTATCGATCTCCGTTCGCAGACGGGCCGCGGTGGCCACGATCCTCTCCGACTCGTCGTCCCAGCGGCCGGGCAGGTCGAGCCACCCCAGGAACTCGGCCCCAGGACCCCGGCGCGCGAGGAGATCATCGCGGGCCGAGAGCACACGCGGCGCGAGTGCGTCCAGCCTCCCCGCGTCGATCAGCGGGGACGCGCGGTCGAGATCGATGGAAACGAGATCCTGGTTCATCGCCCGGTCACCGCCCCCCGAACCGCGCCTTCCATCCCCCGAAGCTCGTGGCCTCAGCCGGC
>JAOZPE010000036.1:0-16036 GCA_029932915.1 Candidatus Krumholzibacteriia bacterium
TGGCCCGTTTCCGGCAGTCGGGGAACGCGAAGAGGCCGCCGGATGGCCGGCGGCCTCTTCGAATGGTAGCGGGGACGGGATTCGAACCCGTGACCTTTGGGTTATGAGCCCAACGAGCTACCGGACTGCTCCACCCCGCGTCGATATCAGCGCGCAAGGTAGTCGAGAAGGGCGACAGTGTCAAGATCCGGCCCCGGCCGGATCTCCTGTGGATGGAAGGACTTTCTCAGGGCGATCCCGGCGGCGGGGGTTCTTGCGAGCCCGGATCGAGGGAAGGGGCCCGCGGAGCGAGACTCTCGTCTTCGGTGCCGAGGATGTGGATGACCCGTTCCCCCTTGCGGTGCATTCCGTAGCGCTCGCGGGCCACCTTCTCCAGGGTCGCCGAGCCCGGCTGCGCCAGCCCGTCGAGCCGCTGCCGCAGTTGGGCCTGTTGCTGGTCGAGGACCCGGAGCTCTCCCTCGAGCGATTCCACCTCACCTTGCAAGCGGGCCACCCGGATCCACCCGCCTTCACCGAGCAGCAGGGTGTACAGGATGAAACCGGCGCCGGCCACCCACAGGGCGAGTCGGAAACGGCGGCCCATCTCTTCCTTGCGGGGGATCCGCCGCAGGAAATTCGGCCGCTGGTCGAGCTGAGGGCTCATGGTCGTCGATGCTGCCTTCCGTCTCAGAGGTTGTAGAAGCAGTCATCCCCCGGGTAGATCGCCCGGTCTCCGAGTTCTTCCTCGATGCGCAGCAGCTCATTGTACTTGCAGATGCGGTCGGTGCGGCTGATCGAGCCGCTCTTGATCTGTCCCGCGTTGGTGGCCACGGCCAGGTGCGCCAGGCTGACGTCCTCGGTCTCTCCGCTGCGATGGGAGACGACGTTGGTGAAGGACGCCTCCTTGGCCATTTCGATCACCTGGAGGGTCTCGGTCAAGGTGCCGATCTGGTTGAGCTTGATGAGGATGCTGTTGGCCACGTCCTCTTCGATGCCTCGCTCCAGGCGCGAGGGATTGGTGACGAAGATGTCGTCGCCGACGATCTGGATGCGGTCGCCCAGGCGCTCGTTCATCAGGGCGAAGCCGTCCCAATCGTTCTCGTCGTGGCCGTCCTCGATGGAGACGATGGGGTACTTGTCGACCCAGCTCTCCCAGAACTCCACCAGGCGTTCGCTGGTCCACGGCTCGCCGCCCTCGGCCTCGAGCACGTAGTGGCCATCGTGGTAGAAGGACGATGCGGCCGGGTCGAGGGCGATGGAGATGTCTTCACCCGGACGGTAGCCGGCGTTCTCGATGGCCCGCAGGATGTGCTCGACCGCCTCGGCGTTGCTCTTCAGGCTGGGGGCGAAGCCGCCCTCGTCGCCCACTGCGGTGGAGTAGCCGTTCTCCTGCAGCACCTTCTTCAGGTGATGGAAGGTCTCCGAACCCATCCGCAGGGCATGGCTGAAGCTCTCCGCGCCCAGCGGCATGATCATGAATTCCTGGATGTCGACGTTGTTGTCGGCGTGTTTGCCTCCGTTGAGGACGTTGAACATCGGAACGGGCAGGGTGCGGGCGGAGACCCCGCCGAGATAGCGGAAGTAGGACAGGCCCGTGCTCATGGCCGCTGCCTTGGAGACGGCCAGGGACACGCCCAGGATGGCGTTGGCGCCCAGGTGCGACTTGTTGGGGGTTCCGTCGAGTTCGACCATCACCCCGTCGACGAGCATCTGGTCGGTCGCGTCCAGGCCCTCCACCTCGCCGGCGATCTCGTCGTTGACATTGTGAACCGCTCTCTCTACCCCTTTCCCAAGGTAGAGGGCCGGATCGTCGTCGCGCAGTTCGACCGCCTCGTGTTCGCCGGTGGAAGCGCCCGAGGGCACTGCGGCCCGGCCGAAGGAGCCATCATCGAGGATCACGTCCACTTCGATGGTCGGGTTGCCCCGGCTGTCGAGGATCTGCCGCGCGTGGATTTGTTCGATCTGGCTCATGGCCTGCCTCTTCTTCGGTTTCGGGGGGACGCCGCAGCTGCCGCTTGCGGATGATGGAAGCACCATATCCCCCCCGGCGACGGTCGTCAAGCAGTGGTGGAATCGCTTGAACGCAAGGATTGACAGGGGGTTGGACGCCCGCTTGGCCCTTCGCCGGAGCCGGCTGCGCGCGCTTCGGTGCAACCCGCCGGCGGCCGCTTCCGTAATCCGGAGGCGGCCCCGACCGGGCGGACTCTTCGGGTGGAGCGGCATCCCGAGGCGCGACCTCGCCCCGGGGTGGATCTGCGCCCCGGCGGATCGGGCGCGTCCCTGCCGGACGTGCCATCGTCGTGAGTTGCCACGGGAGGCGCCTTGAAGGACAGCCAGGTGATCGTCCGGGCGCGGAGGGGTGAGGAAACCGCGTTCGCGGAGTTGTTGCGGCGATACCGCGCCCCGATCTTCAACCTGTGCCTGCGCATGTTGAAGAACCCCGAAGACGCCCAGGACGTGGCCCAGGACGTCTTCATCAAGGTCTTCTCCATGCTCGAGCGCTACGACGAGCGCTACGCGTTCCGGAGCTGGCTGTTCAAGATCGCTGCGAACCAGTGCATCGATTTCATCCGGAAGAACCGGGTGAAGATGTTGCGTCTGGACGAGCCGGTGCAGTTCCGGGGCGAGGAGATCGAGAGGGAACTGCCCGATCGGAACCCCTTGCCCGACGAGTTGCTGCACAGCGACGAGTTGCACCGCATCCTGCAGGAGGTCATCGACGAGCTGCCTCCTCACTATCGGGTGATGATCGTGCTGAGGCATCAGGAGCAGCTCAGCTACGAGGAGATTGCGACGATGCTCGATCTTCCCCTGGGTACGGTGAAGGCACGGATCCATCGCGCCCGGGCCCTGATGAAGAACAAATTGCAAAGGCGTCGGGGGCGGCCCGATCTCCTGCATTAGGGGGATGGAATCATCATGGATGCGCACGACCGAAACGATCTCGACCGTCTCGTGCAGCGCTATCTGGACGGCGACCTGCCGGGGCCCAGGGCGACGCGTCTGTTCCTCGACGCCCAGCAAGATGCGAAGCTGGCCGCCGAGATGGAGAACTACCGCCGGCTCTTCTCTGTGCTCGACGGTCTTCCCCGCGCCGAGCCTCCCGATGGTTTCGACGAGCGGGTTCTCGCGACGGTTCCCTACGATCTCTACGCGGGCGCGCCGCGCAAGGCATGGCCGCAGTTGGTGCTGGGGTCGCGGCCCCTGGCCTGGCTCGGGGCCCTGGGGCGGGGCCTGCGTTCGGGAGCCGGCGCGGTGTTCGCCGCCTATCTGTTGTTCCTGGTGATCAGCCACAGCGTGTTGCAGGAAGCGGCTTCGGCGGCGGCTTCCGCCGTGCAGCAGGGTCTGCAGGAGGTGGTGCGCTCGTCGGCTTCGGTTCCGGTGTTGTCCACGCTCCTGCGCGGGCTGAGCGGAGCCTGGGAGGGAGCCGTGTCGTTCGTCCAGAGCCTGTCGAGGGCCTGGGGCCCCGAGGTGGTCACCGTTCTCTCCGGAGCGCTGTTCGGTCTGATCGTGCTCGCCCTGTTCGGAGCGAGGGGAAACGACTCGACGAAGGAACGACATGTCTGATCCTCTTCGCCGCGCTCGCTTTCCCCGGTGGATCCTCTTGCTCTTCGTGGCGGCGTCCGCCGGGGGCGCCCTGTTGGTGGAGCCTGTATCCCGGGCCGCCGAGTCGCCGGACTCCACCGTCCTTGTACGGATCTCGGTGGACGACAGCTTCTCGGTGTCCGCACCCGGTGAGAGCACGCTGGGCGTGTGGGAACGGGGCAGTGGGAAGGGTCGGATCGGAAGCGTGCAGGTGGAGATCGGACCGGACCGCTTTCGTCTGGCCACCGATGGGGGCGGCTACATCGACGTGAAGATCCCCGCCGAGGTGCGCGAGAACCTCAGGATGAACTTCGATCATCTGAACGAGAAACTCGGCGAGGTCCTGTCCGATTCGATGCTCGAGGAGATCGACCGCGCGGTACGGGCCTACACCGACAGCGGGAAGGCCCCCTTGCAGCTGATCGAGCGGCTCCGGATGAAGAGCCACCACCGCAAGTGGAAGATCATCGGTTCGTCGGTGTTCAAGACCGGCCCGTCCTTCACCGTGCAGGGCAACGAGCTGGTGAAGGGTGACGTCGTGCTGGTGGGGGGCGACCTGGAGATCGACGGCAAGGTCCTGGGCAAGGTCGTGTGTCTGGGCGGCGATGTTCGACTGGGGCCCGAGAGCGTGGTCGAGGGCGACGCGGTGAGCCTGGGTGGAGACGTGCTCCGCGAGGAGGGTTCGTCCGTGGGGGGGAAGGTCATCGATCTGGGAAGGTGGGGGCCCTCGGCGGGACACGACCGTGGAGCCGCGCCGCTTCTGACCGTGGTGATGCTCCTGTTGCGGCTGGCGGTGATGGCGGTGATGGCCGTGTTGCTTTTGGCGGTGATGGGTGATCGCATGCACTCGATGTGCGCGCACTGCACGGGAGGTCTCATCCGTCCGTTGACGGAGGGGATGTTCTGGCTGGCGGCGGCCGTTCTGGTCTTCGCCGTCCTCACCGTCACCCTGGCCCTGACCGTCATCGGCATCCCCGTGGCCCTGTTGCTGGGCATCATCTTCGGTGCCCTGCTGTTGTCGGCCTATCTCATCAGTTGCCGCGTGGTGGGTGACCGGTTGTGGATGGTGTTCAGTTCGGGAAGGCCGCCCGCCGTGTGGAAGAGCATCCTGCTCGGCCTGATCGCACTCGAACTCCCCGCCTTCCTCCTGGTGATCCTGGTGATGGCCCTGGGCGATACGATGGTCCTGGCGCTTCCGCGTGCGGTGGACCTGTCCATCAAGTTCCTTGCCCTGAGCCTGGGACTGGGCTGCGTCGTCCGCAGCCGCTTCGGTGCGCCGGCCGGGGACTTCCCGCGCGAGGCGGCCCAGCCCTCGCCTCGGCCGCTCTCCTGATTCCATCCGTTCTTTCCGCGTGAGGGCGAAGGCTTTCCCTTCAGGGTGCGTCTCCGGGGTCCATGGCCGTGGAGCTCTTTCTCCAGCTCTGCCGTTGCGGGTATCCTCGAAGGGAGGACCCGGCGGCGCATGGGGGGCGCGCCTTCGAATCGCCCCGGCGGGCGATCGGGAAGAGCCGGAAGGAGAGCCCCATGGACAGCCTCCGCCCGATGCCGGTTCATCTGCTCGCGCTGACGCTCGTGCTGGTGCTGGGGACTTCGGCCGCATGGGCGCAACCGCATTGGACGGTCGTCGACGCCGACGCGGTGATCGGCCGTTCCACCCCCATCGACGCCACGACGATCCGCTTCGTGAGCGAGGGAGGGAGAAGCCTCACCCTCGGTCTCGATCCGCGTTGCATGGAGATCAACAATCCCATCGCCGGTGACCGCTTCCATCCCCTGGACGAGGAGCTTGCCCGCCGCATCCTCTCGCAGATGGTTGCGATGCCTCCCTCGGCCATGGAGGTGACCATCTACCTGCTGCCCGGTCTGCCCACGGTGGAGATGAGTTCATTCTGCTCGGGAGCGGAGGTCTTCATCGCCGCCGGCCTGGCCGACTGGCCCGAGGCGGTCGCGGCCTCGACGCTCACCCACGAGATCGGTCATGCCGTCCAGCACCTGGGACTTCCCGGCCGCAGGGGTCCGGGATGGGAGCGCTATCTCGAGCTGCGCGGGCTCACCGACACGAGCATCTACAGCGAGCAGGCCGCGCACTACCAGCGCCCGGCCGAGATCTTCGCCGAGGACTTCCGCGTTCTCTTCGGCGGAGAACCGGCCACTGTCAGCGGCACCCAGGAGAATCCCGATCTGCCCTCTCCGGAGACGGTCGAGGGCCTGCGCGAATTCTTCCTTCAGGTGATGGCTCTGCAGTGGCTTTCCTTCCAGGGCGGGATCACCGCCCACAACGTGCCCAATCCCTTCAATCCCAGCACGGTCATCCTCCTCGATCTCGCCGAGGAGGCGGTCCTGGCGGGCGGGCAGGTGCAGGTGGTCGTCTTCGACGCGCGCGGTCGTCTCGTGCGGCGTTTCGAACCCGTCGCGGTCTCCCCGCAGATCCAACTGCACTGGGAAGGGCGGGACGACGCGGGCCGTCCGGTGGCTTCCGGCCGCTATGTCTACCGTGCGCGTGTGGGGGCCTCGGTGGTCACCGGTTCGATGATCCTGCTCAAGTAGCACCCCGGGCGGGATCGGCCGGCATCCCGGCGGATCCGAGGGAATTCCCCCGGCCGATGGCACTCCTCACTCCGGACGCCGGCTGCGCTGGGCGAGCTGTCCGCAGGCAGCGGAGACCTCGCGGCCCGCGCTGTCGCGCACGGTACACACCAGCCGGGCCTTCCGGACGCGGTCGGCGAAACGGGCGACACGATCACGATCGGGCGGGCGGCCCGGGTATCCGTCGATGGGATTGAGCGGGATCAGGTTGATCTTGAAGGGCCCGGAGGAGGCCACCCGGATGAGGGCCTTCGCCGCGTCGTCGTCGTCGTTCTCTCCGGCGATGAGGACACATTCGAGGGTGACGGTCCGACGGGTCTTGCGACCGTAGGCCGCCGCGGCGGCGACGATCTCCTCCAGGGGGGTCTGGGCGGCGACGGGCATGAGACGGCGGCGGTCGTCCTGGCGGGCCGAGGTGATCGACACCGCCAGTCCCCAGGGACGCTCCATCCTTCCCAGGCGCTCGATGCCGTCGACGAGTCCGCTGGTGCTGATGGTGATGTGACGGGCGCCGATCTTCATTCCATCCGGATCGGAGAGGATGCGCAGGGCCTGTTCGAGTTCGTCGATGTTGTCCAGCGGCTCGCCCATGCCCATGAACACCAGATTGGCCTGCTGCGAAGAGGGGTGCAGGCGGCGAAGGGCCAGGACCTGGGCGACCATCTCACCGGCGGTGAGCTGGCGTACCCGCCCCATCCGGGCGGTGGCGCAGAAGGCGCAGGCCATGCGGCAGCCCACCTGACTGGAGAGACAGAAGGTCCAGCGTTTCCTCTCCATGGGGATGGCCACGCTCTCGATGCGTCGTCCATCGGCCAGTTCGAAGAGATGCTTGACGCTGCCGTCGGGCGCGCGCCGCCGGCCGACCTCCACCAGGCGGGTCAGACCATGGGTTTGCTGCAGGCGCCGGCGCAGGGCGGCCGGCAACGGAGTGATCGCGTCCAGATCGCCGGTGCCCTCGTGGTACAGGCCATGGGCGAGTTGCCGGCCTCTCCAGCGCGGCTCTCCCATCTGCACCATGAGTTCTCCGAGCTGGGCCACGGTGAGATCATGCAGGGTCGCGGTCATGTCCAAGCGACGATCCTTGACAGTTTCCGCCGGCCTGCTCCAAGTTCGCTCAGGACGGCGGCCGGTGTGGTGCCGGAGGTGCTCTCGATACCGGAGGCGGTGAGGCTCGTGGACGAATCCCGTGCGGCAATGAATATAGATTCGGACGGAGAGGGGCGCGAGGAGGCCCTGGCGGCCCTGCTCGCCGCGGCCGGCGATCCCTTGCGTCTGCGGATCCTCTTCTATCTATATGGGCGGGGACGTTCGGTGGCCGAGATCTGCGAGGAGCTGGATGCGGCGCAGCCCCGCGTCTCCCATCACCTGTCGGTCCTGCGCCGGAACGGACTCCTGGAGGTGGAGGTGGAGGGGCGCCGGAGGGTGCATCGCTGGAGCCGGCTGAGCGCCGCCGGGTCACATCTGCAGCGGGCGAGATGGCGTGTACAGGAGTTGTTGCGCCGGTGGCTGGAAGGAGAGGGGGAGACGGTCGGGATGGGTTCCGGTGGAAGCTCCGTCTCGCGGCCCGCTTCACCTCCGGCGGAGACGATCGGAGATCTCGAGGACTACCTCTTGTGAGCGATCCGGGTGTCGCCATCGGCGGCGCGCCGCACGAATCGACCGAAGCCAGTGGAGCGTGAGATGAACGGGAAGAAGGGTGTCATCCTCATCGCCGACGACGACCGGGGCCTGAGGGAGATGGTGCGTCAGGTCCTCGAGTACGACGGCTACCAGGTGATCGAAGCCGAGGACGGCCCGCAGGCGCTCCAGTCGCTTCGTCGTGCCGCCTGCGATGTCATGCTCCTGGACGTGAAAATGCCCGGGATGGACGGCTTCGAGGTGATGGAGGCGATGCGGGAGGACGCGATCGAGGTGCCGGTGGTGGTGATCTCCGCCCACGATGCGGTGGCCAACGCCGTCGAGGCCATCCGCCACGGGGCCTACGACTTCCTGGAGAAGCCCTTCAAGAAGGAAGCGCTCAAGGTGAGGGTGCAGAAGGCCCAGGAGCATGCCCAGTTGCGCCGGGCCAACCGGGAACTCGCCCAGGCCACCCACCTCAGCGGGGAGATCATCGGCGACAGTCTTCCCATGCGCGAGGTGAAGGAGCTGATGGAGAAGGTCGCACCGACACCGGCGCGGGTCCTGATCACCGGCGAGAACGGTACCGGAAAGGAACTGCTGGCGCGGGCCATCCACGCCCGTTCCTCGCGTGCGGACGGGCCCTTCGTGGAGGTCAACTGCGCTGCCATCCCCGACGACCTCATCGAGAGCGAACTCTTCGGTCACGAGAAGGGCGCATTCACCGGCGCCGATCGCCGGCGTCTGGGCAAGTTCGAGCGTGCCCACGGCGGCACGCTCTTCCTCGACGAGGTCGGGGACATGAGTCTTGCCGCCCAGGCCAAGGTCCTTCGCGCGCTGGAGAGCTCGGCCTTCGAGCGCGTCGGCGGCCAGGATCTCATCCACGTCGACGTACGGGTGATCGCCGCCACCAACCGCGATCTCCAGGACGAGAGCCTGCAATTCCGCCAGGATCTCTTCTACCGCCTCAACGTCATCCAGATCCACCTGCCGGCGCTGCGCGAGCGCGTGGAGGACATCGAGCCGCTTTTCCTCCACTTCTTGACCACAGCGGCGGTCGAGATGGGCCAATCGGTGAAAGCGGTCGATCCGGCGGTGATGGAGATCCTTCGCCGCCAGCCGTGGCCGGGCAACGTGAGGGAACTGCGCAATCTCGCCGAGCGTCTGGCCATCGTCGCCGCCGGCGATACCATTCGTCCCGCCGATCTGCCCATCGCCACCGGGGCGGCCGGAGGGGGTTCGCTGGGGGAGGATCTCTTCTCCTGTGCCACCTTCAACGAGTTCAAGGTGGCCAGCGAATCGGCCTTCCTGCAGCACAAGTTGCGCGAGTACGGCTACAACGTGAGCCGCACGGCCGAGGAGCTGGGGATGCAGCGGAGCAATCTGTACAAGAAGATCCAGAAATACGGCCTGCAGACCTCCGAGACGGTTTGACCGAGGGGGCCGACTTGACGCAGGGGTGGGGGGCTGCGTATCGTATAGGACAAGACCGGTTGCCACTGCAGACCGGCGGCCCGGCACTCCGATCGGGTTGCGTCTGCGGTTGATGCGGCCGCGTCATCGCACAGCCAGGGAGACTATGGCCATGAAGAGAACGAGCGTGCAACTCACGATCGTGTTCGCGCTCCTCCTCGCGCTGTTCCAGGTCAGTTCGCCTGCCACCGCCCGCTCGTTGAGCGGATCCCAGACGATATCGACTTCGAATCTCGAGATTCCCCTGCCGCTACCCGACGGGGACGACAATCCGGTGCTGACGGATCTCAGCGGAGATCCCGATGACCTTCTCGGGGGGAACCTCGCGGTGAGCGAACCCCTTCCCACCCGGAAGCCCCAGGTCGAGGGATCGGTCCCTCTGTGGAAGACCTTCCTGCGGTGGGTCTGCTCGAGTCTCGGGCGTTTCAGCCTGACGCGTTGACAGCGTAAGGAGGATCATTTCTCGCTGAACATGGTGCGGTGTCCTAGCCGAACCTTCTCGCCCAAGGGATGCCATGCAAGACTATCACGAGGGGGGCGAAGTGAATCGAGTTCCCTCCTCGACACCACAGGGTAAAGCAGATTTCCCGCGCCTGTTGCGGCTCGAACAGGTGGGCGATCTGCACTATGACGGAGCGGCGTATTCCTCCGCGATGGAATACTATCGCTCGGCCCTGCGCGGCGAAGGTGCGACTTCGTCTCTCGAGAGTGGCGCCCACGTATCCCGACTCCATCGCAAGTGTGCCGACTGTCTGCTCCAACAGGGCCGTCCCGTCGACGCCGCCGACGAGCTGGAACGGGCGGAGCAAGCCCTTCCCCCGGGGGATGTCCTCGAGCGAGCGGTGCTGGAAGTGCGGCGCGCTCTGGTGCACTTCCGGCGCGGCTCGTACGAAGAGGCCCATCGACGGGCCCTGGAGGGATTCTCCCGGCTCTCGATCTCCGATCGCCACCGCGAGGTGGGCAATGCCCTGATGATCCTGGGGAACTGCTCGCTGCGTCTGGGGCAGGTGGAGAAGGCCGGTGAGTTCTTCCAGGACGCGTTGGCCACCTTCCGCCGCATCGGGCTCTTCGCCGGACAGGCGCAGGCCCTGAACAACCTGGCGATCCTGGCCAAGAACGAGTGCCGGTGGTCCACTTCCCTCCAGCTCTTCGAACGGGCGCGGCGTCTGGTCGAGGAGCACGGCCATTCCCATGAATTGGCGGGAATCTTCAACGGGCTCGCCGTCCTGCACCGCAAGATGGGCCATCGCGCCGAGGCCATGGCCCTGGTCGAGCGCGGGCTGGAGCTCGGGCGCAATCTGGGCGATCAGAACCGTCTGACGCGTCTGAAGCTGCTCAAGGGACAGCTGCTCATCGACGAAGGCCGCTACGGCGAGGCCGAGGAGGCCCTGCTCGAGGCCCGCGTCATGGCCGAGCGTCGCATGGTCGAACGCGACCTGGCGCTGGCCGACGAATTCCTCGGAGACCTGATGGCCGCCCAGGGACGGCTGGAGGAGGCCCGACTCAACTACGAGCTGGCCGAGCAGCGCGCGAGGGCCCTGACCGAGGCCGGCGATCTGCAGGTGGAGCTGCTGCGCCGCAAGGCCGAGCTGGCCCTGCGCGAGGGGGACGCCACCCATGCGCTCACCCTGGCCGCCTCCGGTGTGGAGATGGCCGAACGCTGCGGCGAGCGTTTCGAACTGCCCTATCTGCATCGGATACAGGGGAAGGCCCGGATGGAGATGGGAGAGCTGGCGCAGGCGCGGCGCTCGCTGGAGGATGCACTCCAGCTGTTCACCGAGTTCCGCCTGCAGCCGCAGCGCCGGCAGAATCTGCTCGATCTGGCCCACCTCCATCTGGAGGAGGGAGGCCGGGAAGGTCTGTTGGCGGCGCGGGCACGTCTGCGCCAGATCGTGGGCATGTCCCCCACCAGCGGCGGGGTGGATTGCCGCCGGATCCACTCCGAACTCGCACGGGTGGAACTGGCGCTGGGGAATTTCGAGGATGCCCTGCTCGCCCTCTACGAGCTGGAGCGTCTGGAGTGTGCGGAGGACGACCCGCGGATGGATCGGGAGATCGAGAGGCTGCGGGCGGAGATCGAATCGGCATTGAGCCACGAGGCCCGGGATGCCTCGATCCAGTACCAGGCCCTGGCCGACCTTCCCGAATTGCTGGAGACCGAGCGGGCCGATGTCTCGCGCAATCTCAAGAGCATGCTGTTGGCCCTGGCCGACCGCCTGGCCGCCGACCGTGCACTGCTGGCGGTCCGGGACGAGAGTGGTCGTCCCCGTATCCTCACCGCCCTGAAGTTGTCGCGGAGTGCGGCATCGAGCGTGGCCGATCACGTCCTGCGCCTTCTCGATGCCGAGGAGCGGCCGGGGGAGGCGAAGGTGTGGACCAAGTTGTCCAGCGAGGAGGCCCTGGGGGGTCTCCCGGAGGAGGACATGGGGCCCACCCTGAGCGCAGTGGCCCTGCCCGTGGTGGCCGATGGATCGGTGGAGGGCCTGGTCTATCTCGACCGGATCGCCGGGGCGGGCAAGCCCCTGGGCTTCAGCCACGAGGCACTGGCGGTGGCGGTGAGCTACGTGGAGGTGCTGCGCAGTGCCATCCTCGACGCGGCGCGCGATCTGAGGGGTACCCGCAAGAGCGCTTCCTTCCTGTGGGACGAGGCCTTCGAGAACATCATCACCGAGAGCGACTCGATGGTCGAGGTCCTGCGCCTCTGCGTGAAGGTGGCCGCGAGTCCCTACACCGTCCTCTTCACCGGCGAGACCGGTACCGGCAAGGGGCTTTTCGCCTATGCCCTGCACCGGCTCAGCCCCCGCCGCGACGCGCACTTCGTCTCGGTGAACTGCGCGGCCATTCCCGAGACCCTGCTCGAGAGCGAGCTCTTCGGACACGTCAAGGGCTCGTTCACCGGCGCCAACCGGGACCATCCGGGGCTGATCGCCTCCGCCGACGGCGGGACCCTGTTCCTCGACGAGGTGGGGAAGATGAGTCTTCCCATGCAGGGCAAGCTCCTGCAATTCCTCGACTCGCGGGAGGTACGGCCGGTCGGGGGCGACACGAGCCGCCGGGTCGACGTGCGCATCCTGTGCGCCAGCAAGCGCGATCTGAAGCAGATGGTCGCCCAGGATCTCTTCCTCGAGGACCTGTACTACCGGCTGCTCGACTTCCCGATCGAGATCCCGCCACTGCGCGAGCGCAGCGGGGACATCCTCCTGCTGGCGCGGCACTACGTGCAGCGCACGGCCGATGAACTCGGAGTGAAGGTTCCCCGGATGAGTCATTCCTTCGCGGCGCGTCTGCAGGCCTATCCGTGGCCGGGCAACGTCCGCGAACTGGAGAAGACGATGCGGCGCAGCGTCATCCTGGCCGCCGGGGAGGACCGTCTTCGGCTGAACCACCTTCCGGAGAGACTGGCCCGTCCCGGGAGCTCGCCCGAAGCGGACGATGGCGAGACCGGCGCACTCCCGTTGAAGGAACAGGTGGCCCAGCTCGAGCGGGTCGTCATCGAGCGGACCCTCGAGCAGTGCAAGTGGAACCGCAGTGAGACGGCACGGCGGCTTCGGATCAGCTATCCCACCCTCCTGCAGAAGATCCGGATCTACGGTCTCAAGGCTCCTTCCTGATCGGTCCTCCTGCCATCAAATTTGTTGATAGTAGCGATTCCCTTGGGACTCCAGCACTTGCGTGGTCGCCCCTCCTGGCCGTTCACAACTTTGTTTCCAGTTCGGAAGGCGCGCGTGCGGTCCTCGGGAAGGGCTCTGGGGCGCCTTTGGAAGTCGTGTGGCTGCAACGGGTTGCAGGGGCGGGAAAAGTGCCGGGACTGGCACGGCGGGTGCATGGGCACCGGGTGGCTGGAGTCACAAAGGCAGACGTGGTCCGGTCGTCCAGTTGGCCTTCGGGCCTTGGGGAATCGGAGGATGGGGGGGGTGGTTCCTCTCCGTCTACCGGCTGATCAGAGGTGGTTTTCCTTCAATTCGGTCCGCCGGATGTGCCCAGCGAGGTGGGGTCGCTGAGCCAATCCGAGCGGAGGCTTGGAAGACAGCCATCCCTCGCCATTCTCCGTACCCTCGGATTTGCTTGCAACGGCGAGACCGTGGAGGGTCACCGTCCACAGCTTGGCTCGGGCCTTCAGGAATGGCGAGATCCTGAAGCGGCCCATCGCGAGAGCCACTCGGTGTCTCCTTCACCAGGACTTGCCGCAACGAGAGCCGCCCCTTCGGGGGCGGCTCTCGCCTTGTCCCCCCCGGGCTTATCGAGCCCTCCACGGGCGTCCCCTCAAGGGGACAATCCGGTGTCGTCCCCAGGGAACGAAAACCCAGGATCTACGCCTTTCTTGCGCCCTTCCCCCGCACTCGTGCATTTCTCCTGGATTCTCGCAACTCGTTGGCATTCCATGGCTTGCCCGCAGCGTACAGGGGGCCGGTCCCTGCGGTCGCGGCGATGGCACGGCGGCTGCGTTGCAAGGAGACCGAGAGAAGGCGGCTCGGAGCGAGGACAGGGACTTCCTCGCTGCAAACGCGCCGCATCCCGTCCGCAGGAGGTTGTCATGCGAAACCAGATCGTCATCGGGTTCAAGAGAGCGGGATCGCGCGCGTGGCTCCTCCTTCCGCTGGTGGGTCTGGTGCTGTTGACCATGGGTCTGGGGGGCTGCGACTCCACCGACACCTGTGTCGATCTGGTGCCTCCGGCCATTCCCGACGGGGTCAGCACCATCACCGGTGACGGGGAGATCTGGCTGATCTGGAACGCCAACCGCGAGGCGGATCTGGCCGGCTATCGCGTGTATTCCACCACGAAGGTGAACGCCGCATACGAGCCCGTCGATTGGCAACTGCTGCTCGAGGTGGGCACGCCCTACCCGAACTTCCCCGACGTCTACTACGAGCCGGACGAGCAGGGGGGACGTCCCTACCTGGTGTTCATCGATCGAAGCGTGGAGAACAGCCGTGACTACTACTACGCCGTCACCGCCTTCGATGTGATGGGCAACGAGAGCCGCATGTCCACCGACTATGCGGTGGACACGCCGCGGCCCGAGGGTGAGGTCACCCTCAGCAGCGCCGCGGCCGACTCCAGCCATGCCGCCTTCGACTTCAGTGAGGGCGAGCCCACCCATGCCGGTGATCTGGTCACCGCCGATGTGATCTACGACGTGGTGGATGGATTGCCCCTGCTCTTCGCCCAGACGCCATGGGTGGAGATCCAGGACTACGGCTACGTCGACTTCGACGTGGCATCCTGGGCACCCGAGTTCGGTTGGGCGACAGCCGGTTGGGTGGAGGCCATCGAGGGTCACAGCTATTTCCTGCAGATCGTCGACGGTGAGTCGCTGAACTACGCCAAGCTCTTCGTGGAGAGCGTATCGGCAACCCAGATCGTTCTGCGCTGGGCCTACCAGCCCGTCGACTCCCTTCCGGAGCTGAAGCTGCCGTCGGCCGGGCTGCCGCCCCGTGTCAGCCGTGGGGAGGGAAGCTCATGAACATCTGCCGGCAAGCGCTTCGCATCTTCCTTCTGGGAGCGATGTTCTGGGCGGTGACGCCGTCCGGAGCGGTGGCCGTCGCTCCGATACCGGCCACGCTGGGGGCGACGTTGTCTCCGGCGGCGCTCTTCGTGGACGAGGAGGCCGACACGGAGGCTGCGGCCGACGAGGTGCGCTACTCCTCACGTGACCTGCGCGTGCAGGTCTGGCACGACAAGGACGATGACGCGGTCTACGAGCGCGGTGAGGAGCTGCAGCTCTTCTTCCGCACCAACGAAGACGCCTACGTGGTGCTCTACTACATCGACGCCGACGGCTACACCGAGGTCCTGTGGCCGACGAGCCGCTACGACGACGGATTCGTCTTCGGTGGCCATACCTATTCGATCCCCGGCCGTGGGTCGGAGGACGGAATGTGGGTCAGCCAGTCACGGGGCGTCGAGTACGCCGAGGCCATCGCCAGCAAGTATCCCTTCGATCTGAGGGAGCTGGCCCTCGACTTCCGCTTCGACCCCGAAGAGACCGGTGAGTACGCGCACCGCGTATCCGGAGACCCCTTCCTCGCGGTGAACGACATCAACTACGCCATCACCGGTCTCGAGGAGGATGTCGACTGGATCGTCACCGACTGGACGCACATCTACGTCGATCAGAAGGTGGACTATCCCCGTTACACCTGCACCCAGTGTCACGATTCCGGTGAGGATCAGGAGCAGTACGAGCCCTACGCCCAGACCTGCACGAGGGTGGAGATCTATTCGGACTGGGGCTGGTACTCGAGCTGGTATCTGCGCTTCGGTTACTACCCGCTGTACTGCGATGCTCCCTACTACTACTGGGATCCGTGGTACTCGCGTCCCTACTACTTCACCTACTACCCGGTTTGCTACACCTGGCCCAGCTACCCGGTGTACGTGCGGCCCTATCCGCTCTATCCCTGGAGCAGCAGCGGGGCATACCGGGGCGATTACATCACCCTCTACGAACGCGGCGAGGTCCACGACTCCCCGCTGTACGATCTCTCCCGTGCGCGCGAGATCTCCAAGGGCCGTGATCGCGGTGTCAGCCGGTCGGCGACTCCGCCGAGCATCGCCACCCGCCCGTCCACCCGGGGCAACAACGGCCGGGTGCGGAGTGATCAGCTCACCCGCAATCCCATGCCCGCGCGCAGCCGTGATTCGGGGGACGTGCTGGCCGCGCGCGGAACGGGCTCCAGCTCCCGGGGCGGAGTACGCACCGACCGTGGACGAGCGGGGCGGACCGTACGCAGTCTGCATCCGGCCCGGAGCGATTCGGGAGGCGAGCGCGGCTCCGTCGATCGTGGCGATG
>JAOZPE010000036.1:16136-27972 GCA_029932915.1 Candidatus Krumholzibacteriia bacterium
CGTGGAGGTCGCGGCTCCGCCGACCGCGGCGGTGCCCGTGGAGAGAGTGGTTCCGTCGATCGCGGCGGCGCCGGTGGAGGCAGGGATCTTCATCCGCAGCGGCCGTCGCGCGGTGGCGCTTCACCCGATGAGAGCCACAGCCACCACGGCCGCCGCTGGACCCGCCCCATCGTCCGCAATGCTCCGGGTGGGGCCGAGAAGCCCTCCAGGAGCGATGGCGGCCGGACGGTGCAACCTCACGGCAAGCGTTCCTCGGATCATCAAGGTGGCGGAGAGCACAGTCGTCCGAAGAACTCCCGTCCCTCGAAGGGAAAGCGGGAGGTGAGGGGCCACGGTGGGGGGAAGGCACCTTCCAAGGGTGGGTCGCACTCTTCGGGCCATGTGGCTCCGGCCCATCGTTCGGCGCCCTCGCGGGGCTCGGGACATGCGACTCCGCGGCGCTCATCGGGTGGCTCGCACGGTTCCTCACACGTGGCTCCCCGTTCGCCCTCCGGTGGTTCACGCGGTTCGTCGCACGCAGCTCCTCCCCGCCGTTCCTCCGGCGGCGGCCGCGGTGTCTCCGCGCGGCGGTCCTCGGCTTCGCGCTCGATGGCGCGGGCGCACGGCGGTGGAGCACTCCCGACGCGGGGTGTCCCCTCCCGGGGAGGTCGGCACCGGTAGTCCTTGTCAACGAGTTCGTGAGGGACTCCCCCCGCGCGAGGAGCGCGGGATGGGGCCGCTCGGATCCTTCCCACCGATGGTTGGCAGCCGTACGCGGGAGGGAGGGAAGCAGCGGATCCGGGAACCCTCGGGGAAGGGGAGCGAAGGGTCGAGTTTGTCGATCAGGGGCGACGAGCCGGGGCTCGACGCTCCTCTTCCCGATTTTCTGGTGGAGAGGGTGGAGCGAAAGGGGGGTGGCGGTTGACCCTGCCGCCACCCCCTTTCTATACTGCCGCCTTCGACCAACCCCCTTGCCGGAACGAGAATCCATGACCTCGAGCCGTGGGCTCCTTGCCGTCCTTCTCTTCGCCGTCGCGCTCCCGGTCATGGGCTCCGCCGGCGCGGTCTCGGCGGCGTCTCCCTTCGCCGCCTCTGTCTTCCCCCCGGCCGATGCGATCTCCTCCGGGGCGTTCGCTTCGGTGGCCGGCGTGGAATCCCCCGACGCGGCCACGGTCCGCCAGGTGCAGGATCTTCGCGTGGGTGCGGCGGCGCCGCTCTTGCGTTCGTCGGTGAAGCAGAGTCAAAGAGACGCGTTCTTCGTCCACAAGGCGCCCGATCGCCTGAGCGTGCTGGTGGTCGGCTGCGACTTCGCGGACAGTCTCCTGTGGGGACGCGACCGTGCCGACTTCCCCGAATGGCCGCCGCCGGCCCGCGGCGGCAACTATCTCTACGACGGGCAGGGCAAGGCCCTGGTCGATGGGCAGGGCCGACCCATCTGGGAGTTCGCGGCGCACGACTCGGTGTACTTCGACATCCAGATGCGGAAGGTGCGCGACTACTTCCGGACCGTCTCCCACCACCGTTTCGAGCTGGAGTGGAGGGTCCACGGCGAAGCGGTGAACCTGCCCGAGGGCATGGCCTACTACGCGGAGGATCGCGACGACACCTTCCGTCTGGTGGAGATGGCCCAGCAGGTCGTGGATGCCATCGCCGACGAGGTGGACTTCACGGGCGTAGACACCGTCGTGCTCATCCACGCCGGCGCAGGAAGGGAGACCGACATCGCCGGCGACAGTCCCCAGCAGATCCTCTCCAACTACCTGGACCCCGGCGACTTCGAGGAAGCGTGGAAGGAGGGCCTGCTCGACGAGCCGGGCCTGCGCACCCCGGACGGTTCGCTCTTGAGGCACGTGCTCATCCTGCCGGAGACGGAGACCCAGGACGCGATGCCCCAACTGGGGCTCAACGGTTTCTTCGGCATGCGGGGGGTCTACTGCTTCGAGTTCGGACTGCGTCTGGGCATGTTGAGCCTGGCCGACTTCACCCCATCGGGCCGGCCGGACAGCCAGGGCATCGGCGACTACGGCCTGATGGGCTATGGGCTCTTCACCGGTCTGGGCATCGTGCCCGCGGCGCCGTGTGCCATGAACCGCGTGCTCATGGGCTGGGACCAGGCGGTCACGATCGAGACGCCGGGCCGGGTGGAGTTGCCGCCGGTGGAGGAGGGCGTGGGCGATACCCTCATCGTGAAGGTGCCCATCACCGACCGCGAGTACTTCCTCCTGGAATACCGTCTGCAGGATCCCGACGGCACCTACACCTACTCCTTCGCCGATCTCAACGGCAACCGGGTTCCGGACTTCTTCGACGCCGACAGCGACAGCCTCGATCCCGACACCCAGCTTCCGACCGGCGTCCCCACCTCCAGTTTCGATCCCATCACCGACCAATGGGAGAGCACCGAGGACTCGGAGTGGGACTACTTCATGAGCGAGTTCCCGGTGACCGCCTCGGACGGCCCGGCGCGTGGTCCGGGGCGGGGCAACGGTCTCTACGTGTGGCACATCGACGAGCGGGTGATCCGCGACGCCCTCGACGCCGGCACCTCCACCGTCAACGCCGATCCCCACCGCAAGGGGGTCGACCTGGAGGAGGCCGACGGCATCCAGGACCTCGATTCCTTCCAGGCCTCGCGCTTCCTGCTGGGATGGGACCGCGACGGTTTCCGGGGTGAAGGGGTCCTCATCGGCGACCAACTCTACGGAACACGTTTCGCCGACGATACCCTGCCGAACAGCCGCAGTGCGGACGGCACGCCCACCGGCTTCTCCATCTCGGCCATCGACAGCGTGCAGCTGGGGAGCGAGGGCTGTGTCATCGGACCCGGCTGTCCCCTCGGTGGCCGTTTCCTCTACCGCCGGCGCCTGGGCTTCACCCTGGGCTTCGACGACGGCACCCTGCTCCCGGACGGGGTGGGGTTGCAGGCACGTCGCACCCTCGATCGGGATGGCCCGGTGGGCGATGTCCGCCTGGTCGATCTCGATGGTGACGGTGCCGCGGAGATCGTGGCCGCCGGGGCCGAGGGTGCCCTGCTCGTGTGGCGCGGCGACCTCTCTCCCTGGCGGGATGCGGCGGACACGCTGACGGTGGGCCTGCTCGCCCGCGCCGTCGGACCCGAGTGGGAGGGCAGCCGCCTTCCCCGCTGGCTGGGCGCGCCGGTGATCGGCGACCTCGATGGCGACGGGACGATGGAGTTCTTCCTCACCGCGCCCGAGGGAATCTACGCCTTCGACCTCGACGGCCATGAACTGCACGATGGTGACGGCGATCCGTCCACCGTCGGTCTCTTCGTGCCCGCCCCGCCGGTCTCCGGCGGCGAGGGCGAGCTCTCGCATCCCGCCCTCCTGGCTCCCCACGACGGCGAACTCGATGATGCCCACGAGGGCGATCGGGTCGACCTGGTGATGATCTTCCGCGCCCGCGGTGGAGGACCGGTGGGCGCCCGGCGCATCGAGTGGGACGGCAACGGCGAACCGCTCTACCACGAGTCGATCGACACCAGCGACGGCAGCGCCCGCACGGGGGTCCTCAGCCCCACGAACAGCGGATTGGTGCTCTTCGTCGGAGGGCCCCTGGGCGGCGACTTCCATGGAATCCGTCTGGACGACGTCTTCACGCCGGCGTTCCATGCGACGCCCTCCGGGCCGCTGCCGCTCGAAGCGGAGACCCCGCCGCTGCGCCGGCCCCTCTTTCCCTCGCCGAGCGTGATGGTGAGCTATCGCGCCCGTCTGGACGGCGGCGAGGCCTGGGCGATGGTGGACACCGCAGGCGTCGTGGGCATCGAAGCCGCAGGCGATCTGCTGACGGGACGGACGCTCTCGGCTCCCTGGTCGGGCCTGGCCGCCGGACCGGTGCGCGAGGACGGCGAGCCGGTGTATGCGGTGGCCGCCGGCGGTTCCCTGTTCTTGCTCGACCGCAACTTCTCTGAGCGCACGGGCGGGCCCTACCGGCCCCACTGGGAGGGAGAGGAGATCCGCGGGGCGCTTCCCGCTACGCCGCTGTTGGCCGACATCGACGGCGACGGACGGGTCGAGGTGCTATGGCACGATCGGGCCGGCCGTCTGCACGCCGTCGATCTCGATTCCCGGGCCCTGCCCGGCTGGCCCCTGCAGGGGCCCGGCGAGCCCGCCGGTTCGCCCGCGATGGGTGACTGCGATGGGGACGGTTTCCTCGAGCTGGTCGCTGCCTCGGGCTTCGATCGCCTCGTGGGTATCGACGGCGAGGAGGGTGAACCCGAGCTGAGGCGTGTCGGTGAACTGTGCGTCTATGCCCTGTCCGCACCCGCCACGGCCTTCGCGCCCTGGCCGCAGGCGGGAGGGAACATGTGGGCGACGGGCCGCCAGACCGCCGATTCACGCCGGGCGGGGCGCGTGGAGGGTGAAGAAGTCCTCGCCGGCGACAGCCTCTTCATCTATCCCAACCCGGTGGATACCCCGACGGTGAGACTGCGGGCCCAGGTGCTTCGAGAGGGTCTGGTCCGGGCCACGATCTACGATGCCCAGGGACAGGAAGTGGAACACGCCGGTCCGTTGCAAGCCGAAGGGGCCGGCCAGATCGAGTTCGAGATGACCGTCCAGGGCCTCTCGTCCGGACTCTATCTTGCGAAGGTCGAGTCCGAGGGAACGGTCCTGGTGAAGGCCTTCGCGGTGGTGCGATGAGGGCCTCGGCCTTGCAAGATCCCGCGGTGCAGGAAAATCCAGTATCATGGTCGAGGCGGAAGAGCCGCCCGGCCCCGAAGGAGAAGCTCATGGACAGCCGTTCGCATTTGATGGCCTTGCTGGTGATCCTGTTGCTGGCTGCCGCCGCCCCGGCGACGGCGGGCGATCCCGGCGACGCCGGTTTCCTCTCGTTGCGGATGGGAGTGGGTGCCCGCAATGGAGCCATGGGCGACATCGGGGTGGCCGAATCGAACGACGCCACTGCCATGTACTACAACCCGGCCAACCTGGTCTACGGCGACGGAACCCAGATGACGCTCCAGCACCTCGAACACTTCGGGCTGTTCCGCCAGGAGGCGATGGTCCTCAGTCATCGTCTGCCCAAGGGAACGATCGGCCTGAGTTTCAGCGGCTTCTACAGCGATCCGCTCGAGCGCACGACCATCGACCGGGTGGGGGTGAGCCAGGGCGAGTTCCAGCCCTATCAGCTCGCCGTCGGTCTGGGCTACGCCTATCCCTTCTCCAGTTTCTCGATCGGCATCGTGGGCAAATTCCTCTACGAGAGGATCGACGCCTACGGGGCCAGCGGGCTGGCTCTCGATCTGGGGATCACCCATCGCAGCAAGCTGGCGGGCCTGACCCTGGCCGCGGCGGTGGCCAATCTGGGGGGACAGATGACCCTCAAGGAGGAGCCCTACGATCTGCCCTTGACCGTGCGCCTGGGGGCGAGCTACACGCCGCAGCTGGAGGGCGAGAGCTTCGCGGAGAATCTCACCGTGGCCACCGATTTCCTCTTCCCCAACGACGGCAACGGCCGCATCCACCTCGGCAGCGAACTGCGTCTGCACCAGAATTTCGCCATGAGGGTGGGCTACCGCTTCAACTACGACACCTACGGGCTGACCGCCGGTGCCGGATTCCGGATGGGCCTGCTCTCGGTCGACTATGCGTTCATGGACAACGCCAACGAGCTGGACGACAACCACCGCTTCTCGCTGTCCTTCGACTTCCAGCCCTAGACCTTCGCGCTTGGTTCCCGCCCGCCTTCGACGGGCAGGCTCTCCACTTCGACGGCCGATTCCCGTCCCCGCTCGTCGAGCATGAGGAGCTGGAAGACGCCGCCCTGGAGGCGGCCGAAGCTGAAGTGGGTGATCCAGTCGCCGAGGCAGACGAAGGTCCACCGGCCGCAGTCGACGACGCGGGGGTGGTGGACGTGGCCGATCACCAGGTAGTCGACGTCGCCGTGGTCGTGACGTTGGGCGTAGCGGGCGATGGCGCGGGTGAGGGTGGCCCGGTCTCCACGCTTCTTCTTGCGCGAGGTGTTGGAGATGCGCTGGGCGATCCACTGCAGGATCTCCGGGTGGAGCGCCTTGGCCAGGAAGACCAGCAGGGGGTTGCGAACCGCGGCCCGGAACGATTTGTAGAAGATGTCACCGGTGAGGACACCGTCCCCGTGATCGAGCCGGAGGCGCCGGCCCTGGCGCTCCAGGACCGTCCCGTTCTCCAGCGACGGGATGCCCAGGCTCTGCTCGAGATAGCGGGCGCACCAGATGTCGTGGTTGCCGCCGACGAAGGAGATGCGCACCCCGCGATCCTGGAGTTTCCGCAGGCCGTAGAGGATCTCCAGGTGCGTCTTGGGCATGAACGTGGGATAGTCGAGCCAGAAGTCGAAGATGTCGCCGAGCAGGATGAGTTCGCTGCCATCGGGCAGATTCTCGAGCCAGTGAAGGAAACGCGCACGGCGGCGGGCCTCGCTCGACGGAGTTCCGGCGCCGAAGTGGGTGTCGCTGGCGAAGTGGACGGTGTCACTCATGGAAGATCCCGCCGTCTGCGGGGAACCCTCCCCGCGGTGGTGTGCGCGCAGAGTAGACGATGGCCCCGTGGTCGGCAACCACGCGGGCGGGAAGGAAGGCAGCCATGGATTCCTGGGAGGAATGGAAGAAGAAAGCGGGAAGCTGGCTGGGAGAGGCGGCGCAGGATACCGACCGCCTCGCGCGACTGGGCATGCGGGCCTATGACCGGCATGGGATCGAGCGCGATCTGCAGCGCTGCTGGGCCCGATTGGGCCGCCTCGTCCACCCCTACCTGAGCGGGGAGCATCCCCTGGACGGCCTTCTCTCGGACGATCGGGTCCGGGTGGAGATGGGGCGGATCGCCCGTCTGAAGGACGAACTGGAGCAGACCGCCCGCGAGATCGAGAGCCTGCGCCGGCGGCGCCGGGAGCAGGAGCGGCGGGCGGCGGCCGGGACGGACCAGGATGCATCGGCGGCGGATCCGGCCGGTGGAGAGCGCGCGTCCGCGGAGGGGATGGGTGCACAGGAGGAGCGGGCCGCGCACGATCCGGAGGCGGAGAGCCCTTCCGCGGACGAGGGAAAGGGGGCGAATCCCCCAGGGCAGTCCGATTGACGGCTCCTGTCGTCGATGCTAAGGTGATGACAGGGACTCGCCGGCGGAGGTTCCCAGCTTCCGCCCCCTCACTGGACGATCGATCTCGACCGCGGTCTTCCCCTTGGGCCTGAGCGGCTGAGGAGAGAACGATGCGGCGGAGCGATCTCGATCCACGACCCCTGTCGGGGTCCTCATCCCGCGACTTCCAGGCAGGGAAGCGGCGCGGTCGGTCATGCCGACCGGTGAAGTGCCCGGGCCTTGCCCTGTCCGCGCTGGCCGCCGTCCTCCTTCCGCTCACTGCCGCGCTGGCCGTCGTCCTGGCCACGGCTGCTCCCGTCCTCGCCCAGGGCGCCTCGTCCGATGCGCTCAGCATGGACGGCTACCATTCGCCCTTCGTGAAGGTGGCCGAGAAGGTCACTCCGGCCGTCGTGGCCATCCGCACCATCCACAGCGCCGACGGGGACAGCGGACTGCAGGAGATGTTCCGTGAGTTCTTCCCCCCCGAGCGTCACTTCCGCCACCCCGACTTCGACGTGCCCGGTGCCGGTTCGGGATTCGTGGTGAGCGAGGACGGCTACATCGTCACCAACAACCACGTCATCAGCGGCGCCGACGAGATCCGGGTGAAGCTGGCCGGCCATGAGGATCCCTATCCCGCGCGCATCGTCGGCACCGATCCGGCCACCGATCTGGCCGTCATCAAGGTGGACGTGGACGAGGCCCTGCACTACCTGCGCTTCGGTGACAGCGACGGCATCCGCGTCGGCGACTGGGCCATTGCCATCGGCAATCCGCTGGGCCAGCTCGAGGGCAGCCTCACCGTGGGGGTGATCAGCGCCAAGGGACGGACCGATCTGGCCATCGAGGGGGCCGACCTGCTGCGCTACCAGGACTTCCTGCAGACCGACGCGGCCATCAATCCGGGCAACAGCGGCGGGCCCCTGGTGGACATCCGGGGCAACGTCATCGGCGTCAACACCGCCATCAACCGCTCGGGCCAGGGCATCGGCTTCGCCATTCCCGCCCGGCTCACGCGCTTCATCTACGAGCAACTCGTCGAGTTCGGCCGCGTGCGGCGGGGCTATCTGGGGATCCAGATGTCCTCGCTGCACGACTGGCGGGAGCAGGGGCACCGCGTGCAGGCTCGACAGGGCGTGGTGGTCACCGAGGTCCTGCCCGACACCCCGGCCCAGCGCGCGGGCCTGCGAGCCGGCGACGTGCTCACCGAGTTCAACGGGAAGCGGGTGACCAGCATCCCCGATCTGCGCCTGCGGGTGGCCGAATCGGCGGTGGGTTCGACGGCGCGCCTGAAGATCTCCAGGGAGGGCGAGGAGCGGACCCTGGAGGTCGTGCTCGACGAGTTCGACGAGAGCGTGCTCGCGCGGGCCGCTGCGACGGCGGACGGAGAGACATCGAAGATGCCCTGGCTGGGTCTGGAAGTGGCCCCCCTGGACGATGGCGACCCTCGTGCCCGTGAGCTGATGGACCAACTGGACCTGCGCGGGGAAGAGGGTGTGCTGGTGGTCGGGGTCCGGCCCGGGAGCGCGGCCGACCGCGCCCGTCTGCGTCCCGGTGATCTCATCGTCGAGATCGAGGGAATCCCCATTCCCGATCTGCAGAGCTACCGGAAGGTGGCCTCGGCGCGGGCGGACGACACCCGCCCGCTCTCCCTGCTGGTGCGCCGCGGGGAGATGAACAGCTACATCGAGGTGCTTCCCCCGCCGGCTCCACCGGCGGACGAGAAGCCATGAGACCATGGACCATCGCGGTTCTCCCTCTCGCCGGGTGAGGGCCGTGCCCCGGATGTCTTGCCGGGATCCGGGGGAAGGGGAAAGGAGGCACATTCGAGCGATCGCCCGGCGAGCCGGTCGCCGGGAAGTCGACCCCAGGTGAGGAACCTTGCCATGATCCACCATCATCGAAGAGGTGGAGGAGGAAACGAACGCAGCCTGGAACACTATCTCCGGGAAATCGGGCGCTATCCCCTGCTGAGCCGCAGGGAAGAAGGAGAGCTTGCCCGTCGCATCCACCAAGGGGACGAGGAGGCCGTGCACGAGCTGGTGCGCGCGAATCTTCGCTTCGTGGTGAGCTGTGCCAAGCCATACATGGGGCAGGGTCTGACCCTGCAGGATCTGATCAACGAGGGGAACATCGGACTGATCAAGGCCGCCCGCCGTTTCGACGAGAAGCGTGGCTTCAAGTTCATCTCGTACGCGGTGTGGTGGATCCGTCAGGCCATTCTCCAGGCCCTGGCGGATCAGTCGCGCGTGGTCCGGCTTCCGCAGAACCGCAGCGCCGTGTTCCAGAAGGTCGTGCGCAGCGGCGAACGTCTGCAACAACAACTCGGCCGCGAGCCCGGCGTGGAGGAGATCGCCCTCGACACCGGTCTGCGCGAGAGTGAGGTCGTCGAGGCCCTGCGGGTGGGGCAGAGCGAGGCCTCCCTCGACCAATTGATGTCCGACGAGGACGGCCGCAGCTTCGTGGAGACCCTGGCCGACCAGCCCGGGCACGGAACCGAGAGGGGTCTGCTGGAGCACAGCCGGCGGGCCGACATCGAACGGGCCCTGTCGATCCTGCCCGAGCGGGAGGCGCGGATCCTGCGCCTGTACTACGGGATGGGGGAGGTCCGTCCCTACACGCTGGAGGAGATCGGCCAGGGCATGGGGCTCACGCGGGAACGCATCCGCCAGCTCAAGGAGCGGGCCCTTCGCCGTCTGCGGGAGGCACAGGAGGCGGTGGAGGTGTTGAAGGTCCACTACGAGGAAGGTTGAGCCCCGGGGGCCTCGTTTCGTACGTGGAGGCCCGGATCCGACCGGATCCGGGCCCTTTCGGCCCGTATCTGGAACGTCTCTTGCACGCGGCGCTTGCGATCCGGGGGCCTGGAGGCCCCCGTCTTGACAATCCCGTGGATGCTGCTTAACGTTGCGCGGCCCATCCATACGGGAGGAGCCCCCAGCCTCGAACTGCTGTGGGCTCGCATGCACCTCAGCCGCGCCCCACCACATCGAATGAAATCGACCCACTGGACTTTTCTCTACGTTCCCGAGGACGACGGCGGCATCCGCACCGTGCGGGTGAGCAAGCGTGGGGTCTTGTGGGCTGGGGGTGCCTTGGGTGCCCTGGTGGTCATGGTGGCGTTGCTGGCGATCTCCTTCGCCCACCAGGGTGTCGTCCTGCACGACGAGGGCCAGCGCATCCGGGAGATCCAGGCCCTGCGGGCCAAGATCACCCAGCTCGAGGACAAGACCGCAGCCTACGAGTCGCAGATGCAGGAGAACTTCGAGCTGCTCGAGCGGGCCAATCTGCTGGCCGGCCTGGGCGGCCTGGACGAGACGGTCATCCAGATGGGTGTCGGCGGTCCCGAACCCTCCCCCGATCCCCTGGCCCAGAGCCTGGCCCCCTTGAGCCGGGATCGCCTGTTCAAGGTGGAGGACCAACTCGACAAGCTCTTGCGGCAGGCGCACTTCCAGCAGGAGAGCTACACGCAGATCCTGCAGGTCCTCAAGGAGAACCAGACCGCCCGCGACTGCACGCCGAGCATCCGGCCCATCCACGGGGGCTACCTGTCCAGCCGCTTCGGGCGGCGGATCGATCCCTTCACCGGCAAGCCGGCCTTCCACCGTGGGGTCGACTTCTCCGCGCCCACCGGCACACCGGTCTACGCCACCGCCGACGGCATCGTCCTGCGGGCTTCGCGCCGGGGACGCATGGGCAAGATGGTCGAGATCGACCACGGGAACGGCTTGACCACCCGCTACGGCCATCTCAACGGCTACACCGTCCGCCGTGGACAGAAGGTGCGCCGGGGCGATCTCATCGGCTACGTCGGCAACACCGGCCGCAGCACCGGTCCCCACGTCCACTACGAAGTGGTCCAGAACGGCCAGGCGCAGAACCCCTTCCTCTTCATCCTTCGCGACTGAGCCGGCGGCATTCCTCCCTTCGGCTGCCGGGCGTTCGCGCCCGTGCGCGTTCGTGCCCGGCCGTGGTCCATGTCGGTACCGGAATCGTCGGACCTGGCGTTGACAGAAATCCCCGGGAATCCTAGCCTGCGGCCGAGTACCCTCTGACCCGGCGAAGATGATGAATGGCAAGCGTATAGCTCTTCGGGTGGCGGTGGCCGCGATCGTGGTCACGGCGGTCTTGCTGGTCGCCGCGGCCGCAGTGGCCGCAGCTCCCGAGCTGCTGAGGATCCGCCATTCGAGCAGTCCCCAGCGAACCCGTATCGTCCTCGATTGCAGCGGGGAGACGCACTACCGGATCCGGCGGGTGTCCCGGCCCGAGCGGATCGTGGTGGATCTGGGCGCGGCTTCCTCCCGCCGCAGCAAGCCGGTCGTCCTGGGGGACGGCCGGGTGCAGCGGGTCCGCATCAACGATCTGGGGAAGCGGATCCAGGTGGTGCTCGATCTGGACGCGCGCCTTCCCTTCCGCGACTTCGCCCTGGCCGCCTCCGGCCACAAGGGCCCCCGTATCGTCATCGACGTGATGCCGGCCGCCTCCACGGAGGCGGAAGCCCCGGCGGTGAAGGGGAAGACCCCGGCCCCGGCCCGGCACAGCAGTCCCGCGCCGGCCGAGAAGGGCGCGACGGGGGCGAAGAAGGGCAAGAGCGGGACGGGGAAGGCCGGCCCCGGAGCTGCGGTGAAGGGGAAGACCCCGGCTCCGGCCCAGGACGAGACCCCGTCGCCGGGGACGAGGAGTCCGGTCGGCCGCGGTTCCGCCTCGCTCCACGCTCCGGGTGCGGGGCACCCCTACGTCATCGTGATCGATCCGGGGCATGGCGGGCGCGATCCGGGCACCCGTGGCTGCGGGGT
>JAOZPE010000037.1 GCA_029932915.1 Candidatus Krumholzibacteriia bacterium
GCGCCGACGGCGGCCTGGGCCCCAATCACCGGTCCTCGGCCCCGGCCCGATCCCACCGCCGGTCCCGATGCAGATCACCTGGACGGAAGCGGTGACGACACCCCTCCAGAAGCGTGATACGGCCTTGGATTCCCCTCAGAGCCGACACATATTGTTGCGGCTCGCACGGTGGCCGTGGGGTGAGGGCGATCCTTCCCCGGGGCCCTGAGACCCCCCACCGTGGTTATCTTGACACGAGGACGTGGGCGGCCGCGCCGCCGATGGCTCAATCGTGAGCTCGCCGTCCCGCACCAATTTGGGGAGACCGAAAACTATGGCTACGACGGTCGCTGCCTTCATGGAAGGCGTCATTGCAAAGAACCCTGCTCAAAAGGAATTCCACCAGGCCGTCCACGAGGTCGTGGAATCTCTCTGGCCGGTCGTCGAGAAGCACCCGGAATACAAGAAGGCGAAGATCCTCGACCGCATCGTCGAGCCCGAGCGCGTTCTGATGTTCCGTGTTCCCTGGATGGACGACAGCGGCGAGATCCACGTGAATCGTGGCTTCCGGGTCGAGTTCAACAGTGCCCTGGGCCCCTACAAGGGCGGACTCCGCTTCCACCCCAGCGTGAACCTGGGCATCTTGAAGTTCCTCGGCTTCGAGCAGGTCTTCAAGAACAGCCTCACCACGCTGGCCATGGGCGGTGGCAAGGGCGGCAGTGATTTCGATCCGAAGGGCAAGAGCGACGACGAGGTCATGCGTTTCTGCCAGAGCTTCATGACCGAGCTGTCCCGTCACATCGGCCCGGACACCGACGTGCCCGCCGGTGACATCGGCGTGGGCGGCCGTGAGATCGGCTTCCTCTTCGGCCAGTACCGCCGCATCCGCAACGCCTACCACGCCGGCGTCCTCACCGGCAAGGGCCTGAACTGGGGCGGCAGCCTCATCCGTCCCGAGGCCACCGGCTACGGCACGGTGTACTTCGCCAACGAGATGCTCAAGACCCGCAACGAGAGCTTCGAGGGCAAGCGCGTCCTCATCTCCGGCTCGGGCAACGTGGCCCAGTACGCCACCGAGAAGGTCATCGAGCTGGGCGGCAAGGTGCTGACCCTCAGTGACAGCTCGGGCTTCATCTACGATCCCGACGGCATCGACCGCGAGAAGCTCGAGTACGTCTTCGAGCTGAAGAACGTCAAGCGCGGCCGGATCAAGGAGTACGCCGAGAAGTTCAAGTCGGCCAAGTACACCGAGGGACGCGGCGTGTGGAACGTCGAGGCCGACATCGCTCTGCCCTGCGCGACGCAGAACGAACTCGACGAGAACGACGCGAAGGCCCTGGTGAAGAACGGCTGCCTGGCCGTGGCCGAGGGTGCGAACATGCCTTCGACCCCCGAGGCCGTCGAGGTCTTCCTGGCCAGCAACATCCTCTTCGGGCCGGGCAAGGCCGCCAACGCGGGCGGCGTGGCCGTCTCCGGACTGGAAATGGCCCAGAACTCGGCTCGCATGCCGTGGACCCGCGAGGAGGTCGACGCCAAGCTGCAGGGCATCATGAAGTCGATCCACGACAACTCGCGTCGGACGGCCGAGAAGTACAGCACTCCGGACAACTACGTGGACGGCGCCAACATCGCCGGATTCCTCAAGGTTGCCGATGCGATGCTCGACCAAGGTCTGATCTAGTCGCCGAAGCAGACCTGGGTTAGTGTAGAAAGAGGGGCGCCCCCGGGCGCCCCTCGATTTCTAGAGCACCCACACCCTATCGGCGCAAGAACGGCATGCACGATCTACTCCCCGGCGGTGGTCCCGAGAACATCCGGAATCTGACGGCGGCCTTCGACAGCCTCATGCCGCACCGTGTCCACGACATCCTCGTGGTCGCCAGTTCGTACGATGCCTTCGTCCTGGAGGAAGGCGGACGGCTCACCGAGCTCATCCTCAACGAGTACGTCAGCCTGAACCTGACCTACGCGCCGTCGATCACCCGGGCTTCCTCGGCCGAAGAGGCCCTGAAGCTCATCGAGAAGAAGCACTTCAACCTGGTGCTGAGCATGCTGTGGTCCGGCTCGGCCGACGCCTTCGCCTTCGGTTCGAGGGTGAAGGAGCTCGATCCCGACGTACCGGTGGTGATGCTCGCCTTCGACGCCCGTGAAGTCCAGCGCCTCCAGCTCGATCGCTCGGCCCAGGGTTACGACGAGGTCTTCACCTGGTCGGGCGACACCGGCTTGTTCCTGGCCATCATCAAGCTCTTCGAGGACCGCTGGAACGTCGACCACGACACCACCGTCGCCAGCGTGCGCACCATCCTGCTCATCGAGGACTCGGTCCGCTTCACCTCGCTCTACCTTCCCTTGCTGTACACCGAGCTGATGAAGCAGACCCAGTCGCTCATCGACGAGGGCATCAACGTCACCCACCGGCTCCTGCGCATGCGCGCGCGCCCGAAGATCCTGCTCGCCCGTACCTTCGAGGAAGCCGAGTCCCTCTACAACAAGTACAAGAAGTACATGCTGGGCGTGATCAGCGACGTGCGATTCCCCCGCAATGGTGTTCCCGACGAGTCGGCCGGCGTCGACTTCGTGCGCATGATCCGCAACGAGGACCCGACCCTTCCCATCGTGATGCAGTCGAGCCAGGAGAACGGACAGCAACTGGCCGACTCGGTGAACGCGCACTTCATCAACAAGCGCTCACGCAGTCTGCTCACCGACCTGCAGCGCTTCATCGAGAACAACTTCGGCTTCGGCGACTTCGTCTTCCGGATGCCGGATGGAACCCCGGTGGGGCGTGCCCACGACCTCCGCGAGCTCGAGGAACAGATCAAGGAGATCCCGGACGCCTCGCTCGAGTACCACGCCAAGCGCAACGACTTCTCGAACTGGCTGCGCGCCCGCACCGAGTTCGGACTGGCCTCGCTCATCCGTCCCCGGCGGGTCAGCGAATTCAAGTCGATGGCCGAGTTGCGCAAATACCTGGCGCGGACCTTCAGCCAGCACCGGGCCGAGACCCAGAGAGGGGTGGTGGCCGATTTCTCCCCCCGTCGCTTCGACGAGGAGTCATCCTTCGTGCGGATCGGCCGCGGTTCACTCGGGGGCAAGGGCCGGGGCCTCGCCTTCGCCAACCACCTGCTCCTGCAACGGGGTATGACCTTCGCCTTCGAGGGAGTACGCATCGCCGTGCCCTCGACGGCGGTCATCGGAACCGATGTCTTCGACGCCTTCATGGCCCAGAACGACCTCTTCCAGATCGCCTACACCTCCAACGACGACCGGGAGATCTCCCAGGCCTTCCTCGCCGCCCGGCTGCCGCGGGAGATCCAGGACGATCTGGCTTCGTTCCTCGAACGGGTGGACTATCCGCTGGCGGTGCGCTCTTCGAGCCTTCTGGAGGATTCCCAGTTCCAACCCTTCGCCGGCATCTACCGCACCTACATGGTCCCCAACAACCACGCCCATCCGACGGTGCGCCTGGCCCAACTGTCGCGAGCCATCAAGCTGGTCTACGCCTCGACCTTCTCCACCGCATCGAAGCGCTACATGGAGAACACGCCCTACCGGGTCGAGGACGAGAAGATGGCGGTCATCCTCCAGCGGCTGGTGGGGTCGGTCCACCGCGACCGCTTCTACCCCAACTTCTCCGGCGTGGCCCGTTCGCACAACTTCTACCCCATCCATCCCATGCGCCACGAGGAAGGACTGGCGGTGGTGGCAATGGGTCTGGGCCGGCAGGTGGTCAGCGGAGCGGACGCCCTGCGTTTCTCGCCCGCCCACCCCCGCCACATCCCCGAGTTCGGCAGCACCGAGACCACCCTGAAGGCATCCCAGAGGCGCTTCTTCGCCCTCGATCTGGGACAACCCCACCTGATGCCCGCGGCCGAAGAGGAGACGAACCTCCTGCAACTGGACATCTCCGAGGCCCTCGAGGATGGCACCCTCGAACCGGTCGCCTCCACCTATTCGCCCGAGAACGACGTCATCTACGACGGCATGCGGAGCGACGGCATCCCCATCGTCACCTTCGCGCCCATCCTCAAGGCCGAGATCTTCCCCCTCGCCGCCATCCTCCAGCGCCTGCTCGAGCTGGGCAAGGAGGGCATGGGATCGCCGGTGGAGATGGAGTTCGCCGTCGATCTCAACAGAGATCCGGCCTGGTTCGGCTTCCTGCAGATCCGCCGCCTGGTGGTCGGAGGCGAACCCGACGACGTGCGCCTGGACGACGAGACCATCGAGAAGGCCGTTCTCTATTCGAAACACGCCCTGGGCAACGGCGTGGTCGACGGCATCACCGACTTCGTCTACATCGATCCGGAGAGCTTCGACAGCGCCCACACCGTCGGCATCGCCGCCGCCGTCGCCGGAATCAACCAGGAGCTGCGCAAGCAGGACCGTCCCTACATCCTGATCGGGCCGGGACGGTGGGGTTCGTCCGATCCGTGGCTGGGCATTCCGGTGAGCTGGGAACAGATCTCCCAGGCCCGGGTCATCGTCGAGGCCGGTCTCGAGGGCTTCCAGGTGACCCCCTCGCAGGGCACCCACTTCTTCCAGAACATCACCTCCTTGCGCATCGGCTACTTCACGGTCAATCCCTTCCGCGGCGACGGCCGCATCGACTGGGAATGGCTGGCCGCCCAGCCCCTTGTCAGCGAAGAGGCCGGCGTGCGCCACGTGCGCACGAGCCAGCCGGTGCGGGTGATGGTGGACGGTCAGAGCGGCCGGGGTGCGGTGTTCCCCGCGGGGACGAAGGATCTGCCCGGCGAGGAGGCGGAGGAATGAGTACGCGCCGCTCGACCGTCACCTGCCGGGTGGGATCGCTCGCCCTGGGCTCGGACCATCCCATCGTCGTGCAGAGCATGACGAACACGCCGACCGAGGACGCTGTGGCAACCGCCCAACAGGTGGCCGAGTTGGCCCGTGCCGGCAGTGAGCTGGTCCGCATCACGGTGAACACCGACGCGGCGGCCCGGGCGGTGCCGGAGATCCGCCGCCGCCTCAACGACATGGGCGTCGATGTCCCGCTCATCGGCGACTTCCACTACAACGGACACCGGCTTCTCCTGGATCATCCCGATTGCGCCCGCACCCTGGACAAGTACCGCATCAACCCCGGGAACGTGGGCACGGCGCGCACCCGTGACGAGCACTTCGAGAGGATGATCGCCGTCGCCGTCGAGCACGACAAGCCGGTGCGGATCGGAGTGAACTGGGGCTCGCTCGACGCGGCGCTGCTCACCGAGCTGATGGACGCCAATGCCCGGCGGACGCATCCGCAGGACGCCGAGGCGGTCTATCGCGAGGCCCTCGTGCAGAGCGCCCTGCGCAGCGCGGAAGCGGCGGAGGAACTCGGCCTGCCGCACGACCACATCGTACTCAGTGTGAAGACCAGCGAGGTCCGAACCCTGGTGGCGGTGAACGAAGAGCTCGCCTCGCGTTGCGACCATCCCCTGCACCTGGGTCTGACCGAGGCGGGCATGGGAATGAAGGGAACGGTCGCCTCGACCGCCGCCCTGGCCATCCTGCTCGAGCGCGGGATCGGTGACACCATCCGGGTGAGCCTGACGCCCTCGCCCGGCGGGGACCGCAGCGAGGAGGTGCGGATCTGCCAGCAGGTCCTCCAGTCCCTGGGGCTACGGAGTTTCACCCCGCAGGTGACCGCCTGCCCGGGTTGCGGCCGCACCACCTCCACCTTCTTCCAGGAGCTGGCCGCGCGCGTCGACCGCCATCTGCGCGAGCGCATGGAGGACTGGCGCCGGCGCTACCCCGGGGTGGAGGAACTCACCGTGGCGGTCATGGGATGCGTGGTGAACGGTCCGGGTGAGAGCCGGCACGCCGACATCGGGATCTCCCTGCCCGGAACCGGGGAGGAGCCCCGCGCTCCGGTCTACGCCGACGGGAAGCTCATCGCTACGCTCGAGGGCGAGACCCTGGCCGACGAATTCATCCGCCTGATCGAAGCGTACGTCGAAGAGCGCTGGGGAAAGGTTTCCTAGCCGCGGGCCACCCGGCCCCGTCCCTGGCTCTCCGCATCCATCCCCCGCAGATCCCACTCCCTTCGAGCCGGCCCGCGAGGACAGGGGACGACACCGGCGCGCCCGGGCTCAGCGCAGGTCTTCGTGCACCACCACTCCATCGACCATCGTCATCCGCACCGGAGCGTCCCTCCAGGCGAAGGGATCGTCCATCTCGCCGGCCGGATCGAGGGCGACGAGGTCGGCGACCCGGCCGGGCTCCAGCGCGCCCCACCGTCCACGGCTCGCCGAGGCCATCGCTGCCGCAGCGCGGGTGTAGCCCTCGATGGCCTCGGCCACGGTGAGCGCCTCCTCCATGTGCCACGGCTCCCCGTTCCGATCGTTGTCCGCCCGGCGCGCCACGGCCGCACAGATGCCCCGGCGGGGATCGATGGACGCCACCGGAGCATCGCTGCCCAGGACCACCCGGATTCCCCGATCGAGCATGCTGCGCAGGCGGAAGGCGCGGCGCCCGCTGCGCGGATGCAGCTCGCGGAGCAGGGCGATGTCGCCGGCCAGGTGGACGGCCTGCATGGCGCAAGCCACCGGCAACCGCGCGAGACGATCGAGGGTCGAGGTGGCGATGAACTGGGCGTGTTCGATGCGCGTGTCCACCGGAAGGGTCCGACCCTCACCCGAGAGACGATGGGCCGCCCGCTCCAGCACCTCCACCACCGTGTCCACCGCCGCGTCGCCGATGGCATGGATGGCCGGCGCGATTCCCCGGCGGGCCGCACGCAGGACGACGTCCAGCAACTCGTCGGCGGCGAGCACCAGCCGGCCTCGTCCACCTTCGGGATAGGCATCTTCCATGAAGGCGGTGTGCGAGCCCAGCGATCCGTCCATGAAGATCTTCACCCCACCGTCGAGCACCCACCCGGCCTCACCGTCGGGCGGCGCGCCGTCCCCGCCCCTTGCCGTTTCGCTCTCCTCTCGGGCGATCCTCGCGTCGAGTTCAGACAGGGGCGTGTGGTGCACCACGCGCAGCCCCAGCTGGCGGCGACGCGCGAGGGTGCGGTAGCTCTGTGCCGTCGATCCGGGTTCCATGCTGTGGACGGCGGTGAGACCGAGAGCCCACGCCCGGCGGACCGCCTCGGTGATCCACCGGCGTCGAACCGACTCGCTCTCGGGCGGCTGCGCGCGTTCGATGAGCTGCCAGGCCGTCTCGTGGAGAAGTCCGTCGGGCGACCCGTCCTTGCGACGGCCGATGCTTCCGCCCGGAGGGGCCTGCGCCCCATCGATCACTCCGGCCCTTCTGAGGGCCTCGCTGTTGCACCACACGGTATGGAAGTCGCTCGACCACAGGGTGACGGGGATGGAGGGAAAGAGCCCGTCCAGCAGCGAACGGTCCAGGCCCTGCCGGCCGAAGGCGGGATCCCACCCGCTGCCGGTGATCCACCGACGGCCGTCGTCCACGCGATCGCGCTGCCGCAGCAGTGCCTCCCGGAGACGGTCGATCCGGTCGACGCCGGTGAGATCGATCCCGTGGAGCCGCCTCACCCATTCGAAGAAGTGGGTATGGGTGTCGATGAGACCGGGCAGGAGAATCGCCCCACCCAGTTCGATGGTCTCGGCCGAAGGATGGAGGGAGCGCAGGACCGCTTCCTCGTCGACGGCGGCGATGCGCCCCCGCTCCACCAGCAGCGCGCTGCCCGCGGGCAGACGATGCGGCTCGACGAAGCGGGCCCCCAGCAGCAGATACGCGCGCGCGGACACCGTTCCACACCCCCCCAGGCAAACGGAGATCTCCATGGCGGCGAAGGTCTCCATCCTAGCAGCAGGCGTCACCGGCGCCCACGTCCAAGCCGGGAAGAGCTTGTGCCGCCGCCCCGTGCCCTCTAGGCTCCTGGGCGCACCGAACGGCCCGGAGGCAGGCATGGACCGGTACCCCGACCTGAGATCGTTCCTCACCCGGCTGGAGCAGGAGAAGGAACTGGTGGTGATCGACGCGGAGGTCGATCCCCACCTGGAACTGGCGGAGATCCATCGGAGGGTGATCGCGGCCGGCGGACCGGCCCTGCTCTTCACCCGGCCCACCCGCGGGCATTTCCCGGTGGTCACCAATCTCTTCGGCTCGGCCCGCCGGGTCGAACTCGCCTTCGGCGGTCGCCCCCGCCGGATGGTCGAGCAGCTGGCCTCGCTACCGGACGAAGTGATGCCTCCACGCCTGCGGCTGCTGTGGGAACAGCGCGGGCTCCTGTCCTCGCTCCTGCGCATGGGAACCAGGCGGACGCGGGGACCGGTAGCGGAAGTGCTGCGCCGCGCCGCCGACCTGGACATCCTTCCCGCCCTGACCACCTGGGAGAAGGACGGGGGACCCTTCCTCACCCTTCCACTGGTGTACACCGAGGATCCCGACAGCGGCCGGCACAACCTGGGCATGTACCGCATGCAGCGTTTCGATCCGGTCACCTGCGGCATGCACTGGCAGATCGGCAAGGGCGGGGGTTTCCACCACCACCGCGCCGAAGAACGAGGAGAAGCCCTGCCGGTCAACGTCTTCCTCGGCGGTCCGGTCTCGCTCATCCTGGCCGCCGTCGCGCCCCTGCCGGAGAACATCGGAGAGCTGATGCTCGCCTCGCTGGTGGAGGGCGAGAAGATTCCGCTGATGGACAATCCCTTCGGCCCCCTGCCCATCATCAGCAATGCCGAGTTCGCCCTGGTGGGCGAGGTACCTCCACACGAGCGGCGTCCGGAGGGTCCCTTCGGCGACCACTACGGTTACTACTCGCTGCGCCACGACTATCCCATCTTCCACTGCAAGGGCATGCTCCACCGCAAGAACGCCATCTATCCGGCCACGGTGGTGGGCAAGCCCCGCCAGGAGGACTTCTACCTGGGCGACTACCTGCAGGAACTGCTCTCTCCGGTCTTCCCCCGGGTGATGCCCATGGTCGTGGACCTGTGGAGCTACGGAGAGACCGGCTACCACAGCCTCAGCGCGGCGGTGGTCCGCAGCCGTTACCGCCGGGAGGCCATGACCGGAGCCTTCCGCATCCTCGGAGAGGGACAGCTCTCGTTGACCAAGTTCCTGCTGGTGCTCGACCGGCCGCGCGATCTGCGCGACTTCCGCGGGACCCTGGAGCACGTGCTCGCCCGCTTCGACCCGGCCGCCGATCTCTTCGTCTTCTCCCCGCTGGCGATGGACACCCTCGACTACACGGGTCCGGCGGTGAACGAGGGAAGCAAGGGCGTGCTCCTGGGGGTAGGCGATCCGGTCCGCGAACTCCCCCGCAGTTTCGAGGGAGATCTTCCGGCGGGCTTCGAGCGCGCGGAGGTGTTCTGCCCCGGCTGTCTGGTGTTGAGCGGACCCACCCGCACCGACGAAGCCGACGCCGCCGATCGGGCGGCCCGGTGGGACGCGTTCGCGAACTGGCCGTTGCTCGTGCTGGTGGACGATGCCCGCTTGACCGCCCGCAGTGAGATGAACTTCCTGTGGACCGTATTCACCCGCTTCGAGCCGGCCGCCGACCTGCATGGACGCCGCGTCGAACTGCGCCGCCTCCATCCGTCCTTCACCGCACCGGTGGTGCTCGACGCACGGCGCAAGGCGGGCTTCCCCGACGAGCTGCTCTGCGACGAGGAGACCGCATCGACCGTCGAGCGCCGATGGAGGGAATACTTCCCCGATGGCACGGTGGAGATGGGCGACAGCGGCTGGGCCCACCTCGACCGGATCGACTGAAGGAGAAAGGGTCCGGCGTCGGCCGCCCTCCTCCGGCAGAGCGACACGCTCAACCGGAAGGGAGGTGTTCGTCGCCCTCGGCCTGGAGAAGACGGGGCAGCAGGGTGGGCGGATCGACGTTGCCTCCGCTGAGGATCACGCCCACCCGACGTCCCTCCACCGCCAGCGCGCCGCTGAGCAGCGCGGCCAGGGGAACCGCCGCGCTGGGTTCGACCACCAGCTTCATGCGCCACCACAGCCAGCGCAGCGCGCGCAGGATGTCCTCCTCCCGGACGGTGACCACCCGGACTCCCAGACGGCGCAGGATCGCGAAGTTGCGCTGGCCGAGGAAGCGGGTGCGCAGGCCATCGGCGATGGTGTCGGGAACGCGGTCGAGGACGACGATGCGTCCCTGCTGCAGGCTGCGGGCGGCATCGTCGGCCACGGCGGGTTCCACTCCGACCACCTCGACCGAAGGGTATGCGGATGCGGCCAGGGCGCTGCCGGCGAGCAGGCCACCTCCTCCGACCGGGGTGAGCAGCAGATCGAGACCGTCCACCTGCTCGAGCAACTCCGCCGCCGCCGTTCCCTGGCCGGCGATGATGTCGTCGTGATCGTAGGGCGGGATGGGGGTCCATCCCTTCCGCCGGGCCAGTTCCATCCCCACTTCCTCACGGCGGACGGCCTCGCTCTCGACCACCGTGGCCCCGTAGCCCTCCACCGCCGCCCGCTTCGAGGTGGGAGCGTCGTGGGGCATGACCACCGTCACCGGGACGGAGAGCAGACGGCCGGCCAGGGCCAGCCCGCCGGCGTGGTTGCCCGACGACCAGCTCACCACCCCCCGGGCCCGGGCATCGGCATCCAGACGCGAGAGGGCATACCAGGCGCCGCGGAACTTGAAGGCACCGCCACGCTGCAGATGCTCCCCCTTGAAGACCACTTCAGCGCGGAGGAGCCGGTCGAGGGTGCGCGAGCGGAAGAGTGGGGTGCGATGGGCGACGCCCTCCAGGGCGACCGCGGCGCGCTCGACATCCTCCCGGCCGGGTCCACTCACTGCTTCCTCCCCGGTCGTGTGCGACGGATCCGGCCGGTCGGGCGAGGGCAAGGAGCCATGCTTCCCCGTCATCGCCGGGCGCGCTCGATCTCGAAGTGCGGTAGCGAGTCCTCCTCCGCTTCCAGTTGCACGTGGAGGGGGTTGATCACCGCCACGGTGTCGGCGAAGGCGAAGGGCCGGAGATCGTCGTAGGACAGGCAGCTGACATAGCCAGGGGCCGGCGGATCGAAACTCCCGTGTTCGACCGGAGCGATCCCCAGCACGACGTCGTTCGCGCCATCCTTCTTCAAGCGGGCGGTGTAGGTGCCCAGGAGGATCTCGTCGCCCCGGTGGCAATCCTTCCCCAGACCCACTCTCCACACATCCGGCGCCCCGTCGACGTCGAGGCCGTCGCCCCGCTGGGAGAGTACCTCGATCGCGTCGTCCATGACGATGCGGGCCTCCCACCCCAGCATCCCTTCCTGGACGTGCCGGGCCACCACCATGAACTGGAAGATCTCACCCGGCGCGACCGCGCGGGTGCGGGCGTGCGTGGCCAGGTCGAAGTACAGGGCCAGATACGCGGAATCGGAGGCGGCCGAAGTGGTGGACGCTTCGTGCGAAGCGGCGGCTTCCGCCGAGGATCCAGCCGCCTGCTGCGAGGGGGCCGGAGCCGTGACCCTTCCCACCTCCTCCACCCCGTCCGGATCGCCTGGCGCAGGAGACGCCGCCCTCCCGGCCGGAACGAGGGAGAAGAGAAGGACGACCCAAACCACGCCGGCGAATCTACGCATGATCAGACTCCTCGGAAGACGATGAACGGGACCTGACGATGGAACCACCACCCGGCTGAGCATAGGCCCCGCGGGGAATTCCTTCCAAGGAAGATCCACCATCGCTTCGGCCGGCCACGGCGGCGATGGCCATCCGGCCGGCTTCCCCGTGGGAGAAGACCCGGGTCCGCGGCCGCGGGCAGGGGATGATCCTTCCACGCTTCGGTGCTACAGTCCCCTCATGGATCTTCGCAAGACCCCCCTCGCCCTCTTCCTGTTGACCTTCCTGGCCGGGCTTCTCTACGCCAATTCCCTGCACGTCGACTTCCAGTTCGACGACAACACGAGCATCGTGACCAACCGCGCGGTGCATACCCTCGATCCGGCGGCATGGTGGGCGTTCTGGCCCGGACGCATCCTCACCTACGCCACCTTCGCGATGAACTGGGCGCTGGGCGGAGCCAAGGTCGAGGGCTACCACCTGCTGAACCTCCTCATCCACCTCATGGCCGCCGTCGGACTCTACTTCCTGGTCCTTCAGCTGGGCGCGGGGAAAGCCCGCTCGGGCGACCGGAGGTGGCTCGCCCTGGTGGCGGCCTCGATCTTCCTCGCCCATCCCCTGGCGACCCAGGCGGTCACCTACATCGTCCAGCGCGCCACCTCCATGGCCTATGGCCTCTACCTGTGGACGGTGGTGTTCCATCTGGCCCGGCTGCGCCGGCTCGAGCAGGGGCAGGACGACCGCATCCTCCTGGTGGCCTCCATCGTCTGTGCGGCGGCGGCAGCGCTGAGCAAGGAGGTCGTGGTGAGCCTGCCCGTGGCCCTGCTGCTGGCCGCGGCGGTGGCCACGCCCGATCACCGTCCGCAGTGGAAGCGGGCCGTTCCGGTGGCGCTGACGGTGTGGGGCGTGGCCCTCTTCGCCGTCGTCGCCGGCGGCTCCCGTTTCGGGGTGGCCGGAGGTGCGCTCACCGCCGAGACCACCCGCGTCACTCGCGGCACCTATTTCCTCACCGAGATCCACGCGGTGGCCCGTTACCTGCGCCTGGCCATCCTTCCCCTCGGTCAGACCGTCGACTTCGACCTGCCGTGGCGCGGTTGGCCGCCGGGTCCCTCCACCTGGCTGTTGGCGCTGATGCACCTGGCCCTGTGGAGCTTCGCCGTCCTGGCGTGGAAGCGGGGCCGCCGTCTCTGGGCCTTCTGTGTGGCGTGGTTCTACCTGCTGCTGGCTCCCACCTCGAGTCTCTTTCCCATCCGCGATCCCTTCTTCGAGCATCGTGCCTACGGAGCGCTGGCCGCGGTCGCCGTGGCGGCCGCCCTTCTCCTGGACCGTCTGCACCGGCGGTGGCCCCAGGTGGCCACCGTGCTCTGGATCGCGATCGTGGTGGGCCTGGGGATGGGAACCGTCCAGCGCAACCGCGTATGGGCCACGCCTGTGAGCCTGTGGGAGGATGCGGTGCGCAAGGCACCGGCCAAGAGCCGTCCCCACATGGCCTACGGTGTGGCCCTGGGCCAGCAAGGCCGCCTGCAGGAAGCCACGGTCGAGTTGACCCGGGCGGTCCAGATCACCCCGGACTTCGCGCGGGCATGGAACAACCTGGGTCAGGTGCTGCTGCGGCAGGGAAAGGTCGATGAGGGTCTGCAGGCCCTGCAGCGGGCGGTCCAGCTCGACCCCGAGCGGGTGTCGGCCTGGTACAACCTGGCCGTGGCCCAGGACCACCGCGGCGAGCTGGATGCCGCCGAACGCGCCTACCGCAAGGCCCTGGAACTGGACGGACACTACGCCCCGGCACTGAATGGTCTGGCCGGCCTGCGCTTGCGCCGAGGTGATCTTCGCGGCGCCGAGCAACTCGCTCGCCGCGCCGCGGCCGAGGGCATGCCCCAACCCGCCCTGCTCGACGCGATCCGGCGGGCCGCACGGGGGGAACCGCGCGCACCCTGAGCCGCATCTCAGGCGGGATCGAAGCCCTCGAAATCGCTCTCCTCCATCCGGGCCATGGCCACCGAGACGTTGTCCTTGCCGCCGAAGTCGTTGGCGAGCTGGATCAGGTCGTTCACCACCCGATCGAGCCGGTCCCCCGAGGCGACCGCGGCCAGGATGGAATCGTGGCTGACCATGTCACTCAAGCCGTCGCTGCACAGCAGGAGGGTGTCTCCCGGGTGGACCTCGAATTCGAGGATGTCGATCTCGGTCTCGGGCACCCCCCCCACACAGCGGGTGAGGACGTTGCGCATGGGATGGTGGTTGGCCTCGTGAAGGGTCAGCTCGCCCCGGTCGACCATCTCCTGGACCAGGCGATGATCGCTGGTGAGCTGACGGGCCACTCCGCGCTGATGGAGATAGGCCCGGGAATCACCGACCTGTGCGAGGACCATCCGCGGGGGATGGATCGAGGCGGCGATGCAGGTGGTGCCCATGCCCTCCAGGGAAGGCGTCCTCTGGCCCAGTTCCCAGATCCGGCGATTCACCTGATCGATGGTCTCACGCAGCGTCGTCCGATCCAGGCCTCCGGGAACGCTGAGGGCCGCGCGCGCCAGTTCACCGGTGAGCATCTGGGAAGCCACCCGCCCCCCCTTGGCCCCGCCCACCCCGTCGGCGACGGCCAGCAGGCCGTGCAGGGGCAACAACAGGATGCTGTCCTCGTTGATCCTGCGGACTTGTCCGACATCGGTGGCACCGGCGAAGATCATCAGCCAACACCCGCCTTGGCCGTCCGTCTGCGCCGTCGGCGCTTCGGTCGGGCCGGCTCCGTTGGAAACAGCTCGCCCTGCAGATCGGCGGAGAAGACCGCCCGCCGAAGGCCCTTCACCTCTTGCAAGCGGCACGCCACCGGCCAGCCCCGGCGGCGCAGTTCCTCGATCACCTCGAGGTAGTCCGGACCGACCTTGCGCAACATCCAGCGCGCGTCGCGGGGGCCTTCGATGAGATATTCGTAGAGGCGGCGCAATTCCATCCTCCCATCCCCTTCCACTCCACTCGCTCCGGATGCCTGCCCAGCTCCTCCCCGACGTTCTCCGCTCGCGTCCAATGCCTTCTCCTATTCCTCTTCCAGGCCGAAGAGATCGATCTGCGGCGGAGCGGTGGGGAGACCCATCGCGATCAGGACCTCGTCGATCCACGCCTCCCGGTGGTGGGGATCGAGTTCATGGCAGCGGGCCGAGAACACCTCCACCAACTCGTCGATCAGGGCGTCGATCTCACCCTGGAAGGTGGTGGACAGGTCGCGCGTTCCATCGAAGGTGGGCGGATGGATGATGGGGACCTTGAAGAGGCCATCGTAGCTGGTGACCCAGCTCTCCACCAGGGCGTCGTATTCCTTTCGCCTTCCCACCTGGTGGACCATGTAGGCGTAGTTGTCGAGCACCGAGCGGTCGCAGATGACCGCGCCGTAGCGGGCCGAAGCGGCGATCTCGTGGGCGATCTGGCTATGGAGGATCCAGGCCTGCGCGTCCAGGGTGGTCTCCTGGTTGATGGGCAGAGGGCAATTGCGGGCCACCTCGCGGACGATGTCCACGTTCAGGTCGAGGCGCTTGAGGCGGGCCGCCAGATCGAAACACAGGGTGGTCTTGCCCACCCCGTGGGTGCCGATGAACGCGATCTTCATGATGGCCGCACGATAGCACAGCAAGGGAAGGGGACAAGTCCCCTGTTGGGGCCGAATTGGAAGTGGGGCTTGTGAGAGCGCCGAAATCGACTAAGCTGGCGGCCATGTCCATCCTGCATCGCATCGCCACCCTCCTGCGACCCACCTCGGGCTCGACGGGCCGCCTGCTCTTCCTCTCCACCGTCGTCGGAGTGATCGGAGGGCTGGCCGCGCCCACCTTCATCTGGATGCTCCACGGGGCCAGCCACCTGCTCCTGGAGGGAATCGCCGGCTACGTCCCGCCTGGTCTGCCTTCGGAGGGCGGATCGACGGTGGAGGTCGTCGGCTCGCACGGACGCTGGCTCATCCCCCTGGCGACCACCGTCGGAGGCATCCTCTCCGGCCTGCTGGTCTTCACCTTCGCCCCGGAGACCGAGGGACACGGTACCGACGCGGCCATCACCGCCTTCCACCAGAAGGGCGGCTTCGTCCGGGGACGGGTCCCTCTGATCAAGTCTCTCAGTTCGGCCCTGACCATCGGCGGCGGCGGCGCGGCCGGCCGCGAGGGTCCCGTGGCCCAGGTGAGTGCGGGTTTCGGTTCGATCCTGGCCGGATGGCTCGGCTGTTCCCCGCGCGAACGCCGTCTGCTCGCACTGGCGGGAATGGCCGCCGGGCTGTCGGCGATCTTCCGCTCACCGCTGGGCACGGCGGTCTTCGCCGTCGAGGTGCTCTACTCGACCATGGAGTTCGAGGCCGGCGCGCTCATCTACACCATCATGGCCGCCGTGGTCGCCTACGCGGTCAACGGGGTCTTCGTGGGCTACGAGCCCATCTTCCAGCTTCCGGCCGGGCTCAGCTTCGGCCGCATCGACACCCTCTTCTGGTTCGCGGTCCTCGGCGCACTCACCGGGCTGGCCGCCACCGCCCTGCCCTGGCTGTACTACTCAACCCACCGGCTCTTCGAGAGGATCCCCGGTCCACGCTTCCTCGCCCCGGCCACCGGCGCGCTGCTGCTGGGCCTGTTGGCGCTGGCCCTGCCCCAGGTGCTCGGCGGCGGCTACGGCTGGATGCAGATGGCCATGGACGGGCGCATCGCCATCGGCATGCTGCTGCTGCTGGCCGTGGCCAAGATGGTGGCGATGTCCTTGACCGTGGCCAGTGGAGGATCGGGTGGTGTCTTCGCGCCCAGCCTCTTCGTGGGCACCTTCCTCGGAGCCGCACTGGCCCTGGCGGTGGGCAAGATCTTCCCCGGCAGCGACTGCAACGTGGCCGCCTTCGCAGTGGTGGGCATGGCCTCGTTCTTCTCCGGAGCCGCCCGCGTGCCCATCGCCACCATGCTCATGGTCATGGAGATGACCGGCGGCTACGGACTGCTGGTGCCCAGCATGCTGGCGGTCATCCTCAGCTACCTGGTGGAGTCCAAGGTCGCGGCCAACTGGCGCTGGCCCACCCTCTACGTAGCCCAGGTCGAGACCCGCGCCGACTCGCCGGTGCACCACGAGGAATACACGATGAGTGCGATGGACCTCATCCGCACCGGACGGGCCCGCCTGCCCCGGGAAGCCACCCCGGCCCACCTGGTGAACCTGTTGCAGATGGGAACGCCCATCCCCATCGGGGGGACCGGCCGCAGCCTCTGCCGCTGTAGGGTGAGAGAGGGCGCACCGGGCGCCGGCAAGCCCCTGCGCGAGAGACCCTTCGGCGACCACATCCAGCTTCTGGCCATCCTGCGGCGGGGAGAGATCATCGACCCCTGGCCGGACACCGTCTGCGTGGTCGGCGACGAACTCATCTGCCTGCTCTCGCCGGAGGCCTTCGACCTGGCCAGCGACAGCCTCGAGCTCATCACCACGCCCGCAGCGGCCGAGAGCGGCCAGACGACGGGTTAGCCGGAAAACGCAGCGGAACGAAAGGCCGGTCAGAAAGATCCAACGGCCGCAGATCGAGCCGGCCCGGCGAGCTCAGACCATCCGGCGGTATTCGCCACCCACCTCGTACAGCGCTGTGGTGATCTGGCCCATGGTGGCCACCTTCACCGTCTCCATGAGTTCGGCGAAGATGTTCTCGCCACGGACCGCCACCTCCTGCAGGCGCTTCAGCGCAGCGGGAGCCTCCTCGCGATTGCGCTGCTGGAAGTGCTGACAGCCGGTGATCTGCCGCTCCTTGGCCTCGCGCGTGGCCCGGATGAGCTCGCCCGCCTCCAGGGTGTTCTCGTCCTTGTTCGGATCGAGGAAGGTGTTGACCCCGATGACCGGCAACTCTCCGGAGTGCTTGAGGGTCTCGTAGAGCAGGCTCTCGTCCTGGATGCGGCCCCTCTGGTACTGGGTCTCCATCGCCCCGAGCACGCCGCCGCGCTGGCTGATCGAATCGAACTCGGCCAGCACCGCCTCTTCGACCATGTCGGTGAGCTTCTCGATGAAGTACGAACCCTGCAGGAAATTCTCGTTCTTCATGAAACCCAGCTCGCGGTTGATGATGAGCTGGATGGCCAGGGCCCGTCGCACGCTCTCCTCGGTCGGCGTGGTCACCGCCTCGTCGTAGGCGTTCGTGTGCAGGCTGTTGCAGTTGTCGGCCAGGGCCATCAACGCCTGCAACGTGGTGCGGATGTCGTTGAAGGCGATCTCGCGCGCGTGCAGCGAACGCCCACTGGTCTGGATGTGGTACTTCAGCTTCTGGCTGCGCTCGTTGGCCCCGAAGAGATTCTTCATCGTCACCGCCCAGATCCGCCGCGCCACCCGGCCGATGACCGTGTACTCGGGATCGAGACCGTTGGAGAAGAAGAAGCTCAGGTTCGGTGCGACATCGTCGATGTGCATGCCCCGGGTGAGGTAATGCTCGACGTAGGTGAAGCCGTTGGCCAGGGTGAACGCGAGCTGGGAGATGGGATTGGCGCCGGCCTCGGCGATGTGATAGCCGCTGATGCTGACGCTGTAGTAGTTGCGCACCTTGTGGTCGATGAAGTACTGCTGCACGTCGCCCATCATCTTCAGGGCGAAGTCGACGGAGAAGATGCAGGTGTTCTGCGCCTGGTCCTCCTTGAGGATGTCCGCCTGTACCGTCCCCCTCACCACCTGGATGGTCTCTTCCTTGATGCGCTGGTACACCTCGGGAGGAAGGAGCTGGTCGCCGGTGACGCCCAGCAGGCCCAGGCCGAAGCCATCGTGGCTCTCGGGCAGCTCGCCGTGGTACACAGGGGTCCCCGCGCCCTTGGCGGCGAGGATCTCGTCGCGGCGCCGCATCGCCTCCTCCCACTTGCCGTTCTCCTTCAGCCACGCCTCGCACTGTTGATCGATGGCGGTGTTCATGAACATGGCCAGCGCCATCGGTCCCGGCCCGTTGATGGTCATGCTGACGGAGGTCATCGGATCGGTCAGATGGAAGCCGCTGTACAGGCGCTTCATGTCGTCCAGGCTGCAGATGGACACCCCGCTCTCGCCGACCTTGCCGTAGATGTCCGGCCGGCGGGCCGGGTCCTCCCCGTACAGGGTCACCGAGTCGAAGGCGGTCGAGAGCCGCTTGGCCTCGCTGTCCTTGCTCAGGTAGTGGAAGCGCCGGTTGGTCTGTTCGGGTGGTCCCTCTCCGGCGAACATCCGCGCCGGTTCCTCGCCCTTGCGCTTGAAGGGGAAGACCCCGGCGGTGAAGGGCCAGCGGCCGGGCACGTTCTCCTCGCGCAGGAAGCGCACCTGCTCACCCTTGTCCTCGGTATCGGGGAAGGAGATGCGATCGATGGGAAGTCCGCTGAGCGAACGCGAACGCAGGGCGTTGCGGATCTCCTTGTCGCGGATCCGCACCACCATCTCCTCACCCTCGTAGGCGGCCTTGAGTTCGTCCCAACCGTCCAGGGCCGCCCGCACCTCCGGATCGAGCGACTCGCGGATCTCCTCGACCCGCCGGTCGAGCGCCTCACGGGCCTCCCCGTCCACTTCCCGGCGCGCCCGCTCGAGGGCACCGAGACGGCGGGCCAGGGCCTCCTGCCGGCGCGTCTGCTCATGGTGGGCCCGCAGCGTGTCGGCGATGTCGGACAGGTAGCGTACCCGCGCCGGATCGATGACATGGTTGCGGATGTCGGTCTGTTGCAGGCACTTCAGATCGATCGAACTCTTCCACTGTCCGGGCCGCTCGGTGTCGAGGGCCTCCATCAGTGCCTTGTAGAAGGCGTTGACCCCGGGGTCGTGGAAACGAGAGGCCATCGTCCCGAACACCGGCAGCTCTTCGTTGGGGGTGTGGGGATCGAGACCCTGCTCACGGCGCAGTTGCTTGCACACGTCGCGGAAGGCGTCCTCGCTGCCCCGGCGGTCGAACTTGTTCACCACCACGAAGCGCGCGAAGTCGAGCATCTCGATCTTCTCGAGCTGGGTGGGAGCGCCGTATTCGCTGGTCATCACATAGACCGGCACGTCGCAGACGTCGACGATACCGGCGTCGCCCTGACCGATGCCGCTGGTCTCGACGATGATCAGGTCGTAACCGGCGGCCTGGACCACGCTGATCGCATCGTGGATGGCCGAACTCAACTCGCCGCGGCTGTGACGGGTGGCGAGACTGCGCATGTAGGCCCGCGGACCCTTCACCGCGTTCATGCGCAGACGGTCGCCGAGCAGGGCTCCCCCGGTACGGCGCTTGGACGGATCGACGCTGAGGATCGCGATCTCCCGGTCGGGGAAGTCGAGCAGGAAGCGGCGCACCAGCTCGTCGGTGAGACAGCTCTTGCCCGCTCCGCCGGTCCCGGTCAGACCCACCACCGGCGCTGGCGAGGTGGTCGGATGCAGTTTCCGCAGACCGTCCAGGACCTCCTGGAACGCGGCGTTGTCCGCGCCCTCCCGCTCCACCACGGTGATGGCGCGCGCCACCACCGACCAGCGGGCCGCGCCGTCGAGCGAGCCGTCGATCCTCGGAGACGGGGTCTGGAAGTCGGAACGGCGGATCATGTCGATGACGATGCCGTCGAGGCCCATCCGCCGGCCGTCGTCGGGGCTGTAGATGCGTTCGATGCCTTCGCCCTGGAGGGTCTCGATCTCCTCGGGAACGATCACGCCGCCGCCGCCGCCGAAGATCTTCACGTGCGAGGCGCCCTTCTCGTCGAGCATCTGCCGCATGTAGCGGAAGTACTCCATGTGACCGCCCTGGTAGGAGGACACCGCGATGGCCTGCACGTCCTCCTGGATGGCGGCATCGACCACGTCCTCGGCCGAACGGTTGTGTCCGAGATGGACGACCTCCGCCCCGTGCCTCTGCAACAGGCGGCGGAAGATGTTGATGGCCGCGTCGTGGCCGTCGAAGAGGCTGGCGGCAGTCACGAAGCGGACCGCATGCTGCGGGCGGTAGATCTCCGCAGCCGGGGAGGAGTCGCTGCGATTCGCGGTGGAAGTGGTCGGGTTCATGATGACAATCTCTTGGAAAGACGGAACTTGGACCGATTCGTTCTACGGCGCCACAATAGCGCTCCCCCGCCTCGGGGGCAAGACTTCGGCCCCGGCGGCGAAGACACGGCGAAGATCCCCGTCAGCGGCGGTCGAGCAGGAAGCGGCGGACGCGGTCGGCGGCCGCCGTCAACCCCAGTTCGGGCGCCTCGTCCAGGGTCCGCCACCGCAGGCTGGCCGACTCGGCGGGGAGCGGGCCCTCGACCCTCCAGATCTCCACGGTGATGCGGTGGCGCGTGATGGTGTGCCGGATGGTGCCCAGCATCTCGGCGAGGGTCCACGAGGTCCCGAGCCGGCCGGCCAGATCGCCCAGGCCGCTGCGGGCCCGCGCCGGGCGGGGCCGGCCCTCGTGCCACGGCACGGTGGGAAACTCCCACAGGCCCTGGTTGTGTCCCCCTTCGCCCCGCAGGCGGAAGAGATACCGCCCGTCCACCGGCTGCACGGCGGCGTAGGCACTCACCTCCACGGTGCGGGGACGGCGGCGGGGCGGGGGGAAGTCCTCGGGACGGCCCAGCTCGCGGGCACGGCACTCCTGGGACCACGGACACCACGAACAGTGGGGTGCGCGGGGCACGCACACCGTGGCCCCGAGTTCCATCAGGGCCTGGTTCACGACCGACGGCGCCGCCCGGCGGTGAAGGAAAGCGATGGTCTCGCGGATGCTCCGGGCCGCTTCCCCACGGCGGGGATCCTCGGTGAAGGCGAAGAAGCGGCCGAAGACCCTCAGCACGTTGCCGTCCACGGCCGGCACCGCCTCGTCGAAGGCGATGCTCGCGACCGCCCCGGCGGTGTAGGCCCCCATCCCCGGCAGCTCGCCCAGCCGGCCCGGATCGGAGGGAAGGCGACCGCCGTGCTGTTCCACCACCCTGCGGGCGGCCTCGTGCAACTGCCGGGCCCGGCGGTAGTAGCCCAGACCCGCCCATTCGGCCAGGACCGCCTCGATCGGAGCGGCGGCCAGGCTTCGCAGATCGGGGAAACGGGCCAGGAAACGCTCCCAACGCCCTTTCACCGCGTCCACCCGGGTCTGCTGCAGCATCACTTCGCTGATCCACACCGCGTAGGGGTCACGGGTGTGGCGCCAGGGCAGATCCCTCCGCTCCTGTTCATACCAGGTGATGAGGCGATCGGCGAGACTGCCGGCGCCGCGTTTCGGCTCGATGCCCATACCCCGATGTGATCCTGCGTTGACAGCCCTGGAAGAAGGTGTGGAATATACCGAACGGGGGTTGATACGTCCATCGGCCCCTTCCCCCTCTTTCCCCTGGAGTTGGGCATGGCGGTACAGACCCTGGTCGAACTCTTCGACACGGCGGTGAAGCAACACCCCCGCCCGGACATGTTGCAGTCCAAGAGAAACGGAAGCTGGATCTCGATCTCCAGCGAGGAGGCCATGCTCACGGTCCAACGGCTCGCGACGGCGCTGTCCGAACTGGGCATCGGCAAGGGCGACCGGGTGGCCATCCTCAGCAACAATCGTCCCGAGTGGATCCTGGCCGACCAGGCCATCTTGCGGCTGGGGGCCGTGGTGGTCACCATCTATCCCACCCTTCTCCCCCACCAGATCGAGTTCATCCTGCAGGACAGCGGTGCGAGCGCCGTCTTCTGCGAGAACCAGGTCCAGGGAAGGAAACTCGAGGCCATCAAGGCCAACTGCCCCCACCTGGAGACGGTGATCTGCTTCGAGAATGTGGACGAATGCAGCGCCCACGGTTTCGAACACCTCTGCGAGAGAGGGGCCGAACGGCTCGAGGGCGGGGACGACACCGTCGCGTCGGTGGACATCGAAGCCGACGATCTGGCCACCCTCATCTATACCAGCGGAACCACCGGCGAACCCAAGGGCGTGATGCTCAGCCACCGCAACATCGTCTCCAACGTCATCAACAGCGTGAAGGGATTCGATCTGGGTCCCCACGACAACTGCCTGTCCTTCCTCCCGCTCTCGCACGTCTTCGAGCGCATGGCCGGTTACTACATCATGGTGCACTGCGGAGTGGGCATCTCCTTCGCCGAATCGGTGGAGACCGTCGCGGAGAACATGCTCGAGATCCGCCCGACGGTGATGGTGTCCGTGCCCCGCCTGTACGAGAAGATCTACACCCGGGTGCTGGACATGGCGATCCAGGGCCCCGCGCTCAAGCGCGGTATCTTCTTCTGGGCCAAGAACGTGGGGCAGAAATGGGTGGACGTGAAGATCTCCGGCCGGGCCACCCCTCCGCACCTGGCCTTCCTGAAGGCCGTGGCCGACGCCCTGGTCTTCTCCAAGCTGCGCAAGCGCACCGGCGGCCGCCTGCGCTTCTTCATCTCCGGAGGCGCTCCGCTGGCCAAGGAGATCGCCGAGTTCTTCTATGCAGCGGGGCTGGTGGTGTACGAGGGCTACGGCCTGACGGAGACATCGCCGGTGATCGCGGTCAACCATCCGGCCGCCTTCCGGCCCGGAACCGTGGGTCCGCCGGTGACCAACGTGGAGGTGCGGATCGCCGAGGACGGAGAGATCCTCACCCGCAGCGATTCGGTGATGATGGGCTACTGGAACCGGCCGGCTGCCACGGCCGAGGTGATGGAAGGGGGATGGTTCCACACCGGGGACATCGGTTTCATCGACGAGGATGGCTTCCTGCACATCACCGATCGCAAGAAGGACATCATCGTCACCGCCGGTGGCAAGAACGTGGCCCCGCAACCCATCGAGAACGAGTTCAAGCTCAGCCGCTACGTCACCGAGATCTGCCTCATCGGGGACAAGCGCAAGTATCTGGTCGCGCTCATCGTCCCCAGTTTCGACAGCCTCCGCGAGTACCTCCGGCGCCATCAGCTCGCCTTCTCCAACACCCGCGCCATGCTCGACTCGCCGGAGATCCAGGGCCTCTTCCAGCACCTGGTGGACAAGATCAACGCGGGCCGCTCCAGCTACGAACAGATCAAGTATTTCCGTCTGCTCGAGAAGGAGTTCTCGCAGGAGGAGGACGAGCTCACGCCCTCGCTCAAGGTCAAGCGGCGCATCATCCAGGAGCGCTACAGCGATCTCATCGAACAGATGTATCCGGACGAATAGAGGCGGTCACCGCCCCTCACCACATGACATGCGAAAGGCCCCCTCCCGGGAGGGGGCCTTCTCGTCTCGATGGGGTCTCCACCGGGGAAGGCCGGCAGTGGATCGGAGGACCACCGGCAGCCGGCCTCCCTCGGGGTGACGGGACTCAGCGTCCGCTCATGAACAGACGGGCCGCCTCGGCCAGCCCCTCGGCTCCCGAACGGGTGAAGGAGATCCCCCAGGTGCCCACGGGCGTGGCCGGCTTGGCGCCGTCGCCCAGGTGCTCGAAGCCGGCACGGTTGACGACGTCGTCGACGTTCACCTGGCCGTAGCTGGTGCCATAGGCGGTGTTCAGGGCCTCGGCGAAACAGTTCGCCATGGCCGCGTAGCCCTTCTCGCTGGGATGCAGACCATCGAGGCTGAACGCGCTGTTGACGTTCTGCTCGGGAACTTCGTCGCCGATCATGTCCAGCCAGGGCATGACCCGGTTGAGCTCACCGTAGGTGGCCGGATCGTAGGGATCGTCGGGCAGGGCCAGCATCATCGCCTCGATGTCCGCCACCGCCCAGCCGCGGGCCTGGCCCTCGCGGGCGATGATGGCGTTGTACTGGTCGAGTTCGGTGATCACCGCGTCCCACTCGCTCTGGGTGATGGTGTACTGGCCGGGAAGACTGCTGCCGCCCCCGGGTTTGTAATCGTCTCCGGGGAAGCCGTCGAGATCGCTCAGCGCGGTGATCAGGATGTAGCGGACATCCTCCTCATCGGTGTTCCACGGCACGAAGTTCCCCTCGTCCATCGTGCCCAAGGGAACCGCGGTGAAATACGGCAGGCTCGACTGGATGTTGCCCAGCACGACCTGGCTCTCGCCGGCGAAGCCGGCGACCCGGTCGAGGATGGACACGAACATGCCCTCCCACACGCTGGCCGGGGTGATGTTCACGCCGACTATGGGATTGCCGGTGAACATGCCGCCGAGCAGATCGTTGTTGCCGATCCACAGAAGGATGACCCGCGGCAGGCTGATGCCGTAGATCGGCGCGCCCGTGGTCGTGTCGACACCCACGATGGTCTCCCGGGTGAAGTGCGACTCGAGCTGATCGAGCTGGGTGGCGTTGAAGGGAGGCAGGACCGAGTTGCGCAGGATCAGATCGAAGTAGCTGTTCTGTCCACTCTGACTCGTTCCCGCATCGATGGCGGCATAGGCATCCTGGGTGGTCGCTCCCGGTACGCCCAGGTTGTCGTAGGCCAGCGGATACGAGGCGTTCAACAGCAAGGCCATCGGATCGGCCACGTCGTCACGGGTGATCTGGTAGGTCACCGGGTCGACGTACATGCTGCTCTTGCCCGGCTCGTAGCCGATGCCCGGCGAGGCGACCAGCGGCATCTGCATGTACAGGGGCAGATCGGGCTGGGTGGGATCGATGGGAATTCCGCCCGGAACGGGGCTGGTCAACATGCTCAGCACGTTGGGAACGCTGGCGAGCTGGCCGGGGATGCTCAAGCCCCCGTTTTGATAACCGCTGGTCAGACTGTTGCCCACGGCCACGACCGGCCGAGCCACCCGGACCATGTCCCCGGTAGGCGGAATCACAGGGGCAGCCGGTTGATCCACACTGCATCCATTCAGGGAAGCGGTGAGAACCAACCCCAAGAGCCCCAGGGCAGGAAGAATCGAATGCTTTCGCATGAAGGGGCCTCCTTAGAACCGGCGGGTGTAGGCGAGGGTGATGATGTGGGTGTTGGTGCTGTAGGCACCGTCGAAGCCGTCGTAGTTCTGTCCCACACCGTTCTCGAGGGTGTCACGATCTTCGAAGTCGACGTACATGTAACCGGCCGTCAGATCGTAGCGCCCGCTGCCGGAGGTCCAGGTGAAGCCCAGACTGTAGTCGTTGCGGTTGGCGTCGGGCAACAGAGCGGACATCGAAGCCTTCGGCTGCGGCGTCTCGTCGTGCGCATAACCAATCATGAAGCGAAGCTGATCGGTGTAATGGTATTCACCGCCGAAGCGAAGCTGCCACGCGTCCTCGTAGTTCTCCTCGAGGGTGCTGGTCTCGCCGTTCTCGAAACTGAGGACGACCTCGTCGAAGGCCGACCACCCGAACCATGCGTAGTCGAACTCCAGGGAGAAGGCCGGGCTGAAGTCGTAGCGAAGAGCTCCCACCACCAGGTCGGGGAAGTCCAGATCGCCGCTGACGTTCTGCGTACCCAGCATGTCGCCCAGGGTGGCCGCAACCGCATCGTCGATGTCCGATGAGCCGGTCAGGCGCTGGGTGACGGTGGCGTCCTGGTCCCGGAACTCGTTGGTCACCCCCATCTTGTAGTTCACCCCGATGGTGAGCTGGTCCACCGGTTTGTACATGAGCGCCGCGGCCAGACCCACCGACCACTTGCTCGTCCCGTCGATCTTCACATCGGCCACGTTGGTCACGTCCGTACCCGTGCCCAGATTGGCAGTGACGATGTTCTCCAGGGTCAGGTTGGTCTTCACCAGATGCCCGCCCACCGACAGGGCGAAGCGCTGGTGGGGCTGGAAGGTCACCACCGGGCTGAGATAGTAGCCCTGGATCTCGGCGTTGGTGCTGAGCGGGCGGCCCGAGAAGGTGTCCTTCCGGTCCCACTCCACTCCCAATCCATAGGGAGTGAAGAAGCCCAATCCGCCGGACCAGGCTGCCTTCTTGTAGGTGATGTAGACTCCCGTCGGGAAGAACCAGTTCCCCGCCGTCTCGCTCTCGACGTCACCGGGGTACTGGATCGCCGTGGCTCCTTCAGCCCGGCTGAACTTCGTACCGGGGGTCAAGGGAGAGATGTTCAACGAGAACTGCCAGCCGTCGGGCTGAAATGCCATTCCCGCCGGGTTGTAGAAGATGGCGCTCGCGTCATCGGCGGTGGCGGTGAACGCCCCGCCGAGAGCTGCAGCTCGCGAGCCGAGTTCGTAGATGTTGAATCCGCCGGCCCGGACTGTCGAGGTCTGAGCAAGCAAGACCGCTATGGCGGCCAACAGAAGAACCTTCCGCACGGATACCTCCAGGATCGATGACCGCTTCGTCCAACGGGACGGTCGAAGCTGACGTGGCCTGAGTGTACCCCCCAGCCCGCCGCTGTCCACAGGATTCCCCTCCGGCAAACCCGGCCTCGACGGACGCGGCGCAGGCGGCTAGGGTTGGGGGGTCCAGATCCCCCTCCTGGAGAGTGGATGGCCATCCGGCGACGGCATTTCCCCCTGGAATTGCCTGCGGCCCCGCTGCGGGTGATCGCCGCCCTGAGGCGCGCAGGGCACGAAGCCTACGCGGTGGGCGGAGCCGTGCGCGACGGTCTCCTCGGCCGCCCCCTGAAGGACGTCGACGTGGCCACTTCGGCGACACCCCGGGAGGTGGCGGCCCTCTTGCCCCGTACCCACGAGGTGGGCGCCCGCTTCGGGGTGATGCTGGTGGTCGAAGACGGTCTGAGCATCGAGGTGGCCACCTTCCGCACCGAGAGCGGCTACCTCGACGGGCGACACCCCGAGAGCGTGGAGTTCACCGACCTGCAGGCCGACGCCGCGCGCCGCGACTTCACCGTCAACGCCCTGTACTACGATCCGCTTCGCGAGGAGATCCTCGATCCCGTCGGCGGGTTCGACGACCTCCGCCGGCACCTGCTGCGCAGCATCGGAGAGGCATCGGAACGCTTCCGGGAAGACCATCTGCGGCTGTTGCGCTGCGCCCGCCTGGCCAGCCAGCTCGAATTCACGATCGAGGAGGAGACCTGGTGGGCCCTCGTCGACCAGGCTCCGTCGGTGGAGACGGTCAGCCCCGAGCGCATCCGCATCGAACTCGAATCGCTGCTGATGGGACCGCAGCCGGCCCGGGGACTGCGGATCCTCCTGTACTCGGGGGTGCTGAAGGCGACCCTGCCGGAAGTGCACGCCATGGTGGGGGTTCAGCAGCCCCCGCAGTTCCACCCCGAGGGGGATGTCTTCGTCCACACCTGCCTGACCCTGGAACACCTGCGCCGAAGGAACCGTCCTCTGGTCTGGGGAGCCCTGCTGCACGACGTGGGCAAACCAGCGACCTTCAGCCGCGGCGGCGAGCGCATCCGCTTCGACCGGCACGTGCCGGTGGGCATGGAGATGGCCGAGAAGATCCTGCAGCGTCTGCACTGCGACCGCGACACCATCGAGCGCGCGCTCGCCCTGGTCCGCGAACACCTGCGCTTCGCCTCGGTCCGGGACATGAGACCGGC
>JAOZPE010000060.1:0-1802 GCA_029932915.1 Candidatus Krumholzibacteriia bacterium
AGGATGAGGTCGGGCGACCAGGAGATCCAGATCGACCAGGGATCGATCTGCGAGTGGGGCCGGTCGAGGCGGGCGTAGCGGCCGCCGAAGCGCTCGGGGAAGAGGACCACGTTGCGCATGTCCGCCTCGCTGATGAAGGCGATGCGCTGCACCGACTGGAAATCGTGGGTGCGGGCGAGACCGATGCGGACCCCGTGGCGCGAATAGGCGCTGTAGGTGATCAGATATTCATTCTCGATGAAGGTGATGCGGGGATCCTCCACCCCGAATGCTTCGTACTCGGCGAAGGGGCCCTCGGTGGCGGGGACCATGAAGGGGGTCGGGCGCACGGTGAAGTGGAAGCCGTCCTCGCTCTCGGCCAGGCCAAGGATCGAGCGGCCGTTCCGCAGATGGGAGCGGAAGAGGAGGATGGTCCGCCCCTGGTAGGAGGCCACCGCGGCGTTGTGGACGGTCTCCACCGGGTAGGGGACGTCCGCGGGGGTGAGGATGGGATTGTCCGGGTGGCGCTGGATGATGTCGACGTGTTCCGCTGCGGTCATGATCCACCTCGCATGGGATCGTCCTGTCCGAGGATGGTCCGGTAGACCCGAAGGTAGTCCTGGGCCATCCGGCGGGCGGTGAAGCGTTGCTCGACGTCCTGCCGGCACGCGGCGCGATCGATGCGGCCGATGGCCTCGACGGCCTTGGTGGCCTCGTCCAGATCGGCCACGAGGTAGCCCGTGTGGCCGTCGCGGACGATCTCGGGCATCGAGCCGCGGGGATAGGCGATGACCGGGGTGCCGCAGGCCATCGATTCGACCACGCTGAGGCCGAAGGGCTCGTCGAAATGGATGAGATGGAGCAGGGCGCGGGCTCCGCCCAGCAGCTCGGGCCGCCGGTCCGGGCCCACCGAACCCACGTATTCCACCTGATCGTGGTCGATGAAGGGGGCCACCTCTTCCTCGAAGTATTGCTCGTCCTGGACGATGCCGGCGATGAGCAGGCGCAGACCGGTGCGGCGGGCGATCTCGATGGCGTCCGCAGTGCCCTTGTCCGGGTGGATGCGGCCGAAGAAGAGCAGGTAGTCGCCGGGCTCGGAGTGGTAGGGGAAAAGGCTGAGATCGATGCCGTGATGGATGGTGGCCACGTAGTCCAGCTCGCCGCTGCGGTCGGCGTCGCTGATGGCCACGTAGTGGACCCGCTGGTTGTACCTGCGGTAGACGGGCAGGATCCGCGGGGAGGAGAAGCCGTGGATGGTGGTGACCACCGGGGTGTCGACCAGGCCGGTATAGCTGAGGGGCAGGAAGTCGAAGTGGTTGTGGATGAGATCGAACTCGGCGGCGCGCTCGAAGAGCGAGGCGATGTGCAGGCACTCCCACACCTTCGGCTCGATGGAAGGGTCCTCGGAATAGGGCCGCGGGCAGACCCACGACAGGCGGCCGCGGGTGATCGAGTCGCCGGTGGCGAAGAGGGTGACGTCCACGCCCATGTCCACCAGCTCCTCGGTGAGGAGGCTGACCACGCTCTCCCACGGCCCGTAGTGGCGAGGGGGCGTGCGCCAGGAGATGGGGCTGAGCATCGCGATCTTCATGGCGGCGTTCGATGGGTCCGGAAGGTCGCGGGGCCTGCTCTCGGGCCTGTCCACGTCCCCCGCTTCGGGCCCGTTGATGGTCCTGGGAACTCGCTGGCGGGACATTGTTTCCCGTCAACTCTCATCTTGCAGGAACGACGGGTGACCATATCATGATACGGCTCCTGGAGCGAAGTCCAATCCCGGACCAGTCCAGATCTCCCTGGGATGGGAGATCGAGCACGGGAGCGCT
>JAOZPE010000060.1:1902-8861 GCA_029932915.1 Candidatus Krumholzibacteriia bacterium
GAGGGCGAAGGCTCCCGAGGTGAGACGATGATGACCAGGGATACGCAGTCCTCGCCTCTGGTGGCGAGGCGCAAGAAGATCGTGATGAAGGCCGAGAGCGGCCGCGTCATCACCCGGCTGTACATGCCGGGGACCGAGCAGCACTCGCGCAACGTCATCCGGAGGGTCCTGTCGCTGGACGATGTGGAGGTCTCCGAGCTCCTCGAGCGAATCCTGGGCGAGTTCTCGCACCGGCACCGGCGTTTCCGGCAGACCCTGGAGGAGAACTTCCAGAAGGTCTCGATCTACGTCGACGATGCCGGGAGGCTGTCGCCCGAACGGAGGCTGCTGATCGGCGCCTTCTTCACCGCTGAGTACTCGATCGAGGCCGCGGCCCTGTTCAACCCCTCGATGGTCCAGGTGCCGTCGCTGCCGGGGGACGAGGAGGGTTCGTGCCGCTTCGTCATGAGCTTCCGGGCGACGGGCGAGGGGCACATCTCGTCGATCGAGTTCCGCAGCGGCATCATCGACGCCAACAACGACATCTACTTCGATCCGGTGAGCCGCTACGTGGACACCCCGGAGATCCACCCCAATCCCCGCTACGACCGTCACCTGTTCCGCTTGAAACTGCACGAGATGGGGGCGGAGAACGAGGTGACCCACCAGCTCCTGCTCGAGCTGCCGGAGATCTTCACCCTCAGTGAGATCGAGATGAAGATCGATGAACTCAAGGACAACCAGTCGTTCTCGCTGGAGGCACGGCTGGAGGCCATCGACATGGCCCTGTGGCTGGCCCAGTCGAACTACGAGATGGTGTTCCGGCCCGATCATCCCATCTCCGAGCGGGTGATCTTCCCGGTGTCCGAATCCGAACGCAAGGGCATCGAGGACGCGCGCTTCGTGCGCTTCGTCGACGACGACGGAGAGGTCACCTACTACGCCACCTATACCGCGTACAACGGCGAGACCATCCTGCCCCATATCATCGAGACCCGCGATTTCCTGAGCTTCAAGGTGATCACCCTGAACGGGCGGCAGGCCCAGGGGAAGGGGATGGCGCTGTTTCCCCGCCGGATCAACGGGAAGTACGCCATGCTCTCGCGGCAGGACGGCGAGAGCAACACCATCATGTTCTCGGACAACCTGCACTTCTGGCAGGAGGCGCAGCTCCTTCAGGAGCCGGCCTATCCCTTCGAGTTCATCCAGATGGGCAACGCCGGATCGCCGATCGAGACGCCGGAGGGCTGGCTGGTGCTGACCCACGGGGTCGGCCCCATGCGCACCTACAGCCTGGGGATCGAGCTGCTCGACCTGGACGATCCCACCCGGATCATCGCCCGTATCCCCGAGCCGATCCTCACGCCGAGCGAGTTCGACCGCGAAGGCTACGTCCCCAACGTGGTGTACAGTTGCGGGTCGATCGTCCACGGAGGGCAGTTGATCATTCCCTACGCGTCGGCCGATCAGCGCAGCGGCATCGCCACCTTGGAGCTGGACGAGGTGATGGCGCGGCTGGGGCGGGGTTGAGGCCGGGGCGGGATAGCGGGACTCCGCGCCTGATCCCACCGGCTGTCTAGGTGCTTGCCTCGGCGCTCTGGGCGGCTCCGTCGCCGGACTGGGCCTCGCGTCCGCGACTGCGGAAGTTGTACAGGGCCAGCAGGGACATGAGCCAGCTCAGGGTGGATTCGGCGCCCTCGTTCTCGTTGACCCCGCGGGCTTCGAGGCCGTCCCGGCATCCGCCGGTGACCGAGTCGTAGAGCGACAGGCCCAGGTCGTTGTCCCCCAGATACCAGTTGAAGCTGCGGTAGACGAAGTCGATCCACTCGCTCTGGTGGGTGCAGTTGTAGGCCTCGATGCAGGCGTCGATCATGGCGGCGGCTTCCAGGGGCTGCTGGGCGAAGCGCGCGTGGCCGCCGTCGCGGGTGAGCCAGCCGTCGTTGCCGATGGCAGTGAAGTGGCCGTGGGTCTCGTCGGTCTGGAGCTCCTTCAGCCACTTCAGGGCGCGCAGGCCGGTCTCCTGCATGTGTTCGTCGGGGAGCAGGCGGCCCGACAGCAACAGGGCCTGGGGCAGGCGGGCGTTGTCGTAGGTGACGACGTCCTCGCACCAGGGCCAGTCGTCTTGCGAGTTCTTCTCGAAGAGCTGCTGGAGGCGTTGGGAGAGGGTCTCGAGCACCTTCCGGGTGGCATCGTCGTCCTGATGGCGCTTCAGGTAGGCGTGGATGCCGATGATGGCGAAGGCCATCGCGCGTGGAGCGCGGAGCTGTTCGACGGTGTGCAGAGCGCGATGGAAGAGTTCGGCGGCCACGATGGCGTCGCCGAGGTGGCGTTCGAAGGAGGAGGCGACGCCGAGCGCCCAGAGCGCGCGGCCCTGGGAGTCCTCCGAACCGTATTCCTCGAGCCAGCGGCGTTCATACGACATGAAGTTGCGGAAACGGCCGCTGTGGGGGTCGAAGGCGTGGGAGAGGAAGCCCAGGTAGATGGCACGCAGCTTCCCCAGGTAGGTGTCGTTGGGACGCAGGTCCTGCAGCATGTCGGCGACGATGAGGGCCCGGGCGTTGTCGTCGACGCAGTAGCCGTGGGTACGGTCCGGAACGGTGAAGCGTGAGTGCTGGAGGATGCCGGTGTCGTCGGTCATGCGGTACAGGTGGTCGAGCTTGATCTCGGGCAGGCGCTGCTGGCGCCGGCCGACGGTCTCCAGGCGATGCCGGGGGACCTCGCGGCGCAGGGGGCGCTCGATGGCCTCGGCGAAGGTGTCGAGGTAGCGCCTTCCCACTTCGGGCCAGACCATGCGGCGGCCGTACTCGTAGGCCTTCTTCTCGATCGCATGTCGTTCGTCCGCGTCGTCGAGCAATTCGAGGATGGTCGCGGTGAGCGCCTGGCTGTCGCCGAAGGGGATGAGCCGGCCGCGGTCGTCGGCGAGGAGTTCCTGGGCGTACCAATAGGGGGTGGAGATGACCGCCTTCCCCGCGCCCAGGGCGTAGGCGAGGGTTCCCGAGACGATCTGCGCCTCGTTCGGGTAGGGGGTGATGTAGATGTCGGCGGCGCCGATGAACTCGATGAGGTCATCCTCGCTGACGAAGCGATCGTGGAAGAGGACGTGATCGGCGACGCCGAGGGTCTTGGCGCGGAGTTGCAGACCGATGCGGTAGTCTTCCCCCTGGTGGGCCTTCAGATGGGGATGGGTGGCGCCGACGATCATGTAGATGACGTTGGGGTGGCGCTCGACGACCTTCGGGAGGGCGTCGATCACCGCCTCGATACCCTTGCCCGGGGAGAGGAGGCCGAAGGTGAGGATGACGTCCTTGCCGGCCACTCCGAACCTCTTCTTGTAGGTGTCCGAGGGGACGAAGGGGGAGTCGGGGATGCCGTGGGGGATGAGGACGATCTTCTCCTCGGGGACGCGGTAGATGTAGTGCAGGAACTCCACCGAACGCTCGCTCATGACCACCAGGCGGTCGGACAGGTCGGCGAGCTGGACGAGGATGCGGCGTTCCTGGGTGCTCGGGTCGCGCAGGATGGTGTGGAGGGTGGTCACCACGGGCATGTTGAGGTGCCGGAGCAGTTCGATGATGAAGCTGCCGCTGCGGCCGCCGAAGATGCCGTACTCGTGCTGGAGACAGACGACGTCGACCTGGTTGAGATTGAGCAGGTCGGCGGCGAGGCTGTATTCACTGAGGGTGTCCTGGTCGATCTCGAAGCGCACCGCGGGCGGATAGTCGTAGCCCTCGGGGTGGTCGTTCATCGCGATGGCCCAGATGTCCCGCTCGGGGATGTTGTGCTCGATCGCCTCGAGGAGATGGGTGGTGAAGGTGGCGATGCCGCACTGGCGGGGAAGGTGGTTGCCGATGAGGGCGATGGAATGGAGGGAGGGCCAGGCGTTTTCCTGGTGAGTGGCTTCGGATCGAGTGGATTCGTGGCGGCTGGGTGTGCCATTGAGTCCGGAGTTCGAATCCTGGTCCATGAAGTCCCCTCCCTGAGCATGGAAACGCGTCCGATCAAATTCATGGAACGGGCGAGAGCATAACACCGATCGGCGGTGGTGACGAGAGCTTGGTTGGCGTACGTCATGAGCCGTGCGCACCAGGGCACGCAGGGAAGTTGGGAGGTGCTTGGACGCGCGACGCAGCTCAAGCGCGCTTGTAGAGCTTCCTCAGCTCGACCTTCGCCTGCTCGAGGACACGCCTCCTGTCGGCCGGAAGGTTGCGACCGGCCCGGTTGATGTAGAACACGAGCATGGACATGGCGGAGTTGAAGGGAGGCGCCTTGCGGCGGGTGCTTCGCTCCGCCGAGCGCTTCAGGGAGAGGGCGATCTTCCGTGGATCGTCCCAGGTGAAGACGCCTTCCTCGAGATCGAGGGCCTGGCTCTCGCGGGTGACCCGGGCGGACCAGTTCTTCTCGTTGGCCCCCGCAGAGCGGGTGGATCGTGGGCTTCCCATGGCAGGACCTCCGTGAGTTGCCGTTTCGGATGACCGTCCATGATCATGATACACCCGCCGGTAGGCATCGAGGCTGGAGTGCCGGGGAGACGGACGGCATCGAACTTGCCTGTTTGGATGTCCGGGGACTGCTCTCAGTGGTTGGGGTGGGAGGGGAAGGCCGGGTGCTTCCGCTTCATTCCGAGGAAGATGGTGGATTCCATGGACAAGAAGAATCTCGTATCTCGTCTGCTCGTTGCCTTGACGGTCGTCGTGGCCGTGTTCTTGTTCTTCGGATGCAATGCCGAGGATCTCGTCGTGCCGCCGGCTCCGCAGGATCCCCTGACGAACTCGGCCCAGGTCATCTTCCTGCACCACAGTACGGGCAACGTCATCTGGAATGGTGGGGTGGCAGACGCCATCGATGCCTACAATGCGGCCAGTGGGAAGGACTACCATGTGACGGAGCTGGCCTACCCCAACACGCCGTATCCATGGGAGAACTACCCCTACGACTACTGGCATCTGTGGGTGCAGGACGGTGGAAAGGCCGCCGAGGAGGGCGTGCCCACCCTGGAATCGTTCGTCGATGGCTACGACGTCGTCGTCTTCAAGCACTGTTTCCCGGTGAGCGCGATCTCCGCGGATACGGGGAATCCCGACATCAGCTCTTCGGCGAGGAGGCTGGAGAACTACAAACTCCAGTACGAGGCGCTGAAGAATCGGCTTCATCAGTTTCCCGACACACGGTTCATCGTATGGACCGGGGCGGCGCTGGTGGCCAGTGCCAGTTCTCCGGAGATGGGGCAGCGTTCGCGGGAGTTCTTCACCTGGGTGAAGAACGAATGGGATGAGCCGGGGGACAACATCTTCATCTGGGACTTCTATGAGCTGGAGACCGAGGGTGGAGACTTCCTGAAGGACGACTACTCGGCCGGTGGGGGCGATTCGCACCCCAACGCCACCTTCGCCCAGGTTGTGGCGCCGCTGTTCGCGGAGCGGATCGTCGAGGTGATCGAAGGGCGAGCAGACTGATTCGCCTGCACGATCAAGGAACCGATGAGCAGGTTCGGTCTTTCTGCTTGTCAACAGATCAGGCCACGACGAGTTCATCGCGATAGACCTTCCAGGGGCGGCCCTTCTCGTCGAGGCCCATTTCCCAGGTGAGTCCGCCGCCTTCGGGTCGGACGTTTCCGCGGACCCGCATGACGCCGCCGTGTTCCCCGATGTGATGGTGGAAGGCGCACAGGGTGATGCGGTTGGAGTCGTCGTCGTTGCCGCCTCGTGAGCGGTACTCGAGGTGGTGGATCTGGAGGTTGCGGCGCTGGGTGCACTCGGGAGCGGCGCAGCGCCATCCGTCGCGGTCGAGGATGCGGCGTTGGGCGGCGGGAAGACGGAGATGGTGATCCTTCCAGGCGGCGCGCGCGCGGTGGAAGACCCGGCACAGGGCGAGCCAGGCGGGAATGCGGCGGGCAGGTGGGACGCCGTCGCGCTCGATGGTCTGCTGCCACACCCGGTCCTGTTCGGCGGCCATCTGGCGAAGGAGTTCGTCTCGGGTGTCCTCGTCCAATTGGAAGCGGATGGAGCCGATGGGAGCGGTGTTCCAGGTGATGAGGGCGCTGTCGAGCCCGTCCTGTCCGGTGGCGGCGACCAGGGCCTCGAGGGAGTGGTTGCCGGTTCGGACATCGGCGTCTGTGGGCGGGGGACAGCCGGCCAGGGACCAGCTTCGGTAGTCGGTGAGCATGCGCTGGCGGGCCCAGGCCACGGCGGTGCGAAGGGCGCGGACCGTATGTTGGGCGGCGTAGGCGATCCAGCGGGCGAGATCGGAGAGGGGAACGAAGCAGCGGTGCTGGAGACGGTGGAGGAGGTCGGCCTGGACGGTGGTGATGGTGCGGTCCCGCCGGGCCAGGGCGATGGGGTGCTCGCGGCGGCGCTCATGGGCGCGGCGGAGACGGTCGGTGCAGGTGGACCGGGAGAGATCGAGGACGTCGTGGGCGAAGCGCTCGAAGCCCAGGTAGCCACAGCGTTCGTGGACGCCATCGAGTTTCCACTGGAGGAGCTGGTCTTCCTGGCGGGTGCGCAGGCGATCGCGGCGGGCGAGCAGGCGCAGGAGGATGGCATGGAGGCGAAGAGCCGCGCGGCGCCGGGCGGATTCCCCCAGTGGAGGAAGTGGAGGAGGGGGAAGACGCCGGGGCGGCGGGTCCGTCGTCTTCGGTGGACGAGGACGTGGACGGCGGACGTGGAAACGCCGGCGCGCCTGTTCGGCCGTGACGGGGGAGCTGCACTCGGTGTCGGCTTCGGCCAGCAGGGCGGTGACCGCCTCGAGATCACCATGGTCGACACCGGTCATGGCACGGGCGAGGCGGAGGGAATCCTCCAGGTAGAGGATGGCCGGGACCGGGCCGGTGATGGTGAGCCCGACTGATGGAGTGGTTGCCGGTTCGGACATGGACCTGGCACCACCGGAGGAAGTGGTTGCCGGTTCGGACATCGTGCCGGTGAGGGACGCGGATTCGCCGAGGACCGAGCCGGGAAGGGCCTGGCCGGTACTGGAAGCGGTTG
>JAOZPE010000011.1 GCA_029932915.1 Candidatus Krumholzibacteriia bacterium
CTCGATGTGTTCGCAGGCGCGAAGGATCCGCTGACTCTCCTTCTTGGGCGTCGAACTGACGTTCCAGGAGGAGGCGTCGGTCTGGATGACGTCGTCCACCGCGAGGATCTCGCGACCGAGACGCTCGCCGAGACTGCGCAGCTCGACCAGGGTGTTCTGCGACTGGAGGATGGCCCGGACCACGCGGAGATTCCCTTCCTCCATCTGCTTGGCCAGGCGCACCTCACCGGCGCGGTCGAGCAGGGGGACCTTCCCCATCTCCCGCAGGTACATGCGGACCGGGTCGTCGTACTTGATATGGGTGCGGGCGGCCTGTTTCTCCGCCCTCAATTTCTTGAGGCGTGCGCGCTCGCGCTGCTCCATCTTCCGCCGCGCCGATTCCTCCGAATCGAAGAATTCGATCTTCAACCCGCTGAGACGGTCATAGATGCGGTCGAGCTCGGAGATGTCGAATTCGTCGGAGATCAGGCTGTTGATCTCGTCGTGGAGCACATAGCCCCCGTGATCCTTGGCCTTCAGCTTGAGCTCGTCGATGATCCGGTTGAATGATGCCTTCTTCATCGTACGGTATCGTCCCCCCCTTGCGCGGGCACTCGGCAACGAAGCCTAGGCGCCTCGATCATGGTCACGGTCGTCGTCGATGATGTGTGGAAGCTCTTCCCGCCAGTCCTCTCCCGCCGCGTACTTGGCCTCGAGCACCCGCCGGCGCTCCTCCCTCTCCGCTCTCTCGTTCAGGCGCTGCCAGTGCCGTAGAGCCGCTTCGAGTTCGGCCACCGCGTCGAAACCGTCGTCGGGCATCTTCGCCAGGAGGAAGGCCGCGGTGGATTGCGCCTCGGGCGAAACCCGCTCGACCACCCGGACGTCGGCGGCATCCTCGATCTGCGGATCGAGTGCATGCAGGGCCTCGAAGACCTCTCGCAAACGGGGACTGTGGAAATCGTCGGCCCCCATCGATTCGAAGAGACGGTGACGCGCGCTGCGCGACGCCATCGCCGCCACCAGCAGCGACGACTCGTTCTCGAACCAGGGACCTTCTTCCGACTCGGCGTGGGGCTTGGAAGATGGTGTCCGATGCTCCGGGTTCTCCGGCCGGCGGATTCCGTCGAGCAACAGTCCCACACGGACCTGGAACACCTCGGCGGCTTCCTGGGCCATGAGTTCGGCCCGGATGGGATCCTCGATCATGCCGAGGGTCTGTTGGATGTGATGGAGGGCATGCTCCTTCACTTCACGGCGGTTGCCGCGCCGGGCAACCTCGTCGGCCATGCTGTCGACCAGGCCCATCGCGTTGTCCAGAGCATGCCGCAAAGGCTCGACCTCACCGTCCAAAAGCAGGTCCGCCGGATCCCTTCCCTCGGGCAACCGGACGATTCGAACGTCCAGACCTGCGGCGAGCGCGGTATCGGCTGCCTTGAACGCAGCCTTGCGCCCCGCCGTGTCGCCGTCGAAGAGCAGGTAGACCGTATCGGCATAGCGCCTCAGGATGTGCGCCTGCTCCTTCGTGAACGAGGTGCCGCAGGTGGCGACGGTCTGGCTCCATCCCGCCTGGTGCAGCATGAGTACATCGATGTACCCCTCCACCAGGATGGCGCGGCGCGCCCGCACGATCTTCGATCGCGCCTGCGCCAGGCCATACAGAATCGAACGCTTCTGGAAGATGGAGGTTTCCGGCGTATTCAGATATTTGGGCTCGCCCGGCCCCAGGATTCTTCCGCCGAAACCGTGGATCTTCGATGCGACGCCTCGGATGGGAAATATAAGTCGGGATCGGAAATAGGCAAAGGGAGCGCGATCTTCCTTGCGCATGAGCAAGCCCACCTGCAGGAGCGCTTCGACGCCGATGCCCGCCGCAGCCGCCGCTTCCTCCATCTGTGAGCCCCTCTCGGGCGCATAGCCCACCTGGAAGAGCTCGAGGGTCTCCGGTTGCAATCCCCGCTCGCGGGCGTAGCGCCGGGCCGCCGCGCCCTCTTCGCCCTTCAGTTGCGCCGCGAACCACTCGGCCGCCCACGCCGTCGCCTCGTACAGGGGGGTCCTGGAGGAGGCGCCACTCTCCTCGACCGCATAACGGCTGAGATCCAGGCCCAGGCGGCTGGCACACCACTCGACCGCCTCGGGGAAGCTCATCCCCTCCTTGTCCATGAGGAAGCGGAAGACGTCACCACCGCGGTGGCAGCCATAGCAGTAGAAGATCTGCTTGTCGGGGATGGCGTGGAAGGAAGGGGTCTTCTCGTGGTGGAAGGGACAGCGGGCCTTGAAGGTCCGGCCCGAGGGAGTCAAGGGCACGAACTGGCGGATCACCTCTTCGATGGCGATCTCGTCGCGGATCTTCTCGATGACGTCTTGTGGAATTCTCAGGGCCATGGGCAATGCCGGCGGGCGCTCCACCCGGATACGCGCGTCCTGGCCCCAAGGTAGGTCGCCCGGGCCTCATCTGCCAGGAGACAGCCCGTCACTCGGGCATTTCGACGACGGTGAGACCCTCGTCGCCCTCGTGCGCCAGGGCCGGGCGAACCCGGCCGACCCTCTCGTCCCTCTGCAGGCGCGTCCGCAGTTCGCGCCGCAGCGTGCCGGTCCCCTTTCCGTGGATCACCTCGAGACGATGGGTTCCGGCCAGCAGACAGCGATCCAGGGCCTTGTCGACGGCCACCCAGGCCTCCTCGACGTCCAGGCCCCGCACGTCGACGCGGCTGACCGCCTCATGGGCGTCGACCGCCGGCAGGCGGATCCCGCCACCCGGGAATCTCCCCCCCGTCTGTGCGGAGGCGGCCGAGGTCGTGGGCGGGCCCGGCGGCGTCTCCACCGGCCCGTCGGGCGCGGTCAGCTCGTCGACGGCGGCCAGGATCCTCCGGCCCCGGGCCTCCAGGATCACCCGTTCCCCCTGGACCTCGACGATGGTCGCCACCAGCCCCAGCCGGGCGTGGCGGACTTGGGCGCCCACCTCGATCCGGGCCGGGGCATGGCCCCTTCGCGCCGTGCGCCGCTCGCGCTGCCGACGCTCCAGTTCCCGCACCCGGCGGTCGATCTCCTCGCGCGCGCGGCGGGCGCGCTCGACGGCTTCGGCGCTCTCACCCGCCCTGCGGATCTCCTCCAGGAGGCTCTCGACACGGGCCCGGCCCCGGCGGACGATCGCCTCGGCCTCGGCCTCGGCACGATCGAGGATCTCCCGCCGGCGCTGGCGCAGATCCCGCGCCCTCCGTTCGTACTCGAGACGGTGGGTCCTTCCCTGCTGCCACTCGTTCTCGGCTTCTTCGCGGGCCTTGCGCAGCGCCTCGCGCTGCGCCTCCATCTCCGCCAGTACCCGGTTCAGGCGCAGGCTCTCGCTGCCCACCAGCCGACGCGCCCGCTCGAGGATCGCCGCGTCGAAACCCAGGCGGGCCGCGATCTCCAGGGCCCGCGAGGCTCCCGGCGCGTCGAGCTGGAGACGGAAGAGAGGACGCAGATCCTCGGCGTCGAAGGCCATGCCGGCGTTGCGGAAGCCTTCGAGCTCGTGGACGAGGGCCTTGAGCTGGCCGTAGTGGGTGGTGGCCAGCACCAGCCGGACCCGTCCGCTCAGATCCTCCAGATAGGCCCGGGCCAACGCCACTCCCTCGAGCGGATCGGTGCCACCGCCGATCTCGTCGAGAAGGACCAGACTGTCCTCGGTGCACTGGTCGTGGATCGCCTGCAGATGCGTGAGATGGGCGCTGAAGTGACTGAGGGCGTCGGCCAGCGACTGGTCGTCCCCCAGTTCGAGGAAGATGTGGTCGAAGAGGGGCAGGCTCACCGGGGAGCTCGAGGGAAGGGGAATGCCCGTCTGGACCATGCACGCGGCCAGGCCCACCGACTTGAGCACCACCGTCTTGCCCCCGGCATTGGGACCGCTGATGAGTACGACCCGGTCGGCGGCCTCCAGCGAGAGATCGAGGGGGACGAGCTGCCGCCGACGACCGGCCCCCTCCAGACTCATCTGCAGGAGCGGATGGCGGAAACCCTCGAGCCGAACGGCGCTGCCCCGTTCGACCGGCAAGCGGGGAGGACGTCCATCGTTCTGCAGCCCCCAGCGGGCGCGCGAACGCAGCGCGTCCAGCCGCACCGCTCGCCGGTACAGCTCGAGCAACTGCGGCGCGATCGCGGCCACCTCACGGTTCAGTGAGGCCAGGATCCTCGCCTCCTCCTCCTCGACCGCGAGCCGGACCTCCTGCAGGCGGTTGGCCGATTCGACGACCGGCAGGGGCTCGACGAAGAGGGTGTGGCCGGTCGAACTGCGGTCGTGGATGACGCCCTGCAACCGGTGCAGGCGCCCCGACTTCAGGGGAATGCAATAGCGGTCGCCGCGCAGCACGAGTTCGCCCGAGGAGGTCCAGCCCTGCCGCACCGCCCGGTTCATCTCCTCCTGGGCGAGACTGCGGAGACGGGAGCGGGCCTGGACCACCGCGTCCCGCAAGCCTCGCAGACGAGGCGAGGCCTCATCCTTGATCCGTCCATCGTTCTCCAACGCCCCCTCGATGTGCCGGCCCACCGCGCCGGGAGAGGGCTGTTCCCGCAGCAGCTCGTGACACCGGGGCAACGCCCTCGGCCGGGAGAGGACATGGTCCAGCAGGCCCGCGAGTTCGCGGCAGGCGGCTCCCACCGCGGCCAGCTCGCTCGCCTCCAGGGGTCCGGGGATCTCCCGCTCCTCGCCCACAAGCGCTTCGAGGTCGACGATCCCCCCCAGGGGCAGGTCCTCTCCGTTGGCCAGATGGGTCGAGAGCTCCTCTACCCACGACCACAGCTCGTTCACCGAGGCTTCATCGTGCAGGGGCTGGGAACGGCGGAGCTCGGCGGCGGCGCGGGCGGTCGCGCAGTGGGCGGCCACCGCATCGAGCAGGCGGGGAAACTCCAGGAGGGTGAGACTGCGTCGTTCCTCGGCGCTGGGCCCGGACGGCACGGTCACCGCTCTCCGTCGCCGGATGGTTCCTGCGGGATCAGCGCGGCTTCGAGCGAGTCGAGCGCCCGCGAACCCAGGGGTTCGAGTTTATCCCGAATCATCGGGAAGAACTTCTCACCCTTCCACGTCTTGGCCGCCGCATCGTAGATGGAGGGAGCCACGTGCAGGAGAGGTCCGGTGACCGGATGTTCCTCCACCTGCTCTCGCAGACGATCCGAATGGGTGAAGCCCAGGATCCCGATCAACAGGATGCTGGCGACCACACTGCCCAACAGGAAGCCCACGACCGCACCGCCGACGTGATCGAGCATACCGACGATGGACACGCGAAGCAGACTCGCCAGCGCCATCGAGGCGATCCGCACCAGGATGACGCCCCCGACGATCACGATGGCCCATGACCCGAAGAAGGACAGGCGCGAAGACGCGCCCAGCCCTTCGGTGAGCGTCGGCTCCACCAGATCGGCGAGGCGGGAGGCGAAGACGAAGACCAGGATCAGACCGACGGTCTCGGCGGCCCGTTGGATGACCCCGTGCCGGAAGCCGTCGACCACCGCGACGACGATGATCAACGCGCAGAGAGTGAGGATGACCGGCATCGCAGCTCCTTCTTCATCGGCCGAGACGGCTGCGAACCAGCGCACTGATCCGGCTGCCGTCGGCCCGGCCCTGGGCCCGCTCCTGACAGAGTTTCATGACCGCGCCCATGTCCTTCATCGAAGAGGCCTGCAGTTCGGCGATGACCGATTCGACCAACTCGGTCAATTCCTCGTCGCTCAGGGCCTCGGGCAGGTAGGCCTTCACCACCGACAGCTCGTAGCTCTCCTTCTCCGCCAGTTCGGGCCGGCCGGCCTTCACCGCCTCCTCCCTTGCCTCCTCCCGCTTCTTCGCGTAGCTCATCAACAACTTCAGGACCTCGTCGTCCTCCAGCGGAGCCTTCTTCGCGATGGCGGCATCCTTCACCGCGGCGTTGAGCATGCGCAGCACACTCAGGCGCTCCTTGTCCCGCGCCTTCATGGCCGTGATCATGTCGGCGTGAAGACGTTCGGCCATGTTGGCTTCCATCTCTTCCTCTCCTGTGCTCCGCCCGGCCGAGAAGATGCAGCCGGGGTTGGAGGTCTTCCCGTCCTTGCGCCCTGGAGTCTAGGGACCTTCTTCCAGTGAGGTCAAGAACGCCCGCATCGCCACCCGGCGAAAGGACCGCCGGCAGGAAATCCCCACGCCCCCGGCGTTCAGGAAGTCCCGGACCAGGAGGCCAGGGCCGCGACCATCGCCACCGCGGCGGTCTCCGAACGCAGACGGTAGAGCGAAAGGCTCACCGCGACGGCGCCACGGCGGGCCAGCCAGGCCCGCTCGGAGTGGCTGAACCCTCCCTCGGGTCCCACCAGGGCCAGCCGTGGAAGATCGTGGGCAAGCTCGAGCTCGCGGATCGAACGCTCCCGTTCGGTCTCGTCGGCCACCACCCACCGGGCCTCCTCCTCGACGACCTCGTCGAGTTCCTCCAGGCGCCGTGGAGCGAGGATCTCGGGCAGGCGGGATCTCCCCGACTGCTTCATGGCCGAGACCGCGATCCGCCGCCAGCGATCGAGCTTGTGGGCGGCCGAAGAGGGTTTCCACTTCACCACGCAGTGTTCGGTCACCAGTGGCACCACCCGCCACACGCCCAGTTCCACACACTTCTCCAGGGCCAGTTCGAAGTGATCGCCCTTGAGCAGGGACAGCGCCAGGGTGAGGGGTGCGGCCCCCACCTCACGAGGGTCGTCCCGCACCTGGAGGATCTCCGCGTGCAGACGATCGCGATCACAGCGGTCGATGCGCGCCGTCACCAGCCGTCCATCGCCTTCGGTGAAGAGGATCTCGTCGCCCGGCCCCTTCCGGCGTACCCGGAGGATGTGGCGGGCCTCCCCCCCCTCGAGGAAGATGCTCTGGCCGTGCCGCGATCCGGGGGGAAGCCAGTGCAGATCCATGGATCATCCGCCGTAGATCTTGCGGCCGGGAGGAGGCACCTTCCCCGCCTCCAGCTCCCGTAGACGCTCGAAGTGCTCCTTCTCCTCGGGCGAGAGGTTCTGCGGCGTCCAGGCGACCACGCGGACGAGCTGATCGCCCCGGCCGGGGCCGTGCAGGTGGGGAATGCCCCGGTTGGGAATGCGGAAGATCTTGTGGGAATGGGTGCCGGCGGGAATCTTCATGCTCACCCGGCCGGTGACCGTGGGCACCTCCACCTTGGTGCCCAGGGCCAGATCGGAGGGCAATACGGGCAAGGTGATCAAGAGGTCGTCGCCGTGCCGCTCGAAGAGATCGCTCTCCTTCTCCTCGACCACCACGAAGACATCGCCCGCGGGACCACCCCGCTCTCCGGCGTCCCCCTGGCCCTTCAGGGTGATGTAGTTCCCGCTGGAGACCCCGGCGGGAATCTTCACCTTCACCGTCTCCTCACCGCGGACCACGCCGGTCCCACGGCAATCCGGGCAGGGATCGGCGATGATCTTCCCCTCGCCGTGGCACGCCGGACAGGTGACCACGTTCACGAACTGGCCCAGCAGGGTGCGTTGCACCCGACGGATCCGGCCCTGGCCGCCGCACTCGGGACAGGTGCGGGGCTGGCTGCCCGGCCGCGCTCCACTTCCTCCACAGCGACTGCAGCGCACCAGCTTCTTGATCTTGATGGTCTTGGTGACGCCCTCGGCGATCTCCTCCAGCGTGAGCTTCACCTTCACCTGCAGATCGTGGCCCTTGTGGCGGCCCTTCCGAGCCTGGCCTCCTCCTCCCCCCCCGGAGGAGAAGACGTCATCGAAGCCGAAACCGCCGAAATCGCGCATGAAGGCGCGCAGGGCGTCACTCAGGTCGAACTCGTGGCCCATGCCGAAGCCACCGCCACCGAAACCACCCTCCCCGGAGATGCCCGCGTGGCCGTACTGATCGTAGAGACGGCGCTTCTCGGGATCGCGGAGGACCTCGTAGGCCTCGGTCACCTCCTTGAACTTCTCCTCGGCCTCGGAGTTGTCCGGATTCTTGTCGGGGTGGTACTTGACCGCGAGCTTCCGGTAGGCGCGTTTGATCTCGTCGTCGCTCGCTTCGCGATCGACACCCAACACTTCGTAGTAGTCCGGCTTGGTCATCGGCATCCTGATCGTCAGCTTTCCCGGGCTCGCTCCAGGCGCATAAGATGAATCGGATCGCCCGACTTTGCAACGCCCGGCATGCACGGAGGCCGCGCCCGGCGGGCGCGGCCTCCCTGTCTCAAGTGCATCCCGGCCCGGCGGCGGGGCCGGTCCTCCCGGAATCTACTGGTATAGAGCGTCTGCCATACGGTGGCTGGACTCGTTCAGGGTCTCCATCGCCGCCTGGACGGCCGCGATGTCACCCTCGTCGAGCGCCTGCCGCAGCTTCTCCATGTCCTCGGCGATCTGGAGGCGGTCCTCCTGGTCCACGCGCTCGCCGTGCTCCTCGAAGACGCCTTCCACGTTCAGGAGCAGCATCTCCGCCCGGTTGCGGATCTCGGCCATCTTGCGCTTGGCCTTGTCCTCCTCCATGCGGATCTCCGCCTCGCGGATCATCTTCTCGACGGCCTCCTCGGTGAGGTTCGAGGTGCTCTTGACCGAGATCTTCTGCTCCTTGCCCGTGCCCAGGTCCTTGGCGTGCACGTGGAGGATGCCGTTGACGTCGATGTCGAAGGTCACCTCGATCTGCGGCACGCCGCGGGGCGCCGGCGGGATCCCGATGAGATCCAGGCGGGCCAGGCTGCGGTTGTCCGCGGCCATCTCCCTCTCCCCCTGCAGCACGTGCACGCTCACCGCCGCCTGGTTGTCGCTGGCGGTCGAGAAGATCTGGGTGCGGCGGGTGGGGATGGTGGTGTTGCGTTCGATCAGACGGGTCATCACCCCGCCGAGGGTCTCGATGCCCAGGCTCAGAGGTGTCACATCCAGCAGCAGGACGTCCTCGAGCGTTCCGCTGAGGACTCCGGCCTGGATCGCCGCCCCCATCGCCACCACCTCGTCGGGGTTGACCGTCTTGCTGGGCTCCTTCCCGAAGAGTTCGGCAACCGCGTGCTGGACCGAGGGAATGCGGGTGGAACCGCCGACGAGGATGACCTCGTCGATCTCGGTGGGATTCAGGCCGGAATCGTCGAGGGCCTGGACACAGGGTTCCATCGTCCGGTCCACCAGGTGCGCGGTCAGCGCCTCGAAACGGGCCCGCGTCAGGGGCAGGTCCAGGTGCACCGGACCGGTCGCATCGTTGGCGATGAAGGGCAGGTTCACGCGGGTCTCCAGACTGGTGGACAGGTCGCACTTGGCCTTCTCCGCCGCCTCGCGGAGACGGCTGGCCGCCATGCGGTCCTCCAGCAGATCGATACCGGTCTGCTTCTGGAACTCCGAGGCCAGGTACTCGACCACCGCCTGGTCGAAGTCGTCGCCGCCGAGGTGGGTGTCCCCGTTGGTGGCCTTGACCTCGAAGACGCCTTCGCCCACCCGCAGGATGGAGATGTCGAAGGTGCCTCCCCCGAGGTCGTAGACCGCGATCACCTGCGATTCCTTCTCGTCCAGGCCGAAGGCCAGGGCGGCCGCGGTGGGCTCGTTGATGATGCGCAGGACCTCCAGGCCGGCGACCGCGCCGGCGTCCTTGGTGGCCTGCCGCTGGGCGTCGTTGAAGTAGGCCGGGACGGTGATGACCGCCTGATGGACCTCCTCGCCCAGCGCCTGTTGGGCACTCTCACGGATGTTGCGCAGGATCATCGCGGAGATCTCCACCGGGGAGAACATCTCCCCGTCCACCTCCACGCTGATGCCCCCGTTGTCGGTCCGCTCGACCGGATAGGGAACCCGCTTCACCTCATCGGCCATCTCGTCGAAGCGCATGCCCATGAAGCGCTTGATCGAGGAGATGGTGTTCTCCGGATTGGTCACCGCCTGCCGCTTGGCCAGATGGCCCACGAGCCATTCGCCCGTCTTGCTGCGGCACACCACCGAGGGCGTGGTCCGATGCCCGTGCTCGTTGACGATGATCTCAGGATGTCCGGAATGGAGAACCGCACAGCAACTGTTCGTCGTTCCCAGGTCGATTCCGAGTACCTTGGTCATGTAACCCTCCCCGGGTCCACCTACTTCGCGACCACGACTTTCGCCGGCCGCAGGACCATGCCCTTCAGTCGATAGCCTTGCTGGACGACGTGGGCGATGTGACCGCTCTCCACCTCGTCCGTTTCGATTTGCGACACGGCCTCATGCAGATTGGGATCGAAGACCTCGCCCTTGGCGGGAATCCGCTCCAGACCGCTCTTTCGGAGAACCTCCACGAAACGCTGGTAGATGAGGCGAATCCCTTCCCGGTAGGCCTCTTTCGACCCTTCCTCGTCCTCATTCGCCGCGTCCTGGGCACGCTCGAAGTCATCGAGAACGTCCAGAAGCTCCCTGAGAAGATTGGCATTAGCAAAATTGATGGAACTTTCGATCTCCCGGCGGCTTCTTTTGCGGAAATTCTCCAGTTCGGCCATCGCCCGCATCCACTTCTCCCGGTTTTCCTCCGCCCGACGCTTCCAGAGGGCCGCATCCTCCTCTTCAGCCTCCTCGGCGGCAGGGGGTTCCCCGGCGGCGGGAGGTTCCCCGGCGGCTGGAATCTCCTCGAGGGCCTCCTCCACCGCCCCATCCGCTTCCGAGGGGACCTCACCGGCCTGGGAAGCGGCTATTTCCTGGTCAGGGGCGGGAGAAGACGGCTCAGCCGCAGCCTCCTCCTCGGGGGAGACCACCCGGGTCTTGCCGCTCTTCTCGGCCTCTTCGGCCTCGACGAACCAGTCAGGCATCGAAGCATCATCCTTCGCCGATGCGGAACCGGAGGGGGGGTCGGGATGGGCCTTCCTGCTCATCATCGATCTCCTCGTTTGGGGAAGACGGCTTCCCGCCGTTTCCCGTTGTACCGTGGAACTCCCTAGAAGGAACCATGCCGACCCCGCTCAGGAGAGGCGATCCAGGTGCTCCACGATGCCATGGATCAGGGCCAGGGTGCGCGCGTAGCGCATGCGCCGGGGTCCGAGGACCCCCAGATAGCCGGTTCGGCCGGCCAGATCGTAGCGCGTGGCCATCAGAGTGAAGGGATGCAGCGCAGCCAGGGGGTTCTCCCGCCCGATGGCCAGGCTCACGTCACCCATCGATCCGTCGACGAACTCCTCCAAGGCCTCCTCGAAGAGCTCGTGACGGGCGATGACCTCGAGCAGGCGCTTCAGCCTCTCGGGGTCGGCGAATTCGGGTTGGTCCAGGGCGTCGGGGATGCCCTCGAAGGTGAAGGAGAGAACCTGTTCGGGGCTGAACACACTGCGCCCCTTCTTCACGACCTTGCTCGCCACCGAGCGCGCCTCGTCGGGTTCGACGTCGAGAAAACGGTCGAGTTCGTGGCGACACTCCTGGAGGGTGTGCCCACAGAGGCGTTCGGCCAGGAACGAGGAGGCGGCGATGAGGACACCCGGTTTGACCTCCCGCCCCAGATCGACCAGCTCGGTGCGGGTGGCTCCGCTCTCGAGGGAGAGGGCCAACAACACATGGCCCCCGCCGCGGTCGTAGAGTTCGATGCCGGAGATCACCTCTCCGGAGTCCTTCTCCCTCGGGCCGGCCATGATCGCGATGTTGCGGCTGAAGCGGCTGAGCATCTGGGCCGTGGCCCGCAGGATCTGCGTCAGGTCCTCCCCGGCCTCGCGCAAGGCCCGGTCGATGGCGCGACTCTCCTCCTCGTCGAGATCCCCGGGCAGGAGCTGGTTCACATAGGTGCGGTAGCCCAGATCGGTGGGGATCCGTCCGGAGGAGGAGTGGGGCTTCACCAGAAGACCCTTGCGCTCGAGCTCGTTGAGGACGGCGCGGATCGACGCACTGCGGATGCCGAGATTCCCGGCTTCCTCGATCATGCGGCTGGAAACGGGTTCCTTCCCCTCGATGTACAGATGCACGAGGGTCTTCAGGACCTGCCGCTCCCTTTCCTCCGCCGAAGTGCGCATGGAGGATTCCTCCCCGGGAATCAGCGGATGTGGCCGGATGCGCCGGGCATGTGGATCTCGTGGTCTTGCCCCTAACTAAGAGCACAGGCCCGGGGTGTCAAGCCCACCGGGCCCTTTTGGCACGATGACAAGCCCTTGTCATCCTTCAACTTGAGCGCAGGAGCCGCAGGACGATCTCGTCCATCACCAGCCACCCCGCCGGGCTCAGCCGCAGCCGCCGGCCCTCCTGGAGGGCAAGGCCCGACTCGATCCACCGCTCCCACAGCGCCCGGTTGTGCTCCTGCCCCTCGGCATCGAGCCCTTCGCGGGTGCGCAGCCGCAGCAGGAGTTCCTCCTCCCGCTTCTGCTCCTCGCTGAGCTCTTCGCGGCCGGCCACGCCGGGCCGTCCCGACCGGACCATCTCGATCCACTGCTCCGCGTCGTCCAGGTTCCACCACCGCGTCCCCGCGTCGTGGGAATGGGCGGAGATCCCCAGGCCCAGGTAGCTGCCGCCGGACCAGTAGGCCTGGTTGTGGCGCGAGCTTCTTCCCTCACGCGCGAAGTTGCTCAGCTCGTAGGCCTCGAAGCCCCAACCCTGCAACAGCTCGACCGCCCGCAGGTAGCGGCGGGCCTGTTCATCCGCCGGCAGAGGTGACCACCGATGGGCCCGCACGTCGCGACCGAAGCGCGTGTCCTCATGGATCTCCAGCAGGTAGGCGGAGACATGGGTGATCGCAAACTCCTCGACCAGGTGCAAGCTCTCCTCCATCGACCGCAGCGACGAGCCAGGCGTGGCCAGGATGAAATCGACGCTCAGGTCGTCCACGAGGCGTGCGGCCAGAGCCAGTGCGCGGCGGTTGGAATCGGGCGTGTTGAGACGGCCGAGGAAGGCGAGGACATCTTCATCCATGCTCTGGATGCCCAGACTGAGGCGGTTCACTCCCGCCTCGACCCAGGGCTCGAGGGTCTCGGGCCACGCGCTCTCCGGATTGACCTCCAGGGTGATCTCCGCCTGGGGCGCCAACTCGCCCGCGAGTTCCTCGGCCAGCCAGCGGGACAGGTACTCGCGCGCCGGCGGATCCAGGGCCGTCGGCGTTCCTCCGCCGAGGTACACGGTGGCGATGGGAGCGGAGAAGCGGCGGCGCCACAGGGCGAACTCCGCGGCCAGGGCCCGTACGTAACGCAGCGGCAGCGCAGCATCGCGGTTGACGAAGCACGTGAAGTGGCAATAGGGGCAACGGCGGTCGCAGAAGGGTAGATGGAGGTAGAGGGACAGCTCCCCGCCCACGTCGCTCATTTGATGAAGTGCAGCAGACGCTTCAGACGCGGCCGGCGGGTCTTCGAGTCCCATGACCAGTAGATGAACAGCGCCTTGCCCCGCAGGTACTTCTTGTCCAGGAAACCCCACACCCGCGAATCGGCGCTGCGATCGCGGTTGTCCCCCATCATGAACAGATGGCCCTTGGGAACGACCAACGGCCCCACCGAATCGAAGCCGGGGCGATGCGAACGCGAGCCGTCGACGTACTTGGCGAAGGGCTCGTCCTGGGCCACGCCGTTGATGTAGAGCGTCCGGTTCCGGAAGAGGAGCGTGTCCCCCTCGACCGCCACACAGCGCTTGATGTAGTCGACACTGGGATCTTCGGGATAGCGGAAGACGATGATGTCGCCGCGCCGGGGCTGGCGCACCGCGGGAAGGCGGGCCCCTCCGGTGAAGGGGATCTCCGCCCCGTAGAGGAACTTGCTCACGAAGAGATAGTCTCCGATGAGCAGGGTGTCCTCCATCGAGGAGGAGGGAATGCGAAAGGCCTGGAACGCGAAGGTGCGGATGAGAAGTGCGAGAACGACCGCCCACAGGATGGCCTCGGTGTATTCGCGCAGCACCGACTTCTTGCGCTTCATCTCGTGTTTGTCGCCGCTCTTGCCGTCTCCCACGGTCGGGCGCTCGGCGCCCTTCTTCCCACTCACCGCTCCACCTTCAAGATGGCCAGGAAGGCCTCCTGGGGAATCTCGACACTTCCAACCTGCTTCATCCTCTTCTTCCCTTCTTTCTGTTTCTCCAAGAGTTTGCGTTTTCGGGAGATGTCGCCCCCGTAGCACTTGGCGGTCACATTCTTCCTGAGCGCCTTGACCGTGCTTCGGGCGATGACGCGGCTTCCCACGGCGGCCTGGATCGCGATGGCGAAGAGCTGACGCGGCAACAGTTCCTTCAGTTTCCTGCAGAGTGCTTTCCCGAATTCGTAGGCCTTGGAACGATGGACGATGACGCTCAACGCGTCAACCGGATCTCCGTTGAGCAGGATGTCCAACTTCACCAGGTCACTGGGGCGGTACTCCCAGAACTCATAGTCCAGACTGGCATAGCCACGGGTCACGCTCTTGAGCTTGTCGTAGAAATCGACCACCAGTTCACCCAGGGGAATGGCATATCTCATCTCCACCCGCTCGGCGTCCAGGTACTCCATGGAGATCTGCTCGCCGCGTCTCTCCTGGGTGATCTTCATCACCGCGCCCACGAACTCCTTGGGCACGATGATCGAGGCCCTCACGTAGGGTTCGGACATCGTCTCGATCAACTGGGGCTCGGGCATGATACTCGGATTCTCGATCTCGAGTTCCTCGCCGGTCTTCAGGACACAGCGGTATTCGACGTTGGGCAGGGTGGCGATGAGATCGAGATTGTACTCGCGCTCGAGGCGCTCCTGGACGATCTCCATGTGCAAGAGGCCCAGGAAACCGCAGCGGAAGCCGAAGCCCAGGGCGGCGCTGGTCTCCGGCTCGAAGGTCAGGGCGGCGTCGTTGAGCTGGAGCTTCTCCAGGGAATCCTTCAACTCCTCGTAGTCGTCGCTGACGATGGGATAGAAGCCGCTGAACACCATCGGTTTGGCTTCGACGTAACCGAGGACCGGATCGGACGCCGGCCTCTCGTCGAGGGTGATGGTGTCCCCCATCTGGACCGCCGACACGCTCTTGGCACCGGTGGCCAGGTAGCCCACCATCCCCGCCTCGAGTCGATCGGTCGGAATCTGACGCAGGCGGAAGAAGCCGGTCTCCATGACCTCGTGGACCTGTCCACCCCCCATCATCCGGATGGTGTCGCCCTTCCTCACCCTCCCGTCGACCACCCGCAGGTAGGCGATGGTTCCCCGGTAGGCGTCGAACTGGCTGTCGAAGACCAGCGCGCGCAGAGGAGCCTGGCGGTCGCCAGCCGGAGGTGGAACCATCTCCACCACCTTCTCGAGCAGTTCGGCCACCCCCTCCCCGGTCTTCGCGCTCACCCGCGACACTTCCTCCGGATCGCAGCCGATGAGATCGACGATCTGCTGGGTGATCACATCGGGCCGGGCCGCGGGAAGGTCGATCTTGTTGATCACCGGCAGGATCGCCAGGTCGTGTTCCAGCGCCAGGTACAGGTTGTTGATGGTCTGGGCCTGGACGCCCTGGACCGCGTCGACGACGAGCAGACAACCCTCGCAGGCAGCCAGGCTGCGGCTGACCTCGTGGTGGAAGTCGACGTGGCCGGGGGTGTCGATGAGGTGGAAGATGTAGTCCTCTCCGTCGGCGGCGGTGTACTCCATCCTCACCGGGTGGCTCTTGATGGTGATCCCGCGCTCCTGCTCGATGTCCATCGAGTCGAGCAGTTGCGCCCGCATGTCCTTGGCCGCCACGGCGTGGGTCAGCTCGAGGATACGGTCGGCCAGGGTCGACTTGCCGTGGTCGATGTGCGCGATGATGCAGAAGTTGCGAATTCGATCCTGTTGCATCGTGACGACCCGGCAGAGGAAGCCATCCCACCGCAGTGGCGGAATGGACGGAACCCGGCGGAAGTCCACCCTTCCATCCGGGAACGAAGGTACGACAGGCGCATGTTTCCCGGCGCCTGGAACTCAGAACGGCAAGTGTAGCGTCAGGGCCATCACCCCGCCATGGGAGACCTCGGCCCCCAGACCATTTTCCAGATCCGGTGTCGGCGGCACCGGCGAATCGAAGTCGACGAGTTGGACGCTCACATAGGCGTCCAGGGAGACCAGCAACAGGGAACCCGCCGCCCACCAGACGAAGTCGCGGGCCCTCTCGGAGTTCTCGATGACCATGGCATCGCGCAGTTCCCACTCGGCACTGCCGGTCGGCCATTCGTCACGGGCCACCCGCTGTCGCTCCTGCCGCCGCAGCTGCGTGGCGATGTTGCCGTAGAACCACATCTGCACGGAGAAGGCCACGACTCCCCAGAAGGGGGTATCGCCGTAGAACTGTCCCCATCCCGGCAGGGGAACCGACATGAGCACCGCGGCGGTGGTCGAGCGTTCGGCGAAGCGGGAGAATTCCTCGTCCTTCCGGGGCGGATAGACCGGGCCGTTGGCCAGGTCCAGAGCCGGCGCCGCCCGCCCGGGCGCCGCCGCTTCGGTGGAGTCGATGGAACCAGTGGAACCGGTGGAATCGACCGCTGCCGCGACCACCTCCTCCACCGCCGAGCGGGAAACGGAATCCGCACCGGTGTCCCCGATCGGCCCTGTGAGGCGGCCGGCCCAGGCCGCCGGACAACCGGTGATCAGGGCATCCGCCAGGAAGACCACCAGCACGAGAAGGACCATCCCTCCCGGCCGCCTCATGCCGTCTCCTCCGGCCGCAGATCCCAGCGGGCCGCCGTCGCCTCGGTGACGCGGACGTTGAGGGCCCGCGGGCGCACGCGGAGACTGTGCTCTCCCCGGTCGAGCCAGGCCAGTTCGCCGTCGACATGGATGAGCGTGCGGCCTTCCACCCGCAGGCGAAAGGAGGACACCTGTTCGTAGAACACGCCGGGCTGGCCCAGGTGCCGGCCGTTGCGGGCACGGGGCAGGAGGAAGGGGATCCGCCAGCGCGGCAACGACTCCACCAGGCACACGTCCAGGAGCCCGTCGGCCGGATGCGCCCGGGGCAACAGCAGGAAGCCTCCCCCGGAACGATTGCCGATGCCCACCTCCAGGAAACTCACCCAGTGCTCCCCGGAGGCCTCCAGGCCGTCGAAACCCATGCGAAGGGGACGATGCGAAGACCAGGCGCGCAGGGTGGCCACCGCGTAGCGTGCGATGCCCGTCAACCAGCCCGTCCGCCGACTGTGCCAGCTCACGCTCGACGACAGGGCGAAGCCGGTGGTGTTGAGGAAACTCCGGTCGCCCACCTGACCCACGTCCCAGCTCCGGTCCACCCCGGACAGGATGGCGTCCAGACACCGGACGGGATCCTTCGGCATCCCCATGAGGGTGGCGTAGTCGTTTCCCGAACCGAGCGGGATCACCCCCAGGGTGAGTCCCTCCCGGCCCAGCAGGGCGGTTCCCACCTCGTGGACCGTGCCGTCGCCGCCGGCGGCGACGACCAGGGTACCCGCCGGTGGATCGAGTTCCTCGACGATCCGGCGTCCATCGCCCTCTCCGCGGGTGAGGAACACATCGGCCTTCACTCCGCGTGCGATCAGATGCGTGCGCAGGTGGACGAGCTCACGGCCCGCCCTTCCCTTGCCCGCGGTGGGATTGAGGATGAGGACGATGTTCGTCTCGCCGGAAGAGGTGGGCGACGCTGAGGAGGCGGCATCGGCTCCGGCTTGCATCATCGAACTTCCACCGGGGAGAGATGTGGCGGGAATGTGTGGGAATCGAACCCACCTCGGACGCCGGGCGCCCGACCGCAGGATTTGAAGTCCCCGGGGACCACCAGGCCCCATCCATTCCCGCCTGGATCTACCGTCGTGGTCCTGGTACCCGGCCTTCCTGCACGGCGCACGACCGGGCCCACCCTTCTTGATGTTCTAGCCCAGAAACGCGATCACGTCCATCTCCACCCTGGCCCCGAGGGGCAGGGCGGCCACCTGGACGGTGCTGCGGGCGGGTGGATCCTGCCCGAAGACCTCACCGTAGATCTCGTTCACCTGGGCGAAGTCGGCCATGTCGGCCAGGTAGATCGTGGTCTTGACCACCCGGGAGAAGCTCGCCCCAGCCGCCTCCAGGACCGCCTTCAGGTTCGACAACACCTGGCGGGTCTGCTCCTCCACTCCATCGCCGACCATCGTCCCCGTGTCGGGATCGAGACCGATCTGGCCCGCGGTGAACAGGAAACCACCGGCCTGGACGGCCTGGCTGTAGGGACCCACCGCTGCCGGGGCCCGGTCGCTGTGGACGATCCGTCTCGTCTTCGAATCCATGGCGTCCCCCCTTCGGTGATCGTCGCTTGGCATTCCCCCGACCGCCGCGGCGATCGCCGTCGACTCGGGATCCGAGTCGACGGCCGGCCGGGATCCTCGATTCCGCTATTCCACCGTGACACTCTTGGCCAGGTTCCTGGGCTGGTCGACCTCACACCCGCGCAACACCGCGATATGATAGGCCAGCAACTGCAGGGGGATGACGTTGAGCAGGGGCGAGAGCAGATCGAGGGTCGCGGGCACCCTGAGGCAGTGGTCGGCCATCTCGCAGATGTCCTCGTCGTCTTCGTTCACCAGGGCCAGGACGCGGCCGTGGCGCGCCTTCACCTCCTGGACGTTGCCCTTGATCTTCTCGTAGGTCCCGTCCTGGGTGCACATCACCACCACCGGCATGTTCTTGTCGATGAGGGCGATGGGCCCATGTTTCATCTCCGCCGCCGGATAGCCCTCGGCGTGGACGTAGGAGATCTCCTTGAGCTTGAGCGCCCCCTCCAGGGCGATGGGGAAATTGTATCCCCGGCCCAGGTACAGGAAGTTGCTGTCCTCGGCGTAGACCTGGGCCAATTCGCGAATCTGGTCTTCCTGCTCGAGGATCCGCTCCACCAGCGACGGGATCCCCATCAGTTCACGGACGATCCGCACGCCCGTGTCGAGACTGATCTCGCGGTGGCGGCCCAGGTACAGGGTCAACAGGAGCATCGCGGTGACCTGGCTGGTGAAGGCCTTGGTCGACGCCACCCCGATCTCCGGGCCGGCGTGGATGTACACGCCTCCGTCGCTCTCGCGGGCGATGGTCGAGCCCACCACGTTGGTGATCCCGAGCACCAGGGCGCCCCGCTTCTTCGCTTCCCGCATGGCCTGCAGGGTGTCGACCGTCTCTCCCGACTGGGAGATCGCCAGCACGACGGTGTCCTCGTCGAGCAGGGGCTGCCGATAGCGGAACTCGCTGGCATACTCCACCTCGACCGGGATGTGGGCGTATTCCTCGATCATGTACTCGCCCACGAGACCGGCGTGCCACGAGGTGCCGCAGCCCAGGATGACGATGCGCTTGCATCGCATCAGTTGTTTCTCGAAATCGGCGAGTCCACCGAGCTTCACCTCGCCGGTCTCCGGAAGGAGACGGCCGCGGAAGGTGTCGGCGATGGTCTGGGACTGTTCGTGGATCTCCTTGAGCATGAAGTGCGGATAGCCGCCCTTCTCGATCTGGTCGAGATTCCAGGTGATCTCGTGGATCCTCTTGTCGACCGACTGGTTGTCGATGTCCAGGGTGCGATACCCGTCGGCATCGATCACCACCATCTCGCCGTCGTCCAGGTAGATCACCTGACGTGTGCGCGAGAGGATGGCCGCCACGTCGCTGGCGATGAAGAATTCCCCGTCGCCCAGACCCACCACCAGCGGGCTGCCGTTGCGGGCACCGACGATCTTGCCCGGCTCGTCCTCGTGCATCACCGCGATACCGTAGGTCCCCTGCACCAGCTTGAGCGCCTCCTGCACCGCCTCTTCCAGTTTCCCCTCGTAGTAGTACTCGATGAGATGGGCGAGGACCTCCGTGTCGGTCTCGGTCTCGAAGTGATGGCCCTCGTCCTCGAGCATCGATCTCAACGAGAGGTAGTTCTCGACGATGCCGTTGTGCACCAGCACGACCTTGCGATCACAACTGAAGTGGGGATGGGCATTCTCCGCGTTGGGCGATCCATGGGTGGCCCAGCGGGTGTGGGCGATGCCGCACTCGCCGTCGATGGGATCGCCGAGCAGCAGAGCCTCCAGATCCCGGATCTTCCCCGCACACTTGCGCACGGCCAGACCCTCACCGTTGCGAACGGCGATCCCCGCGCTGTCGTACCCGCGGTACTCCAGCCGCTTGAGACCCTCCACCAGGATTTCCGCGGTGGGTTTACGCCCCACCATGGCGATGATGCCGCACATCTTCGTTGACTGCCTTCCCGTCCGCCGCCCGGCGCAGATCAAGCCTGCAGCGAGCGACGCACCTTCTCCACCAGCGACCGGGCTTCATCCAGGCTTGGAGCCTCGGCGATGATTCTCAGCGCATTCTCGGTGTTCGAGCGGCGCAGATGCACCCAACGGTCGTGAAGATCGTACTTGAGACCGTCCGTCGCGTCCATCCGCCCCCCTTCGGCCAGTTCCTCCAGCGCTCGTCTCCACCGGTCGGCATCGTCGATTCCGGGGTCCAGTTGCAGCTTTTCCTTCACCATCGAGGTCGCCGGGAAACGATCGAGCAAGGCGCGCAACGAACCGGCCTCGGCCACCGCCGACAACACCAGGGCCGCTCCCAGCGGAGCGTCCCTTCCCGGATGCAGGGCGGGCAGGATGACGCCTCCATTGCCCTCGCCTCCGATCACCGCTCCACTCTCAAGCATTCTTCGGACCACGTTGGCCTCGCCCACGGCAGTTCGGTGGATGGGGACGTCCCACCGCTCGGCCACCCGGTCGAGCAGGAGGGTCGAACTGAGATTGGCCACCATCGGCCCCTTGCGGCGGGAGAGAAGGTGATCGGCGGCGATCACCAGGGTCAGCTCCTCGCTCACCGGCCTCCCTCCCCGATCGATCAGGGCCAGGCGATCGACATCGGGATCGACGGCCATGCCCAGATCGGCGTCTTCCTCCTCCACCCGCCGGATCAGCTCCTCCAGGTGCTGCGGACGCGGTTCGGGATCGTGCGGGAAATGGCCGCTCATCCCGCAGTACAGCTCGATCACCTCGACACCGAGACGGCGCAGCAGCAGGGGCATCACCCGCCCGCCGGCGCCCTCGGTACAGTCGACCACCACCTTGAGACCGGCGGCGGCAATCGCCTCCGGAGAGATCACATCGAGGGAGACGATCGCATCGACGTGCCGCTCGTCGCCGTCGTCCTGCCGCCGGAGCGTCCCGTGCTCGAGGGCCCCCACGTGATGGCGTGGCCGGTCGAGGCGAGCCAGAAGCTCCTCGATCCGCTCTGCGTCGAAGAACAGACCGTCCTTCTCCAGGAGTTTCAGTGCGTTCCACTGCACCGGATTGTGGCTGGCGGTGAGGATGACACCTCCGACCGCATCGCTGGTCTGCACCAGCAGCTCGGTGCCCGGGGTACTGAGGATCCCCGCGTCGATGACATCGTGCCCGGTGGACATCAGGGCCGCGGCGGCCGCCATGTGCAAGGCCGGCCCGGAGGGTCTCGAATCGCGGGAGACCACCACCGGTCCGGGCTCGAGGAGATTCCCCACCGCGGCGCAGTAGGCCGCCACCGATTCGGCGTCGAGAGTCTCCCCGACGACGCCGCGGATTCCGGAGATACTGATCTTCAGGTTCATGAGCGCCCTCTCCACCGCGGAACGCCGGGCATGGCACGGCGGGCCCGATCCGCTCGTCGACCATAGGCCCCTCAACCACCCTCACCCAAGCGTTCCAGAAAAAAAGAAGGGGCCCAGGCTGCAGGGCCCCTTCCGACGACGTTCCGCGACCGCATCACTCCCTGCGAGGCAAGCAGGGACCCTGTGAAAGCCAGGTGGAGCTGGTGTGCGGACTCGAACCGCAGACCTGCTCATTACGAGTGAGCTGCTCTACCAGCTGAGCTACACCAGCTCGATGCGACATGGAAGACGGAAGCCGATGCCCAGGGCATCGTGGTGTCGCCAGGCACCAGTCTACCCCAGGAAGGGACGGTGTCAAGATGCCGGGCGCGACGATCGTGAAAAAGGCAGGATTCTCTGCTGGACAGGATTTTCTGCGTGTCTACAATAGTTGTAGTCAACAAGGAGTTGTGATCCATGCCGACCCGCCCTCCCCTGGCCCAGCGTTTCCACGATATCCTGCGTCTGCTCGTGCGCGAGAGCCTGGCCCGAGACCGTATGCTGTGCACCGAGGCCGGCCTCAGCCCGACCCAGTGGGAAGCCCTCGATCTCATATGGGAGCGCGGAGCCGCCGGCATGAACGAGCTGGCCGAGGAACTGCGGCTCTCCCAGAGCACCCTGACCCGTATCGTGGATCTGCTGGAACGCAAAGGACTTGCCCGGCGACGGCCAGCCCGCGACGATCGCCGCCGGGTCGAGGCCATCCTCACCGCGCGCGGCGAGGAACTCTATCTCCAGGTCCAGGACCGCCTCCAGGCCGCCTGCCGGGAGGTCCTGAGCTCCCTGCCCCTGGACCGACGGCAGAGCGCCTACGAAGCCATCCACTCCCTGGCCCGGGCGACCCAGCAGTGGGTGGACCGACGCCGTTCCCTGCCCCGCACTGCCCAGCCTCCGACGGGTCGTCCCTAGCCAGCGAAAGCTCGGAAGAAAGCGAAGATCAGAAGAACGCGCCCCGAAAGATTCGTTTCGGGACGCGTATTGTTCACATCAACAAGTATCGCCGAGGGGGGCTTCCCCCTCCTTCAACTTCGGGTCAGCTGTCCCTCGGGGTCGGGTACGCAGATCGTCGCCGCGCCGCTGCCCGGGGCGAGACGGATCTCCCGGCGGACCCCGGTGCTGGTGCTCACCAGGATGCTCCCGCTGGAGGAGGGGACCCCGTTGGGACCGAAGCTCACCCAGGTGTTGCCTCCGAAGTCCAGGCCGCTCACCTGGATGCCCCGGGGGATCCAACCCCATCCGGTGTAGGTGTCGAAGTACCCGTCCCCGTCCTGGTCCTCGCGGATGATGTAGAAGCCCCCTTCGGCCCAGTAGTCCACCCGCACCGTCACTCCCTTGGTGATGGCCTCCGAGCGGGCCTTGGCGAGGGTGGTCTGGAACAGGGTGGCCGCCGTCCGCAGCTTGTGCAGCCGGGCGCTGCGCGCCACCTCCGGCAGGGTGAAGCTGAGCATGATGCCGGCCACCACCAGCGCGACCATGATCTCCACGAGGGAGAAGCCGGGGGCGGCGCCGAAGGGGCGGGTGAATCGGCGAAGGATGCGGGCGCTCATGGAGTGATCTCCTTCCAGGCCAAGGTCACATAGCGCATCGAGCGGGTCAGGGTGCGCTCGAGCGCATCGCGGCTGTAGAGGATGGCCGCGGATCCGGCGCCGAAGTTGACGGCGACGTGCATCTCACCCCGGGCAAGGACGGCGCCGAGGATCCAGGTGTTGCCGGTGTTCACGAACTTGCCCTCCACATATATCAGTCCCACCCAGGAGAAATTTCCCCTCAAGGTCAGATCTCCGGTGACGTACAGCAGGCCTTCCCCGTCCATACCGTTGAAACGGGCGTCACCTTGGATGTAGGTGATCCCCCGGTAGTTCCCGCCCTCGTTGTCCGAGGTGTGATCGGGACTGGAGAGGATGTCCTGCAGTTCGGACTCGGTCACGCCGAGGGCTTCGGCCAACGAGTAGAAGGGGTTGGTCGAGGAAGTGTCGGTCACCACCGGGCTACCGAGCAGGTCGGTCGAACCGCGCCGTTCGACCTCGTAACCGGTGGTCATCACCGCGGGGAGATTGCCGTTGGGCTCATCCCAGTTCGGAGAGCATTGAGGCAACGCCGTCCCTTCCGGGGTGTCGATCCGGTGATTGTGTCCGCAGATCGTGATGTTGCCTCTCAGGTCGACGGTGCCGTCGGTGCTCAGGGCCGCGCTGATGTTGGGATAGATGGGGAAGCGGATCGCCTCGACCTGCACCGTACGACGCGCCGTGCCCCGGTGACCGGTGACGGTGATCACCTCCACCGGCTGACCTTCGAAGGGATTCTCCGGAGGAATACGTCCTGCCGAGTACAGCACGACCTCGGGAATGCCGTCGCCGTCGAAGTCCCGCTTCTTGTGTTCGATGAGAACCGCCTGGGTGGGATCGCTGGGATCGGCGTATTCCAGCAGATCGCTGCCGGTCTGGACCGTACCGGTGTTGAACAGGCTGCCGGAGGAAGGCGGGGCGCTCCCCGGCGGCGTCAGGAAGATCCTGGCCTGCCAGTTCGGATCAGGCGGAGACGAGGGATCCTCGATCGAGGCGTCCACGTTGACCCCGCCCACGTTCACCGTGGTCCCAGGCCGCAGGCTCATGCGATTCAGGGCTTCGGCCACCCCCGCCTCGGCGACGTCCAGTGCGGCCGAATAGCTGCGCTGTTGCCCGGCGATGAGGAAATCGGTACCGCCGACCAGCACCGCCGTCAGCGCCATCGCTCCCAGGCTGAGCAGGAGGATCACGGTGACGGCCAGGGCCATCCCTTCTTCGTTGCGCAGCAGAGCCGGCGGCCTTCCCCGTCTCGTCGTCTCCATCTTGCTTGGCTTGCTTGTGGCGTGCATGGCGCTCTCCCTACTGACGGTAGAAGATCACGACCTGACCCATGGTGGCCGAGTTCTGCGTGCCCACCGCCAGGTCGGTCCCGTTGTCCAGGTTGAAGTCGTTGAGGGTCATGGTCACCACCGCTCCGATCGGGTTCTCGGTGATCAGAGTGGGCTGGGACGGCAGATAGCCGAATCCCAGGGCGAGTTCGACCATGCCCTGATAGAGATTCGAGACCCGCGTTCCGATCAACAGGTCGGGAAAGATGTCGTTGTCCACCCTCTCGGTGTAGAACACCAGCGGCGCACCGTGGGTCTCCATGTAGTCGTCGAAGACCCGGTCGTTGCCGTTGGCGATGCCGAAGCGGCCGTCCTCATGCTGCAGCCACAGTTCGATGTGGCCGCTGACCTCGTCGGTGTTCTCGCAGGCCACCACGATGTCCGGCAGGCCCTGGTCGTCATCGATCATGTCCAGCACGTGCAGGTCGGTGATGTCTCCCTGCACGGGAAAGGCCTGGAAGGATTCGTAGTGCACTCCCAGGGGCACCGGCAGCCGCAAGTAGACGCTCACCATGCTCAGCCCAGGGGACTGGCGCGATCCGGCCACCAGATCGTCCAGACCGTCCCCGTTGACGTCGGCCATGGCGATGGCATCGACCTCGCCCAGGGAGATGCCCAGATCGCCCGCGCCCACGGTGATGGTGCCGCCGTCGATGTGTTCGAACTGTCCGCCGCCCAGGTTGTTCCACAGTTCGACCGATCCACCGCTGGAGGTGGTGGCGGTGCCCAGCACCAGATCGCCGCCGCTGTCGCCGTAGTAGTTGATCACCTGCAGGTCGAGCACCGCCTCGCCACCGACGGTGGAGAACCAGTAGTCCGGGGCATTCCCCGGCAGCCCCCGGTTGAACTCCCAGACGCTGAGGTCCGGCGCGCCCGCGACACGAAGACCCAGCACCAGGTAGGGATCGTCGCTGGTCTCCACCAGTCCCATGGTCATCACGTCCGAGCCGGCGTTGCGGGTGGCCGTCGGATCCGAATCGAAGAGCGCTCCGTTGGGAGTGTGGGCGTTGCGACGGGCGTTGTGCCACACCATGAGGTTGTTGGTTCCCGCACTCGAGTGCGTACCCAACACCAGGTCGGGATCGCCGCGATTGTCCTCTCCCATGTCTCCGCTGGTGAGCGAGAGGGCACGTTCGGTGTCGGCCAGGGTGATCACGTCGAAGTTGACGTCCTCTTGGACCACATCGCCGAAGTCGAGCTGTACGGTGGCGTCGGGGTCGACCTGGATGCCGTGGTAGCGATTGGGGGTGGTCGAGCTGTATCCGGGGGGATCGACCTCCACCACATCGTATTGTCCGGCGGGAACGGTCAGGCTGTAGTGGCCGGAGAAATCGGTCTGGGCGCTGTCGCCGGCCGCGTAGATCATGGCCCCCGCCACTCCCTCCTCATCCCCGTCCCTCACCTGGTTGTAGTTCTCGTCGTTGTAGACGTAACCGTCGATGGTTCCGGAGTCCTCCATCAGGTAGTCGCCGAAGTGCACCGTCTCCACCTGGCCGTCCCGGCTCAGGACCACATCCACGCTGTTGGCCGTGGTCGAGGTGTATCCGTCGAGGTCGGTCTCGCTGATGGTGCGGTTGCCCACCGGCACGGTCAGGGTGTAGGCGCCGTTCTCGTCGGTCACCGTCTGCTCCCCGCCGTCCGAGTAGATCGTCACTCCCTGCACCCCATCCTCGTCGGGATCCTGGATCCCGTTCTGGTTCAAATCGTTGAACACCACGCCCTGGACGGTGGCCGAACCCGACGGCGAGCGGTCGCCGAAGAGGATCCGTTCGTAGGAGCCGGGGATGACGTCCAGATTGATGGTATTGGGAGTGCTGGACATGTAACCCGCCGGGTCGACCTCGGTGATCGTCTGGTACCCCGGGGTGAGCACCATTCGGTAGCCACCGTTGGTGTCGGTCTGCACCTGGACCCCGCTGCTGGAGCGGATGACCACCCCGGCGATTCCGCCCTCTTCGGGATCCTGGACCTGGTCGCCGTCGGTGTCCTGGAAGACCTTTCCGTAGACCACCCCGCTGGTCCGGGGCGTATGCCGCACGAGCACCTCGCTGCGCAGCGTCACCCTCTGGAAGCCATCGTTCTCGGGAGTGTGTTCGTCGGGACGCTCGGTCTCGCTGGTGACAGTCACGATCACCCGTTCGATGCGGGCCCGCTCGGCCTGGGTCAAGGGCTGCAGCTGCGCGATCTCGCTGTTGCTGAGCTTGCCGTCGCCGTCGGTGTCCCCGTGCAGGACGGGCGGAGTGATGCGATTGTCGTCATCGTCGATGAGGTAGGCGAACAGCGGCGGCGGGTATTCGCCTTCGCTGTTGGGCTCGGGGCCGCGCAGAAGCGCAATCTGCCGTTCATCCATGGTGTTGGCTGAACCGTCCCACCCGAACACCCGGCGGTAGAGCACCATGTCGCGGGGATTCTCGTTGATCTCCTGCTGGTCATCCGCCTCGTCGGTCGAATCGATCTGACCGTCGGCCCCGGAGTCGAGGGTGTAGACGATGGTCTCCGCCCCGGTGTTGTAGGTCAGCGGCGGATTCCACAGAACGCTGAGCGCCTGAGGGACACTTCCGGTGTGGACCGCAGCGGGCGCCGCCGAACCGTCCGGGTCGACCGTCGGATTCAGGTTCGCATTGAATGCGATCTGATAGGCGTCGGCGTAGACGAAACGCGGCTGACCCCGGCTGAAATCGGCGTCGACCCCGGCCGCACGCAGCTCCTTCTCGATCTGTTCGCTCGCCGCTCGGGCCGCAGCCTGCGTGCGGGCCATCAGCTCGCTGTTCAGACCGGCCCGGTTGAGCTGGGCCATGATGCCGAAGGCCACGATCATGACCGCGGAGAACGCCACCATGGTGACGGCCAGTTCGATCAAGCTGAATCCGCCTTGGGACCTCGAAACACCGCCTCCATCGAGGGCGGAGGGAATACGGTGTCGTTTCGTACGGCTGTCCTTCATCGGTGTCACCACCTATCGGGTTCTCTGGGTAACGATGACTGCTTCGCTGTCGGGGGACGAGGTGGTGAAGGAGACTCGAACCTCGATGCGCTTCATGTCCTGGATGGGCGTGTCGTCCTGGACCGTCCAACTGCGGTGATAGTGACCGTCGAACAGGACCTCGTCGTCGACGTGGGTGCCCGGGGAAAGGGCGCTGTCGGTGAAGGGGAGGCTGCGCAGATTCTCCACCTGCTCGCGAGCCAGTTGGGTGGCCACCGTCATCCGGCGGCCCCGGTCGCGCACTTCCATGCCACGCGGCAGCGCCTGGGCGAGAGCAACCAGGCCGATGCCGAAGAGAAGAAGTGCAGCCAGCAACTCGACGATGGTGAAACCACCCCGGTTGCCCAGGATCACGGCGTTTCTCTCCATCTTTGAAACGGTCTGATGACTCACGATTCGACCTCTCGGTTTCCTGGCGACTTGGGCTCGTCCTATAGCAGGCACGAACAGCGCAGCACAGAACGTGCCCGTCGGTCCGAAGCGAGACTACGGACATGAGGAATGGTCGAAGGAAGCGTGGGGGCTCCTCATCCCAACCCATGCTTCCCCATACGATCCACTCGCAGAAGGAGAGCCGTCGCCCTTCCACCTCGGTTCACGATCCGAGTTGGGGCATCTGCCCGGCTGGGTTGTGGAATGCACCGAATGGAACCTGGAGCGGAATTGCGAGAACGTCCCGCCGCTTCCTCTCCGTGGACGATGGCACCTCGGGAGGGAGGGCGAGCTTTCCCCGCGAACCGGGATCGAAGCTCAGTGAGCCGGCGTGCTCCGGGAGGACCGGGGCCGGCAGCGACGCAAGGCCGCTGCCAGCAGCGAGAGTGTCTGGCGCAGCGCAGGGGCGGGGTCGCGCCAGTGGAACACCGCTGTCTCCGCACCCCACCAGGAAGCCGCCCACTCGCGGAACGAGAGGCGTCCGTCGAGCCATTGCCTGCGGGCCGCGAAGAGGTCGGCGGGCCAGAAGAGGAAGCGGCGGCCGGTCGCGTAGTTCTCCACCGCAGGGACCTCTTCCCCCAGGGCATCGAGGTAGGCCATCCAGGGCATGTTCAGTCCGCTGGAGCCGGCGAACTGCACGTAGGCCCAGGGGCGGACGTTCACCTCGATGAGCTTGAAGCGGCCGTCCCGTGGATCGAGCTTGAACTCACTGGAGAACACCCCGCGATACGACATCCCCGCCAACAGACGGCGGCAGGCGTCGACGGCCTCGGCGACCTCCTCGAGGGAGACGCTCACCATGTTCGAGCTGTCCCCGAAATCGGGTGGATGGATACGCAGGCGACGACGGGCGAACAGGGCCTTGATCCGACCCTCACGATCGACGAAACCGTCGACGAAGTAATGGCGATCGGCACCGCCGGGAACGTATTCCTGGAGAACACACTCCAATCCGGCGTTCCGAAGGTGGGCGAACCGTTCCCGGGCTTCCGCCTCGTTCGCCACCGGCAGCGCCTTCACCCCGAAATGGCGACGGAAGGCCTGCGAATCGGTGGGCTTGAGGAACCACCGGCCTCCCTCCTCCCACCGCACCTTCTGGAGATCCTCCGCCCCGGTGAGCGGGATCGTCACCGGATGCGGAACATCGAAGCGCTCCAGCAGTTCCCTCAGGCCGTCCTTGTCCAGCAGGGACTCGACCGTGGCCAGCGATGGAAGACTCGCCGGAAAGCGGGCTCTGAGTTCCTCGGGCAAGGAAGCCACCGCCCGCACCCAGTCGTCGGCGCAGGGCATGAGCACGGCCCTGTCCAGGGAGAGGCCGCGCAGATACGTCTCCAGGCGGGAGGGCTCGGTGAGAAGGTCCCCTCCCCCGCCGGGGGAGCGATGGTAGCGCGACCAGGTGATGTAGGAATCGACCGGGGTGATGCACAGGGAGGATATCTTCTTCCATCCGAGACATCGAATGGTACCCAGCACGGTGACATAGCTCCCCAACACCAGGACGGGGATCTCGCTGCCGGCGCTCTTGACGGGGGCCATGGGTTCTCGCTTCGAAGCAGGCCGATGGCACGGACGGGGGTCGAAGGGCTTCCTTCTCAGCCGTGATGACCGGGACGATAGGCGGTGTTCAGATAGAACTGCAAGTACTCGAAGCCGTCGTCGCCGTCGACCCGGGGCAGGAGGCGCCGGTCCGTGTCCTGCCGGATCTCTCCGAATTCGGCGGTGAAGGCCAGTTCATATCCACTTCGGACCACTTCATCGGCCGCCACCGGAGCGATGTCCTGCGAGGTGCCGTTGGGATAGGCGAAGTACCGGCAGCTTCCCAGCCGTCGCTCGACCTCCTCCCGGCTCAACCGGACCTCATCGCGGATCCACGCCTCATCCTGCCCCGTGTGCAGGATGACATGGCGTCGGCCGTGCGAACCGATGGTCACTCCACGGCGATGGAGGATCTCCACCTCTTCCCAGTTCATGGGCGTATCCGAGGCGAAACGAGCGTCGATCTCCGACCAACGCTCCTCGGGAATGAGGCTCTCCACGTCTTCGAGGATCGCATCGGCTTCGGGCTGGGGCGCGGTCTTGTAGCGAGCGGCGATCGCCTGGATGGCGTGATCCCTCGCCCGCTCGTCGCGCAGGTCGAAGGGCTCGGGGAAACCCCGGATGCGGCAGGACTTCGCCTCGGTCAGGTAGATCCCGGCCCGGAGCCGGTAGGTCGGCATCCTCACCCCCTGTCCGGTGTGCTCGGTCGATACGAACACCGCGAACGGAAGGTCGAGGGACTCCATCAACGGCGCCACCACCTCCAGATTGTTGCGGTAGCCGTCGTCGAAGGTCAGGACGACTTGCCGGCCGTCCAGACCCCGGCCGGCTTCGAGCCGCTCGCTGAGATCGTCGAGGGCGATGACCTCGAAGTTCTTCTTGATGTAGTCCATGTGCCGCCGGAAACGCCTCAGCGGGATGTGGACGGTCTGGATGCGCGGGTCGATGATCTCTTCCTCGACGCCATGGTAGGCCATGGCGATGGCGCCCTTTCTGCGGTGACGCAAGATGGAGTAGAGGCCACTTGACCCCATGGCTCTCAGGACGAGCTTGCGGAAGACCATTGTGCTCCACTGAGAGGATGGGTGGTGGGAAGGGGCGGAGTCGAACCGTCGACACACGGATTTTCAGTCCGTTGCTCTACCAACTGAGCTACCTTCCCACCCTCACCGATACCGGGTGGACCCCCGCTGAACGAACAGGCGGTCTCCACGGGCGGACCGAGAATATCGCCCACGTCCCCACCGCTGTCAAGTCGCCCCCACCGATCGTCCGACCCGGTGCCCGCGGTTCTCCTCCCCGGCACGGGCAACGCGATTCCACCCCCATTCCGCCCGATTTCTCCTTGTTCTCCGCTGCTTTGGGGTACAGCCTTGTACCACTCCGTCCAAGGCCCTCTTTCCGGGAGGAAGAAGATGCGCTGGCTGTTCCCCCTCGTTGCCGCGATGATTCTCTACTCCGGCAACACCCTCGCCGAAGATCACTCCGAATTCTTCGACGAGCCCTTCCAGAACGGCTCGTCGGTCACCGAGGCCTGCCTGGGCTGTCACGAGGACGCGGCCCACGAAGTGATGCAGACCACCCACTGGACATGGTCTTCCAGACAGAGTTTCCCGGGATCGGGCGGAGAGGTCGATCGCGGAAAGAAGAACGCCATGAACAACTTCTGCATCGCCGTGCCCTCGAACTGGCCGCGCTGCACGAGTTGTCACGCCGGGTACGGTTGGAAGAACGCCAACTTCGATTTCTCCGATGAGTCCAAGGTCGACTGCCTGGTCTGCCACGACCATTCCGGGCAATACCACAAGTCCCCGGCTGGAGCGGGAAATCCCGCCCCCGGCGTCGACCTGCTGGCCGCCGCCCGCAGTGTCGGTCGGCCCACCGATGAGAACTGCGGAAGCTGCCATTTCTACGGTGGAGGCGGCGATCACGTCAAACACGGCGACCTGGACACTTCGCTGCTGAAAGGCGACCGCAACATCGACGTCCACATGTCGCCCGACGGAGCGGGCCTCTCCTGTATCGACTGCCACACCACGGAGTCGCACGTCATCCACGGTACGGCGATGGTGGTCTCCCCCGGTGGCGTCAACCAGGTGCAGTGCACCGATTGCCACGACGAGAAACCCCACGGCGATAAGTACCTCGACCAGCACGTCGATCGAGTGGCCTGCCAGACCTGCCACATCCCCAAGTACGCCAAGGAAATGCCCACCAACATGGACTGGGACTGGTCCGAGGCGGGACAGGACCTTCCCGAGACCAAGGATGAGTTCGGTCTGGTCACCTACCACAAGAAGAAGGGGCGGTTCCGCTGGGAGAAGAACGTCACCCCCACCTATGCGTGGTACAACGGAGAGGGAGAGGCCTATCAACTGGGACAGACCATCGATCCCGATCAGACGGTCCTGCTGAACTCCCCGGTCGGCGATCGCAACGATCCCAAGTCGAAGATCCATCCCTTCAAGGTTCACACCGGCCGTCAGATCTACGACACCAAGAACAAGGTCATGATCGTGCCCAAGCTCTACGGCAAGGACGGCTACTGGAAGACCTTCGACTGGGACAAGTCGGCACGTCTGGGCATGAAGACGGTGGGTCTGGACTACAGCGGTGAGTACGGCTTCGTGGCCACGAAGATGTACTGGAGGGTGAACCACATGGTGGCGCCCAAGGAGCAGGCCCTGCAGTGCACCGATTGCCACGGTCACCGCGGACACCAGCTCGACTGGGTGGCTCTGGGCTACGGAGAGGATCCGATCGTGCTGATGAGAAAGGCGAGGAAGGCCCAGCAACAGGAAGAGACCAACTAGCTCTTCGGACTCCCCTGCCGCTGGGCGTGGCCCATCAGACCCGGTCGAAGAAGGTATCCAGTTCGAAGGGCTTGTACAGAACGCTGTCCGAGCGCGACCATACGGCGAGGAATTCCTCTCGTTGCTCGGTGTTCACCCTGCGAGCGGTAATCAGCAGGATGGGGAAGTAGTCTCCATCGGGCGAGGAATCCATCCAGTCCTTCAGTTGCCGGCTGATCTCGTAGCCATTGATTCCGGGCAGCATCACATCGAGGACCATCAGGTCGGGAGGACTGTCCATGGCCGCCTGCAGGCCCTCCTGGCCGTCGTAGACGATCTTCACCTGGTATCCCTGGACCGTCAGTGCGAAACCCAGGGCTTCGGCGATGTCCTTCTCGTCCTCCACGAGAAGGATCCGCGGATTCTGCGCGGTCATGTTCGAACCTCCGACAATGCCGCACCTTGGGCGGCGGCGGCCGATCCGTCGCCGATCGAGGTGCGCCGGGCGTGATGGAAGAGCGCATCGAGGGTCGCGCCATCCTCGGGGAAACGGGCTTCCCCTACCTGCAACGCGGACCGCGAGGAAGACATGTCCGGCGACGGCGGGGCGAGACCTTCCCGGCCCGTCTGCTGAAGCGCAAGGAGCCGCTCGATCGGCTCGGGCGTCTCCTCGTCGCGCAGCAGCACCGCCGCGGCCATCGGATGGATGCGGTGGACGCTCCACTTCGTCCCCCCGCTCTCGGAGACCTTCTCACACAGGCGGGACAACCCGGCCAGGTACTCGGTCTCGGCTGCGCGGGCCTGCATGAGGATCAACCGGGGTGAACGGCCCCGCGAACGGTGGCGGTGGAGTTCGCGCACCAGGCTCTGCAGGACCCCGCAGAGCCGGGCGTCCTCCTCGCTGGCCGGCAGCCAGACGCCCACGCTCGTGCCCCGGCCCTCCTCGCTGTCCAGATGCACCCATCCCTGATGTGCATGCACCAGGGAGTGGACGATGGACAGACCGAGACCCGAACCGCGGCCTCGGTCCCGTTCCTCCTCGGCCTGCCAGAAACGCTCGAAGGCGCGGCGGCGGGCCTCTTCGCTGAAGCCGGGACCGTCGTCTTCCACCTGGAGGACCGATCCCCATACCTGCAGGCCCAGCGCCGCTGCCGCCCGACCGATCTCGTCCGTCTGGCGCAGCTGATCCTTCCGCAGGGTCACCAGGACATGCCCGTCCTCGCCGCCGAACTTCAGGGCATTGTCCACCAGGTTGTCCAGGATGCGGCGGAAGTGCTCGGGATCGCCCCACAGCTTCGAACCGTGGTCACCGACCCAGGCGAGCGTGCGGTGCATCTGGGACGCCACCTCCTCCGAATCGGCCATTGCCGCTCGAAGCAGGGGCAAGGGATCGAAGCTGCGGCGCTTCAGGATCGATTCGGCTTCGGCGCGCCGTTCCCCATCGACCAGTTCATGGACCATCTTCAACAGACGGTCGCAGTTGCGCCGGGCCAGGCCCAGCAGTCTCCGCTGGGTCGGATTCATCTCTCCGGCCCGTCCGCTCTCGAGCACCTGCAGGGAGGTGGAGACCGCAGCCAACGGATTCTTCAGATCGTGGGAGACATTCGCCAACAGTTCGCGCTGCTTCTCGACGAGCCGGCGCTCACCGGCGTCCCCACCGCTGGAGGGGCGGCCCTCCTCCCCACCTGCACCCATCGGCGGAAGGTCGGCCACCGCGGCGGCCGCCCGTGGTCCCTCCCCGGGCGAAACCGTCCTCGCCGGCACTGACCCCGTCGCCACCGGGTTCGCGGCCTCCTGCTGCAGACGCGCGGCGTCGACGATCACACGGGCGGCATCCCGCAGGCCGGCCAGGACATCCGGTGCCAGGCGCGGCCCGTCGGCCAGGAGCAACAACCTCCATCCCTCGTCGAAACATCCCAGCGGGAGGACCGTGAGGCGCTCCAGGCGGAGAGCCTGGAGGAGCCGGCTGGCCGCGGGCTCGACCGCTCCGTCCAGGGTCCGCGCCACCGGATGCTGGGCCAGACCCAGCAGACCCGCCCTCTCCAGGGGCAGATGACGCCGCCATCGGGCGGGTGCGGGACCCAGGTAGGCCCGCAGCCGGGGCTCCGCCTCCCCGACGGTCAACTCCAGGCTGGCGCTCTCGGGAAAGCCCAGACGCCGGGCCAGGCGCACCATCAGACGGTCTTCGCGCCCGGCCAGACGGAAACGGAGCAGACGTGGAATGCGCTCGAGAAGCGTGACGGCTTCCAGCGGGGCACCTCGTACTTCCAAGGACCATTTCGTGGGTCTCTGCATGGCGTGTCCTCCCCTTCTGAGCCGGACGAAAGGGCAATGCCGATGCCAGGGCACGGGGGAAGGAGACGGGGAACGGCGAGGGCCGCTGTTGGGCGCGAATCGCAGGGAATCGAGCTCTCCCACCGGAAAGTACGGGAAAGGAGAGGGAAGCGGGAGGAAGCGGCCGGTGGCCGCCGATGGTCAGCTTTCCACCGCCCTCGGGGAAGGATCGGCCAGGCCCGTGCCGACCCCATCCACCGCCGAATCAGACGATCCCACGGTAGCCGTCGGGATGGGCGCGGTGCCAGCGCAGGGCATCCTGGAGGATCCTCTCCAGGGATGAGTCGCGGGGTATCCATCCGAGAAGCTCACGGGCGCGCTGGTTCGACGCCACCAGACGGGGGGGATCGCCCGGGCGCCGTTCGGCCACCGCGGGTTGGAAGTCCACGCCGAGGATCCGGCGGGCGGTGTCCACCACTTCGCGGACGCTCGCTCCCTGCCCGGTTCCCAGATTCACCACTTCCAGGCCGGGGCGATCGAGATGTCCGAGGGCGGATGCGTGGGCCCGGGCCAGATCGAGGACATGGACGTAGTCGCGGATGGCGGTGCCGTCGGGGGTGGGATAGTCGTCGCCGTAGATGACGAAGTCGTCGCGGCGGCCGAGCATGGCCTCGCACAGTCGGGGGATCAGATGGGTCTCCGGCCGATGGTCCTCCCCACGCTGGCCGTCGGCGCCGCAGGCGTTGAAGTAGCGCAGGGCCATGGCCGCCAGGCCGTGCGCCCGCCCCTGCTCGGCGAGGATGGTCTCGATCATCACCTTGCTCATGCCGTAGGGGTTCACCGGGCGGCATGGGGCATCTTCGTCGATCACCTCCACCTGGGGATCGCCGTAGACCGCGGCGCTGCTGGAGAACACCAGGCGATGGACCTTCGCCGAAGCCATCCCCTCCAGGAGGGAGAGAGCGGCGCCGAGGTTCTCACGAAAGTAGCGCAGGGGCTCACGCACGCTCTCGCCCACCAGGCTGAGCGAGGCGAAGTGGATCACCGCATCGGCACCGTCCAGGGCGCGGGAGAGCCGTTGGGGATCCTGCACCCGCCCCTCCACCAGCTCGGCCCCGCGCGGCACCGCCTGGCGATGTCCCGTGCTCAGGTCGTCGAGGACGACGACTTCATGCCCTTCGTCGAGAAGGTGTCCGGCGGTGACTGCCCCGATATAGCCCGCGCCTCCGGTCACGAGGATCCTCATGGCTCGTCCCCTCCCCTCTGCAGGACCGCCGCCAGATGCCGGCCGGTCACCGAGTGTTCATTCTCCACCAGGCTCTCCGGCGGGCCGGCCACGACGATGCGGCCCCCGTCGGGGCCGCCGCCGGGGCCCAGATCCACCACGTGGTCGGCGTTCTTGATGACATCGAGGTTGTGTTCGATCACCAGCACCGTATTGCCCTGGTCGACGAGATCGTCCAGGACGCGCACCAGCTTGCGCACGTCCTCCGGATGCAGACCGGTGGTGGGTTCGTCGAGAAGGTACAGCGTGTGCTCCTTGTGTCCCCGCAGCAACTCGCGGGCGATCTTGATGCGTTGGCTCTCGCCTCCGCTGAGAGTACCCGCAGGCTGGCCCAGTTTCAAATACCCCAGTCCCACCTTCTGCAAGAGCCACAACCGGGCGCCGATGGCCGGCGAGTCGACGAAGAACGACAGGGCCTCGTCCACGGTGAGATCCAAGATCTCGGCGATGTTCCGGCCCCGGTAGCGCACCTCCAGCGTCGAGGGCTCGAAGCGTCTCCCCTGGCATTCCTCGCAGGGAATGGTCACGTCGGCCATGAACTGCATCTCGACGGTGACCTCGCCCAGTCCCTGGCACGCAGGACAACGGCCGCCGGGCACGTTGAACGAGAAACGGCTCGCGTTCCATCCACGCTTGCGCGCCTCGCCGGTCTGGGCCAGCAGCGAGCGGATCTCCCCGAGCACCTGCAGGTAGGTGGCCGGATTGCTGCGGGCGCTGCGGCCGATCGGGCTCTGATCGATCATCACCACCTGATCGACGTTGTCGGCTCCATGGATGGCGTCGAAACCGAAGAGCCGTCCCTTGCCCCCGGAGATGCGGCCGGTCAACGCGGGATAGAGCAACTCGTTCACCAGGGTGCTCTTGCCCGAACCGCTCACGCCGGTGACGCAGACCAACAGGCCCAACGGAAGCGTGAAGTCGATGTCGGCCAGGTTGTGCAGACGGGCCTTCATCAGGGTGACGCGGCGGCGCCCCGGCCCGCGCCGTTGCTTCCGCATGGGTACCGCCCGCTCGCCGCTCAGATAGCGGCAGGTCAGGCTCTCGGAGGCGTCCTCGGGGAGGCGGCCACCCCGGGGAGGCGGTCCCTGGTAGAGCAGATGCCCTCCTTCGACGCCCGCACCGGGTCCCAGGTCGATGAGGTGTTCGCTGGCGCGCAGGATGTCCGCGTCGTGTTCGACCACCACCACCGTGTTGCCCATCTCGGCCAGTTCCTTCAGGCGTCCGAGCAAGCGATGCGTATCGGCCGGGTGCAGACCGATGCTCGGTTCGTCGAGCACGTAGAGCGTCTCGACCAGGCGGCTGGCCAAGGCGTTGCTCAAGTGGATGCGCTGCATCTCACCCCCGCTGAGCGTGCGGCTCGCCCGCGAAAGGGTGAGGTAGCTCAATCCGATGCGCTCGAGGAAGGCCAGACGCTCGCGCAGTTCCAGCAATACATCGCCCACCGCCTGTTCCTCGCTCTCGGTGAGCTCGATCGATTCGAGGAAAGCGCGTGCGTCGGGAATGGACATTCCCGCCACTTCCCCGATCTCCTTCCCCCTGACCTTCACCGCGCGGGCCTCCGGCCGCAAGCGGTTGCCCTCGCAGGCCCGGCAGCGGCTGCGCCCCATGTATCTTCGCGTGTAGAAACGATGTCCTTCCCTGGCCCGCGCATCGCGCATGCTCGTCAGCCAGGGGATCACTCCGAGATAGTCCTTCTCCTTCGCCTCGAGCACGAAGGCCTTGTGCCGGGCCGACAGCTTGCGATAGGGCACGTCGATGGGGATCTTCCGCTTGCGGCAGGCCTTCAGCAACAGGGTCATCTCGTTGGCGAAGGCGGCCCCGGCCCAGGGTCTCACCGCGCCGGCGGAGAGACTGCGGTCCAGATCGGGAACGATCCGCCGCTCGTCGAATTCGAGACGCTCGCCGAAGCCGTTGCACGCCGGGCACGCCCCCTGCGGGGAGTTGAAGGAGAAGAGCTGGGGAGTCGGCTCCTCCCAGATGCGTCCGCAGCGCGGGCAGGCGTAGCGGTCGCACAGGGGAAGGCTCTCGCCGCTGTCCGCATCGACGACCGCGGCCTGGCCCTCACCCGCGTGCAAGGCGGCCTCGACCGCCTCGGCCAGACGCAGTTCGTTCTGCTTCCAGACGATCCGGTCGGCGATGACCGCGATCTCCTCGCCGACGGCGGGCTCGTCCGTCCAGGCCTCCTCCAGTGAACGCTGCTCTCCCTCGAACAAAGCCCTCAGATAGCCCTGGGCCACCAGGCGCTGGCGCAGTTCATCGAAGGGCAGGGTCTCGGTCGGCGCAACGGGGAAGGTCACCAGCAATCGCGTTCCCCGGGGGAAACGCTCCGCCGTCCGCCGCACCGCACCGTCCGGGGTGTCCGGCTTCACCTCGACCCCGCAGTCGAGGCACACCACCGAGCCGATCCGCGCGTAGAGCACCCGCAGGTAGTCGTAGATCTCCGTCGAGGTCCCCACCGTCGAGCGGCTCGACTTCACCGTGTTGCGCTGTCGGATGGCGATGGCCGGCTGGATGCCCTCGATCGAGTCGACATCGGGTTTCTCCAGGCGCTCGAGGAACTGACGCGCATAGGTGGAGAGGCTCTCGACGTAGCACCGCTGTCCCTCGGCGTAGAGCGTGTCGAAGGCCAGCGACGACTTGCCGCTGCCCGACACGCCGCTGATGGTGGTGAAACAGGCCTTGGGGATGTCCAGATCGAGGTTCTGGAGGTTGTGTTGGCGTGCGCCGTGGATCGTGATAGCTTCGGCCTTTGCCATGTTCCATCCGGCCCCTGCGGGCGTCTGGAGGAGTTTCGGGCAGACGACGAGCTTAACGCCGCGCCTTCTCTCCGTCAAACGAGCCTTTCCCGGCCCAGCCTCCCTTCAGTGGAGATCGACCTTGTCGGACAATCCCCTGCAAGCCCTGCTCGAAGTCCTCCAGCGCCTGCGCGGCGAGGACGGCTGCCCGTGGGACCGCTCCCAGACCCTCGCCTCGGCCGCGCGCTACCTCAGCGACGAGGTGGTCGAATACGTGGACGCCGCGGCCCGGGACGATCTGCCCGAGGCCCGCGAGGAACTGGCCGACCTGCTCTACATGGTCTGCTTCAACTGGATGTTGTTGAACGAGCGCTCACCGGTCTCCATCGAGGAGCTCGCACGGGCCGGGGCGGAGAAACTGATCCGCCGCAAACCCCACGTCTTCGGCGACGAGCACGCCTCCACCCCCGAAGAGGCCCAGCGCATCTGGCGAAGGGAGAAACAGAGGGAGAAGGCCCGCCAGGCGGCCGAGGCATCCGGCGCAGGTGAAACCGGCGGCGACGAAGGGGAAGCCAGTGCGCTGAAGGACCTCTCGCCCTCGGCCTGCGCCCTGCGCCAGGCCTACGTGTACGGCGCGACTGCGGCCGAGACGGGTTTCGACTGGAAGGATCACCACCAGGTGCTGGCCAAACTGCACGAGGAGATCGCTGAATTCGAAGAGGCCTTCGCCGGCGGGCGCCGCGAGAGGATCGAGGACGAGGTCGGTGACATCCTCTTCGCCGCCGTCCAGTTGGCCCGCAAGTGCCAGCTCGATCCGGAACTCGCCCTGCAGGGCACCAACGCCAAGTTCGCCCGACGCTTCCGCCAGATGGAGGCGCGTTGCCGACGCGAGGGCCGGCGGGTCGAGGACCTCGACATCGAGACCATGTTCGCGTACTGGGAGCACACCAAGCTCGGCGAGGACTGATCAACCCGGCGCGTCCGCCTCCCGGTGGCGCCCACCCGACCCCTCGGAACCCTGCGCCGCGCCCGATCGTTCCTTTTCACCCGTGGCCGCCTTGCCGCCGGACTCCGTGCCCGCACCCGAGGCAGGTCCTCCGCCCGGCTGGATCGCCCCGTCGGGAGCGGTCTTGCCATCGGGACAGCCGTCGTCGTCGTCGATGCCGTTGTAGTCCTCGGCCTGCAGGGGACAGGCGTCGTCCACATCGGCGATGCCGTCGAGATCGTTGTCCGGATCGGGGCAACCGTCCGCATCCTCGAAACCGTCGAAGTCCTCGGCCTCGTGGGGACAGATGTCCCGCTCGTCGATGATGCCGTCCCCGTCGGAGTCGATGACCCCGTCGGGACAGCCATCACCGTCGGCGATGCCGTTGAAGTCCTCGGGCCGGTCCGGACAGCGGTCCTCGGTATCCACGATCCCATCGCGGTCGTTGTCCCAGTCGGGACAGCCGTCCTGGTCCTCGAAGCCGTCGCGATCCTCGGCCTCGGTGGGGCACAGATCCTTCCGATCGGGAATGCCGTCGTGGTCGTTGTCCCAGTCGGGGCAGCCATCGCCGTCCTGGAAGCCGTCGCGATCCTCGGGGAGATCCGGACAGCGGTCCTGGCGGTCCTTCACCCCGTCCCCGTCGCGATCGCGCGTACCCAGGAAGAACGGGTACGAGAGTCCCACGCTGACCATCCACTCCGGCAGCTTCGGGGTGAAGGGGGTGTGCGCGTCATCGGTCCACAGCCCGATGGCCCACGCCGCCTGGAAGGTCAAGCTCCCCTCGCTCCCCAAGGAGACACCCGGAGTGATCCACGAAGGACTCTCCCGGTAGGAGGCGATCGGACTCCACGCGAGCCAGTCGACGGAGTACTCCAGGAAGATCCGGGCCCACTGGCGGCGCACCTCCAGGGCCGCCCGCAACAGGAGCTGGTCGTTGGCCGAGGCAGGATCGTCCACCCCCAGGGCAGGATACGAGGGGGGAAAGATCCCGGTCGAGTCGACCGAAGCGTACTCGGGCGCGAGAACCCCGTAGCCGTTGGCCTCGTTCCGGTTGAAACGATAGCCCACGTTCACCGTGAAGTGGGTCACCGGCTTCACCGAATCCTCGAAGAGGGAGATCGAGCTTCGCAGGCCCACCTCCCCCTCGGTCACCCCGGTGCTCAGACCCTTCTCCTCCTCGCCGGTGGGGAAACGGACGCTGCCCCACAGACCCATGTCCCACACCTCGTGCAGCAGCGAGACGAGCTCGGCCGAAGCGCTCAACTGGAGATCGGACCAGCCGTCGGCGGAGAACGCCGGGATCCGTCCGCCCTCGGCCGCAGCGTAACGGCGGAAGGGCAGGGCAGCGGCCACCGCGATCCGCTCTTTCCACTGCAAGGCCATCTGCAAGCGGAAGTCCTCGGTCGTCAGCGTCGGCAAGAAGCTCGGGTCGTCGAAGCCGTGTCCGTCATCGATGATGCCATGTTCGGCGTAGAGGCCGAAGCGCAGGGGCGCGCCACCGTGCAAGCGGGTCACCGTCTGGAAGAGACCGGGAATCCCCAGACGCATCGGACCCATCTGCACGTTCCCCTCGGAGGCCACCGAAGGAGACGGAAGCAACAGCAGCAAGAGAGTGGCGACGAAACGAGCGCGACCGGTCTTCATGGACGGCCTTCCCCTTCTCCCGCCGCTTCCGGCCGGTCGTGTTCGTCCACGATCTCGCCGACCAGGGGTTCGATGAGATCCTCGAGGGTGAGGATACCCCAGGGGCGGTCGCCGTCGTCGACGACCACGGCCAGACTCGCGCGGCTCGTGGTGAAGGCGAGGATACCCTCATCCAGCCCCATCTTCCCATCCAATCGCAGAAGCTGCCGTATGAGTCCGATCACCGGAGTGTCCTCGGATCGGCCCAGGAGATCGCGGAACGAGACCAGACCGTGGATCTGCCCCGACGCATCCCGCAGGGGAAGCCGGCTGTGGCCCCGCTCGCGCACCAGTGCGAGCGCGTCGGCGACCGTGGCATCCTCGGGCAGCGAGGCCACCTCGGACATCGGGGTGCACAGACGGTGCAGGGGCAAGCGCGAGGACCGCACCATGCGCGAGAGGATGTCCTGCTCCTCCTCGTCGATCTGGGACTCGTCGGTGCCGCTGCGCAGTGTCCGCAGCACGCGCTCGCGGGTGAGGGCCACCTCGCTCGAACGGGGGTCGATGTGCAGGAGGAAGAGAACGCCTTGGGAGAGAACGAGCGCCACCCAGCGCAGCGGAGAGAGGAGCCATTGGGAGAGGAGGATCCATGGTGCAGCGGCGATCGAGCTGCTCTCGGGCCGCGAGCGGAAGTACGACTTGGGCAGCACCTCACCGAAGACGATGTTCAGAGCGGCCATGAGCACGGCGGCCCAGCTCTCTCCTCGCGGTCCGAAGAGATCGAGGAAAGCGGCCGTGGCCATCGCCGAGCCCACCACCACCGCCAGGTTGTTGCCGACCAGGGCAGTGACGATCACGCTCTCCCGATGACGAAGCAGTCGCGCGGCGAGCTGGGCGCCCCGCCGCTTCCTGCGGGCCTCATGCAGGACGCGTACGCGGCTCGCGGTGGTGAAACCGGTCTCGCTACCGGCGAAGAAACCGTTGGCGGCCACGCTCAAGGCCACGATCACCGCCGTCCACCACCCGCTCATTCCTCTCCCTCCTCCAGTGAGACCTCCACCAGTCCCGGCCGATTCGGCCGGGCGGTGAGCACGTGGAAGAGGAAGCCGTCCCGCTGCAGGCGGTCGCCGGCCCGCGGGACGCGGCCCAGTTCCTCCTCGAGCATCCCGGCCAGGGTGACCGCCTCGAAGTGCTCGGCGAGCGGGCGGCCCACCACCTCACCCAACTCCTCCAATTCGATGCCGGCATGCACCCTCCAGACGCCGTCGGCGACGGTCTCCACCCGGTGTTCGACCACGTCGCCCTCGTCGTTGACCTCCCCGATGAGTTCCTCCAGCAGATCCTCCAGGGTGACGATGCCCTCCATGCCCCCGTGTTCCCCCACCACCACCGCCAGATGCACACGGCGCCTCTGGAATTCACTGAAGAGCTCGTCGGCCGGTTTGCTCTGGGGAACGAAGTAGGGTTCGCGCATGAGGGCGCGGATTCCCTTTCCGCGATCCCGGTGGTCGGCGCCCAGGAAGTCCTTCAGGTAGAGCACCCCCACCACGTGGTCGAGGCTTCCCTCGTACACCGGCAGGCGGCTGCGGCCCGAGCGCTCGAAGGTCGAGACCACCTCCTGCCAGTCCGCGTCCACGGGAATTCCCACCACCTGGACGCGGGGACGGACCAGACGTGCCACCGGTGTCTCGCCCAGACGCAGCACCCGCATGAGCATCCGGCTCTCCAGGGCGGTGAACACTCCTTCCTCCCTTCCCAGCTCCATGAGGGTGCTCAACTCCGAACGGGAGAGGCGCAAGGGGGCCGGAGGACCGCTGACCCAGGCCGCCAGCTTCTCCAGGACCAGGCGCAGGGGACCCAGGACCGTCGCCAGCCAATCGACGGGGGGAGCCGCCACCACCGCGATACGGCGGCGCGCGCGCAGGCCGATGGTCTTGGGCACGATCTCGCCGAACAGGAGCAGGGCGATGGTGACGGTGGGAATGGCCACCCCGACCCCCACCGGCCCCATGGCGCGCACCAGGGCGGCGGTGGCGACGGTGGCCAGGGCAACATTGGTGATCATGTTCGACAGCAGCAGGGTCACCAGGGTGCGATACGGGCGGCGGGCCAGGCCGGCGGCGCGCAGGGCGCGGCCACCCTGCAGTTCCATCTCCTGCAGCTCGACCTCCTGCAGGGCGAAGATCGCGGTCTCGCTTCCGCTGAAGAAGGCCGAGAGCCCCAGCAGGACCACCACGGTGACCGAATCGATGAGGAGTTCGCTTGGCAAGGACACGACCCCGGGATACCCGCCGGGGCGGCGGCAGGCCGGCCAGCCTGAGTGGCAGCAGCATAGCCGGGCGGCGCCACGGGGACAAGCCAAGCTCTGCCTTCCGCTCGACCAGGCACTCCACGGAGCCGCGCGTCGTCCTCGGCCCGCGTTGACACCGGGGCCGCAGCTCCCTACGCTGGGCCCACTTCCTCCCCGTCCCGGCCCTTGCGTCCCTGGCGTCTGGACACACCCGGGTTGCACTTTCCGGGGATTCCCCCAGCGAAGGACATGCTCCGATGCGACGGATCCTCCTGCTGCGCTTCAGCTCCATGGGCGACGTCGTGTTGCTGAGCGCGCTGGTGGAGGCCCTGCACCAGAGGGAGGAGGACAGTGAAGTCTGGCTGGTGACCAAGGAAGCCTATGCCCCCCTGTACCGGGACGATCCCCGCGTCGAGAGGGTGCTCACGCTTCGGGAGGGCGGCAGCGGGCTCCTCGATCTGCGCCGCCGCCTGCAGCAGGTGGACTTCGACCTGATCCTCGATGCCCACGGCAGCCTGCGCAGCCGTGTCCTGGCCTTCGGCCTCAGTCCGGCTCCGCTGCGCCGGATCGCCAAGGACACCCTCGACCGCCTGCTCTTCCTCAAAGCGCGGGTCCGCGGCGCACACCTCGAGCGCACCCAGGTCGATCGCTACCTCGCCCTGGCCGATGCCGAGGGCAGCGGCGTGCGGCCACGGATCGTCCTGGACGCCGCAGACCGGGCCGCGGCCGAGCGCTTCCTGGGCGACGCCGAGGCTCCCCTGCTGGCCGTGGCGCCCGGGGCCCGGCACCGGCCCAAGCAGTGGCCCCTGCAACGCTACGGAGAACTCGTGCGCCGTCTGCTGGCCCGCGGCGGGGGCGAGGTCGTCCTCGTGGGAAGCCCCACCGAGCAGGCCCTGTGCGAAGAACTCGCTGCGGCCTTCCCCTCGCGGGTGCACATCGCGGCCGGGCGGATGGGCCTGCGCGAGACAGCGGCGGTCCTGGAGCGATCCCGTCTGCTGGTGGGCAATGACAGCGGCCTGGTGCACCTGGCCGAGGCAGTGGGAACGCCTGCGGTGGTCATCTATGGTCCCACCAGCCGTGAATTCGGCTACTTTCCCCTGGATCCCCGCAGCCGGGTGGTGGAGAACGAGCTGCCGTGCCGTCCCTGTTCGCGCAACGGGGCACGGCCGTGCCGTCTGAAGGAACAGCTCTGTCTCACCCTCACCACCGTCGAGCGGGTCGCGCAGGAGGTCCTGGAGTCATGGAGATGAGCGAATCGAGACGGCCGGCCGGGATATCCTGGGGATGGGCCACACTGTACAACCTCCTGGCCGTCCCGTTGGGAGTGGCCTTCTTCCACCTCTCGCGCTTCTCCAGCCCGAAGGTCCGCGACGGCATCGAGGGCCGCCATGGACAGTGGAGACGGCTGGAGGCGGTGAAGGATCGCCTGCAGGGTGGCATCTGGTTCCACGCTTCCAGTGTCGGCGAATACGAACAGGCCCGTCCCATCCTGCGAGCCCTGCGCGAGGAAGCCCGACGGCGTCAGCTGGATCTGCCCATCGTCGTCACCGTCTTCTCCCCGTCGGGCTATCACTTCGCCCAGGGACACGACGACGCCGACTTCCTCGATTACCTTCCCCTGGACACCGCACTCTCCGCTTGGCGGATGGTGCGTATCCTCCGCCCGCGGGCCCTGGTCTTCGTCAAGTTCGACTGTTGGCCCAACATGATCTGGGCCGCACGCCGCGCCCAGGTCCCCGTCTTCCTCCTCGACGCCACCCTGCATCGCAAGAGCGGACGCCTGGCTCCGGTGATCCGCAGTTTCTTCGGGCGTCTCTTCGACAGCTTCCATACGATCGCAGCCATCAGCGAGAGCGACGCCCGCCGTTTCACCCAGGGGCTGGGCACCTCCACCCCGGTCCGCGTCACCGGTGACACCCGTACCGATCAGGTGGTCCACCGGTGGAGGGAGGCCGAGAGCGGACCGCTGGCCCGCATGCTCGGCGAGACGCCGTGGCGCTATCTCGCGCTGGGCAGCATCTGGCCGCCCGATGAGGAACGCATCCTCCATCCGGCCCTTCGCGCGGTGGCCGACGACGAGCACCTGGGGCTGATCCTCGTTCCCCACGAACCCCAACCCGAGCATCTGGAGAAACTGGAGGAGGCGGCCCGGCGCGAAGGCCTCGAGCCGACCCGCCTGAGCCGCCTCATCGAGTTGCCCACGCGGCAACGCCGTTCGACGGCCGAGGCCCGCGACCCCGCCCGCTGGCGCTGCATCGTGGTGGACACCGTGGGGGTCCTTCCGGAGATCTACCGCTCCACCCTGTTGAGCTACGTGGGGGGAAGTTTCTCCACCGGGGTGCACAACGTGCTCGAACCGGCCGTCTGCGGACAACCGGTGCTCTTCGGACCCCGCATCCACAACGCCTACGAGGCCGAGCGCCTGGTCGAGCGCGGCGCGGGATTCGTGATCCACGACGAGAAGGAGGCCGAACACACCCTGCGCCGGCTTCTCGACGACGAGGAGCTGCGGCAGCGGACCGCCGCCGGCGCCCAGGACTTCGTCCTCTCCCAGAGCGGCGCCACCGAGGCCAGCGTGGCGATCCTGCGGCCGGCCCTCTTCCCGGCCGATGCCGTCGACGGGGAAGCGGCGTCCCCACGGGAAGAGCCGGCAGACGGTGAGGGAGATTAGGGCCATCCACGGTCCAGCCCTTGCGCCCGCCGGGCCGGTGCGTTTCAATGGCGTCTTTCCACCCCGCAGCAGAGCGGAATCCGTGCGATGGGAGAACGAGTCATGACTTCCCCTTCGGGCCCTGGCGTCACCACCCGCTGGAACATGCCCTACACCGAGGAACCCCGCTTCATCCAGATGGAGACGGTGGTGATCTGCAACGCCAAGTGCCCCTTCTGTCCCCAGCACGAGGTCCAACGCGATCCGCCGCGGATGCCCGACTGGATGTGGAAGAAGATCATCGACGAAACGCGCGGCATGGGCATCGTCTACCGGCCGTTCCTCATCAACGAACCCTTCGTCGACAAACGCATGCCCGAGATCATGCGCTACATCCGCAAGGATCCGACGGCCAAGATCGAGTTCAACACCAACGGAAGCCTGCTCAACGATGAACTCGACCGGGAGATCCTCGACCTGGGTATCGACGTGATGCGCTTCTCCATCGACGGCTTCAGTCAGGAGACCTACGGACCCAGCCGGGTCGGGCTCGACTACGAGGATGTCAAGCGCCGCACGACACGCTTCCTGGAGATCTGGAAGCAGGGCGGCTACGACAAGGACTGCCGCACCGAGGTGCGCATGATCGACCTGCCCGAGAACCGCCACGAACAGGAGGCCTATCGCGCGTACTGGGAACCCCGGTGCACCGAGGTGCTCTTCACCGAACTGTACAACTGGCCCTGGCAGGGGCAGACCGAGTGCGTGCACAAGCCCTGCTGGAAGATGACCGATTCGATGTACTTCTACAGCGACGGGAAGGCCACGCTGTGCTGCTGGGATCCGACCGAGCGCGGGGTCATCGGCGACATCAAGACCCACACGGTCATGGAGATCTGGAAGTCACCGCAGTATGACGCCGTCCGCACCATCCTCAACGACGGCCGCCGCGAGCTGCTGCACCTGTGCAGCCGCTGCGACGCCTACAAGAACCACGACTTCTCCGCCTACGAGGTGAATCCGCCGCGCGAGCCCATGACGGAACCGGACGGGCGGTGACACGGAGACCCGGCCGGGACGGAGAACCCTCCGTCCCGGCCGCATTGCGATACGGCGGCGGGAAAGCGGGCGAGTTGCAGCCCTCTCAGCCACTACTCTTGCGGTAGGGAATGGGGTCGACCGCTCCTGCCTCGGCGAAGCCCTTCAGGCGCAGGCGGCAGCTCTCGCACACCCCGCACGCCTCCTCGCTCTCGCTGTAGCACGACCAGCTCAAATGGAGCGGAGCCGCGAGTTCGAGACCGCGGCGCACGATCTCCCCCTTCGTCCGGTGCAACAGGGGGGTGCGGATCTCGATGCGGGTCTCCGGGCGGGTCCCCTCATCGACCACCCTCTGGAAGGCCGAGAAGAAATCCTCCCGGCAATCGGGATAGCCCGAGGAATCCTCCTCGACCGCCCCGAGGTAGACCGCTTCGGCCCCGATCGCCTCGGCCCAGGCGCAGCCCAACGCCAGGATCTGCGCGTTGCGGAAGGGGACGTAGGTGACCGGAATGGCCGAGCTGCCCGCCGAGGCATCCGGGACCTCGAGAGAAGGGTCGGTCAGGGCGGAACCGCCGATGGCGCCCAGCGCGGGCTGGGTGGCCCGCAGCCGCCGGGTGATGCCGTAGTGGTCGCAGATCTCCTCGAAGGCGCGGCGTTCGCGCTCCTCGGTACGCTGTCCGTAGCTCAGGTGCAGGGCCGCCACTTCACGGTGACGGGTCAAGGCCTCGGCCAGCGTCACGCAGGAGTCCAGTCCTCCACTGAGACACACCACCGCCAGCGCTCCACTCCCCCTGCCCTTCGACATCGCCTATACCCCCCTCGTCCGGTCAGGCCACAACAAGCGGTGTTCCTGCAACTGCAACACCACGGGCAATCCGTCCTGCAGGATCCACTCGGCCAGACGGGCGGGATCGAGCACGCCATGGACCGGACTCAACAGCACCGTCTCCACCCGCTGCGTCAGATGGTATTCTTCGATCTTCCGGCGCGCCCACTCGTAGTCATCGCGATCGGCGATGACGATCTTGATCTCATCGTGCCGACGAAGATCGTCGAGGTTCGACCACCGGTTGCGATGGGATTCCCCGCTGCCCGGCGCCTTCAGATCGACGATGCGATGGACCGCCGCGGGCACCTCGGTGACGTCCAGGGCTCCACTGGTCTCGAGCAACACGGTCCACGCATCGTCCAGCAAACGGTCCAGGAGTTCGTACACCGCCGGCTGGGCCAGGGGCTCACCTCCGGTGACACAGACCAGCCGCGTCGGATACGCCTGCAGGCGCCGGACGATCTCCTCCGTCTCCATCTCCTCGCCCCCGCTGAAGGCGTGCGGAGTGTCGCACCACACGCAGCGCAGGGGGCAGCCGGTCAGGCGCACGAAGGCGCAGGGACGGCCTCGGCGGCTCCCTTCTCCCTGGATGCTGTAGAAGATCTCGTCGATGCGCATGCCGGCCAGTATAGGACGTCCGGGGCGGATCAGCGAATCCACTCGAGACGGTAGAGGACGAGCTCGGGAAAGACATGACCCGAGAACTGGAAGGCCCGCGCCCACGACTGCGGACGTCCCCGCCACCGCCTGAGTTCGAGCAGACGGACCGCCCCGCTGTCCCTGAGACCCAGACGGCGGTCCAGGCCATCACCGGCCGCCTGGGGCCACACCGGCAGCAACACATGCGTCGCGCCGTGATCGCGCAACCACTGCACCACCGCACCCTCCTGGGCGCGGGGCAACAGACGTGTCAGGTCGGGATCGGACAGGCCGCTGAGGTCGAGCATCCCTCCATCGTGGAGATAGGCCGCCGCACCGACGTCGAAGACCGCCACCCGGCTGTCGGCCGGAAGGAGCCGGTCGAGCTCGGCCGCCGCATCCACGTGCACCCGTTGCAACTGGTCGACCGCATCGGCCCACAGGCCGGCGACCTCCGCCGTTCCTCCGATCCATCCGCTCAGGAGAAGGAGACTCGCAGCCGCTGCGGCCACGCGCAGACGAACACGCCCCTGCCACAAGCGGGCGGCGCCCTCCACTGCGAGCAGGAGGATCACCAGATGGATCTGGGGTTGGTAGCGCCCCACATGACCCCGATCGGGCAACACCAGCGCGTAGAACGACAACACCACCGCAGCCCACGAGATCAGCAGAAGGGCCCCGCGGTGTCTCCGCTGGAACACCGCCGCCAGGCCCAGGCCCAGCACCGCGAGCAGGGAGAGCTTCCACAGCATGCGCGCTGCGACGAGCGCCGTGCTCGCGTGCGCGGACACGACGCGCCCCCCTCCCAGGTCGGCGCCGATCGCGTGGACCCACTGCCCGATCAGGGTGAGGGCTCCCCGGCCCAGGCTCCCAGACTCCACCGCCGGAGGCAAGCCCATCAGCCAGCGCCTTCCAGCCAGGGTGGCCGGAGGGAAGCGGCCCTCCAGTGCAGCGAGCATCGCCACCGCCGCCACCGCGAGCGCGGCACCGCCGAGGAGACGGCGCCGGTCGGAGGTGAAGACCGCGAAGACCAGGAGCAACAGGGCGGCGTCCGGCCGCAAGAAGGCCGCCGCGCCCACCCACAGTGCCGCCCGGGCGGGTCTCCGGTCGACGAAGGCGTGGAGACCAGCCATCGAGAGGGTCAAGGCGGCCAGGGTCTCCATGCCCGACAGGGCCAGGAAGAGCAGGGGTCCGAAGAGTCCGGTGACCACGGCCACCACCCGCGCCCGCGTCGGCGAGGAAGCCAGCGAAGCCAGCAGCCCGGGCAGGGGCAGGAAGGAGAGGACACCCAGGAGCAGGGCCAGGCGGGGCGCGGCCCGCCATCCTCCCCACTCGCCGGCCGAGAGGAGCAGGGGCCACAGGGGAGAACTCTCGCCTCCGCTGGGCTGATGCGCGAAGAGCCCCCACTGATGGAAACGCGCCAGGTGCGAGGCGAAGGCACAGTGGATCCATGCATCGTCCAGGGGAAGGCCCAGGGGAAGGTGGCTCAGCGGCACCCGCACCAGGACGAGGAGCAGACCGGCCAGAGCCGCTCCCACTCCCCAACTCCACGGAACCCGCACCGGCTCTTCGCTCATCTTCCCTCCCTTCGTTCCTCCCGCAGTTCGACCGGCGCGGTGCGATGGTTCTGTCCCAACAGCAGGATCCCTCTCGCTCAGACGTTCCATCTCCTGCGGTCGGAGAAGGAGGCCCAGGCGTACGCCAGGAAAGCCAGGGCATAGAGGGGAACCACGCCCCAGAACGGTACGGCCACGACCAAGGAATCCACCCCTGAAACCTCCATCCGTCGTCGCGGCCTCCACCTCGGCCGCAAGCGTCATCGCCGCCGATGGAGAGCCGTCAACCCCTGTCGGCCCGTCTTGCCTTCTTCCCGCTCCGGTGGCGTCGGATCAACATCACCGTCGCATCATCGGCCCACGCCTGTTCCTGTCCGAAGGCGAAGACGTCGTCGAGCAGGGCGTCGGGAATACGGTCGAGCTCTACGCCCTCGGCGAGCTTGCGGCGGATGAAGTCCTCCATCCGATCGAAGCCGTATTGCTCGTCCAGACCCTGTCGCTCGATGATCCCATCGGTGTACAGCACGAGCACGTCGCCCGGTTGCATCTCCACCCAGCCACGGCGGTACTGGAGATCCTCGATCGGACCCAGCACCAGGCCGGTCGACTTCAGCAGTTCCTTGGGACCCTTCGCCCGCAGCAGGAGCCCGGGATCGTGGCCCGCGTTCACGTAGACGAAACTGCCGTCGCTCTCGAGTTCGCCGAAGAAGAGGCTGACGAAACGGCTGGTGAGACCGCTGCGGTGGATGACGCGGTTGAGGCGGGTGAAGATGGACGTGATCTTCAGATCCTTCTCCACCCCCATGCGCAGGCCGGTGATGACGTCACGGGCCTGGAGCGCGGCGGGCAGACCATGTCCCGAGGCGTCCCCGACCACCAGGCCCAGCTCGTCGGGAGTGATGGGAAGGAAATCGATGATGTCACCGCCCACCTGGTCGGCGGCGATGCTCTTGCCGGCCAGATCGAAGCCGGCGAAGGGAGGCGGACTCTCGGGAAACAGGCTGGTCTGGATCGAGCGGGCCTCGAGCATCTGTCCCTCGAGTTCCTGCTGTCGCAGGTGCGTCTCGATGGCATGCCGCAAGGTGCTCAGGATGAGCATGGCCTCCTGCACATCGGCGTCCTCACTCAAGCCGAAGGCGGCGATGTAGTCGCGCGTCTCTCCGATGAGGAAGGCGGCGAAGTGCCGCACCCCCAACGACTCCTCCAGTTGTCGATCGACGCGAGGATCGTCCGGAGGGAAGTAGACGGTGCGGTTGGGGGGAATGTGACGCAGCACCTCGTAGCCGCGGTCGATCCGGAAGCCGAGGATCTTCGAACCCTTGACGCCGAAGGAACGCAACACCACGTAGCCCTCGCCGTCGTCACGGTACAGGCGGGCCGATTCCAGCCCGATCCAGTCGGCGAAGCTGCGGGTGACTTCCTCGAGCAGGGAGCTGAGCATGCTCTCGAAGCCCTGGGTCTGGTCGATCCGGTCGAGCAGGGCATCGAGGCGGCGGTAGAAGTCGCGGTGGCGCAGGGCCTTGGTCGATCGCTGGGTCACGCTTGCCTCACGGAAACTCCCGGTCCACGGGGGGAAGGGCATGGACGGCTCCCGGGGTGACCGGGAAATCCCACCGGGAACGACCCCGTTGTTTCTAAGCCGAGGGCGGAGTCAGGGCAAGGGGGAAGGAGTCTTTTCGCCGGAAGGAGAGATCCGGGCCCGAATGGCATGGACTTGACGTTCGTTCGAAAGCTGCTATATCGTCTGGACAGGCGACGAAGCGTCGGCCCTCCATCGGTTCTGCCGGTGGACACAGGGGCGGACGGACGCGCCGCAGCGGCTTCGAGGCCGGACCCAGGAGCCTCTGGTGGATCGCCCACATCCTGAGGGCAACGCCCACCGGTGCGGGGGGAGGGGGAACCCCGCGCATCCGGTCGCGTTGCGGGGAGCGGGTTCGATCTGCTGGGGCTCCTGGGTCCGGCCTTCTTGACGAAGGGCGCCCAGCTCCGAGCGAGGCGCCCGCTCACCTGGTCGGCGATCACGATCTCCAGCACATAGCGCCCGGGCCCGAGGCTCGACACGTCCAGCGCGCCTCCCTTGACCACGTGCTCCCATCCGGAGACGGCCGTGCTCTCGTCGAGAAAACGGGCGCCCACAGGGTCGAGCGGTGTGAGATCGACCACGTCCCCATCATGCAGATTCCAGTCGTGCCCCCCACCCCGTCGGCGGTACACACGGTAATCCACGTTGAAGTGGGTGAGCCCGTCCATTCCCTTCTGGAGATTGTAGACCTCGTAGTACACGGCGAGCCGCCGCGCGTCGGCCGGAAGGACCCCGTCCACCAGCGGAAGGATACCGAAGGCGTGCTTCACCAGCGACGGCGGGAGATCCTCCTCCCCGCTCAAGCCCTGGAAGGTCGAGGCCAGTTCGAGATCGCTGATGCTCAACGTCCCCTCCTCGCGCAGGGGAATGACGAGCCTCACTTCGCGCGAGCGGTGCGCGCCGTCGGACGGATCGAGGACGTCCACCGCGACCCGATACCCGCCCGGCGGCAGATCGGCCGCAAGGGACACCACCCATGCATCGGCGTCGCCGTCCTCGGGGACCAGACCCATGGCCCGGCGCAGCCGGTCGATGCGGTCCGCCGGCCCGACCGTCCTCTTCTCGTACTCCACTCGCCGGTCGTGTTCGTCGAACACCGCCCACTCGAGCTGGAAACCACCATCCCCGTCTCCCTTCCCATCACCGGTGACGCGCGCATCTCCCGAATCGGACTTGCGGCGCACCAGGATGTAGCTCTCCAGGGTGGTCGCTCCGCGGGGCCGATGGAACGCCGCCGTGTCCAGGGCGATCCCGAACGAGGGCTCGTCCCCGGCCTCCGCATCGGAGATCAGCAGGATGGGTTGGCGCTTCTGGGCGTTGCGCAGCAGGCGTGCGGTACTGTCGTGGGCCAGCCAGTCCCCGTTCATCACCCGGTCCTCGAAGAGGATCGAGAAGTGGTTCCACGCGGAGCGGTAGTCCCAGGCCCACACCCCCACCGTCGAGGGCGGCAGGATCATTCCCGGTTCGAAGAAGAAGGTGGCCAGATCGTCACTGCGCGAGCCATTGGAGGCGGGCAGGTACAGGGTGGCACTCGGACGTCCCCACCGGACCCAGGCCCTCCCCGGGGCACGATCCCATCCCCTGAGGCCGTCCTCGGGCCGGCCGAAGAGCAACTCGGCCTCGACCAGACGGCTCCAGTAGCGCAGCCGGCTCTGGTTGCTCAGATGGGTCGGCCAGGGATTCTTCCCCCGCCAGTAGTTCTCCAGGGCCTGCCGCAGGATCGTGCTGTCCTGGAGGGCCTTCTCCGCATTCAGCCCGTCCTCCTCCCTCCACCGGGGATCGAGACGCCGCAGGGCCGCCGCCAGGGAATCCGGAGACAGACGGGCCGCCTGGTCCTCCAGGATCCGGCTCTGCTGGAAGAAGCGGCGTCCGTAGACGAAGACCTCCCGGGTGGCCGAGTCGGCCCGTGCCAGCGCGTGGTGGAAGTCCTCCCACGCCCCTCTCTCGTCTCCCCGCCGCGTCCGTCCACACGCCCGCAGCAGGAGAGCCGCCGCCGCCCAGACCGAATCGCGGCAGGCCGGGGCGAGCAGGGTGTCGAGTCCATCCCAGCGTTGCAGGGCCGCCCGATCACCGGCCAGACGCACCCGCGCCTCCAGGTCGGCCGGATCCACCCGCAGGGCGCGGGCATGGGCCCTCTCGGCCTCCTCGAAGGCGGCTGCATCGAGGGTGCGGCGCGCCAGCAGGAAATGGAGATCACCGAGAAGGCGCCAGGACAGGGAACGAGCGGGGAAGTCCCGGCCCAGCTGCCCATACCACTTCAGCGCCTGGCGGTCGTAGTGCATCCGGGCCGCCGTCGCCGCCATCAGGCGGCGGGGAGCGTAGAGGGTCGGATCGAGGCGGGCCGCCTCCTCGAGCAACTCGAGGGCGTGACGGCGGTGTTTCAGGAGATTCGTGGCCAGCAGACGCTGGGCGATGGCGTAGACACTCTCCGCGCGCGCGGGGCCCTCCTGCCGACGGGCCAGCGCCTGCAGACTGTCGATCTGGGCGAAGAGTTCGTGCCGGGAGAGCCCCTCCCCGGCCACCGCAGGACGATCGGGACGGGGCGCCAGGCTGGCCGGGGTCATTCCGCCCAGGAACAAGGCGACGAGCAGGAGAAGGACTTCGTATCGACGCATGTCCCCATCCCTTCCGGATGGCGCGGTGCGGCCCTTCGATGCGCCGGCCGGGAGACCGCCGGTGGCCGGTCCGAGAGCCCACCGGCCCGGCCCGAGCGCATCCTCACGGTACGACGGCCCCGGGCCGACCCGCAAGGCGGCCCCCCGGGCTTGCCTCGACCGCCGGCTCATGCGAACTTCGCGAGGTGGGTCCAACCCGGGAGGTCGACCATGGCAAGCACCCCCTATCGCGAAGGCCATCTGCTGGTGGCTTCCATCCGAGTGCTGGAACACCTCCGCCACCACCCACCCCAGGAGGAGGAGATCGCCGAGCTGCTGGGCTGGCCCCAGGAGAAGGTCACCTTCCTCCTGCGCGGGCTGGTCGAGGACGAGATCCTCGCCCGCGTGGGCAGCGCCTTCGACGAACGCTACGAGATCCGGGACCACCGCAAGCTGGAAGAGCTGCCCGAGGAGGACACCGATCCGGGCATCGCGGCCGAACTGGCCGAATTCGACGAGAAACAGGCCCGCGAGCAGGAGAAGCTCGAGCGCCTCTTCCTGGAGGGCGAGGAACCCCGCAAGAAACGCCGTCTGAAGGACCTGGACGAGGATTTCCAGCGCTTCCGGAGCCAGAAACCCCCCGATCCCTTCTCCAAGGAGGGGGAATAGCCGGCCGCCGGGGGTCCGCCATCGGCCCCCCGCAAGCGGGCTCGAGTCCCTGTGGCGGCAAGCCTCCCCCTGGGCCTCTTTTGCCGGTGGACTTGCCACCGCCGGCCCAATCGATATACTTGGGGATTCAACGGATCCGGCCCGTCTCGACGGGCCTTTGCGAGCGGCCCCCTGGACAGCGGCCCAGCGCGCAGGAAGAGGAGTTGCACCATGTCTCGAGTCTGCCAGGTGACGGGGAAGCGCCCCATGTCGGGCAACCACGTCTCCCACGCCCACAACGTGAACAAGCGCCGCTTCCTGCCCAACCTGCACAAGAAGCGCTTCTGGGTACCCGAGGAGAACCGCTGGGTCACCCTCACCGTGAGCGCCAAGGGGATGAAGACCATCTCCAAGAACGGCATCTACAAGGTGCTCCAGCAGATGCGGGCCCGCGGCGAGAAGATCTAGGCCCCCACCCCTTCGTCTCGACATCTCCGAACCCGACCCCCCCGCACTCGCCGCACCAGCGGGGCGGCGTCGTCATGCCGTCGACCCTTCGAAGCTTCTTGCAGAGATTCCTGACGAGGGAACCGTCGATGTCCTAGAATGGGCGTCAAGCACGGATCACGTCGGCCGCCCCCCACACTCCCCCTCCGAGATGCACGAGTTCTACGAGAAGATCCATCGGGCCCTGGAACGCGGTGAGACCGTCGCCCATCTGAAGGTCATCCAGGTGGACGGATCGGGCCCGCAGGAAGTGGGCGCTTCGATCCTGCTGCGAGAGGACGGCAGCTTCGAGGGAACCGTCGGGGGCGGACCGGTGGAGGCGGTCGCCCTGAAGGATGCGGCCGAGATGCTGCGCAAGCGCCGAAGCGGCGTACTCAGCTACGATCTCGCATCGGATCTGGGGATGTCCTGCGGCGGCCGTATGCAGATCTTCTGCGAGGTCCTCGAACCCGGCCGGCGGCTGTTGCTCTTCGGAGCCGGCCATGTATCGCAGGCCACCGCGGCCCTGGCAGCGCGTTGTGGCTTCGAGGTCGTGGTCGTCGACGAGAGAGAGGAGTGGGCGAACGAGCAGCGCTTCCCCGAGGCCGCCCGCATCCTCAACCTTCCCATCGACCAGGCGTGCGCGAAGCTCCCGTTGCGTCCGCGCGACTACGTGGTGTCGGTCACCCGCGGGCACGTCTTCGACCAGAAGGTGCTCGAGTACTATCTCGATCACCCCCCAGCCTATCTCGGCGTGATGGGCAGCAGCTCGAAGGTGGCGGGGATGATCCGCCGCTGCCGCGCCCATGGCTACCGCGACGAGCAGCTCGCCTCGGTGCACATGCCCATCGGCCTCGACCTGGGCGCGGTCACCCCCGAGGAGATCGCCGTCTCCATCGTGGCCGAACTCATCGCCCATCACCGGGGACGCGACCGCCGCACCGCCTCCTCGAGCATGACCTCGCTCAATCCGATCCATGCACGGGAGAACACCACGGTGACGGCCGACGACGATGAGGATTGACTCGAGCGTGGCCCTGGTCCTGGCCGCCGGCCAGGGACGGCGCATGGGCGGTCCCAAGGCCCTCCTGCAGTGGCAGGGCCGGACCCTGCTGGAGGCCGTCGCCGAGGCCTACCTGGAGGCCGGTGTCCCCCTGGTGGTCGCCGTCGTCAACCCCCGGATCCCACCCCACCTGCCGTCCAACTGGTCCCGACTCGAAGAGGACGAACGGGCCGATGTGGCTCGCGAGGAGACCGGGCGCTTCTGCTGGACCGGTCCGGTCTCTGCGGAGAAGCCCATGATGGAGTCGGTCCGCTGGGGCCTGCAGGCGATCCTTCCCCTGCGACGGCAATGGATCTTCCTGCACCCGGTGGACACCGGGCCACCGCCGCCGTCGGTGGTGGAGCAACTCCATCGCCGGCTGAGCGAACACGCAGGGAAGGACCGGCGGGCCATCGCGGCCAAACCCACCAGCGGAGGTCGGGGTGGTCATCCGCTCCTGTTGCATGCACGCGCGCTCGAGCGGCTTCCCTGGCAAGAGGCCCCCACCCTTCGCGACGCCCTCTCCGTCCTGGACAGCGAGGAGATGTTGCGCGTGGAGACGACGGATGCACGGGTGTTGCGCAATTGGAATCGGCCGGAGCAGTTGCCGCCCGAGCGGGGCGATTGAAGCCGACGCGACGAAGGTCCGCATCCACCCCCCGGAACGAAGATGCGCTCCCCGGCACGGCACCGGAGAGCGCATGGATACGGTGCGGTCCAAGCCCCGGTGGAGGATGGAGCGTGGCCGTCACCATGGATCCAATCTGGAAAAAAATGGGGGCTTCCGCCACCCCATCCACGAAAAGAGACCCGCCTGGAACAGGCGGGTCTCTTCGAAGATGGCGGGAGCGACGAGACTTGAACTCGCGACCTCCGGCTTGACAGGCCGGCGTTCTAACCAAACTGAACTACGCCCCCCGAAACGCCGGAATCCGTCGGGCCGGGCCCGGCCATCCAGCGGACGGGGAATCTAGCAATGCGGGGCCACCGTGTCAACGTCGCCCCCCCAGAATGCCCCCCACGAGCTCCACGTCGGCGCCGGAGAGCCCCGGCACCCAGAGCCGGGGTTGCCGGCTCTCCGCCAGCGCCTCGGGCTCCAGGCCCAGGCTGACGCTCCAGGAGAAGACCGGGCCCAGGGCCACCTGCAGGAAGAACTCCAGGGCCTCCGGAGGCGGCCGCAGACCGGCGTAGACCACACCTCCCCGTCCACCACCAGCCAGTCTCTCCTCCAGTTCGGCGCTGCCTGCGGTGAAGGCCTGGTGGGGATCCCAGCGCAGGACACGACGGGGCCTACGGCCCAGGGCCCGGCTCAGGGCCTCGGCCAGGCCCTCCCCACCGGCGAGATCCCACCGGGAGAGCGGAAACAGCCGATCGCCGCTGGCTCCGTCCAGCAGCACCCATTCGCCCAAGAAGGGTACGGTGCCGCCGGACAGGACGAGGCCTTCCCGGCGCGCCCGCACCCAGGAGGGATCGTCGGCGTCGGGCCGGCCTGGGGCATCGGCCCTCCCGGCAGGCCGTGGAACCTCGGGCGCTCCGGGCGACACCCCGTCCTCCACCATCGGGCCCGTGGCTGGCGCAGGGGGCACCTGGGGCAGGCTCTCCGCGTCCACCGGATCGAGGACCTCCAGTCCACCGGCCACCTCTTCCACCGGCGCGGAGAAGATCAGGAGCTGCACGCCCGCCCGCAGGGCCTGGGCCGGCGTGCCCTGGAAGCCCTCCATCTCCAGGGCATCGCTCACCAGATGCCCCGTGAAGGGAAGCCCCCCGCGGGCCGCTTCGAGCATCGCCGTCGAGAGCGGAGCGATCCGACCGGAGGGGTCGAGCGCGGGAAAGGAGAGATGGCCCACCATGAGGGTGTCCACCCCCTCCCGCACTGCCTCCACGAAGGGGGGGCGATCCACTTCCTCCCAGCGTCGCCGCTCCAGATCGACCACGGTCGCTGCGAGGTGGCTGTCCACGCCGGTGGCACCGTGACCCGGCCAGTGCTTGGCGCAGCTGAGGACGCCGCCCGAACGCAGACCGCGGACGGCGGCGCCGACGTGCCGGGCGACCCGGCGGGAATCGCGGCCGAAGGACCGCACGCCGATGACCGGATTGCCGGGGCGGTCGACATCGGCCACCGGGGCGAGCAGGAAGTTGACCCCCACCCGGCGCGCCCGTTCGGCACTGGCGCGATACACCTCCTCGGTGAGTGTGGGATCGTCCACCAGGCCCAGCGCGGCCGCCGACGGGGGCCGGCCCACCGCCTCGGCCAGGACACTGACCGCGCCGCCTTCCTGATCGGCGGCGATCAGGGCGGGACGTCCCGGCTCGCCCACGAGCTCCTGGACCTCCGCACACAGACGGGCGAGTTGCTCCGGGCCGTCGACATTGCGATCCAACAGCAGGACCCCGGCCGGCCGCAGGCGGCGCAGGAGCTCGCGCTCGCGGTCCAGCAGGGTGGTTCCCCGCAGACCCACCAGAGCCGGGATCACCTTCCTCACGGCAACTCCCTTTCCCATTGCTCGCGGCCACCCTTCAACGATTCGATCCGCACGCCCCGGTAGTAGTGCTCGAGGATCTGTCGCGCATCGCGCCCGGCCTGGGCCATGGCCAGGGCTCCGCTCTGGCACATGCCCACCCCGTGCCCGAAGCCACCCCCCTGCAGGCGCACTCCGATGAGATGACCCTCGTCGTCGCGATACTCCTGCAGGGTGAAGAGGGTGCTGCGCAGGATGGGGAAACGCCCCGTGGCCGGACGCAGCAGCCAGCGGATGCGATCGCCCTGGACCTCCCACTGCCCCCGGTCGGTCACGACCCGCAGGCGGTGCACCCGGCCGCTGGTGTCGCGCTCCACCACCTCCAGGCCCTCCAGGACGCCGATGTCCTTCGAAGAGAGCACCTCGTCCACCTCGGCGGGCAGCCAACGGCGGATGATGTCGCCCAGTTGATGGGCGCTCCACGCCACCGTCCAACGGAAGTGGGGACTGAGCCGGCACCACGCGCTCTCGTCGCGGGGAGCGTCCCGCACTCCCTGCAGGTAGGGCACGGCCGGACGGGGCCATACGTCCTGGATCGACGCGGTGTGTCCCCCGCAGGTGCTGCAGTAGTAGGCCTGCACCACGCGGCCCTCGTAGCGCATCACCTTTCCCCGGGTCTGGCGCACTGCGCGGTCCGTGAGTTCGTTCGTTCCGCTCAGGCCGCGATAGACCTGGTCGCCGACGCCGTCCCACAGATCGAAGCCCAACTGCTTGCGCCGTCCCAGGTGGGCCACCGTGTACGAGCGGGCCGCGATCGCCTGGGCCTTCACCGCCTCCAGCGACTCCGGACCGGGCCGTCCGATCTCCCAGGGAACGACCCCCCGCAGATAGCTCTCCAGATCGACGATGTTGACCAGGGTCAGGCGACCGTCGCGGCCTCGCAGGATCAGCATCTCTCCGGGGTACTCGTTGTCCTTGGCCTCGAAGTGCGCCCCTTCGCCCTCGACCCTCAGGAGCACGCCCGCACCGGCCACCCCCACCGCGTCCATGCCCGGCCCATCGATGGTCACCCCGCGGCGCGCCACCGCGATGCGCAGCCTTCCGGGACCCGCGCCCCGGGCCTGGACCTCACCGGAGAGATCCAGCACCTCCACGGTATCGAGCACGCGCAGGGTGAGCGTACGCACACCGCTGACCAGGCCCACCCGGATGAGATCGTCCCCCTCCACCTTCTCCAGGACGCTCTCGTCGACCTCGACCCAGCTCTCGTCGACCGGGATCTCCTCGTCGACATAGGGCACGCCCTCTTCGTCCAGTGGAGGCAGTTCCTCCTCGGGCGGGGCGACCTCACGTCCGTCGATCCGCGGCCGGGGCGGTTTGCCGCAGGCCATCCCCAGCACGAGCAACAGCACGAACCATCCGGCCGGAGAGAAGCGGACCCGCCTCATCGTGGGACCTCCCCATCGAGACCGAGGCTCGGGGCATGGACGGCTCCCAGGACGTGATCCTCACGGGCCCCGGTCAAGGGCGGCGTCCCGCCCTTCTCGGCCGACAGCGCCAGCCAGCCCAGCAGGGCCCAGTCGATGGCCTCCTTGAAATCGGGCGGTGTGCCCAGGCGCTCGAGGCCCTCGACCTCGGCCGGCGCGAGTTCACGGCGCAGGGCCTCCACCAGCGCCCGATTGTGGCGGCCGCCTCCACAGAGGTAGACCTTCAGCGGGCGCTGGGGCCGTCGCCGCCAGGTTCCACACGATGCGTCGAGGAAGATGCGCACCGCCCGTGCCTCCATCGCCACCAGGGTCGCCATCCGATCGGCCGGGCCCAGATGGGCGGCCTCGGCGAGGAAGGCCTCCAGATAGCGGCGGCCGAACTGTTCGCGCCCGAAGGAGCGGGGCAGGGATCGGCGCACCCAGGGCGCCTGCAGCAGGCGATCGACGAGCGCGGGATCCTCCTTCCCACGGGAAGCCACCCTTCCATCGCGGTCGAAGTCCTCGCGGCCGGCGGTCTGCTCCCGGTGCAGGCCATCCAGCAGGAGGTTGGCCGGGCCCACGTCGCCGGCGCAGATCTCCTCGCTTCGGCCGGCGCCGGCGGGCAGGGCGCTCAGGTTCGCCACCCCGCCGAGGTTGAGGATGACCCGGTCCTCCTCGGATGAGCTGCGCAGGCGCAGATCGCACAGCGAGGAGAGAGGCGCGCCGTGTCCACCGAGGGCCACGTCGGCGCTGCGGAAGTCGTCGACCACCACCGTGTGCAACCAGGCGGCCAGGGCCTGTCCGGCGTGGAGTTGCCAGGTGTGACCCTCCCCCTCCGGATCCGGGGCATGGTGGAGGGTGATCCCGTGGGCGGCGACGTAGGCGAGCCGCGATGGCGCCAGATCCGCCTGCTCACACACCTTCCGCACCGCTCGTTCGTGCTCGCGGGTGACGGCCATGCGCAGGGCGCCCAGCTCGGCCGCGGTGGTAGGAGCGTCGCCGGCGATCGCGCGCAGACGCCGGGCATCCACCTGCGTGAAGGGACCGCTCCACGTGGCGACGAGTTTCCAATCGCGCGGATTCTGTGGCGGATCGAGCCGCAGCAGGGCCGCGTCGACCCCGTCGAGACTGGTACCCGACATCAGGCCCACCGCCCACAGCGGCCGCTTCGACAGTTTCCGTTGGAGATGATCGGCAAGCATGGGCAGATGCTACGTTCGAGCCGGCGCGGCGACAAGCACCCGCCGCATCATCCCCTCAGTTCTTCTGGGCGAGGCGCGCCTGGGCATCCTTCAGAGCTGCTTGTGGACTCCGTCGCAGTTGCAGGGCCGCGGCGCAGGCATCGTCCAGAACGTCCGCCAGACGGTGATCCCCGGTCCGTGTGCCCCACGGATGCAGGGCGTCCAGAAACCCTGGGGACAGCAAGGGCATGTCCAGCCCCTCGGGGTCGTCGGCCGCCGGGATCCAGCCGTCGAGACGGCGGGCGGCACGCCGCTGCGCCTCCACCCCGGCCAACTCCTTCGCCAAGGCGGCCGCCAGGGAACGCAAGGGGGCCGACGGTGGCCGCACCCAGGCGCGGATCGTCGCCAGGGCCTGGGCATGGCCGGCGGAGCTGGGCGAAGGCCAGGGCCAGAACTCGAGCTGCGCTTCGCAACGCCGGCTCAGACGGCGCGCACGGGCCAGTGAGCAGGGAAGCAGGGCCACCTCGCCCGAGAGGAAGGCCCCTTCGAGTTCCTCGGCAGGTAGCCGCAGGGCCCGTCCGGAGAGTTGCACCAGGAAGGCCATCGCCTCGGCCGCGGCCGGAGCATCCAGCCGCTCCGACTTTGATCGGGCAATACTGGAATCGCTCAACGCAGCCCACCACAGGGGCAGGAAGATCCGGTGCAGGCCCTCGGCCTCAAGGGGGAGAGCCAATCCCGCTCCCTTGCGCCCCATGATCTCCACCAGCTCGAAGAGCTGCTCCCACGTGGCCGGGGACCCATCCTTCCAAGCTGCCTCCTTCAAGCGGTCCAGCCGTACCAGCAGGCCATGGGGTTGCACGAGCCAGCGCGTTCCCTCTTCTCCTTCCCTCTCCACCATCGCGAACGCCGAACTCTCCTGCATATCCTCCCTTCCCCCCGTGTCCGCCGGCTTGGTGGCCGGCACGACCTGCACCTCGACGCCTTCCCGGCGCGCCCAGGGGGCGACCGCCGCCGCGACCGCGGCCGAATCGCTGAGGGCCTCGATCCGCAGGACCGTCGTCTCCACCGGAAGCGTTCGCGACGTCTCCGACGACTCGCCTTCGCCGCCCTTTCCGCACGCCGCCGCGACCGCGATCAGGGCCAGCACGGCAGCCCACCTCGGCAGACCCCAGGACAGGAAGGCGCAAGTTCCCATCGTCCGGGCTCTCGACCGGCGCGAGCGCCGCCGCATCGTCTCCTCACTCACGATCGATCCTCCTCGCCGAGGGCACGCCGGAGCATACCGCCGGCCTCCTGCAGAAGTCGCTCCGCCTCGGTCACATCCACCTCGAGGCGCGCCATGATCACCGCCGGCTTCACCCGGTAGGCCGTGCGGTGCAAGAGCCGCGCGGCCTCGTCGTAGTCGACCCGCCCCACCTGCATCACCAGTCCCTTGGCCCGTTCCATCAACTTCTCGCTGGTCGGCTCGACGTCGACCATGAAGTTCTCGTAGACCTTGCCGGTGCGGATCATCGCCGCCGTCGAGAGCATGGTGAGCATCATCTTCTGGGCCAGGGCGGCCTTCATCCGGGTGCTGCCGGTGATCGCTTCGGGACCGACTACGACCTCCACGACCTGGTCGGCCACCTCGGCCAATTCCCCGGACGCCTCGTTGCAGACGAGAAAGGCCGTCCACGCTCCGCGCTCACGAGCGCGGCGCAATGCCCCGTGGACGTAGGGTGTCCGGCGACTGGCCGAGATCCCCACCAGCACGTCCCGCTCCCCCACTTCGTGTTCATCCACCGCGCGGATGCCTTCCTCTTCGCGGTCCTCCACGCCTTCGCGGCTGAGGACGAGGGTCTCGTGTCCGCCGGCGATCAGGCCCACCACCTGATGGGGCGGCGTCCCGTAGGTGGGGGGACATTCGGCCGCGTCGAGCACACCCAGGCGCCCCGAGGTGCCCGCCCCGGCGTAGTACAGACTGCCCCCGCGGGTGAAGGCATCGGCGACGTGGTCGACGATCACCGCCAGACGGGGGATGGCCTCGCGGACGATGTCGGGCACCCGCCGGTCCTCCTCGTTCAACAGGCGGAGGATCTCCTCGGTCGGAGCCAGATCGATGTCCAGGGTGCGGGGGTTCCTCGATTCGGTCGTGAGCGAGGACAAGAGCTCGAAGAGTTCGGGATTGTCCGGCGGTTGCAGCGCCATCACCTCCGAAGGAAGACGGTTGCCGTTGGGATCGTCGCAGCCTAGCGCATCAGGACGATTCTTCCCATCTCGCCCCGATGGACACGGCCCTCGCCGTCGGCCACCTCGAGCTTGTAGAGATACGTCCCGTTGGCCAGCTCGTCCCCCCGGCGGTCCCGGCCGTCCCACCGCAGCACGATCTGGGTGGACAGGCCCAGCGCGTGGTCCTCCCAGGAGACGACCGGCCTTCCCGAGAGATCGTAGACGGTGACCCGGGCCCAGGCCGCCGGAGCGCTCAGATCGGCCACGATCCGGATCGGGCCGGAGGAGGGATCGGCCGGATTGGGAATGGGATAGTGGCTCTTCACCTGCAGTTCCACCGGCTCCGCCGTTCCGGCCAGGGAGATCACCGTCTCCTGGCCGGCCAGCCGCAGGGTGACGCTCTGCTCGTTTGCTCCGGCCTGCCCCCGGGCCTGGAAGTCGATCTGCCACTGCCGGCCCTCGTCGTCCTGCTGTTGCTTGTGCAGATCGCCGATCTGCTCCAGTCCACTCAGGCCGATCTCGATCTCGTCGGAGGCGAGGGTGATGGGACTGGTCAGATCCAGGAGGAAATCCACCACCTCGCCGGGAGCGACGGGGCGCCCCGAGGGAGGAAGCACATCGCCATCGAGATGGACCACCAGCTCGAAGGGCACGTGGAAGCGGAAGGAGCGGGGCCGCTCGTGGGGATAGGCTCGGTCGTAGGCCCTCAGTTCATACTGGACACCGCCCTCGGTCCCCTGCGCCACCACTGGAAGCTCGGCCAGAGAACGCGCCCGGCGGGCATCCAGGCCCTCGCCGGTCTGCGGCTGGAGCAGGCCCGTGAGATCGTGGCTCTCACCGTCGACGGTCTCGATCAACTCGATCCTGTCGACCCCCGACTCGTCCACCACATCCACCTGCAGGTGGAGGCTGCGCGCGCCCGCCGCAGGCAGGACCGCCGCGTCCTCGCCCACCTCGAGTCCATCGACGTGCAGGGAGACCCGCGGCGACGCCCCGTCCATCCGCAGCAGGGGATCGCCGAGCAGGACGTACTGGGCCACCATCTGGGGAATCTGGGTGGTGGTGGCGCTGAAGACGTCCCATTCCACCTGGGCCATCACGTCACCGAGGATCCATTGCGCCTCGGCGGGATCGAGGACCTGGCCGCTGCGCGTGTCGCCGAAGAAGACATCGCCGATCACCTCGCCCAGGGCGAGGTTGGGAAGGAGATACTCATAGGTGCTGCTGCCGTAGCTGGCGATCGCTCCGGAGCCGGCACAGGTCACGAAGATCTCGCCGAAGCTGGGCGCGACGTTCACGGAGAGATCGTTGGTCCTGATGTAGTCACTGGCGTGGCATCCCAGCGAGATCAGCAGGAAGGGCTTGCCCACGTTGTCGATCTCCTCGACCGGTGAGGTGAGCCCGGGAACGTTCAGGACGATCTGTTCGTGGGCGAAGACATTGTAGTTGGCGTGGCCCTGGTAGTTGAGCATGAACGCGCCTTCGCTCAGCGTCGCATAGAGAGCGGGACGGGCAGTGGACGCAACCTCCTGTTGGACCACCGAGAGGAAGTTGACGGGAAAGTCCGTCTCGTCCCCCCGCACGGGCGCCGTCCAGTCGTCCAGCGCCCAACTCGAACCGTCCATCGTCCCATCGAGGAAGGTGTCACTCTGGGCGGCGAGGAATTCCTGTGTGCTCTGGAACTGGGTCTCCGCCGACGAGAAACGGTATCTCGTCCCCGATCCACCCCCCAGCAGGGTGCCCGTGCTGTAGGCGTCATCGCTCATCCAGATGACGCGCTGCCTCCAGGTGTCCGTGGCAGCGGGCTGTTCGTAGGCGATGTGCTTGGCCACCATGGCCGACACCTGTCCTGCGTTCTGTGCCGGCCATCGTCCCAGCAGCATGTCCGGCCCCTTGTTGAGCAGCCGGGGGTACTGCCGGTCGTCGATATCGAAGAGCACGTACCACTTGTCCGAGGCCGCGACCTCGAAGTCTCCGTAGAAGAGCATGTGCTCATGGGTGGGAACGAAGTCCTCCACCCCGGCGGGTTGGCCCGCATCGCGCAGGATGCGGCGATGGTCCTCGTTGGCGTCCCCCACCAGGAGCACCGCCTTCGCTCCCCACTGGAGATGGGCGTAGTGCAGGAACTCCTTGATGGCGTCCGGTGAATGCAGACCGCCGGCGAACTGATCGAAGACCTCCTGCACGTCGACATAGGCGTAGTTCCAACCCTTCCGGTCGTGGTCGCGGCGCCACTGCAGCCACGGCGCCATCGCGCTCTCGAACTGACGCGGCCCCAGGGCGATCGCCTGCACCTCACCGATCTTCGAGGTGAGAACAGGGGTATCGCTGCGGGTGATCTCTGCGTCGGTGACGCGGGGAACCTCCACGGAAGCGACGGCGATGAAGGAGCGCGGGGAGGAGCCTTCACCGGGAACCTGCAGGCTCAAGGTCCTGTCTGCGCCGTCGATGACGATGTTCTCCGCCGACAGATCGACCCACCGCGGAGCGCGGGGATCGGTGGTCTCCACCAGGAAGATCTCCTCGGCGGTGAATCCGGGGATCTCCAGACTGGCCTCACTGCCGACCACGCCGGTATCGAACACCGACTTCTCGGACTCGGCCCGGTAGGCCGCGCGGTAGTAGAGGCTCACGCTGTCGACCATCACCAGATGGTAGATCGAACTGGCCTCGTCCTCGTTGTGGAAACGAAGGAACAGCGAACCGGGTTGGAAGGCTCCGGGCGGAAGGGTGTCCCGCACCGCGGTGGGAGCGCCGAAGGGACCCGGATCGAATTCCCCCAGGCCCCCGTTGATGTCGAAGGTCCCCAGCAGGGTACGGTTGCTGCCGTCCTCGCGTTCCAGGTAGAAGCTGGTCCGCAGCTCCTGGGGCTGTTGCAGGTGGATGTTGCTGCAGAACACCCAGCGAACGATCAGGGGCGAGGAGGGATCGATGGATCGCAGTCTCAGGGGCAGACGCCCCTCCTGCCCCCTCGGTGAATTCCACAGATAGCGCGTCTCCGATGGCGAGACCGCATTGGGCTGATAGTAGGCATCCTGCCCGAAGCTCTCCTGGTAGTCGTAGTACGAGCGGGGGGCCCCGGTCGCCGCGGAGAAGGCCTCGCGCTGCATTCGGGCCCAGCTTCCCGAGCCCGGGTCGGCCGCCGCCAGCCAGTAGATGTTGGCACTGTTGTAGTTGTCGGCCCGCTGCTCCATCGCCGCCGGCAGGGTCCCTCCACCCACCAAGCGCTCGACGTTGTCCTCCTGCACATTGAATCCGTAGAAGATCACGATGTCACTGCCGGTGATCTCGCTGGCCGGATCGGGGTCGCCGAAAAAGTGGACCGGAACGTCCTCGCTCAGGGGCACCGGATAGGCGGCCGATCCCGGCACCGACGGTCGCTTGATGTACAGACGAAGCTGATCGTGCCGGATACCCGTGGGAAAACCGAGTTCTCCGAAGAGATCGGACAGATGGACCCGCACCAGACCGCTTCGCTCCACGGGAATACGGTACTCGTCGCTGAGCAGGACCATTTCGTCGACGGGCAGGATCTCTCCCGCGGCAACGGCCGTCTCCGGTGCCTCCTCGAGGGAACGCACCGACGGAGTGGAAGTCTGCACCCGAAGACGGTCCGCGGGACTCGAGGCATGCCATCTGCGCGCCACCGTGGGATTCACCAGGCGCTGCAGGGTCGCCGGGTCGACCTCAGCCACCGCGGCTGTCGGGGCGGCACCTTCGGTGAAGCGGATCGTCACCTCCAGGGCACGGACCTGCTGGAGCCTCGCTCCGGCCTCGCCCACCACGAAGGGGCACACCCGCAGCGGAACCATCCGCTGGCCGTTGGACCATACCACCTCCCCCAGAACGGCGATCTCCTCGCTGGACCGACCCCAGTGGGCGTATCCCTCCCCTTCCACGAAGCGCTCGATCACGCCATCGATCTCCTCCGGTGGCAACCGGGGCGAGGGGGCGGGCATGGGACAGGGCAACAGCCGCATCGGGGGCAGGTCGTCGACGTCGAGGATCTCCACCCCGAGCCGGAAGCTGCCCTCCGGCGGCAGCCCCACCCACACCCCACGCTGGGGAAGAAGGGGAAGACCGGGTTCGCCGAGACCTCGATACCCGGGCAACCGGAGCAGGCCGTACACCCGGGCCTCCTGCCTCACTTCCTGCACTTCGGAGCGGGGAACCTCGATCCGCAGCCTCAATTCCTCAGCGGTGCTGGACACGACGGTCCAGCCCTGCGGCAGGCGTGAAGCCAGGCCGGGCCGAGGAAACACCAGGAAGAGAAGGAACAGGGCGATCGCGATCCGCAGCCGGCCGGCCGGGGTACGACACGTGGAATCAGGAGGCAACACGGGGTAGATCCTCGTCCCAGGGGCGGGAACCAGTGAGGGGGCCGACCGGATTCATCGCCTGCGGCGGGAGCAACCGCCACGCGGCGGCACGGTTCCGCCCCGTGAGGAGGTACGGAGGCTCACTGTCGAGTATAGCGGGGCCCCTGACGGACGGCAAGGACGGGCGCCGGACTTCCGGAGAAGTCCCACGCCCGTCCCAAGCCCGCGAAAACCAGTCAGAGTCCGGTCGCCCGCCTAGTAGGCGGCCTTGAGCGAACCCCAGGAGGTGGCTTCGGTATCGACGATGCTCTGGCCCTGGGTGGCGTTGGCAACCGCACAACCGTCGCCCGCCAATCCGGTCTGATCCTGGGTGGCCGGAGACATCTGATAGATCGTCGCATTGTCATCGCAGAAGGTTCCCTGCGGCAACGACGCGCCCGAACCCGGCGACGGCGCAATACAGAAACTGACATCGGCGCCCGGATCGGTCATGTACATCATGTTGTACATGGTCAAGGTCCAGGTGTCCGTCCCAATGCCCATCTGCGCCGGATCAGTCACGCAACCGCCCGTACCGCAACGAACCTCGTAGTCCGAACCGAAGTCATAGGGAGCCGGACCGTAGACAGTCTTGCCGACGAGAAAGGTCGCTGGTACCGACGGAACCAACTCGAACTCGTAGCCGAGGATCTCCTGCAGCCAGTAGGCCACCACGTAGACATGGAACTCCGTCGCGGTGGGAACGGGTTCACTCGTGGTGAACTGCGTCCCGGCCTCATCGAAGGAAACTCCGATGCCGAACTGGGCATTCGCCACGGCGGCCATGGAAAGGATGCCCACCACGGCAACGAGAATCGTTAGCTTCTTCATAGAGAAGTCCTCCTTGGTTTTTTCGCGAGGCAGTGAGGAGCCCAAACTCCTCCATTACTGCACATCTGATGCGCCACAGCGATTCCCCGGCAGGGAACGGGCTCGGGTGGGATGACCAGCCACGGCTGCCGCATTCCGATCGCCTTCCGTGTAGCCCGGGACAGCCCAAATGTCCAGAAGAATCGAACGAGCCGTGACTCTTCTCCGGCCCGGGGCCGCGCCGGCTCCTGCGGACACCCGCGGAACCCCCTTTCGCTGCGCAATATACGGAGAAACCGGGGAGGAGGGCAAGAGGAAGCCCGGGGAGAGACCCCGGCGAGCCGTGCCGTGGATCCGGCAGCAGGCAAAAAAAGGAACGCGACTCCGGAATCCGGAGTCGCGTGCCTGTTCGGATGCCCATGGAAGGGCAACAAACTGCTAGGCCGAGCCTAGAAACCAGCCTTGAGCGAACCCCAGCTGGTGGTCTCCGCTCCGACGATGTCGTAATCCTTCGTCGGATTGCCGACTCCGCAGCCTTCCGGCGCGTTGCCGAAGTTGTCCACCTGACCGGGATACATCGGGAAGATCGTCGCGGTCTGATCGCAGATGGTGAACTGCGGCGTGGGGGCGCCCGATCCAGGCGAAGGAGCGACGCAGAAGTACACGTCCGGACCCGGATCGGCGAAGTACATGACCTTGTACAAGGTCAGAGTCCAGCTGCCTGCATCGGCACCCATCATGGCCGGATCGGTGACACAGCCACCAGTACCGGCACGGACCTCATAGTCGGTCCCGAAGTCCTGGGGGGCAGGACCGTAGGCAACCTTGCCCAGCAGGTAGCTCGGCAGCACCGAGGGATCCAGCAGGAACTCGTAGCCGAGGATCTCCTGAAGGTCATAGGCCACCACATACACGTGGAACTCGGACCCAGTGGGGATCGCCGACGTGAACATGGTACCGGCTTCGTCGAATGAAACGGCGACGTCGACAGCCTGCACGTTGGTTACGCTGAACAGGGCAAGAACGCCCACGACAGCAGTGAGAATCATTAGCTTCTTCATGAAGAAGTCCTCCGTTGTGTTTCCATCGAGGCAGTGGGGAGCCAAACTCACTACTCTCCCGTCACTTCACCTCAGGTGCGCCATAGCGATTCCCCGATCGGGAAAAGGACTCTGGCGAGGTGGTAGGGGGTGGTCGATCCGTCATCCGGATCGCCACCCGCCCGTTGCGATCGCGATAGCAACTGGTCGAGTGGACCGGTAGCTAGTTGAACAGAGCCTTCACCGCGCCGAAGCTTTGGCCAGCTGCAGGCACGACGGACTCGATGAACAGGGAACCCATGTCCGGACAAGGTACGATCGTCGCGTTCTGATCGCACTCCGTGTACACGGTGCTCTCCGAGTTCTCCAGAGGATTCGGGAGAACCTGGACCATGCCCGTGCCGCCCTGGAAGTCATCCTGAAGAATCAGGGTTTCCTGCATGACGAACACCGCTTTCCCATTGAAGCCCATACGGCACTCACCGATTCCGAAACGATAACCGTATCCATCATCGACACGGTCCTCGAGGAACTGCTGAGTGTTGTCGTAAATGGGATGGTGTCCCAACTCAGCAAAACCCGTGACCTCACGGTTCCAGGCCGCGCCGTTCACGAAGTCCTCCACATACATGACGTAGTACACGTCAATCGTGAAGACCGACTGACCGAGATCGCGGATGGGGGTGATACTGGTCTGGGTCCCCGCGGCGTCTCCATAGACACCGAACAGGCACTGCGCGGACGCCGAGGCGGAAACCGCCAGGACGATCGCGAATGCCAGGAACATTGCCTTTCTAAGCATGAGCCATCTCCTTGAAGAGAGAGTGAGCCAATGGATGTTGCGATTTCACTGGCGCACGCTTGCTCAGACGTGGGTGTCCTTGGACACCCATCTCCTTGTCCGCCGGATCAGGGGCAAGTCTCACCGATCCAGGTGGCGAAAAGGGAGAGATCGGACAGGTTCACGGTTCCGTCGTGGTTGAAGTCCGAACGGAACTGCGGGACGGTTAGATCGCTCGTGAACAGCGAGATATCCGACAGGCTGACCTCGCGGTCACCATTGAGGTCGGGGCTGTTCACATCGATGTTGAGGATCGTCGAGCCGGTTCCGTCGTCGACCGCAACGGTCAACGCGACACCGCTCACGTACACGGACATCCCAGCCTGGGTATACCCACCACCGGCAATCAGACCGGAGATGGTCGTCACGCCGTTGACGTCAGTGTCGTCATCAGCGAGGCTGCCGCCCTGGCACAGATTGATGTCGCCGGAACCCGCGTCATCCAGCCAGATATCCTGGGCGGGATACGCCGCGATGGCCAGACCATTCGCATCGCGAATGGTGACTGTCACGGGAGTCCCACGATCGGCGAGGCTCTGACCGTTGCCAGCGGGAGTGATGGTCACCGCGCCGCCGGGGGTCGAAACCTCGCTCTGACCCGGATCGGGTACGCCAGCCCATGCCAGGCCAGCAAGGCCCAGAATCAGGCCGGTGACGAGGACGAGACTCAGAAGTCTCCGATTGAACATCTAGGACACCTCCTAAACGGTTCT
>JAOZPE010000061.1 GCA_029932915.1 Candidatus Krumholzibacteriia bacterium
GCCCTCACATTGTCCAGAAGTGACGCCATGTCGAAGGGCTTGCGGATGAATTCCGACGCCCCCAGTTCGAAGGCGGTGCGGGCGTCATCCAGCCCGGTGATGACGATGACCGGAATCGTCCGGGTCTCCTCGGACGATTTCAGGTCCTTGAGCACGTCGAAGCCGTTGCGGTCGGGCATCATGATGTCCAGGAGGATGGCGTCGGGCTTGACTTCGCGGGCCATCTCCACTGCGCCCTCTCCGCTGTAGCAGGCCACGCTCTCGTAACCCATGGGGTCGAGGAAGCGCGAGATCGCCTTGACGATCGACGGTTCGTCGTCGATGACCAGCAGCTTGCTGCCCGCGGTGTTGCGCTCGAGCGCATCGGCCAGGATCTGCTGGGCCTCCTCGGCCGCCCGCGCGTTGTCGTCCTCGACGGGGATGTAGCGGCCCGATCCCTCGGTGACGACGGGTATGGAGAAGGAGAAGCGGCTGCCCTTGCCGACTTCGCTCTCCACCCACAACGCGCCTCCGTGATGCACGACGATGGTTCCACAGATGGTCAGTCCCAGGCCCGTACCCTTGGGCTTGTTGGTCAGGACGTTGCCCACCTGCCCGAACTTCTCGAAGATGCGTTTCTGGTCCTCGGGAAGGATGCCGCAGCCGGAGTCCTCGACCGAGACGATGACGTACTCCTCGGCCTCGGGCGTGTCGGCTTCCATCCCTGCGAAGTCCTTGTTCTGCCAGGAAGACCCGCGCCGGTGCTCGCTCACTTCGGCCCGCACCACGATGCGCCCGCCCTTGTCGGTGAACTTCAGCGCGTTGTCCACCAGGTTGGTCACCACCTGGCTGAGGCGGTCGAAGTCGCCGAGGATGGTCGGCGTGTCGTCGCCCACCTGGTCGACGATCTCCACCCCGGCATCGGAGGCGATGGTGCTGAGGGTCTCCAGAACCGGCCGGACGACGTCCTCCAGTTCGATGCTCTGCAGGTGACACTTGAATTCGCCCGCCTCGATCTTGCTCAGATCGAGCAGATCGCTGATGAGGCGGGTGAGTCGCGCCGCCTGGCTGGAGATGATCTCCAGGAATTCGGTTCTCTGCGCCTCGTCGAGTTGCATGTCCTGGTCGATCAGGATCTCCGTGAAACTGCTGATGGAGGTCAACGGCGTGCGCAACTCGTGGCTGACGTTGCTGAGGAAGTCGCTCTTGAGCCGGTCGAGTTCCTTCAGCTCGGCGTTCGCACGCTCGAGTTCGTAGGCCTTCTCCCGCAGCGCGGCCGTGCGCTCCTGGACCATGTTCTCCAGATGGTGATTCTGATAGCGGATGGCGTCGCGGCTCCGCCGCAGATCGAAGGTCATCTTGTTGAAACTGTGGGCGAGATCGCCCAACTCCCCCACCAGATCCTCGCTCACCGCATGTTCGAGATTGCCGCTGGCGACGGTGGCCGTCGCACGGGCCAACTGCTCGAGCGGTTGGGTGATCTGTCGTGAGAAGAAACGCACCGACACCAGCACGATCATGATCGCGCCCAGTCCGAGGGCCACCAGCAACATGCGCGTGCGGGCCAGCTCGGCGTACATCGAGTCCAGCGACAGACCGACGCGAATGGTTCCCCACTTCACGCTGCTCTGGCTCGAACGGACGGGGACGGCGATGTCCAGCAAGGGCTCGTCCAGGCCGAGGTCGAGGTTGTTGCGGAAACGGCGGATGACCTGGGTGTCGGCCTTCTCCACCTCACGCGAGTAGGCGTCGACCGGGGGATGACCCACTCGCTCGGGACGGCCGCTGTGACCGGCGACGGTTCCTTCCTTGTCCAGGATGATCACGTAGGCGACGCCCTCGTCCTTGGCGGCGGTCTCGGCGGCCTGCTGCAGGTAGACGTAGTCGTATTCGTAGAGGCTCTGGATGACGACCGAGGCGATGGAGTTGGCGACCGCGGCGCCGCGCATCTCCGTCTGGCGCAACATGGTGGTCGACTGCCTCGTCTCCATGAGAAGGATGACCGCAGTCATCAAGAGGACCACGACCGTGCCGAAATAGACCATGAACCGCGTCTGCATCCGCATCTGCCGGCGGTCCAGGGCCAATCGATTACGAAGCTCCCTGATCACGGCCGTACTCCTTGTGCCAGTTGCACCGGTTGGAACCAGACTTTCTCGAAGGAAAGGCTGCCCATTCCCATGGGCGTCAGGTCAAGACCCTGTACCTCGGGCCGCGTGGCCAGAACGATGACCGTGTGGAAGAGAGGAACGATCGGAGCATCTTCGATGATGAGTCGTTCGGCCTCGCGGTAGATCTGAAGGCGGTCAAGGGAAGAGCGCGCCCGCCGACCGGCGCTGAGCATCTCATCCACGTTGGAACTGGCGTAGTGCATGTAGTTCGTGGCGCCTCGGGATTGGAAGAGGGGATAGAGGAAGGAGTCCGGGTCGGGGATGTCGGCCACCCAGTTCAGGGTGAAGCAGTTGCCGTCTCCTTGCTCCAACCTCGAGAAGAAGTCGAGCCAACCGAGGTGCTCGTTCACGACCTTGAAGCCCACCTTGCTCAGTTGGGTGGCCAGCTTGGCGTAGAACACCGTTCCCTGTGCCGACTCGTCCGAGGTCACCAGGTGGATGGTGGGAAGGCCTTCGCCGTCCGGGTAGCCGGCCTCTGCCAGCAGGGCCGTGGCTTGGATGGGGTCATAGGGCAGGAGCTTCGAATCGCGGGTGTAGCCGGGCATGCCCGGGGGCAGGATGCCGCAGGGGAGCATCCGGGCCGGATCGTTGGGGCCGAACAGTTCGCCGCGGTTGACGGCCAGGGCGAAGGCCTGCCGCACGCGGCGGTCGTTGAAGGGCTCACGCTTCAAGTTCAGGGCCAGGAAGGTCAGACTGAGTTCCTGGCGGGAGGTCAGGCGTACTCCGGTGCGTTGCCGCAGCTCCTCGACCTGTCCGGGCTGGACCTCCAGCAGGTCGAGCTGGCCGCGCAGGAAGGTGTCGGTGGCATAGTCGCGACGGCCCTTCGAGGGGGTCTCGAAGATCAGCGAATCGAGATGGGCCCGTTCCTGGTGGTAGTTATCGAAGGCGGTCAGGATGATCTCGTCGTCCTGGATCCACTTGCGCAGGACGAAAGGACCGGCTCCGACCGGATGCCGACCGAAGACCTCCGTTCCCACCGCCTCGACGTAGTCCTGGGGAACCACCCGTGAACAGTCCATGGCCAGCACGGCCAGGAAGGAGGCGAAGGGCCGCTTCAGGGTGATCTGCACCTCCCAGGGGGAGAGGATCTTCAGGCCGCGGATGCTGTCCGCCTTGCCCTGGGCGAAGAGATCGGTGCCGTCGATGTGCGAGAGGTACTCGCGGGCCAATTGGGTCTGTTCGCGGGGCAGACGGAAGGCACGCGTGATGGAGTAGACGAAGTCGCGGGCGGTCACGTCGCTGCCGTCGTGGAAGTGCGCACCCTTCTTCAACTGGAAGGTGTAGACGGTTCCATCACGGGAGATGGTCCAGCTCTCGGCCAGCGACGGCACGGTGTTGAGGTTCTCGTCGAAGGTGACCAGGCCGTCGAAGATCTGGTTGACGACCGTGCTCTCGTAGACGCTCTGCAGCTGGGCCGGATCGAGACTGCGCGGAGACGCCTGGGCCAGACGGAAGGTGCCCCCGTTCTGGGGCGGCACCGGGGCAGGAGGTGGGAGGTGCTCCTGCTGTCGGCTGCAGGCGGTGAGCCCGAACACGAGCACGGCGGCCAGGAGCAGGCCGGCCCGGGCGGGCCACGGTGTGGTGGATCGACGATGGGTACCGATGTGGATGGCGTCGAACAAGGCTGGCGAGTTCCCGGTCAGAGTTCTCCAGATGGCTGATGGCCACGGGAAGCGCGGATGTACCGTTCCATGGCGGCGGGAGGAGAAGCTCCGTTCCATTCTGCGCCGGCCCTTGCAGAGCGAGACACAGGCCTCCCGGAAATGCCACAGACAGCCACGAAACCGCCCATGCTCCCCGGCGCGGGCTCATGGCAGCAAGGAATGGTCCAAAACCGGACTGCAGGGCCCCAGCGGGGGCTTCAGCGGTGGTAGGGGTGGCCGCGCAGGAGGGTCAGCCCCCGGTAGATCTGCTCGAGGAGGATGACGCGGGCCAGTTCGTGGGGAAAGGTCAACGGCGACAGGCTCACCACCCGGTCGCTGCGTTGGAGGACTTCTTCGTCCAGGCCATCGGGTCCGCCCAGGAGGAAGCAGGGGCTGCCGGTGGTGAGCAGCTGGGAGAAACCACGGCTGTCCAGATTCTCGCCGCCCTCGTCACAGGCCAGCCGGGGGTGCCCCCGTGCCGCCTTCAGCAGGAGTGAGGCCTCGGCCCGCGGTCCGCGGTCGGCCACCTCGACGATCTCCAGAGGGGCGAAACGGCCGATCCGCCGCCGGTAGTCCTCCGCCAGCTCCAGCAGGGCCGGGTTGCGCAGCCGTCCGACCGCGACGATGCGGATCATGTCCTCGCTCCCTTCCCTTCCGGGCTCAGGACCCCCCGATGCCCTCGACCCGGCGGAAGACCCCACCCTCGCGCTGGAGGAAGCCCTGGCGGACCAATTCGCGGCGCAGGCCGTCCGGATCGTCGCTGAACTCCAGGAGGATGCGGCGGACCTCCCGCTCCGGGTAGATGCGCCCGGGCTCGAAGTGCAGGGCCAGCCAGCGCAACACCAGGGTGCGGTGGCGAGGCGAACTGGGGAGGGTGTCGAGACGGCCCTCCTCGTCCAGCACCGAGCGGAGGGTCTGCTCCATCAGGGCGTCCTCGGTGGGCAGGCCGAAGGCCTCGGGCCAGTCCTGGGCCACCTCGAGCAGGGCGCCCAGCCGGCTCAGGACCCCCGATTCGAGCTCGTAGCGCACATAAGGGGGCTCCTTGAAGGAGCGGACCAGACGACCTTCCCTCAGTCGGCCCAGGTGGTGGGAGACGGTGGCCGGCGAGAGCTGGAGGATCTCGGCCAGTTCCTCTCCATAGCGGGGGCGCAGGGCCAGCAAGCCGACGATCCGCAGGCGGTTGGGGTCGCCCAGGGCCCGCAGGGCGGCGGCCAGGAAGTCCATGTCGGCAAGGGGATCCATCGCGAGCTTGGCCTCCGGCCTCTGGCGTCTACATTGGCTGCTGGCGGACGAGGGCATGCGGGACGCAACGCCGGCCGCGCCTTCTGATTTGACATTTGGATGATAATCGAATCAACCGTCCGGCGCCAGCGCCCTCCGTGATGGGGGGCCGATGGACTCCGGAGCTTGACGGCAGGCCCGCCAGGCTCCCATATATAGGGTCTTCCGTCGTCGACCGTGGCGTCTGCTGCGAGCCGGCCGCCGCGGTGGGGGGAATGTGCCGGGCGAGGGGCTCCACGGGCCCCTGTGCCCGATCGGCGATCTCGCGCAACCTGAGGAAAGGGCCAGATGCAGTTACACTTCGCGACGGTCTTCGTGTTCCTCGCGCTGGCGGTGGGCTTCGCGGTGATCGCCATGGTGATCTCCTGGGCCCTGCGTCCCAAGAAGCCGGGCACGGTGAAGGAGAGTCCCTATGAATGCGGGGAACAACCCGAGGGCTCTCCGTGGATTCGTTTCAACGTTCGTTTCTATCTCATCGCGCTCTTCTTCATCGTCTTCGATGTGGAGGTGGTCTTCCTTCTGCCCTGGGCGGTGGTCTTCAAGGAGATGCTCGCCGTGTTGGGCAGCTTCGCCTTCTGGGAGATGGTCATCTTCATCGCCATTCTCCTGGTGGGTTTGGCCTACGTCTGGGGCAAGGGCGATCTGGCCTGGGTGAAGGGTCTGCCGCCGCGCGACGAGGAGGATCTGGAAGCCCTGTCGTGGTATGAGTCCGGACGTTTCTCCACCGACCGCCGGTCGGTCCACACCAGCGCCAAGCCCGAGGGGGTGTGAGAGCGATGTCCGAAGAGGGCAAGGGACCGGTCTGGCTGAAGGGCCCGCACATCCAGCGCGATGCCGACCACTGGGAGCACATGCTCGACTTCAAGACGGACGAGGACCTGGCTGCGGTCGTTTCGCCCCAGTCCTCCAGCGTCATCCTGAGCAAGGTGGACGATCTCTTCCGTTGGGGCCGCCTGTGGAGCATCTGGCCCATGACCTTCGGTCTGGCCTGTTGCGCCATCGAGATGATGTCCGCCGCCGGGACGCGCTATGACATGGACCGCTTCGGCGCCGGAGCCATGCGGGGAACCCCCCGGCAGACCGACCTGATGATCGTCTCCGGTACGGTGACGGCGAAGATGGCCCTGCGGGTGAAGCGCCTGTACGAGCAGATGCCCGAGCCCAAGTGGGTCATCGCCATGGGAAGCTGCGCCATCGGGGGCGGTCCCTACTTCAAGTACGGTTACCACGTGGTGAAGGGCGTCGATCTCATGGTTCCCGTCGACGTCTACGTTCCCGGCTGTCCGCCGCGGCCGGAGGCCCTGCTCGACGGCCTCATGCGTCTGCAGGACAAGATCCGCGGACGCCGGGGCAAGTGGCCCAAGCCCAAATGGGTGGACGAGTACGTCCGCACCATCCCCCGCTAGGCGCGCAGATGGAGTTGCACGTGATGACGCCAGAGCAGATCCGCCAGACCATCGAAGAGAAGTGCCCCGGGGCGGTTCTCGGCGCCGATTTCGAGGTGGCCGAGCCCTACCTGCAGATCGACGCCGCGCGCATGGATGAGGTGGCGCGGGTGATGAACGACGAGCTGGGCTTCAATCGCCTGCTCATCGCCGCCGGCATCGATTTCGAGGGTTACGACGAGGCGGGCAAGGGCAAGCACCGGGAGATCAGCAAGTACGGTGAGGACGGCAAGGTCGTCTCCTTCGGCAGCGAGGGCACCGGTGACCTGGGCGTCTCCTACCATCTGGAGGTCTTCCCCGACGGCGGCCGCTTCGTCCTGAAGGTGCGCGTCCCGCGCAGCGACCCCAGGGTGATGACGGTCAGCGCGGTTTGGCCGACGGCCCTGTGGCACGAGCGCGAGGCCTACGACATGTACGGCATCGAGTTCACCGGCCATCCCGACCTGCGACGCCTGCTCCTGCCCGAGGACTGGGAGGGCTGGCCTCTGCGCAAGGACTACGTGATGCCCACCGAATGGAACGGCGTGCCCCTGGAGGGATTGCCTCTGGCGGTCCGGGAGAAGAAGGAGGGCCAGGAGTGAACCGTCCCGATGCGCATCGCGCGGTGGCCGCCCGGGCGGGCGATGTCGCCCCTCCGCTGAAGAGCCAGCTCCTGCACATCAACATGGGTCCGCAGCATCCGGCCACCCATGGGGTGTTGCGTTTGTTCGTCACCACCGACGGCGAGATCGTCAACCAGGTGGTGCCCTACATCGGCTATCTGCACCGATGCGCCGAGAAGGAAGCCGAGGGCAACACCTACCACCAGTACATCATCTACACCGACCGCATGGACTACCTGGCGGCGATGAACTGCAACTGGACCTACGTGCTGGCGGTCGAGAAACTGATGCGGTCGGTGGGCATGGAGGTGGAGATTCCCGAGTACGCCGAGTACGCCCGGGTGATCGTCGGCGAGTTGAACCGTATCGCCAGCCACCTCATCGCCTTCGGCACCTACGGGCTGGACATCGGCGCCTTCACCCCCTTCCTGCACGCCATCCGTGAGCGCGAGGCCATCCTCAACATCTTCGAGAAGATCTGCGGCGCCCGGCTCATGTATTCGTACTTCGACATCGGCGGCGTGAAGTGGGACATTCCGCCGGAGGCCATCGAGGAGATCAAGGTCTTCGTCGACCTCTTCTGGAAGAAGCTCGAGGAATACGACACCCTGCTGTCGACCAACGAGATCTTCATCCAGCGCACGGCCAACGTGGGTGTGATCAGCCCCGAGGATGCCATCGCCTACGGGACGAGCGGGCCGGTGCTGCGCGGCAGCGGTGTCGACTGGGACATTCGCAAGAACGAGCCCTACAGCATCTACGACCGCTTCGATTTCAAGACCGCCGTCGGCTCGGGCAAGATGGGAACGGTCGGCGACTGCTGGGACCGGTACAAGGTGCGCATGGACGAGATGTACGAGTCGACGCGTATCATCGCCCAGGCGATCGAGCAGATGCCCGCGAGCGGTGAGGTGATGGCTTCCATGCCCAAGGTCCTGAAGATCCCGCCGGGCGAGATCTTCTACCGCGCGGAGAATCCCAAGGGTGAACTCGGATTCTGGATCGTCAGCGACGGTGGGACGGTACCCTTCCGCACCAAGACCCGCAGCCCGTCGCTGCACAACCTCAGCGTCATCGAAAAGATCGGCAAAGGTCAGATGATCAGCGACCTCGTCGCCACCGTGGGTTCCCTGGACCTGGTCCTGGGAGAGATCGACCGCTAGGCACTCCGGCTCCGGCCGGCGTGCGTGAGAAAGGGACGAACTCAGCCGTGGAACTCTTCTACCGACTCTTCGAGGGGATGGGGATCTTCGCCGGGTGGCCCACACCCTTGGTGCAGGGGCTGGCCATGCTGACCATCGCCATCGTCCTGGTGTTGGGGGTGGCGGTGGCGGTGCTGATCTTCAGCCTCGGCGAACGCAAGGTCGCCGGCTTCATGCAGTCGCGCTACGGACCCATGTACGTGGGCCGCTGGCACGGCATCCTCCAGCCCATCGCCGACGGCATCAAGTTCCTCCTGAAGGAGGACATCGCGCCGGCCGCCGCCGACAAGCCCCTGTGGCGGGCGGCTCCCATCGTGGTCTTCACCGGAGCCTTCCTCGCCTACGCGGTCCTGCCCTTCGGGCCCAGCTTCGTCGGGGCCAAGCTCGACCTGGGACTGTTCTACGCCTTCGCGGCGAGCAGTCTGGTGGTCATCGGCATCATCATGGCCGGCTGGGGCAGCAACAACAAGTGGTCGCT
>JAOZPE010000062.1 GCA_029932915.1 Candidatus Krumholzibacteriia bacterium
GCGGGCCTGGAGCTGGATCCGGGGCAGGACCCACCGCGACGTCCTGCACTGAGTCTGAGGACGCGGTCTATTCGGAGTCGGACGGAGGCAAGAGGGCCTCGATCATCGGAGCCAGGTGGCGAGCGGCGTCAGGCCGATAGCCCATCTCCCGCAGGACGATGTGGCCGTCCATGTCGATGAGGAAGGAAGTGGGAAGGACCCGCACGCCGTAGTCCTTTCCCACCTTGCGGTCGGCGTCGAGAACCACCGGGTAGGGCAACTCGTACTTGAGGGCGAAGAGCCTCACCTTGTCCACACTGCGGGGCGAGTCGAGGCTGACGGCGAGGACCTGGAAACCGCGGGAGCCATAGCGCCGGTAGAGATTCGAGTAGATCACCATCGCCTTGCGGCAGGGACCGCACCAGGTGGCCCAGAAGTCGACGAGGACCGGACCACGGGAAAGCATCTCCCCAAGGACGACGCTCTCCCCGCTCCCCACCACCTCGAGTTCGATCGGCGGCGCCACGCCCAGATCCTTCAGCTCTGCGGTCTCAGCCGGCGCGGCCTTCGGGAAAGCATCCCCGGCCCAGGCCGAGGACACCCCGATCGTCCGTCGCCCGGCCATCCCACCGGAAGCGAGAAGGCCGGCCACAAGGAAGATCCCCACCCGTATCGACGTTCTCATCGTCCACGTGCTCCCACTGGAGTCCATCCTCAGTATCGCGCCATGGTGGGGTCGACCCGGACGGCCCAGGCCTCGATTCCGCCCACCAGGTTGCGGACCTTGATGAATCCGGCCCGCCGCAGCAGGGCCGCTGCGTAGGCGCTACGATAACCGTGATGGCAGAGAACCACCACCTCCCGGCGGGGATCGAGCTCATCGAGCCGCTCGAGGAGTTCGCCGAGGGGGATGTTCCGGGCCGGCTGGAGACGGCAGATCGCCAGCTCCTCGCTCTCTCGCACATCGACGATCACCGGGGGGCTTCCCTCGCGCAGGCGCTGCTGGAGCTCCTCGACCCCGATGTTCTCCGGATCCCCATCGAAAGGGGAGACCGCAGCCGCCCCGGACCCATCCGCTGCGTCCGGTCCGGCGCACATCTCGTCGTAGTCCACCAGTTCGGTGATCGAGGGATGGTCGCCGCAGATCGGGCAATCCGGATCCCGTTCGACCCGGATGGTCCGCACACCCATCTCCAGTCCGTCGAAGAGCAGCAGGCGGCCCGCCAGGGGCCGGCCCACTCCCAACAGGACCTTGATCACCTCCGTCGCCTGCAACGACCCGATGACCCCGGGCAGGACACCCAACACCCCACCTTCGGCACAGGAGGGAACGGCGCCGGCCGGCGGCGGTTCGGGGAAGAGACACCGGTAGCACGGACCCGACGGAAGCCCGAACACCGAACACTGCCCCTCGAAGCGCAGCACACTGCCGAAGACATCGGGTTTGCCGAGCAGCACACAGGCGTCGTTCACCAGATAGCGGGTGGCGAAGTTGTCGCTGCCGTCGGCCACACAGTCGTAGTCGGCCAGGATCTCCAGCGCGTTGTTCCGGTCGAGGCGCAGCGGATACAGGTCGAAGTCGACGTGGGGGTTGATACCCCGCAACCGCTCGGCTGCCACCTCCACCTTCGGCCGTCCCACATCCTCCTCGCCGTAGAGGATCTGCCGTTGAAGATTCGACAGATCGACCACGTCATCGTCGACCAGACCGATCCGGCCCACACCGGCCGCGCTCAGGTACAGGGCCAGGATCGAGCCCAATCCACCGAGCCCGACGATGAGGACGCTGCTCTCCTTGAGCTTCTCCTGCCCGTCCGCTCCCACCTCGGGCAGGACGAGATGGCGGCTGTACCGGCGGATCTCCCCGCGATCGAGTGTCATCCGACGCCGTCCTCCTGGAGGCCACTTCCCGCAAGAGGAGCTATTGCTTCGTCCACTGGTCGAGCCAGCCGATCACCGTGTCGTGCCAGAGGATGCTGTTCTGCGGTTGCAGCACCCAGTGGTTCTCATCGGGGAAGTAGAGGAACTTGCTGGGGATGCCCCGTCGTTGACACGCGGTGAAGCTGCCGATGCCACCGCTGAGGTCGACCCGGTAGTCGCGGCCACCGTGGATGATGAGCATCGGGGTCTTCCAGTTCTGCACGAAGTTGACCGGATTCTGCGCCTCGTAGTGCTCGGGATCGCTCCAGGGGGTTCCCATGTGGTCCCACTCGGGGAACCAGAGTTCCTCGGTCTGATAATAGGCCGCCCGCTCGTCGAGGTTGCCGTCGTGGGCCACCAGACAGGTGAAGCGGTCGGGCCAGTTGCCCGCGATCCAGTTGATCATGTAGCCACCGTAGCTGGCCCCCAACGCCGCCACCCGGTCGCCGTCCATCCAGGGATACTTCTGCAGGGCCGCGGCCAATCCCTTCTGCAGATCGACGAGCGGCTTGCCGCCCCAGTCGCCGCGGATGGCGTCGCAGAAGGCCTGCCCATAACCGGTGCTCCCGTGGAAGTCGACCATCACCACCGCGTAGCCGGCCCCGGCGTAGGCCTGGGGATTCCAGCGATAGTGGAAGTCGTTGCCGAAGCTCCCCTGGGGTCCGCCGTGGATCAGGAAGGCCACCGGATAGCGTTTGGACGCATCGAAGTTCGCCGGGGTCACCACATAGGCGTACACCTCGTCGCCGCCGGCACCCTCGAAGGTGAACTGCTCGGGCTGGCCCATCTCCGCTTCGGCCACCCGCTCGTCGTTGATGTGGGTGATCCGCAGCAGATCCTTGCCGTTGGGCTTGATCGAGTAGAGCTCCACCGGCGAGCGGAGGTGATCGAGTCCGAAGACGATGCGATCGGCGGCGAAGGCGGGGCTGCGCACCGTCCCCATCGAGTGCAGGAGGGTATGCTTGCCGTCCTTCACCGCGACCTTCCACAGGGCCCGCTGGCCGAGATGGGGACCATAGCAGTAGATGAAGCGGCTCTTGGGACCCCAGAAGAGACCGTAGAAGCTGCGGTCGAAGTCCTCGGTCAGCCAGCGGAGCGGGCCTACGCTCAGCTCTTCGCCGTTCCACTCGCGCAGGACGATCCGGTAGCGGTCCGACTCGTATCCGGGACGCTTCATCGCCAGGTAGGCCAGCGTCGTGCCGTCGGGCGAGAACACCGGCTGGGTGTCCCAGGCCGGATTCTCCGCGGTGATGTTCTTCGCCGGCACGGAGCCGTCGATCGGCGCCACGTAGAGGTCGTAGTTGGTCGACCACGCCTCCTCCCTGCCGGCCACCTTCATGCTGAACACCAGGGCCCGGCCATCGGGAGTGAAGGTGAACTCCTCGCTGCCCCCGAAGGGCCGGCTGGGGGTGTTCCCGTCCAGGCCCTTGCAGACGTCGACGCTGGTACCGCCGTCGACCTTGCGCGCGAAGAGATGCGTGCGCCGGCCGTCTTCCCACGTGTCCCAGTGACGCACGAAGAGATGGTCGTAGATACGGCCGGTGTAAGGCCGATCATCGATCTCCTTCAGCCGCTTCACCGTGCCGGCGACATCCTCGCAGTCGACGAAGACGTCCATGGTGTAGGCCAGGGTCTTCCCCTCCGGGGAGATCTTGAGGTTGCCCACGTCCAGGGGCTCGTCGGTCACCACCTCGGCCTCGCCGCCCTGCAGGGAGATGCGCCACACCTGACTCGTTCCCCCGCGGGTCGACAGGAAATAGATCCACTGCCCATCGGGGGACCATACGGGGTTGAAGTCGGCCGCCGGGTTGGTGGTGAGACGCCGCAGCCCGCTGCCGTCGCGCCGCACGAGCCACAGATCGGTCTGGCTCGAATTGCCTTCCACGTCGATCGTCTTCAGCACGAAAGCCACCTGCGAACCGTCGGGAGAGGGAGCCGGACTGCTGATGCGCTGCATGGCCAGCATGTCGTGGACGGAGAAGGGGTGGGCCTGCGCAGACAGCGCAGACACGAGCATGATGATGGAGAGCAGAAAGGATGATCTCAAAGTGCGCACGATCGGCTCCTCGTCTTCGCGGATGCATCAAGAGGGTCACCAGGGGCGACGCGCCGGGATGAGGACGGGGGGATTCCCACACGCCACCGCCCCCGCAGGCGCCGGGGGCGGTAGCAGACTAGGACTCCACGAAGGGAGGTTCAAGGATTCAACTCGACACCGGCCTCCCGGCGGAAAGGCGCTGCGTCAGTCCTCCTCGCCGAGCTCGACCTCTCGGGAGCTCTCCTGCAGGGGATACTCCAGGTCGATGGGCGGCTTCACCCCGTCACCATTCAGATAGGTCTCCAGCCAGCGCAGCATCCGCAGATTGTAGTCGTAACGCGCGGCCGCGCGGCGATTGCCATGACCCTCGCCCGGATACAGGACCAGGCGCACCGGCGTGTCGGTGCGGATCTTGATGTGGCGGTACAGCTCGCGCGACTGGCCCACGTTCACCCGCGGATCATCCTCGCCATGGAGGATCAGCAGGGGAGTGCGGGCCTGACCGGCCCAGTAGATGGGACTGCGCTGAAGGAAGAGATCCCAGTCGTCGAAGGTGCGCGTGCGCTGATGGACCAGGAACATCTCCTCGGGAATGTCGCTGGTGCCGAACTTGGAGATGTTGTCGCTGATGCCGACGAACATCACGCCGGCCGCGAAGCGGTCGCTGTAGCGCGTGCACAGCCAGCCGGTGGCATAGCCGCCGTACGATCCGCCGGTCACGCCCACCTTCTTCGCATCCACCAGGCCCCGCTCGATGAGGTGATCGACACCGTCGACCAGGTCGTCGAACTCCGCGCCGGCGAAGTCGCCGTGGTCTGCCTTGGAGAAGGGGATGCCGTAGCCGGTGCTGCCCCGGTAGTTGATCATGAACACCGCGATGTCCCGCCCCGCCAGGATCTGGCCGGGATTCGAGTAGCGCGTCGACCAGCCGTTGCTGTGGTGGGCTTCGGGACCGCCGTGCACGTAGAGGACCAGCGGGTAGCGCTGTCCCTTCACCTCGTGCAAAGGATGGATGAGGATGCCCTCGATCTCCATTCCGTCCCGCGCCGCGAAGCGCACGACTTCCTGCGGCGCCAGCTCGACCTCTTCCAGCCACGGATTCGAGTGGCTCATCCGCGTCGGTCGGCGGTGCTTGCGATCCATCACGAAGAGTTCGCGGGGATGCTCGGGTGTATCTCCGCTGAAAGCCATCGTCCGTCCGTCCCTGGACATCGCGATGTAATGGAGGATCGGCCCTCCCTTCTTCACCAGCACCTTCGCCTTGCCCTTCACCGTGACCTCGCCCACCTCGGTCCACACTCCATGGTCGGCGACATAGACGATCGAAGTGGGGCTCTTCCAGGCAAAGGAAGCCACATCGCCGGTGTCGAAGAGCTGGGGCAGGAGATCGGTGAGCTCGCCGCCGGCGGCATCGACGACGGTCAAGCGACCGGGGGATGGATCGTGGATGTCCTCGCCCAGGAGCATCGCCAGACGCTTTCCATCGGGGCTCCAGCAGAGCGAACGGATCTTCCCGGGATTCTCCACGCGGGTGAGGATCTCCCCACTGCGGGCATCGACCACCCTCACCCGGCGGTACATGTAATGATCGTCGATGCTGGGGGTGGGAGCCAGGGTCAGGGCCAGACGATCGTCCACCGGCGAATAGCGCAGGTCCGACGCATTGCCCTCCAGTTCGAGCATCGTCGCCTCACCCGCCCCGTCGTGGGGATCGAAGTCGGCCACGAAGACCCGGGTGTAACGCCAGTCCTCTTCGTACACCTTCTGCTTGAACCCCTTCTTCTTCAGCTTCTCCCGGCGCGGGTCGGGCTTCTCCTTGGCCAGGAAGGCGATCCGCGAACCGTCACCGTTGAACGAGTAGGCGGCAATGCCGGGATCGTGGGAGAGGACCCGATAGGCTTCACCCCCACCGAGCGCGATGAGATACAGACTCGTGTTCTCGTCGTCACCGCGGCGGGCCAGGAACGCGATGTACTGCCCGTCGGGGGTGAAGCCCACGCTGGAGAAACGGGTCTTGCCGGTGATGAACACGCGGTCGCTGCCATCCCGCGTGTCGAGAAGATGCAACTGCGTCCACGAGGAACCGTCCTCGTCGACGAAGGGAGTGCGGGGAACGTAGACCGTGTAGGCGATGTGATTCCCGTCGGGAGAGACGACCACCCCACCGACCGCACGCAACTTCACCACCTGCTCTGGCGTCAGGCCCGCGGCATCCACCCGGGGAACCACGGCGACCGCCAGCAGGAAGGAGATCACGAGGACGCCCACGACGACACTCAGGGCAAGCGGGGTCGGACACATTCCGACCACGGCTTCCCGAAGACGAGTGAAACGATCCATGGAGGAATCTTCCTTTCGATGAGCCACCTTCGCGGTGGCGCGTTCAGATCGAAGAAGCACGTTCTGCAGCCGCTTCCTTCAACAGGCGCCAGGCCTTGCGGATGTGGCGCTCCTGGGTTCGGATGTTGCCGATGGCAAGTCGCAGGGCGTACCGCCCACGGACGATGGTATGGGACAGGAAGACCTCTCCGGTGGCATTGACCGCGCGCAGGATCTCCTCGTTGTGCCGGCGCAGGCCTTCCTCGTCGTCGAGCCCTGCGGGATGGTGCCGGAAGAGGACGGTGCTCATCGGCGCCGGCGCCATCTGCTCCCACTCCCGCTCGGCGGCGATCCAATCCTGCAGCAGACGCGCCAGTTCCACGTGCCGGCGGATGCGCTCGGCGATGCCCCGGCGGCCATAGGCGCGCAGGACCATCCAGAGTTTCAGAGAACGAAAACGCCGGCCGAGCGCCGGTCCGTAGTCCATGAGGTTGTAGGCGCGGTCGTCCTGGGGCGTCATCAGGTAGGTGGGTACCAGGGAGAACGCCTCCTTCAGGGTCTGCCGGTCACGGCAGTAGAAGACGCTGCAGTCCATGGGCACGAAGAGCCACTTGTGGGGATTGACCACCAGGGAGTCGGCCCGACCACAGCCGTCCAGCACCCAGCGGTACTCCTCGACCACCGCCATCGCCCCTCCATAGGCGGCGTCCACGTGCAGCCACAGACCCTCGCGCTCGCAGATCGTGGCCACCGCGGCGACCGGATCGACACTGGTGGTCCCCGTCGTGCCGACGGTGGCCACCACCGCCATCGGCAGCCGCCCGGCCCGGCGATCCCGCTCGATGGCTTCCTGCAGCTTGTCCGGTCGCATCCGGAACGCTTCGTCCACCTCGATCTTGACCACCGCATCCTGCCCGAGTCCCAGGAGGATGGCCGCCTTCTCCACCGAGGAATGCGCCTCTTCGCTGCTGTACATCCGCAGGAGCGGCAGTCCACGGAGACCCTCGGTGCGAACCCGCCCCTCGGTGGCCCGCTGGCGGGCCGCGGCCAGGGCCGCGATCGTGGCAATGCTCGCGGTGTCCTGGATCTGGCCGAAGAAGCCCTCGGGAAGACCCATCATCCGCCGCAGCCAATCGCAGACCACCGCCTCCATCTCGGTCGACGCCGGACCACTCTGCCACACCATGGCGTTGTTGTTCAGGGCGGCCGTCAGCATCTCGGCCACGATCCCCGGACCACTGCCGGTGTTGGAGAACCAGGCGTGGAAGGAGGGATGGTTCCAGTGGGTCAGGGCCGGTGGTACCCGACGTGCGAAGTCGTCGAGGATGCGATCCATCGGCTCCCCGTCGACGGGAGCCTCCTCGGGAAGCTGGGCGCTGAATTCCCCGGGTTCGATGGCAGGCAGGACCGCCCGTTCCTCGATCGTCTCCAGATAATGGCGGATCCAGTCGGCGGCGCGATGCAGATGCCGGGCGATCTCCTCGGGGGGAAGATCACCCTCGTCGGGAATCTGTGAGCTGGGGGGTGTATCCATGCCGGCGAGTGTAGCGCGAAGGAGCCGATCCGCCCAGTACGTGTGCGGTGCGCCGGGCATCCATTCCGCCGGGTGCCTGCGCCCCTGGAGATACGGAGGAAAACGGGGTCTCCACGAAAAAAAGCCGGCCGGGCAGATGCCCGGCCGGCCTTCATGCCTTCAAGAGGCGCCTGATTACTTGATCAGGGCCATCTTCTTGACGACCTCGGTGTTGTTGGTCTGCACCTTGTAGAGATACACACCGGTGGACACCGGAACGCCATTGGCATCCTTGCCGTTCCAGATCACGGTCTGAGGACCGGCGTCCATGACACCGTCGACCAGAGTCGTGACCAAAGCACCCTTCACGTTGTAGACCTTCACGCTGACCTGACCCTTGGCGGGCAAGGAGAACTTGATGGTCGTGCTGGGGTTGAACGGGTTCGGGTAGTTCTGCGAGACGACCAGCTTGCTGGGCACGTCGGCGCCGATGGCCGGGCCACCGACGGTCTTGCCCCAGGAAGCGAAGATCTCGCCGAGCAGCTTCGCCCGAGCCGAGACACCGTCGCCAGGCAGGTTCAGGTTGTTCCGCACGAAGAGCAGATCGTAGGGGAACACGTTGGTGAACACGTCATTCGTGCCATCCGCCGTGCCGGCCTCACGATACCACTCCCACGCACCCGGGACGTCCGGGCTGTAGGCGGTTCCACCAGGCTGGGTGAACCGATGAGTCATCACCGGCTCCGCGCCGTTTCCGGTCAGATCGTCGAAGTCGTTGATGACCAGGCATCCGCCGTAGGCCACGAACGAGGTGACGAAAGCCGGATCGTTGCCCGTGGAGGCAACCACCGGAGCGACCTGATGGTCGATCTTCGGACCGACATCGTCAGCCTGGAAGACCACGCCCATCACGTTGTTCAGGAAGCTGGTGGTGATGGAACCACCGACATCCATCGACGAACCGATGTTGTCGCCGAAGAACGCACCGTGACGGGAGACGGTCTCGCTGGCCTGGTTGAACCAG
>JAOZPE010000063.1:0-4388 GCA_029932915.1 Candidatus Krumholzibacteriia bacterium
ATCTGGCCGGTGTTGTTGTGACCCCACTGATCGGGATAGCTGGGATCGTTGGGAGCCACTGCGGGGAAGGCACGCCAGTCGGGCGAGACCGCCTCGACGTTGGGGTCGGCGGCGTACTTGTCGATCACCTTGAGGATGTCCGCACCGGCGCTGAGGTCGAAGCGAAACCAGCGGTCGACACCGAGGCGAGCGACCTCGGCCTGATCCTTCGGCATGTGGTAGGGCCGCACGATGGCGGTCACGCCGACGCTCTGGCTGATCGCATCGAGCGAAGCCAGGCCGGTGACCGTGGTCGGGGCGGCGGCATTCTTCTGCATGCCGACCTCGATCGCTGCGCGGCGCATACCGTCGACAGTGAACTTGACCAGGATGTGGTCGGGTGCGTAGGGCAGGCGCGGAGTGGCAGAAGTGACAAAGCCGTTCTGCACCGGCACGTATTCACGGGGAGAGGTGGGAGCCGCGAGGGCGACGGCCGCCACGACAAGGCCCATCGCAACGAGTGCGAGGACGGTCAGGAAGCGAGATTTCATGGAGAGGCTCCTCTTCCTTGTATTCCCACAAGGATGGACGAGGTGAGGGTATCGGGTCGGCGGACCCGTACGGATTGATACGTGAACGAAGAGGGCGAAGAGTCGAAGCGAACCTCCTCGCGGCGAGTCGCGGAGATTGCATGCAGCATAGGAAGGCAGCAAAAATATTCTGACCCTGTTATCCTGTTCTTGTCAAAGGGAGAACGGGGAGGAGTGGGGCAGGGGCAGGGTGAGGGCCGGTCAAAGGCGAACAAAGGGCGCCGGTCGCCCGGCGCCCCTGGGAAAGATCGACGGGGGATGGAACCCCCGGTTCGGCGAAGTACCTAGTGATAGGCGGCCTTGATCACGCTCCAGCTCGTGGTCTCCGACGGAACCGTGCAGTCGATCTGCACGGTGATGGTGATGACCGTCCCCCAGCTTCCGAACTGCTGGTCGGAGGGCGCGGGGTTGCAGTTGTCATCGAGGAAGATCGGATAGTCGGGAGGAAGGGTGATGCTCGGATCGAGGCTCGTCGTCTCGCCGACGCCCGAACCGTTGCCGATGGCGAAGACCAGGGCGCAGCCGTCATCGAAGGTTCCACTGGTGTTGCCGTTGATCACCGAGGCCACCGGGGTACTGACCCCATCGATCATCACGTACTGGACCGTGGTGACCAGGGTGGTGGTGCCGAGGGTGCCCGATCCATCGCCCCAGGGCCAGCCGCCGGGATGGAAGGTGAACCTTCCTCCCTCGAAATGGGAGGTGTAGACGATGGTTCCCTCGCCGTCGACACGGTTGTCCTCGATGGTAAAGGGATTGTTCTCCACCGGACACTCGATCTCCCACTGCCCACCAAGGGTGGCGCCATCCCACGACTGGATGTGCAGGACGTGGGGGAGACCCGAATTGATTCCCGTTCTCCAGGTCGATGCGCGCCCGGTATAGAGCGAACCACCCATGTCCGTGGAGTGATAGGTTCCGGTCACCGGGGCGGCAGTGACCAACACAGGGAGCACGAGAAGAAGGAGGGTCGATAGACATACCAAGCGTTTCATCTTGATTCCTCTCCTTGCAGGAGGATCCTCTCACGGGAAGTCTCCTGCCACGTGCGATCGAACGATTGCCCGCCGAACCCGACCCGTCCACACCGGATCAGGCTAACACGGATACCCCCCCTCTGAGAAGCCCCCTGGGCATGCCAGCGCGAAGTCTCCTCCCGGATGTGCCGGTGAGGAGCCTGCCCTCCGAGCGCGCCGGTGGGAGGATCGTCCTCGTCGTGAGCTGGCTGTTGACGGGCAGATTGTTGTAGCTCGTCACCACGTAGCGGTCGGCGCCGGTGTCTCCGGCGTGGTCGGGTTGTCGTCGCCGAAACAACCGGCGAGGGCCAGCGGGAAGAGAAGGAGAGCGAAGAGAACCAGTAGAATGAAGGTGTGGTTGGATCGAGAACCCATCACGATATATCCTCCGGGATGAAGGCGGCTCCTATCATTGGCAGGCTCATGGCAGGCTGATCCATCGGCCTGTTCGTTGGCCCGGGCCAGACGATTCAGGAACCCGATCGAGCATTCCGGCGCGGAGCTCATGCTTCTCGAGGGGAATTGTCCATGCGATCCCGATTGGATGATCTGAGGAATTGTGTGTCGTGTCCGCGGCGTTGCCGGGTCGATCGATCATCCGGGGAAATGGGGGTGTGCCGAATCGGCGTGGATGTACCGGTGGCCTACGCGGGTCTGCACTTCGGTGAGGAACCGCCGATCTCGGGTCATCGCGGATCGGGCACCATCTTCTTCGCCGGTTGCAACCTGCGGTGTGTGTACTGCCAGAATCACCAGATCAGTCAGGACTTCGATCGGCAACGGAGCGACCGATTCCCGCGATACACGGTGGACGATCTGGCCGGCTTGATGTTGGACCTGCAGGAACAGGGCGCCCACAACATCAATCTCGTTTCACCGAGCCATGTCGTCCCCCAAGCCGCCGCGGCGATCGAGGCGGCGCGGAAACGTGGACTCACCCTTCCCGTCGTCTACAACTCGGGGGGCTACGACTCGCTCGATGCCCTGCGTTCGATCCGCGGACTGGTGGACGTGTATCTTCCCGACCTGAAGTACATGGATCGCGATCTGGCGGGCCGACTCTCGGCCGCCTCGGATTACCCCGAGGCCGCATCCTCGGCGATCCGGGAGATGTTCGATCAGGTGGGCGAGCTCGAGACCGACGGCGAGGGCGTCGCGCGAAGGGGATTGATCGTACGGCACCTGGTCTTGCCCGGGCAGCTCGACAACAGCCGCCGTTGTCTGGAATTCCTCGTCGGAATCTCACCGTCTGTTCACCTGAGTCTGATGTCCCAGTACACCCCCCAGCACCGGGCGCGCAGGATGGATGGGATCGATCGGCCGCTGTCTGCCGACGAATACGAGGAAATCACCGATTTCGCCCTCGATCTCGGTTTCGAGAACCTGTTCATCCAGAAGCTGACCAGTCAGGACGATTATCTTCCCGATTTCGGACGTGAGACACCTTTTCTCTTCCGGGCTTCTTCTTGACAGCATCCAGGGCTTCCAACACGCTTCGGCACGAGTTCATACCTCATTCTTGAACCGGAAGGCCAGCACGAGGATGCTGCCGCCCGGATCGTGAGGCGGCTTTGACCGGCACAGAGGAGGCCATCATGCGAATCATGTTCTTGTCCACCGTCCTTCTGGTGGTTGTCGGGTTGGTGGTTCCCACCTTTGCCCAGAACGCCAACAGCCTGGAGGCGATCACCCTGACGGGCGCGGATGGTCAGACCATCACCGGCAACGACAAGCTCGTCGGACAGATGTACGGCTTCGTGCAGACGGACGCCGGTTACAACACGGGGAGGATCAACCCGGACTGGTTCGACGTGATCCGGCCGACGCAGTTGCCCGGTTACGAGAATGAGTACGGAGAGGACGGGGAGACCTACTTCAGCGTGCGGCAGACCCGTTTCGGGATCAAGGCATCGGCTCCGGCCGGTAGCCATGACGTGCGGGGCATCTTCGAATGGGAACTCTTCGGTGTCGGTGGTGATGCCGGTCAGACCACCATCCGTCTGCGCCATGCCTACCTGCAGTGGGGCCACTTCGGTGCCGGCCAGTACTGGAGCCCGTTCATGGACATCAACGTCTTCCCGAACTCGCTGGAGTACTGGGGTCCCAGTGGGATGGCGTTCTTCCGCAACGTGCAGGTGCGCTGGATGCCGCTGATGGACGAGAACAACCACATGACCATCGCCCTCGAGCGCCCCGGCGCCAGCGGTGACAACGGCAACTGGGACGACGTGATCGAGACGCGCAACATGAAGCCGCATTTCTCGCTGCCCGATCTGTCGGCCGAATACCATTACGGAGGCAACTGGGGTTATGTCGAGCTGGGCGGGATCCTCCGTTACATCGAGTGGGATGACCTCACTCCGGACGACACCGTCGATCTCTCGGACAACGGAGTGGGTTGGGGCTTGAATCTCAGCACGAACCTGAAGGTCGGTCCGAACGGCAGCACCATCCGCGCCTCCTTCCTCTACGGAGAAGGCGTGGAGAACTACATGAACGACGCCACCTCGGACATCGGTGTCTTCGCCGATGCAGGCGATGCCGCCCAGCCGCTCAAGGGCAAGCTGATCCCGGTGACCGGTCTGGTGTTGTTCTATGACCTCAACTGGAACGACAAGTGGACCACCGCGGTGGGCTACTCACAGATCTCCCTGGACAATGACGTGTACGACGCCACGGCGAGTACCTTCGACCTGGGGCGCTATGCACTGTTGAACCTGCAGCATCACCCGACCCCATCGCTGATGCTCGGTGGAGAACTCCAGTACGGAGCGCGTGAGAACTATGCCGACGGCTGGGACTA
>JAOZPE010000063.1:4488-8583 GCA_029932915.1 Candidatus Krumholzibacteriia bacterium
AGGCCGCGTGATCGCGGTTGGAATGATCGCGGCGGCTCTCTTGCTGGTGGGGGTCCTGAACTCACCGGCAATGGCGGCATCTTCGAACGATACCGTCCAGCAGCTGCAGAAGATCGTTGACGACGCCTATGCGAAGTTCAAGGGAGTGCAGGAGGGAAAGAACGCCGACTACATTCCCTACCTGGCGACGGTTCCGTCCGAGCTGTTCGGTCTGGCCATCGTCACCGCCGACGGCCAGGAGGTGACGGCCGGTGACGTGGACTATTCCTTCGCCATCGAGTCGATCAGCAAGCCCTTCACCATGGCGATGGTCATGGAGGAACAGGGTCTGGACGCGGTCTACGAGAAGATCGGTGTCGAGCCCACCGGGATGCCCTTCAACTCGATCCTGGCGATCGAGCTGAACCCAAAGCGCTCGATCAATCCCCTGGTGAACGCCGGGGCCATCGCTTCGGTGAGCATGCTCGAAGCCAAGGACGCCGATGAGCGTTGGCAGAAGATCCTCGACGGATACAGCGCCTACGCGGGTGAGCCCCTGAAGCTCATCAACGATGTCTACGTGTCCGAGGCGGAGACGAACTACCGCAACCGGGCCATCGCCAACCTGCTGTACGCCTACGATCGCCTCTATTCCGATCCGATGGAGGCCAATGACGTCTACACCAAGCAGTGCTCGGTGGGCGTGACGGCTCGTCAGCTAGCGATGATGGGGGCGACCCTGGCCAACGGCGGGGTCAATCCGAAGACCGGCAAGCGTGTCCTGCGCGAGGACTACGTGGACGAGGTGCTGGCGGTCATGTTGATGGCCGGTTTCTACGACGAGTCGGGTGAGTGGGCCTACCGCACGGGCCTTCCGGGCAAGACCGGGGTCGGTGGAGGCATCGTGGCTGTCGTTCCCGGACAACTCGCCATCGTCGGCTTCTCGCCGCGCTTGAACGAGGCGGGGAACAGCGTTCGGGCCATGAAGGCCATCCAGTACATCGGTGAGCAGTTGAAGGACAACATCTTCTTCGACTGCGCACGCTGAAAGGTCCAGTACCCGCGAAAAGCGAGGAGCAGATGAAGTACGCGAAGTTGGCTCTGCTCGCTGCTCTCGTCCTGATGTGGGCGGCCGCCATACCGGCGGCCGCCGCAGACAATGGGGCAGATGGTGGAGGGAACGATTCTGTCGTCAAGAACGAGAACCAAGCGGCGGGGGGGGAGATGGGGAAGAAGAAGGTCCCGACCCAACCCGAGAACGAGACCTGGGGACTCTTCGATCCCGGGCACGGCTTCCTGATCGGCCGGGGACCGTTGGGGGAGATGTCGATCAGTGGTTATGGTCTGTTGCGTTACATCAATCAGATGCCGGCTTCGCAGACCTACACCGATCATCTGGGCAATATCCACAACGTGGATGCGCGCAACGACTTCTTCTCCCACCGCATCATGGTGTGGTTGAAGGGTTGGCTCTTCAGTCCGAAGTTCATCTACACGGTCACGATCTGGACGGTGAACACCACCGACCAGGACGCGATCTTCATGAACTTCGGCTACCAGTTCCACCAGCGGTTCAATCTCTACGGCGGAATCGTCGGCAACGGTGGATCGCGTTCGCTGCTGGGCTCGCATCCCTATTGGCTGGGGCACGACCGGGTGATGGCCGACGAGTTCTTCCGTCCCTACTTCACCGAGGGGATCTGGGCGCAGGGCGAGCTGTTCCGCGGATTCTGGTATCACGCGGTGGTCGGGAACAACAACAGCGCCCTGGGGATCAAGGCCTCCGAACTCGACCGTGATCCCACCTTCGGCGGTTCGGTGTGGTGGATGCCGACGACGGGCGAGTTCGGGCCCCGGGGAGCCTATGGCGACTGGGAGAGCCACGAGAAGTTGGCCCTGCGCTTCGGCATCTCGGGTTGCTACAGCCCCGAACAGCGTTACAACGACGATCCCCTGCAGCCGCCGAAGAACACGACCCTGAAGCTGGCCGATGCGGTCAATCTCTTTGCCCAGGGCGCGCTGGCCCCCGATGTGACGGTCACGAACGCGGACTATCACATCTTTTCGGTCGACGCCGGGATGAAGTACCTGGGTGTGTTCCTGCAGGGGGAGTTCTACCACCGCACCCTGAACGGCTTCGTGGCCGACGGAGTGCTTCCGCTCGAAGAGATCGTCGATCAGGGCTTCTACGTCCAGGCGGCGTTCTTCCCCATTCCGAAGAAGCTGGAGATCTACGGGGTGACCTCGCAGATCTACGGGGACGAGGATGCCGGCTTCGACGACAGCTCCGAGTACATCCTCGGTGCGAACTTCTATCCCTATCCGACCCGTGACATCCGAGTGAACCTCCAGCTCATGGATGTCAACCACTCCCCGGTGGGGAGCACATTTGGATACTATACCTCGGGCCAGGACGGCCAGACCATCGCGCTTGGCGTGTCGGCCCTGTTCTGACGCGAGCTGGAAGGAGCAGCAGATGCAGAATGTGATTCCAGGGGGACGGCGACTCGTCCAACTGGCCTTGATCCTGGTGGTTGTCCTGGTGTGGTGCGCAGCGCCCGCGGTGCCGAGTGCGGCGGGCGAGTGGGACCAGGCGTTGTTCTACGACGCCCATGTCCACCTGACGAACTACATCCAGGAAGGCACCGACGTTCACGACTATCTGAAGTACATGGGGAAACGCATCGGACGGTCGGTGCTCTTCGGGCTTCCCCTGCAACAGATGTGGTTGTACTCGAACAGTGGGGATTTCGCTCCCTACTACTACCTGCAGAGCGATGCGCCGCTGTACTACTACTCGTTCACCGACGCCTACATCGCCATGCAGTACCTCTCGCTTTCGCCAGAGGAGAGGGAACGCTTCGATCCGATGATCACCGGATTCAATCCGGCGGACATGTATGCGGCGGATCATATCCGCAGGGTCCTGCTGACCTTCCCCGGGGTGTTCTCGGGTATCGGCGAGTTCAGCATCCACAAGGAGTTCGTGTCGGCGAAGGTCGCTGGACCGGGCGCCAGCCTGACGAATCCTGCCGTCGACCGCATCTTCGACTTCGCCGGAGAGGTCGGTCTGGTGGTCATCCTCCACAACGACATCAACATGCCCTTCCCCAAGAAGGGGCAGGAGCCGTACGTCCTGAGTCAGTTGAAGGAGCTCTTCGTGCGCCATCCGGAGACCACCATCATCTGGGCGCACATCGGCCTCGGCCGGATCGTCCAGCCCCTGAAGCGCCAGGCGGAAGTGGTGGAGGCGGTCTGCACCGATCCCCAGTTGAGCCATGTCTACATGGACATCTCCTGGGACCAGGTGGCCAAGTACGCGGTGGCGACCCCGGAGACCATCAAGCGGACGGCGGCGATGCTGAACAAGTATCCCGACCGCTTCCTCTTCGGTACGGACTGTGTGGCTCCGACGGAGGAGTCGCAGATGGACGTCTACCGGATCTGGGAGCCGGTGTGGGAGCTGCTGACGCCCGAGGCCAAGGAGAAGATCACCAAGGGCAACTACGAGCGGCTCTTCGATACCGCACGCAAGAACGTGAGGGCCTGGGAGAAGGCCCACGCCAACGATCCGGCTCCGCCGGTGAAGTGGTCACCGGCGGCGGGTGTGCCCGAGGTGGAAGCGCCGGAGGTGATGCCCCATCACTGATCGGGGGTCGCCCCGGCCGGACGCCTAGAGCGGCGGCCGGGGTTTCTCCAGGCAGAGATCGACCAGATCGTCCACGCGGGCGGTGCCCGCGCACAGGACGTTATCGGCGGCGCCCCAGTAGATCCTGAGGGCGCCGTCGTCGTCTGGAAGGGCCCCACAGGTGAAGACCACGTTGGGGACGTATCCAGTGCGCTCCCATGGGTCGCGGGGGGAGAGCACCCATTCGTCGCTGACGCCGAGGATGCGGGCCGGGTCATCGAGGGCGTGCAGGGCGGCGCCGAGACGATAGACCGCCCCGCTCATGGTCTCGAAGACCCCGTGGTAGATGCTGAGCCATCCGCGAGGGGTACGGATGGGGGGCGCGCCGGGGCCGATCTTCATCTCGTCCCAGTGGTACTTCATGGGCTTCATCACCACCTGGGCGTCGCCCCAGTGGATGAGGTCGGGCGACCAGGAGATCCAGATCT
>JAOZPE010000064.1 GCA_029932915.1 Candidatus Krumholzibacteriia bacterium
GGATCCAATACAGTATACAGGACGCTCACACGCTCTTCCAAGACCCTCGCGCCCGAAACACGCCAGCGCCTTTCAATCCAGCCTTTCGGCCAGGTATTCCACCAGATGGCGGATGGGGGTGGACCCGCCGGCGGCTTCGATCCCACTCTCGATGAACAACTCACAGCCCGGATTGGCGGTGAGGATGAGATCGGGCTCGCCCTCGGCCAGGCGCTCGAGCTTCTCGGCCCGTATCGCCTCGGCCAACTCCGGATGCAGCATGCTGTACGCTCCGGCACTGCCACAGCAGCGGTCGGCATCGCGCAGTTCGAGCAGTTCGATGTCGGGAACCCTGGCCAGCAGGCGCAGGGGTTCGTCGACGATCCCCTGGGCATGGGTGTGGTGACAGGGCGGATGATAGACGATACGGCGCCGGTCGGCCTTGAAGCGCAGAGCCTCGGAATGGCGGTCGAGCCACTCGACCACATCGACGGTGGCCGCGGCCACCCGCGCCGCCTTCTCCGCGTATTGTGGGTCGTCGGCGAAGAGTTCCCCGTAGCGGCGCATGTGTGCCGAGCAGCCGGCACTGGGCACCAGGATGGTGGTCTCCCCGTCCATGGCGTCGATGAGGCGGCGCGCGAGCGCCTTGGCCGTCTTCACCGAACCGGCATGATAGCTGAGCGCGCCGCAGCAGGACTGCTTGGGAGGCAGGCCGGGGGTCAGGCCCACCGCTTCCACCAGGCGCGCCACCGCCGGCAGCACCCCCGAACCGTAGACCTGCTGCGCGCAGCCGGCCAACAGGGCCACGTCACCGTGTTCGGGAAGGTCCAGCGAGGGCGGCCGATCCGGCTTCCGGGCCGGCACACTGCCGACGAGGCGGCGCAGCGAAGAGGGCAACAGACGCGCGAGGAAACCATGGGCCAGCTTGTAGCCGATCCTCGCCACCGGCAACAGCCGGCGCGGACGACTCAGGACGTGATCGACCAGCCAGACGACCAGGCGGGCGTGGAATCCCGGCGGAGGACCCAGCTCCTGGCGGGCGGCGTCGAGCAGGGCGCCGTAGGACACCCCCGATGGACACACTGTCTCACAGTGCAGACAACCCAGGCAGCGGTCCAGTGGTTCGCGCAGGACGAGCGAATCGCCGGCGACGCGAAGCCGCGCCGCATCTTCCGACGAGGAAGATCCCAAGGGGGAAGGGGCGGTCACAGGAGCCGCCACACCGGCCGAGCGTTCCAGCTCGCCCAGCACCATCAACCTTCCCCGGGGGGAATCGGCCTCGTCTCCGGTGACCAGGTAGGTGGGGCAGTTGCTCAGGCACAGACCGCAGTGGATGCACACCCGCAGCAGGGCATCCAGATCGAGCGTCCCGTCGGCGGTGGCCGCCAGACGTCCACCCCCGCCGGACAGGGCCGAAGTGCCACCTCCTGGCGCCATCGTGCCCATCATCGCCACCCTCCCACCGGACGGGGCAGCGGCGGCAGCAGATTCCCCGGATCGAAGGCCACCTTGAGCCGGCGGGCGATGGCCCACGCCGGATCCTCCGAAGATGAAGGTCCATCGGGAGGGGCCGCGTCCCCGGCGATCGCGACCTCCTCGGTCTCAGCGTAGAGGCGGCCGCCGACCGCGCGGCCGGCCTTGGCCAGTTCGATCAGCGCCGCGTTGCGCAGTGGGGCCTCCCGATGGAGCAGGACCCGGGCGTGGCCGGTCTGCAGGTCGAGCACCAGCGAGGGTTCCACCAGCTTCCACTTCCGGCTCCACGACGGCCACACATCGAGCACGGCGGACGGTCCCAGATGGAGACGGCCCGACCAGAACGCCCCCTCACAAGCGCGTCGGAGCAGCTCTGCCGGATCGACGGCCACCGCCCCCTGGGGAAGAGCGGAGGCCCAGTGATCCACTGCCTCGCGCCAGCCCTCGGCCGCGACCACGAGCAGACCTCCACCCTCGAACCCGGCCCGCGCAGCCGCGGTCTCGTCCAGCCACAGTTGGACCACCGGTTCGGCCGCTGCGGCGGGCAGACGGGTGGAGTCCAGGAGTGTCGCCACCTCCTCCACCCCCACCGGCAGGGCGAAGGCCGATGCGGCCTGCGGACGCGCTTCGAGTTTGATGGTCAGATCGGTGATCACGCCCAGCGCCCCCCCGGCTCCGTGGTGCAGGTGCACCAGATCCCATCCAGCGACGTTCTTCATCACCCGTCCCCCACCCTTGAGCACCCGTCCCCCACCGTCGATGACGGTCAGGCCCAGCACCGATTCGCGGAGCCGGTGGTTGGGTCCTCCCCGCCATCCCCGCTCGCCGGAGGCGAAGAGTCCGCCCAGGGTGTGCTCACCCGGACGCAGGCTGGTGACCGGTACGCGCAGGCCCTGCTCCGCCAGGAGGGCCTGGAGATCACCCAGCCGGGCTCCGGCCCCGATCCGGGCCACCAGATCGCGGGGCCAGAAATCGAGGATCCCATCGAAGGCCACGGTCGAGACAGCACAGCGCCCCGGCTCCGCCTTCGCCAGGCCCACCGGCCGCCATGGTGCCAGCTTCTCGAGCAGGATGGCGGCGGCGACATGGAATCCCTCGCGGTCGGGAGCTTCGACCCGCAGCGACGACGGGGTTCCGTCCCCCTCGACCCAGGCGACCGTCTCCGCGCCGAGGGCGGCGCTCAGACGGCGCAGCAGATCGCGGTTCATTCTCGACCCACTCATGGTTCCACTCCCATCACGACCCCATCGGGAAGGTGTCCACGCATCGCTCTGCGAGGGGGAAGCGCAGCCCTCATGCCGACACCTGCCGGCCGACCACCCGCAGGCGATCCCCTTCTCCACCCTCGCCGGGAAGGACCTTTCCCGGATTGCACCGTCCGGTCGGGTCGAGTGCATCGCGGATGTCGGCCTGGGCCGCCATCTCCGTCGGTCCGTAGATGAGCGGAAGGAACTCGCGTTTCTCCAGACCCACCCCGTGTTCCCCGGTAGGACTTCCTCCCAGTTCGATACAGGCCCCGATGATCTCCCCGCTGGCCTTCATCGCGGCTTCGACACTTTCCTCGTCGCGCTCGTCGTAGAACAGGGCCGGGTGGAGATTGCCGTCGCCGGCGTGCAGGACCACCCCGACGGTGACCCCATGGCGGCGAGCGGTCTCATAGATGAACTCGCAGATGCGCGGAATCTCCGCGCGGGGCACCACCCCGTCCTGGGTCGCGTAGTTGGGCGAGAGGCGGCCGACCGCGCCGAAGGCATGTTTGCGCGCCTTCCACAGTTGCGCCCGCTCGGTATCGCTCCGGGCCGTGCGGAACTCGCGGCAACCCTTCTTCCGGCAGATCTCCTCGATGCGCTGGGCCTCGACCGGCATCGCCGCCTCGGGTCCGTCGATCTCGATGAGCAGGACCGCCCCGGCGTCGACGGGAAAGCCGAATCCATAGGCCTCCTCGACCGCCTGCATCATCACCCGGTCGACCAGTTCGAGGGCCGCGGGGACGATGCCCCGCGCCACCAGCCGGCTGACCGCCGAGGCCGCATCGTCGATGGTCTCGAAGACGGCCAGGAAGGTGGACCGGGCCGGCTCGAGGGGAACCAGACGCAGGGTCAACTCCACCACGATGCCGCCGGTCCCCTCCGAACCCACGAGCAGGGCGAGCAGGTCGAGCCCCTCGCCGGGATCCCACCGTCCACCGAGCTCGAGCAGTTCCCCTTCAGGAGTGACGATCTTCGCGCCGAGGACATGGGGCAGCATCACCCCGTACTTCAGGCAGTGCGGACCTCCGCTGTTGCCCGCGAAGTTGCCCCCCAGCGTACAGGCCGATTCCGAGGACGGATCGGGAGCGAAGGTGAGCCCATGGCGGGCCGCCGCCTTCTTCAGGTCGAGGTTGACCACCCCGGCCTCGACCCGGGCCACCCGCTCGAAGGGGTCGATGTCCAGGATCCGGTGCATCCTCGCCAATCCGATCTGCAGGCCGCCGTCCAGGGGAAGAGCGCCGCCGGACAGACCGGTTCCGGCTCCGCGCGGCGTGAAGGAGACGTCGTGGCGCCGGCAGGCGCGCACCACCTCCTGCACCTGCTCGACCGTGCGCGGCAGGGCCACCGCCGCCGGAGCGAGGTGTTCATGGGGATAGGCGTCGCTGTCGTAGACCCGGCGATGGATGGGATCGTCGAAGAAACCGTCCTTCCCCAGAATCGCGCTCAGCTCGCGCCCGAGTCCCGGGGGAAGCGTCACGGCTCAACCCTCCTGGGGGCGAGGAGAGCGCCGCAGCCGCAGGATGGCTTCCACCACCAGCCACAGGGCGATGACCAACAGCAGGGTGCCCACCGACAGCAGGGTCCAGTCCCTCTTCTCCGGGTGGGCCGCGCTCCAGAAATCGCGGATCTTCAACACCATGGCGTAGAGCGTGACCGAAAGGAGGAAGATCATCGGAATGAGGGTCACCCAGTAGTTGCGTCCCCTCTGCTGCAGATAGAGCGTGACCGCCAGCAGGGTCAATCCGCCCAGCACCTGGTTCGTGGTGCCGAAGAGCTGCCACAGCGCCAGGCCGGCGGCCTTGCCTCCGATCTGGTAGAAGGCGAAGAAACCGATGGCGGCCGCCGCCAGTGCGCTGGACACCACCCGGTTGCGCAGCGGCTTGAAGTGGATGGTCTCGCCCACCTCAGTCAGGTTGTAACGCAACAGGCGGGTGGCCGAGTCGAGGCTGGTCAGGGCGAAGCTCACCACGATCAGCGCGATGAAGGCCGAGCCGACCTCCACGGAGATCCCCATGGACGAGAGGAAGCGGGCCGTGCCCCGGATGAAGGCGTCGATGCGATCGCCGAGATCCATCGCCGAGTTCCAGCTGGAGTAGTGATGGCCCCAACTGAGGCGGTTGCTGAAACCGGCGGTGCAGGCCAGCACCGCCAACAGACCCAGCAGCGACTCGCCGATCATCGCCCCGTAGCCGATGGGCCGCGCGTCCATCTCGTTGTCGATCTGCTTGGCCGTCGTTCCGCTGCTCACCAGCCCGTGGAAACCGCTGACCGCACCGCAGGCGATGATGATGAACACGAAGGGAAAGACCGGGGGCGCTCCTTCGGGCGAGGCCACGAAGGCCGGGGCCTGGAAGGACGGCCGCAGGGCGAAGAAACCGATGTAGGCCAGGATGAGACCCAGGTACAGGAGCATCGAATTCACGTAGTCACGCGGCTGCAGCAGCAACCACACCGGCAAGACCGAGGCCAGGAAGGCATAGCCCAACAGCAGCCATTTCCACGTGCCCAGGGAGAGATCGGGAGCGGGCACCTTCAGGCTCACCCACACCAGCAGCAGTGCCGCCACGAAGGCGACTGCGCTGGAGCGCCCCAGCGGGAGGCCCCAGCGGTAGGCGGACAGTCCGACGAAGACCGCGATGATCATCATGCCGAAGGTGGGCAGGACGGCCTCGGGATGGAAGGCGCGGGTGAAGAGCAGAGCCACCACGTGGACGAACACACCCATTCCCAGCGAGATCAGGAAGAAGATGATGGCGTGGAAGAGCGACTTGGCCCGGGGTCCGATGATGTCCTCGGCGACCTTGCCGATGCTCTCGCCCCGGGCGCGCATGCTCACCACCAGCGCGCTGAAGTCGTGGACCGCGCCGATGAAGAGGGTTCCCAACACCACCCACAGGAGGGCGGGCAGCCACCCCCAGATCACCGCGATGGCCGGGCCGAGCATCGGGCTCAGACCGGCGATGGAGGCGAAGTGATGGCCGAAGAGGATCTCGCGCCGCGAGGGCACGTAGTCCATGCCGTCGTGGAGCAGGTGCGAGGGCGTCAGCCGCTCAGGATCGAGACGGAACACGTGCCGGGCCAGATAGCCCGAGTAGAAGCGATAGCCGAGGACGTAGGCGATGATGGAGAGGATTCCGACGACAACCGGCACGATTCACCATCCTTGCGGGGCATCGGGGGCAGGCTATCCCCACGGGGCCGCCCTTGGCAAGGGGACATCCCAACCGGTCGGGAAAGCCGCACCGGCGGGAAGCCAGGTCCCGTCGCCGCCTTGCTTCACCTCCGGCAGGCTGTCAGCTTCCTCCCTTGTGGATGATCACCGACCAGCTGTACGACATCGGAATGTCCTCCCCCCAATCGCTGCTGCCCGAACCCGAAGCCGTGGCACCGTCCTCGCGCGCCACCGACACGTGGATGTCCTGGGTCAGGATCGAACCCTCCAGGTAACCCTCGCCGGGATAGGAGTAGTCGGTAGTCCCTTCGCTGTTCGGACAGGTGATGACGAACTCGACCGGCATCGCCGGGTTGGGATACACGAGGAAATTCATCTGGTGCGCGCTGGCTCCTCCGGCGGCCACCACGGAGAAGTCCGGCGCGTCCAGGCTCGACTGCCAGCAGCTTCCGCTGGGGGTCACGGTGGCCGAATGGCTGCCCGATCCACTGCCGGTGAGGTTGTCCTCCTCGTCGATGGTGAAGCCGAAGTCGATGGTGACCACATCGGCGAAACCCTCCAACGGCTCGTCGCCCACCGGATGGTCGTAGTGCACGGTCATCGTCCCGTGCCAGTCGCCGCTGGTGACGATGGTGGCTGCCGATGTGACCGTGCCCGCGTTCAACTCGCCTTCGCAGGCGTCGTAGTAGCCGCGGACGGTGGCCTCGCCGGTGGCCTCGTCGTTGGTGTACATGACCTGGGCCTGACCGGCCGGGCTCGTCACCGCCTCGTCGTGATCGACCTGGCCCACGCCGAAGCACTCGAACTGGACGGTCTGATCGGGGAAGGGCACCGTGCCGCAGATCAAGGTGCCCATGACCGTGCTCGCCCCTCCCAGTTCAATCTCTCCGGGATCGGCGGTGACCGTCAGATCGGGCTGGGCACAGCGGTAGTAGATGATGGAGATGGCTTCGAACATGGCCATGTTGTCGCCAAATCCACAGTTCTCCGGATCGTAGACCATGACTTCGCGGCCCTCGAGTTCGCCCTCGCGCACGGGCAGGAATTCCTCCACCCCGTTGACCTCGCAGGTGAGGTCCATGTACAGCCCGCACACCTCCTTGCACTGACCGTCCCACACCCCCATGTCGCCCACCTTGGCCACGTACTCCTTGAAGTAGGCGGCGTAGGCCTCACACACCTCCAGGGGCGAGGGAAAACTGCAGAGCAGATCGGTGATCGCGCTGCGGGCCGCGCTTCCGCCGGCCATCCCGCTTCCTCCGAAGAGGGAGAAGTGCGAGACCTGGGCGACGAGCTTGTGTCCGCTCGGATCGACCACCGCCGGGGTCTTCTCGATCACCCACCGCGAGTTGTCCGGATCGTAGACGAAGAGCTGGTAGTCATCACCCGGATTCAATTCATCTCCGGTAGGCAACGAGATGCTGACCGGCTGCGCGAATTGCGTGCCTGCCGGCCCGAACTGGGCCCCACCCCAGAACACCGGCACCGGTCCGGCTGGATAAGGTGCCGATTCCATCTGGGGGAAACCCTCCACCGTGACCTTCACGTCACTGCTCAAGGCACCGGGAGGAATGATCACCGACGCGCCGGTGGCGTCGCTGACCGTTCCACCCGCCGGCCCCACCGTGCCGTCTCCGGTCACAGGAGGGGCCTCGACCGGGTTGTCGCTGCTGCAGGTGCTCAGGGCCAGGACCGCGGCGAGAAGGACAACCACTGAGGAAAGCAGGGAGAAGGATCTCCTCGAAGGAGAAGGAAGAGCCATCGGTGCACACTCCTTGGGGAGGGGAATCTGCATCCATCGTGCAGGAAGGACCTCGGGCGGTGGTCCACATCCCGGCGGGAGCCGCGGCCGTTGGGCGGATTCCATCGCTTCTCGTTCTCATTCTAGCAGAAGCTTCAGCGCGGTGAAGCAGCAACCGCCAGTGTTCCCCCACAGATCCACGAGGCGTCTCTCGTCTCTTCCACTTGCAGCGGCGCCAAGGACAGAGTGTGAGGTCGTGCTGGACACGGCGCCCAAATATCGGGTATCGTTGTCCTGTACTGTCTCACAGCGTGCGTGTGAAGGCTCTCGCTCTCCCTCTCGCCAGAGGCTCCACCCTTGACCTCACGCTGTCCCTCGCCACCTGCATCTGAGGAGTGCTGCTCTCATGAGAAAACCATCCCTCTCGTTCGTCCTCTTCCTTTGCTTGTTCGGCATCCTGGCAAGCGCCAGCATGGCTCTTGCGGCCGACCGGGCATTCGTTCCGGTGCAAAATGGTTACGTGGACCAGGCACCGGCGGTTCCCGAGTACGCTCCGGGACGTGTTCTCGTCACCTTGACTCCCCAGGGAGCCAAGCTTGCCGTGCAGGCCCAGGCGATGGCATCCGGTGAACGTGCAGCCGCCGTCACCGGGCTGCCCGAGCTGGACGCCACCCTCAGCTCGGTCGGAATGCAGAGGATGGTACGGCCCTATCAGCCGCAGAAGGACCCGGATCTGGGTCATCAGCTCGGCGTCGACCGTCGTTACATCTTCGAAGGCGACCCGGCAGTGGACGCCATGGAGGCTGCTCGCCAACTGGCCGCCAATCCCTACGTGGAATCGGCGACCGTCGACTGGCGTGCCTTCCCCGCGGTATCTCCCAACGATCCCAGCTATCCCGATCAGTGGGGTCACAACAACACCGGCCAGAT
>JAOZPE010000065.1:0-2513 GCA_029932915.1 Candidatus Krumholzibacteriia bacterium
GTCAGGAGGACATTTTATTTCGGTGTTTTCAGGACATTAGACGCCGGTGGTGACAGCCTCACTCCTCCAGGGTGAACTCCCACGCGCAGAAGTATTCCTCCGGGTGCTTGTCCGGGGGACACGCGATGCAGCGGGTTCGGATGCGAGGATCGATCGTCTCGGCGAAGGTCGTGTACTCCACGATTCCCACGGACTTGCAGGGGAAGTCGGGAAGACCCTTGCGCTTGCGCGCGCTCTGGACCCGGCAGTCGTTCATGTAGAAGCGCAGGACGCCGTCCTTCAGTTCGCTGCTCTGCTTGTTCAGGACTGCGTACATCCGGTACTTCAATGCCTCGTCGAGCCCCTCGAGGCCCGCGTGCTCGGGCAGCCCCAGGAAGGCCTTGATCCGTTTGGCCTCGATGGGGGAGAAGCGCGCCCACGCCGCGGTGTCCGCCTCGATGGCCTCGTCCATGCCGCGCTTCTTCTCCACCGCCTGGAACCACAGCCCGTCGTGGGCGAGCCAATTCTTTGCGAAGTTGCCGAGGAGTTCGAGTAACTGTTCGCGGGAAAGGTCACCGATGGCTGACATGCTTCTTGCCTCCTTCAAGGCCATAGGATACATATCGGCATGGAAAAGTGAAGTGCCGGAAAAACAGTAGGCTTGTACGGCAGATGTCTTGTGGGGTATAATCGAACCCGGCCTCTTCGTTCAAGAGGCTTCCGGTCAGCACCCGAGACCGTTTCCTCCTGAGTGGTGCGGTTGAGTATGAAGTTGGTCCCGCTCTCGCATGTCACCGCGAAGCTCACGCTTGCCCTGTTGGCGGCTGCAATCCTGTTGCCCGTCAGCGCATTCGCCCAGCACGAGATGCACGGCTTCGTCATGGCATCGGGTGGGGGAACCGTCGTCGCTTCGACGCACAGCCTGAGCTATACGATCGGGCAACCCGTGGTATCGACCGCGATCGGAACGATCCATGTGATCCAATCGGGATTCTGGGGCGCGAGTCCACATGTCACGGCGACCGATCCTGTGCCCTCGGTTCCCCTTCCGCTCGTCGACGCTCTCTACCCGGGTGTTCCCAACCCCTTCAATCCATTCACCACCATCCAGTACGATGTGCCGGATCCTCCGGCACGTGTCCGGCTGCGCATCTTCGATCTGCGGGGCAAGCTCATAGAGACTCTTGTGGACGAGATCCAGATGCCCGGTCGAAGGCAAGCCACGTGGAACGGACGAGACGCCAACGGCGCGCCGGTCGCCTCGGGGACCTATCTCTGCGTACTGGAGGCTCATTCCACGCGGCGCGCACAAAAGCTTGTTCTTGTGAAGTAGATCCGCAACCGCTTCGATTGAGAGAAGATCATGCAACGACGAATCCCCTTCTTCCTGCTCCTTGGCCTGATCCTCTGTGTGACCTCTATGGCATCGGCCCAGCCTTCCCACGTGAGCTACCAGGGATCGCTTCTCAAGAACGGCGTGACATACGACGGCTCTGCGGAGTTCAAGTTCGCGGTGATCTGCGGTGGGACGCAGATCGTCTGGTCGAACGAAGACCTCAGTGGGAATCCGCCGACGACGTCGGTGACGATCAATGTGGTTCGTGGAGTGTTCAGCGTATTGCTGGGTGGTGAGCAGGGGATGCCTCCCTTGACCGCCGATCTTCTGTGTGACGACGCGCAACTGCGGGTATGGGTGGACAGCGGTCAAGGTTTCGAACAGATGCCCGATCAGCCCTTCTCGAGTGCTGCATTCGCACTGAAGAGCGAACTCTCGGCTGAAGGCGGCATCAATGACGGTGACTGGGTCGTGATGGGCGAGGACATGTACGCGGGCGTCTCCGGTGGCATAGGAGTCGGAACCACTGCACCCGACGCAAGTGCGCTTCTCGATCTGCAATCGCAGACGCGGGGATTCCTGCCCCCACGCATGACCGAGGAGGAGCGGGATGCCATCGTCTCGCCGGCCGATGGTCTCGTCATCTACAACACGACGACGGGCTGTTTGAATTACTACGCGGCCGGGACATGGCTTCAACTCTGCGGCACTTATCCCTGCACATCTGTTGATTGCGATGATGGTGATCCGTGCACCGTGGACACTTGTGATCCCGCTTCGGGGTGCGTGCACACCCCCGTCGATTGCGACGATGGTGATCCGTGCACCGTGGACACTTGTGATCCCATCTCCGGATGCGTACACACCCCCATCGATTGCGACGATGGTGATCCGTGCACCGTGGACACCTGCGATCCCGTCACTGGCGGGTGCGTGCACACCCCCGTCGATTGCGACGATGGTGATTCGTGTACCGTGGACACCTGCGATCCCGTCACTGGCGGGTGCGTGCACACGCCTGTCGATTGTGACGATGGTGACCCGAACACCGTGGACACCTGTGATCCCAACCAGGGGTGCATTCATACCCCGATCAATGAAGGAACTTCGAACAAGTAGAGGAACTCCAGGCGGAATCGGGGATTCCCGCAACTTCGGATAGTGCACCGATCCTGGTGGGCCCTGCACTGGAGGGCCC
>JAOZPE010000065.1:2613-5336 GCA_029932915.1 Candidatus Krumholzibacteriia bacterium
TTCGGCGATGCTCTCCAGATCGCCCTTCGCCTCGTCGGCCCGCGTGCGCCAATGGCCTAGGTGCTCGGTGGCGGCGAGGTGGTTGCTCTTGTGACGGTTGCACCGAGCGTGGGCGACCACGAGGTTGTCGATGCCATTGTCTGGATAGCGCGACCAGGGGATGAAGTGATCCACCTCCGGCGAGTTGGAGAGACGCTCGCCGCAGTAGAAGCAGCGATCGTCCTGGAGCTCGCGTAGACGACCGCGAACGAGGTGGAGGTCTCTGCGGGGAATGCCGAAGAGGAACTCGTCGAGGGACGCTTCGGAGAAGAGATCGCGGTTCAGACGGGCGACCATGTCGCTCCATTGACGCTGGAGAAGCGGTCGCAGGAGACCGCTCAAGCGCACCAGATTCTCTGCCGCCTCCGGCACCAGGTGGATCTGGTTGTCATGATCGTCCAGATTCCTCCACTCTCGCCTGCGGATATGGTCGTTCCAGGATATGTGGTAGATGAACTCGTCGACCTTGCCACCCACTCGTTGCAGTTTGGGCAGGGGCATGAACACCAGGACCCACTCGACATCATCCACGAGGCGCTCGAATGCCCTGGGATCGGCGACGCGAGCCTGATGGAAACCCAGGCCGGGCTCCCTTCCCTCCTTGAAGCGCAGGATCCTGTTGAGGATGCGGGCTTGACCGCCGCGATTCTGCAGCAGGATGCGCCTTTTGCCTGGGTCGATCGGCCGCGCCTGTGGCCAATAGAGTTCCAGAACCTTCAGCGCCAGTTGGCGGGTGGTGAGCTGAAGCGGAGGTGTGCCTGATCGGGAAGTGCCTTCCAGACAGAGGTCCATGAGCGCGAGCATGACCGCGTACTTGTAGGTGGCGGTGAAGTTGCCCAGGTCCAGGAGGGTGAGGACACGTTCGGCGAAACCGACCGTATCGAGCGGCCGAGGGGTCATGACCGGGTCCTGTAGTTCTGTTTGGCGGGTATGACCCCGCGCACTCCGCCCGTCGGATCGGCCACATCGCCTTCATACCGTGGAATGACGTGGACATGGAGATGATCGATGGTCTGACCGGCGGCTTTTCCGATGTTGATACCGATGTTGAATCCGTCGGGGGCGTGCTTCGCCTGGAGCTGGCGGCAGACCTCATCGACGAGATTCCAGAGATCCTGACGCTCATCGCCGGTCAGATCGAAATAGCTGGGGACGTGCCGGCGGGGGATGACCAGGGTATGGCCCGCAGTGACGGGAAAGACATCGAAGATGGCAAGGGCTTCGCCGTGCTCGGCCCATATCGTCTTCGGATCGATGTGGCAGAATACGCAACTCATGGGTACGTGCTGACTCATTGCGAATGAGTCGGTTCCAGGGATCCTCACGGTTTCCTTGGCTGCCGGTCAGATTACGATACGAAGCCACAGGATGGATAGTCCCCACCAGATATTCAAGTTGTTTACTTAACCTCGCCTATGATACGCTTTTCGGAGGTGTAATCCTGTTTCCAGCAAGGAGTTTCCCGTAATGACAATTCCCCGGAGTACCGGCTTGTTCACACTTGTCCTGTTGACCTTGGTCCTGGCCTCGGGCTCGGCCCTGGCGGTCCAGGCCTCGGGAACGGCCACCCTGGCCGAAGCTACCGACCACTCGGGAACGACGGTTGTCTTCGTGGCCGACTCGCCCGACGCGGTCACCGACAGCACCTTGACCGACGCCAACGGCGACTACGCCTTGGACCTCGTCGCCGGCGCCTACGACGTCGAATACCACCATACCGGCTATGTCACGCAATACCAGTTGAACCAACTGATCACTGCGGACACCGTCTTGCCAAGCATCGAGCTGCTGCCGATCTCGAGAATCCTCTCCGGGCCGCTGTCCGGGGTGCTCGAAGCGGGCAAGACCTACTACGTCGAAGGCGAGGTCAGCGTCGAGGCCTCCGACACCCTCACTGTCGAGCCCGGCGTCTCGGTGATCTTCAACGGCGACTATTCGCTGACGGTCGATGGCCTGCTGGTGGCCGTTGGTACCGAGACCGACTCCATCACCTTCACCTCCGGTCAGCCCTCCCCGGAGGCCGAGGACTGGGGCGGCATCGTCTTTGCCCTGCACAGTGACGACAACGGCCGGCTGGAATACTGCAATATCCGCTATGGTTCGCGGGCGGTTACTCTTCATCTGACCAGCAACGCCATCCGGCATTGTACGGTTCAGTACGCGAGGTACGGAATCTATTTCTTCCCGGATATCGCGCCCGGAACCCAGTATCCGGTCATCGAGGATTGTGTGATCGAACACATCCAGAATCCAGGAGTCGTGACCAGCCCCAGCTATGCGGTGACCGTCGCGCGTACGAGCTTCCGCTCCTGCGGGAAGGCCCTGTTGATCTACGGGGATCCGAACCGGGATGCCGCCTCGGTGATCGATTGTGTCGTCGAGAATTGTGGAAGTTACGGTATCCACTGTGCGTCGGCCTTCTACGGTACGATCTCCGGCACCAAGGTCAGTGGCCATTCGATCGGCATCTTTCTCTCGGACAGTTCGCCGCTCATCTCGCACTGTCTTCTCACGGACAACAGCGGTAGCGGGATCTATATGAACAACGATTCCTCACCTCATATCGATCATTGCACCATCGCGAATGGTATGGACGGAGTTGTGTTCGAGAACGCGGGGATCGAGGCGACGATCGAGAACTGCATCATTGATACCATCTTCGCCATCAGCGGAGGTTCCGGCAA
>JAOZPE010000065.1:5436-8518 GCA_029932915.1 Candidatus Krumholzibacteriia bacterium
CGATCGAGAACTGCATCATTGATACCATCTTCGCCATCAGCGGAGGTTCCGGCAATGCCGACAATTCGCACTTCTACTACAATTGTCTCATCACCGACAACACCAACTACTATCCGGCGAACCTGGCTGTGCCGGTGATGGTCAATGCAAACGGAGACTCCTGCGATATCTACTACAACATCACCCTCGATCCAGAGTGGACCGACCCGGACAACGGCGACTATACACTGCAGGAGACCTCGCCCTGCATCGACGCCGGCAACCCTTCGACCCCGGACGACCCTGACGGCACCGTTGCCGACATGGGCGTCTTCTACTTCGAGCAGGTGCCCAGCGGCGTTCCGGGTGCGGCTCCCGTCCGAAGCCTCACCGTCCTGCAGAACTATCCGAACCCCTTCAACCCGTCGACGGTGATCTCCTTCGACCTGCCGGCGGCGAGCTCGGTCCAGCTCGATGTCTACGACGTTGCCGGCCGCCTGGTGCGCTCGCTTGTTCGCGATGAACGAATGAGCGCCGGTCCTCACACCGTTTCCTGGGACGGCAAGGACCGGGACGGGAACAATGTCACCTCGGGGGTCTACTTCTACCGGGTGCGGACGGATTCAGAGGACGCCACTCGCTCGATGACCCTTCTGAAATGAAAAGAAGCGGCGAAGGATCCGCTTCCATTTCGTGTTTCACAGAACGGGGGCGCCCGCATGAGGCGCCCCCGCCTTTGCAATGACGAGTTAGTCGACCATCGCGATCTCGCTTGGCCGCCAGCTCTTGTCGATCCAGGGCTTGAGCGGGCCGTACATTCTGAGAATGACGAACCAACCCTTGCCCGGAATGGTCTGCAACCAGTTCTTCTCGAAACCCTTGGGGGGTTCGGGAGAGAAATAGACATCGAACGATCCATCGTCGTTCTGTTTGAAACCATCGTCCTGGCTTCCCACGGTGGGGAATTGCTGGTCGGTCTGCAGCATCGACCGGGTCTGCGGGTCGTAGACCGTCAGCGCCCAGAAATCGTTGACCGGCACATCCTTGGGAATGTGGATCCGATAGGTCCTGGACCCGTCGAAGGGCTTGTGATCGGCGTCCTTGAAGGCGATGGCGTAGTCCGAACCGCGTCCCTCGTGGGGTTGGGCCATGGCCGGCGTGACCGCGGTGTAGGTGTAGTGGAACCACGCCCGGGCATCGGTGTTGATCGCGCCGTCGTACTTGAAGAACACGTTCTTGCCCGGATAGGCCATCACCCATTCCGTGGGCTGGTCCTGATAGTAATACACCATCGTGAGATCACCGCGCGGATACCAGTTGTTGGCTCGCGCTGCCGCGTTGCCGATGGCCACCGCGTCGGTGAGGATCTTCTTCATGCGGGCATCCGGAGCGAAGTTCTGGCCCTTCTTGATGCCGATCGAGGCGAAGAGGCCCTTGGTCTCGGCGTCGAGCATCTCATCGGACTCGGTCTGGATGAGATGGTCCAGATGCACATAGAACTCGAAGTCATTGGGATGGATGGTGTTGAATTCCCTACCTGACATGCTCACGTATTCGCAGGGCTTGGGATCATCCTTTTCCGAGAGCGGATAGACCTTGAGGTGGTCCTTCACGTTCTTCACCGCGGAATCAATTCCTTTGGAAATATTTCCACGCATGAACAGCCACACCGAATAGGTGGTGGGTTCGATGAGATGGTATCCGGAGGGGACGTCGCCCGAGTATGCCGGAGGAAGGACCAGGTACTTGCCGCCCTTGCCCTGGTCGGGACCGGCCATGCCCACGTCTCCCACGTAGCGGAACCAGGCGTCGTTGAACGCTCCGAGCATGGCCGGAGGAACCTCGACCACCACGGGCCCGACATCCTTGGTGTTGATGTAGGGCATGATGTACAAGGTCGAGGTGTTCGCGGTGAGGTACAGGGAATGGGAGTCCATGAGCCCATCGAAGATGGCCACCTTGCCGACCGCGTCCACGCCGAGTGCCGCGGGTCCCTTGATGATCTCCTGCAGTGACGCTCCGGGGATACCCTTCAAGAAAGCGTCGACGCCACGTGCTCGGTCGAGATAGTCCTGAACCAGGCTTGCGGTGTCTTCGGTGGGAACGCCATCGTTGAACTTCAATGTTCCAATGGAGCTTGCAACCTCATCGGGGGTGAGGATGTTCTCGGGGATCGGTGTCGTCATCTCATAGGTGGGATGTTGAGCAAGGGAAGTGTTCGGTACCGCCGCCATCGCCAGCAGCGAAATCACCGTCAATACCACCGAAACCATTCGGTACTTCGTCATAGAATTCTCCTGTTTAGGTTATCAACATAGGGTTACTTGATAGGCCCGCGGCATCCATGGCGCCATGTTTTGGGGTAAATAGCCCAGAAACCCGGCCAAGAGCGCAGAAAACAAAGGGGTGGTGGGGGGAGTGATTACAAGTCTTCTTGACGTAAAGATGCTCAGCTTCTATTTCCAGTAGAGCCTTCCCCGAATTCACGATCACACGGTTACCCCAGGATCTTCGCACAAGGAAAATGAATAAACTATTACCGATCGGTCTTCTTCTTATTGTCGTTCTTGCGAGCTCGTGCTCGACCGGTTCGGATGACTCCCTCGTCATCATGAAGGTAACCGAACATGGATCGGCCAAGGTAACGGACGAAGCGATCATCGGTGTCTTGCGGAAAGAAGCCGATCTCGATGTGACAATCAGCTATGATCTCAACGAGGAAGTGGCTCTGGAGGGATTGCGAGAGAAGACCGTCGACATGGCGATCATTCCAAGCAACACCATTGTCAAGGACGATGATCCGCCGGTCCGCACTCTGATGCCTCTGTTGCCGCGGATCCTGATGATCCTTACCCGTCCTGGAATCCACGAGGATGATTTCAAGAACCTGATCGAGAACCACCCGGTCCTCTATGAGGACATGTCATCGATGGACGCTCTGTTCTTCGATCAGCTATTTCTCGCTCTGGGCGTCGATCCCGGTGAAGTATCCGGCAGAACAGTCGAGCAATATCATGGCGGCGCCGATACCGATTCCGCGGCCGTCTATGTCGGATTGACCCATCTGCACAACCCCTTGGTCATGGAGTTGCTGGATCGGGGT
>JAOZPE010000038.1 GCA_029932915.1 Candidatus Krumholzibacteriia bacterium
CTTTTCTGGTGGGCCCCCTGGGACTCGAACCCAGCGCCTGCGGATTAAAAGTCCGCTGCTCTACCTGATGAGCTAGGGGCCCACCCGAACGCCTCCCACCGAGTGTGGGTTCCAGGCGGGAGCTGCCGCCGGGACGCGGCAGGCGCGTAGTGTAATGGGGAAGGCCGGTGGCGGCAAGTGGAGCCGACGAGCTCGCCCTAATCCCAATGGAAGAGCGAGCGGTGGCCATTGGTGCCCTGCCCGCCGCCGAACGATTGCGCCTTGGTGCGCGAGGCGCTCGCCTGCAGCACCACCACTTCCTCTTCGGGCTCGGGGATCTCGAACACCGCCTTGCCCTTGACGCTCTGCCAACCCTTCGGCGGAGGCGCCGGCTTCTCGGCCACCAGCTCCTCCGCGCTCACCAGCGGTTCGGGCTCGAGATTCTCCAGGGCCCGGTCGATGTCCGGGTGCAGGGTCTCCTCGGCCTGGAAGCCACCACCTCCGCCGTCCGCTTCGGGCGCGCCGTTCCGCTCGACGTCCACCGGCTGGACCGCTCCCGACGGGTTCGGATCGCGACGGTAGAGACAGTGCAGCAGGTCACCGCGCAGGACCCTGGCGGCGGCGATGAAGGCATTACGGTCGTCCTGGCCGCCCATGGGCGCGTGCAGCACCGCACCCTTCTCCCCCACCAGCAGTGAGATCAAGGGACGCCGATGGTACAGTTTGAAGGCCGCGAATTCCCGCAACACCCGCTGCACCACCTCCCGCGCCTGGCCGTCGAGAGCCCGTTCGGGAGTCAGCGCCCATTCCATGCGCAGCGAACCATCGTGCAACGACTCCAGGTTGAGACCATGCGCCGGGGTGTGGCGGCTCAGCTCGGCGATGAAGACCTCCTGCATCTCCCGGCCCCATCCCCTTCGCGCCGCCCAGTAGCGACCGCTGCCGTCGCGGCCCTCGAGGACATCGCGCAGACCCGTCTGCGCCCAGTGTCCGGCGAGGGAGAGGAGCATCTCCTCCACCTCCCGTCCCGAACTCGGGTGCATCTTGTGACGACGGCCCAGGTGGTCGAGGAGCCGCCTGCGGCGCCACGCGCGGAAGGCCAGGGCGCCCGCGCCGCAGGCGGCCAGAGTCAAGAACGAGAGAAAAACCCACAGGAGCATCGATGGATACCTCGATGCCTCCTGGAAACACGATGTGTGCCAGCGCGCAAGCATCGGCGCGTCGCAGCAGGTAGGGGTTCGTCGTGCCCGAGAAGCAGGCGTTGTGGAAGGCCGGAAAGGGAAGCCTGGGCGGGAAGGGAGATCAGGCGGTGCCCAGACTGCGATTCTGCACGGAAGCCGCCTGGTCGCGATCGATGAACTGTTCGCGTTGAGGCCCGGTCGAGACGTATCGCACCCGGCAACCGATCAGCTTTTCCAGCGTTGCCACATATGCCCGTGCGTTCTCCGGAAGTTCCCGGTAGTCCTTGATCGCGGAGAAGTCGACACTCCAACCCGGCAACTCGGTGTACACCGGCTTGCAGCGCTCGAGCTGCGCCGCGTCGGCGGGGAAGGAATCGATCGTCTTGTCATCGAGGGTATAGGCGGTGCACACCTTCACCTGCTCCAGACCGGTGAGGACGTCGAGCTTGGTCAACGCGATCTCCGTGGCACCGTTGATCTCGGCGGCATAGCGCGCCGCCACCGCGTCGAACCACCCGGGCCGCCGTGGACGGCCGGTCGTGGCCCCGAATTCGTGGCCCGCCTGACGCAGTGCCTCGGCTTCCTCCCCGTGCAGTTCGGTGGGGAAGGGACCGTTGCCCACCCGGGTGCAGTAGGCCTTCAAGACCAGGGTCACCCGGTCGATCAACTGCGGTGGCAGTCCGGTACCGGTCAACGCCCCTCCGACCGTGCAATTGCTGGAGGTCACGAAGGGATAGCTGCCATGGTCGATGTCCAGGAGGGTGCCCTGGGCCCCCTCCAGCAGGGCGCGCCAGGCACCCGCGCGCACCGGGGCCAGGAAATCGAAGGAATCGACGATCATCGGCCGCAGACGTTGGGCGTGTTCGACGATCTCGCTGCCGATGGCCTCGGCCGCCATGGCCGGCGCATCGAAGCGGGCGGCCAGGTACTGGTTGGCCCGCAGGACCTTCTCGATGACCAGCCGGCGCAGGTTCTCGTCGGGCAGCAGGAGATCGCCCACCCGCAGACCCATCCGCGACATCTTGTCCTCGTAGGTCGGGCCGATTCCGCGTCCGGTCGTGCCGATGTTCTTGCGCTGCAGGCTCTTCTCCCTCAGCTCGTCGATCCGGCGATGGAAGGGCAGCACCAGGTGGGCCGACGAGGCCAGATACACCCGCGAGTCGGCATCCACGCCGTTGGCCTTCAACTCGTCCAGCTCCTCCAGCAGTGCCCAGGTGTCGACGACCATGCCACCACCCAGCAGACAGCGGACCTTCTCGTGGAGGATTCCCGTGGGCAACAGGTGCAGGACGAACTTCTTCTCACCGACCTTGACCGTGTGACCGGCATTGGCCCCGCCCTGGTAGCGGATGACCACGTCGACCTCCGGAACCAGACAGTCCACGATCTTGCCCTTGCCCTCGTCACCCCACTGTCCCCCGATGACCACGCTCATGCTGTGCATCTTCTGGGATCTCCTCACAAAAAAAATGCGCGTCCAGCAGGACCGGACGGCGGCATGTGAAAAGGGCTCACTCCAAGGAGCTAGCGGACTTTGAACTTGTCGGCCTCACCGAAGACGGCCTTCAGGATACCCCAGCTTCGCTCGCTGAGTTCGGCCAGGCTGCAATCGATGATCCCCGGATTGCTGTTCTGAAGGGGACGATCGGGATCCTCGACGTTGGGGCCGGTCCAGTCGGTGCCCGTGAAATCGCCCAGCTCGGCCCCATTCAGGCAACGGTCACCGTCACTGTCCAGCTTCGCGATGTCCGGCCCCCACACCCGGCCTGCGGTCTTCCAGTCCACCCCGAAGGGATTGAGCTGGGAGGCCAGGGAAGGATTGCTCCTGAGCTCGAATTCACTGGCGCGGTGGCAACTCTGACAACGCGCGGGTTCGTAGGAGGGCAGGCTCCACATGTCCGCCTCGGTGGCACGGGCGGAGCCGACCATCCACATGCTGGCCAGCAGCATGCCCAGGATGGCCACCAGGCCGCTTCGACTTGCGAGCACCTTCACCAACTTCGTCTCGCCCACTCCTCGCCTGCCCCTCGGCCGGACCGAAGGCACGACAGACCCCCCGCCTCCAGAGCTAACCAGAAGCGTGCCAAGGACCTGCCTCACCCTTTCAGTATAGGTCGCCCACGCAGAGAGCGTCAATCACTCACCCTCGGGCCGCGCCTGTGGCGGAAGGTGATCCTCGATCCATCCCCAGATCTCCTCCTGCCCCCAGCGTTCACGGGCCGAACTCACCACCACCCCGGTATCGGGCGGAAGTCCAAGCCCATCAAGGTGTTCGGCCACTCGCCGGTCGTGCTGGGCCCGGGGTACCTTGTCCGCTTTGGTGAAGACAAGGCAAAAATCCAGCCCCGCCGACATCAGTTCCCGCAGGCGGGCGCGGTCGTCGGGCGTCACCCCCACCCGCAGGTCGATCAACTGCAGGACTGCCGCCAGCTGCTGCCGCCGGTGGAGGTAGGCCCGCATCGCCGCGGCCCACTTCCTCCTCTCCACTTGCGAAACGCGCGCCCAGCCGTAGCCCGGCATGTCCACCAGATGCCAGCGATCGTCCACCAGGTAGTAGGTGAGGGTGCGGGTCTTGCCCGGCTGTCCGCTGGTGTAGGCCATGCGCTTGCGGCCGACGAGCAGGTTCAGCAGCGACGACTTGCCCACGTTCGAGCGGCCGCTGAAGGCCAGCTCGGGCAGATCACTCTCCGGACAGAAGGACAGATCCGGAGCAAGGGTGACCAGCTCGACCCGGTGCTGCGTTCGATTCAATGGGTGCGTCCCTCCGCCACCCGCTTCCGTGCTCCCTTCACCTCGGCCGGCGTCGCCTTCGCATCGACGGCTTCCTCCGGCTCGAGCAGGGCCAACTCGAAGACCTCCTCGAGCCGGCTCACCAGGTGCCATTGCAGGCCCTTGCGGACGTCGCGGGGAAGCTCGCGATAGTCCTTCTCGTTGTCCAGGGGGATGATGATGTGCTTGCATCCGAAGCGCTGGGCGGCAACGGCCTTCTCCGGCAGTCCGCCGATGGGCAGCACCCGTCCCCGGAGGGTGACCTCCCCGGTCATGGCCACCTCACGGCGCACCTTCCGCCGGGTCATCATCGAGATGAGGGCGGTGGCCATGGCCACTCCCGCACTGGGTCCGTCCTTGGGAACGGCTCCCTCGGGCACGTGCACGTGGATGTCGTGCTTCTCCAGGAACGACTTGCTGTCGGGAACGATCGAGCGCGCGTAGCTCAGGGCGGTCCGGGCGCTCTCGCGCATGACCTCCTTGAGGTTCCCGGTGAGGGTGAGACGGCCCTTGCCCGGCAGGGCGGCCACCTCGATCTCCAGGATCTCTCCTCCGACCGGTGTCCACGCCAGACCGGTGACCACGCCGATCTCCGGCTCCTCCTCCACCATCCGGTGCAGATACTTGGGAGGTCCCAGGAAGCGGTGGAGATTGCTGCGCTGGATCACCTTCGGCACCGGCCGGCGCTCGGCCTTGCGGCGTGCCACCTTGCGGCAGAGCGTGGCCAGTTCGCGCTCGAGCGCGCGCACGCCCGCCTCGCGGGTGTACAGGTTCACCGCGTCCTGCAAAGCGCTCTCGCTGACGGTGAAGCGGGTGCGCGAGAGACCATGGCTGCGGCGCAGTTTCGGCAGGAGGAAGTTCTTGGCGATCGCCACCTTCTCGTGCTCCAGGTAGCCGGGGATGCGGATGATCTCCATGCGATCCTCCAGCGCCGGAGGAATCTGGTGCAGCACGTTGGCGGTGGTGATGAAGAAGACCTCGCTGAGATCGAAGGGCACTTCGAGGAAGTGGTCGCTGTAGTTGCTGTTCTGCTCGGGGTCGAGCACTTCCAGCAGGGCGGCCGAGGGATCGCCCCGGAAGTCGCTCCCGAGCTTGTCGATCTCATCGAGCAGGAACACCGGATTGCGCGTACCCGCGCGGCGGATGCCTTCGATGATGCGACCGGGCCGGCTGCCGATGTAGGTGCGCCGGTGACCGCGGATCTCCGCCTCGTCCCGCACCCCTCCCAGGCTCACCCGCACGAAGGAGCGGCCCATGCTGTCGGCGATGCTCCGGCCGAGGCTGGTCTTGCCCACCCCGGGAGGCCCGACTAGACAGAGAATGGAGCCCTGGAGACGCCCGGTGAGTTTCACCACGCTCAAGAATTCAAGAATACGCTCCTTCACCTTGTCCAGGCCGTAGTGGTCGGCGTCGAGGCGCCGGCGGGCCCGGCGGGTGTCCAGGCGGTCCTTGGTGCGCGTCTGCCAGGGAAGGCCCAGGAGGGTATCCAGATAGGTGCGGGTCACCGTGCTCTCCGGTGACATCGGCGCCATCTTGGCCAGCCGCCCCACTTCCTTCAGTGCGATGTCGTGGGCCTCTTCGCTCATCCCCGCATTCTCGATGCGTTCGATGAGCTCTTCGATCTCGTCGTCCTCTTCGGGTCCGTAGCCGAGTTCCTTGCGGATGGCCCGGAGCTGCTCGTTCAGATAGAACTCCTTCTGGCCTTTCTCCACCTGCTGCTTGACCTCACCCTCGATCCGGCGTTCGACCGAGAGGATCTCGATCTCCCGGCGCAGGACCGTCGCGATCTCCCGCAGGCGGGGCATGATGGCGGTCTTGGCCAACAGCTCCTGACGGGTGGCCACCGGGATGAGAAGCTGCGACGCCACCGCATCGGCCAGGTGGTCGGCGTCCTCGATGCGCTGCACGGTGGTGATCGCGTCCTCGGGAATCCGCTTGTGCAGATGCACGTACTCCTCGAAGAGATCGTTCACCTGGCGACTCAACGCCTCCAGTTCGGTCGAAGGCGAAGCGACCTCGATCTCGCAGATCGAGAACTCGACGCTCCAGTAGCCGTCTTCGTCGGAATAGCCGGTGATCTCCACCCTCGAGAGGCCCTCGATGAGGATCTTGGTGGTTCCGTCGGGCAGGCGCAGTACCTGATGGATGCGCACCAGGGTGCCCAGGGCATAGAGATCGTCCGGGGACGGGTCGCTCACCTCGGGTTCGCGCTGGGCGGTCACCACGAGCAGCTTGTCCGCATCGTTGGCCGCGTTCAGGGCCAGGATGCTGCGCTCACGTCCGACGAGCAGGGGAACGACCGCACCGGGAAAGATGACCACATCGCGCAGGGGCAGCAGCGGCAACTTGTTGGGAACGGACTCGAGTTCGTCATCGCGTCGCCGGCTCATCGCTGCGTCGCTCATCTTCGGTCTCCCTCAAAGGCAAGGCCCGCTCGCGGCGGGCCTCTCGATGTGAATTGCGGTGGGATGCCATCTCCCCCGCCGGCGGACTCAGGCTTCCTTGACCCTCAGGCCATCGCCTTCGGTGTAGATGATCGGCTCTTCCTTGCCTTCGATGCACTCCTTCGTCACCACGACACGCTGGATGTCCTGGGAGGAAGGAATCTCGAACATGAGATTGAGCATGATCTCCTCGAGGATCGCCCTCAGACCTCGAGCTCCCGTCTTGCGCTGGATCGCAAGGCGAGCCACCGCGCGCAGGGCCCCTTCCTCGAAGATCAGCTCGACGTCCTCCATCTCGAAGAGCTTCTCGTACTGGCGCACCAGTGCATTCTTGGGCTCGGTGAGGATGCGCACCATCGAGTCCTCATCGAGCTCTTCGAGGGTGGCGACCACGGGAAGTCTTCCAACCAGTTCGGGGATGAGCCCGAACTTCATCAGGTCACCCGGCTCGATCTGCTTGAGGACGTCGCCCCGGTTCTTCTTGCTGGTGGCTTCCTCGCTGCGGTCGAAGCCCAGCACCTTCTCACCCGTGCGCTGCTGGATGATGCGATCGAGCCCCTCGAACGCGCCACCGCAGATGAAGAGGATGTCGCGGGTGTTCACCTCGAGGTACTTCTGCTGGGGATGCTTGCGGCCACCCTGGGGAGGAACGTTGGCCACCGTTCCCTCCAACAGCTTCAACAGAGCCTGCTGCACGCCCTCGCCCGACACGTCGCGGGTGATCGACGGGTTGTCGCTCTTGCGGGAGATCTTGTCGATCTCGTCGATGTAGATGATCCCGCGTTCGGCCGCAGCCAGGTTGTAGTCAGCGTTCTGCAGGAGCTTGACCAGGATGTTCTCGACATCCTCCCCCACGTACCCGGCCTCGGTCAGGGCGGTCGCGTCGACGATGGCGAAGGGAACCTTCAGGATCCTCGCCAGGGTCTGCGCCAGCAGGGTCTTGCCGGTTCCCGTCGATCCCACGAACAAGATATTGCTCTTGTCGAGCTCGACGTCGTCGGCGTCCCGGCGGTGATGGATACGCTTGTAGTGGTTGTAGACCGCGACCGACAGGGTGCGTTTGGCCTGCTCCTGCCCCACCACGTAGTTGTCCAGCAGTTCCTTGATGTCCTGCGGCTTCGGAAAATCGCCGGTATCGAGGGTGTTGATCGCCGGCAACTCGTCCTCGAGGATGTCGTTGCACAGCTTGATGCACTCGTTGCAGATGTAGACCGATGGACCGGAAACGAGTTTGGCGACTTCGTCCTGCCCCCGCCCGCAGAATGAGCACTTGATGACCTGAGGAGAACCCTTCTTCGACTTCATGATATTACGCTCCGCCACAGGGCATGAGACATGGACCAGATCTCAAATGGATGCTCAACCGCTGTTGCCGTCCTTGTCCAGATCGACACGCTGTTCGATGACCTTGTCGACGATACCATAGGCCTTCGCCTCTTCGGCCGACATGAAGAAATCACGGTCGGTGTCCTTGGCGATCTTCTTGATCGTCTGCCCCGTGTGATTCGCCAGGATCTCGTTGAGGCGATCCCGCATGTACAGGATCTCCTTGGCGTAGATCTCGATCATCGCCGCCTGACCCTGGGAACCGCCCAGGGGCTGGTGGATCATGATCCGCGAATGGGGCAACGCCGATCGCTTCCCGTGTGCTCCCGCCGCCATCAGGACCGCCGCCATGGAGGCAGCCTGGCCCATGCAGATGGTGGCGACGTCATTGGAAATGTACTGCATTGTGTCGTAGATGGCCAAACCTGACGAAATCACCCCGCCGGGCGAATTGATGTAGAGGTAGATGTCCCGCTCGGAGTCCTCGGCCTGGAGAAAGAGCATCTGGGCGATGACGAGGTTGGCCACCGTATCGTCGATCGGCGAGCCGATGAAGACGATCCGGTCCTTGAGCAGGCGACTGTAGATGTCGTAAGCCCTCTCACCGCGCCCGGTTTGCTCGACCACCATGGGAACCAGCATTTGACCTCTCCTTGACGATGGCGGCGAGGGAATCGGTAGGCTCCCCCTCCGCAGGTATGTCTGTCGGCCTTCAGGGTCGCCCCCGAATCTCCGTTTCCTCGACCTCGCCGGACGCGGGCTAGGCGCCCTCGCCCGCCTGTTCCTCCGACGCCTCCGGTGGGGCCTCGTCCTGCCCGGCCTCTCTCCGCACCACCTTCACCTGGACCTGCTCGGTCAGCCAATCGAAGACCTTGTCCTCCTCCAGCTCGAGTCGCAGGTGATCGAGCTGATGGTTCATCTCCAGGGCCTGCCTCAACTCCTCGGCGGTATGACCCTGTTCCTCGGCAATCTTCTCGATCCTGGCCTGGAGCTCCTCTTCGGTGGCTTCGAGTTGCTGGCTCTTCTTCACGTGATCGAGCATGAGCCAGCGCTGAGTCGCCTTGCGCGCCGCCGGTGTGTAGCTCTCCCTCAGTTTCTGCAGGGTCTCCTCGTCGAAACCCCGCTGGGAACTCTGCTGCAGATCGTCGATCATCGCTTGCACATAGCGTGCCTCCAGCGTCGGCGGAACCGAGACGCTGTTGACCTTCAGGATCTCCTCGATCAGCGCATCGCGGAACTGGCGATCGCTCTCCCGGAGGGCCGCCTTCTCCAGATCCTTGCGGACCGCCTCACGCAATTCGTCGAGGCTGGGATGGGGACTGACGCTCTGGGCAAAGTCGTCGTCGATGGCGGGGACCTGTTTCTCCTTGATCTCCAGCACCTTCACCACGAAACGCATCGTCTTGCCCGCCAGGTCCTCCCGGGGATAATCCTCCGGATACTGGACCTCCACCTGGGTGTCCTCACCCGGCTCGAGACCCTCCAGGGCCGAGTTGAATTCGGGGAGTACGCCCTCGCCGCCCAGCTCGAGGGTGTAGCCCGGATTGCGCTCGCTCTCGATGGGCTCGCCGTCCTCGCCCAGCGGCGCGTACTCGATGGTGAGGGAGTCACCGGTACGGGCCGCCCTCTCCACGGGGACCCACTTGGCGCTGCGCTCGGCCAGCTCCCGCAGGGCTTCCTCCACCTGGGCGTCGTCGATGACCAGTTCCACCCGTTCGACCACGAGATTCTCCAGCCCCTGGAGCTCGATCTCCGGACGGACCTCGATCTCCAGGTCGAAGCCCACCGGCTGGTCCTCCTCGAGGCTGAGATTGGACACCCGGGGCTCGCTCAGCGGCTGCAGTTCCCCGTGCGCCTGCAGGACGTCGTGGTAGGCCAGCGGAACGACCCGCTCCAGCGCCTCCCGCTCGACCTCACCGGCATACTCACGGCGAACCAGTTCCAGGGGGACCTTGCCCTTCCGGAAGCCCGGGCGCTTCACCTTCTTGCGCAGATCGCGGACGACCTCGTCCCGGATCTCCTCCATGCGCTCGCGGCTCACACTCACGTGAGCGACACGCTTCCACGCTTCTTCGGCCGGGATCAGTTCGTGTTCGATGGCTTTGTCACTCATGCTGCGTCGGGCTCCTCCGCCCGGGCGGGTCTCCCCGCAGGTTGATGGTGCGCGAGGGGGGACTCGAACCCCCACGAGTTGCCTCACAGGGACCTAAACCCTGCGCGTCTGCCAGTTCCGCCACTCGCGCGGAAGCGTCTTCGCCCCGTGGGAGCCTGTGGTCGGGATTTCGGCGCTAGTCCCCTGAAAATCAGGAGCTTAGATGCGTCTGGGGAGTTCCTCGCCGAGCAGTACACTATAGGTGCGCCCCACCCGATGGTCAAGGCTGGCCGGCCTTTGGCAGCCCCTCCCCTTCGATATTTCGATAGATGTCGAACCTCTGTGGGCGCCCCGCCGACACGGTTGACGCCTCTGCCAGCTATCCTACCATGGAAGCGGAATCGGGATTCCCCCGGGTGCGAGGCAAGCCCGCCCTCCTCCGGGGGGCACTACAGGAGGTGGAATCATGCCTTCGGCGAAGCAGATCCTCTACCCCACCGACTTCTCCCGGAACGCGCGTCACGCCCTCCCGCAACTGCGGGAGATGATCGGCTGTTTCGACGCGACCGTCCACCTCCTGCACGTCATCGAACCCAGCCTGCAGGCGGCCGATCTGAGTTGGTCCCCACCCACTCCACAGATCGACGAGAAGATGCGCGCCACCGCCCGGGAACACCTGGCCGCCCTGGCCGACGATCTCAAGCTGCCCGCCTCCAGGGTGGTCACCACCGTGGCCAGCGGACATCCCTCGCTCGAGATCGTCCGCTACGCCCACGAGCATGCGATCGACATGATCGTCATGTCGACCCACGGCCACTCCGGCCTGAGCCACTTCCTCCTGGGCAGTGTGACCGAACGGGTGGTCCGCAAGGCGCCCTGTCCGGTGCTCACCGTGCGCGCCGAAGCGGAGGAGAACGACGGGTCGAAGTGAAGCATGGTGTCCAGGGCCGTCCACCGCGGCGCGGCGGCCGCCGGCCAACGGCCCCGGACGAGAAGATCCCGCTCAGAATCCCTTGAACTCGGCCTTCCGCTTCTCCAGGAAGGCGTGCATTCCCTCCTGGTAGTCCTGCGAGGCCGCGCTCAGACCGAACTGCGAAGCCTCGTAGGCCACCGCCTCGGTGAAAGCCATCTCCATGCCGTGGCGCACCGTCTCCGCCGCCACGCGCAGGGTGAAGGGACTCTTGCCGGCGAGCTTGGCGGCCAGCTTGCGCGCCTGGTCGAGGAGTTCCTCGGCCGGGTACACTGCGGTCACCAGCCCCCAGTCCAGTGCCGTCTCGGCGTCGATCGGATCGCCGGTGAGGATCATGTGCAACGCGCGTCCCATGCCGACCAGACGCGGCAGCCTCTGGGTTCCGCCGAAGCCGGGGATGACCCCCAGATTGATCTCCGGTTGGCCCAGCTTCGCCCCGCTGGCGGCGATGCGGATGGTGCAGGCCATGGCCAGTTCCAGGCCCCCGCCGAGGGCGAAGCCGTTGATGGCGGCGATGGTGGGCACGCCCAGGTCCTCGATGAGGTCCATCAGACTCTGACCGAACTTCGAATGGTCGTTGCTCTCGAGCGCCGAGTTCTCCGCCAGTTCCTTGATGTCGGCGCCGGCCACGAAGGCCTTCTCTCCGGCGCCGGTGAGCACGATGGCCTTGACCTCGTCGTCCGAACCGAGTTCGTCCAGCGCCTCGGCGAGTTCGGCCAGGGTCTCCCGGTTCAGGGCGTTGAGTGCCTTGGGACGGTTGATGGTGAGTACGGCGATGCCGCCGTCCACCTCCAGCAGCAGATTCTGGAATTCCATGATTTCCTTCCTGGGATCGCGGCCCTCACCACCGGAGGGGGGAATGCGAAGCCTCCGGGTCTTCCCGTGAGCTGGGACCGACAACGACCTTCCTTGTAGCACAGGCCCGGCGGTGCGGCAAGCAGGGCAAGATGCGCCGGCAGGCGGGTGCCACCGAAGTGCTCCCGAGAGGCCCGGACACGGTCTGGGGCCGGTAGGGACCCGGAAGTCCTTGGCCTGCCTCTTGCAGCCTCGATGCTTCCGTCATGTCCAAAAAACGGCGCGGCCATCGCGCGGCCATCCTTCTCCTGCTGCTTCCGCTGCTGACCGCGGGCCTTCGCCCCGGTACGCCGTCTCCATCCGTGGAAAAGAACAGGAACGCCGGGGAAGTCTACGTAGCGCTGGGGAACTTCCTGACCTGGTCCTGCGATGCCCGTTCCGAGGAGCTCGATGAACGGGCCCGGCACTTCAATGCCGTCCAGATCCCCCTGGCCGCCGCCGCAATCGACCAAGCAGAACGCATGCTCCAGGTGCACGACGAAACGGCCTACCGAGCCTTCGTCCGCTGGCAGTTCTGGCTGTCGAAGCACCTCGATCCCCAGAATCGGGGGATCTGGGAGGCCGAACGCGACGCCCTGCGGACTCCACACGAACTCACCCGCGCCACCACGGCGGTCCTCCCCGCCCTGGAGATGACCCAACTGGAATCGCTGGCCGGCATGGCCCTGCGCCGGGGGCATGTCTTCGACGCCCTCATCTGGTGGCGCGACCACGATCTACTCGAGCGGAAGATCGCCCACGATCTGTACGACCCGGTCAGCGGAGGCTATGCGCAGTACGACTCGCTCGGCCGCCGGCAACAACACCCGGCCGATCTCGCCGACCTGCTTCCCATCGGTCTGAACGCCCCCACCGACCGGGGCGCGGCGCGCATCCTCGCCCTCGACCTGCTGGTGGGAGGCAGCATCGAGGGTCCGCACGACGGGCGGGCGCGCGCCTGGATGAGTCAGACCCTCAACCCCGTCTCGGGCTGGCCCCGCCAGGCCGGTCTCGACCTGCTGACCCCGGCCCAGGACGCCATCCTGCTGAGCCGCGCCGTCGCCCTCCTGCAGCAACCGAAGCTGGGTTCGATGGTCGAGGAGACCCTGCGCGAACTGGGTCTGCCCGACCGCGGGCCCTTGACTCTCGATCTGGGCTCGCAGGAAGTCCTCGTGCCCGCTCCTTCACCTACCCTCCATCAGCTCGAACGCAGCCGCGTGGCGGTGGAGTTCCTGCGCCGAAGCCGTGTCCTCGAACCCCGGGAGGCCGACGATGCGCTGCTCATCCTGAAGGAAGCGGCGAAGCAACTCCCCCAGGGACGGGACGAGACGGCGAGGATCCTCATGGAATGGGCCGACCAGTGGTCCCGCCTCGACCCCATCGAGCGGCAGAACCGTCAGGCCCTTCGTTCGGGGATGCCCCCGCTCAATGGGGACGAGAACGCATCGGCCTTCGCCTACCAGGACCGCGACGTCGTCGAGTGGCTGCCCACGGCCATCGATCTCCTGCGTCGCGATGCCGCCGGACTGCTCCACTGCAGCCGACGCGACGCGCCATATACCGCCCGGGTCGAGCCCGGAGTCGTCGCCCGCGACCAGGCGCCGCGCGTCCACATCCACTATCTGCGCGTCTCGGCCGCGGAGAGGGGAAGGCAGGGCGAGTGGACCGCGGCCTGGACCGACGGACGAACCATCCTCGATCCGGTGCCCATCCATCCCCGGCAGCAGGGCACCCTGGACAGCTTCGCCGAGTTGCCTCCGCTTCCCCCCGAACGCGGTCTGTGGTGGCTGATCGTGCGGGGACCTGAGGGCGCGCCGGACCACGCGCCGGCCTGTGCCCTGGTCGATCCGATGCGCGCGGTGGTCCAGGCGCTCCCCTTCGGGGACGATCATTCCCGGCTCTTCGAACTCTCCGTGGAGAATGCCCTGGCCGAGGAACTGGAGGGCCGCTACGAGGTCGTCACCTCCTCGGGCTGGCAGGTCGACCCCGAGCCGGCCTTGAATTTCACGCTCGCCCCCCGGGAGACCCGGGTCTGGCGGATCGAGATCGCCGCGCCCGAGGACGATCCCCCAGGACTGTATCCGGTGCAGTGGCGCTTCTTCGACGGCACCAGAATGGTGTCCATCCTCGATGACCAGGTGGCCGTGCACTTCCGGTGGCTCGCCATCGGGCCCTTCGCTCCCGGCCGCAGCTCTCCACTGGCCGGCCAGAACGCGCCGGAGAGCCAGGTCCGCCTGGGGCAGGACTACACCGGCTGGCACGACAAGGTGCGCTGGCATCACCTTCCCCAGGATGCCCTCTCCAGCGAGGGTTGGGTCGAGCTGGGGGACGGTGAACCCGGCGCGGTCTGGTACGGGCTCACCGCCGTCTCCACGACCACCGGGATCGCCACCGTCCGGCTGGACTCGCCGACCCCTGCCCTGCTCAAACTCAACGGCCAGGAAGTGGGAAGGATCCGCGGCCGGAGGAAGTTCATGGAGAGTTCCCTGAACCTCGGTTCGGGCGCCAACTACCTGCTGGTGAAGGTCGTGGCCGACGAGGAGGGGCATGCCCGCATCCGCCTCGATCTGAAGACCACCGAAGGCCAGCCGCTGCGCAGTGCCGACTACCGCATCGAACACCTCCTGGATGGCTACGGCTACGTGGCCGACGCACCGAACGCGGAGAACCCCCCGTCCACTCCGGAGGGACAGGCCCGTCAGCAGATGCGACTGGTGTCCATCAGCTACCAGGACCCCACCGCCCACAGTGTCTCGGTGGTGGGAAACTTCAACGGCTGGTCGCCCCGGGCCAACCCGCTGCACCGCAGTGAGGACGGAATCTGGCGGGGTGAGATCCGGCTTCACCCCGGCGAGTTCCAGTACAAACTGGTGATCGATGGTAAACGGTGGATCGCCGACCCCCGCAATCCGGCCCAGGTGGACGACGGTTTCGGCGCGGTCAACTCGGTGCTGGTGGTGCGCTGAACCTCACTGCCGGAAAGCCGATCCCCACCCACCGGAAAAGCTCCATTTTTCCTGCGAACCCTTCTCGCATCCGACCCTTCCGTGGACTACCATGGATGCGCTCCTCCGCCGGTACCTTCCGGCGGCTATCGGCATCACGGATCCAAGGGTCCAAAGCCATGGCGAGACGATGGGCGAGAGAATCCAGAAACTGATCGAGGAACTCGCGGCCCGGCGGCAGCAGGCCCTGCTCGGCGGCGGCGAGAAGCGCATCGAGAAGATCCACGAATCGGGCCGGCTGACCGCCCGTGAACGCATCCATCTCTTCCTGGACGAAGGCACCTTCCAGGAGACCGGGGTCTTCGTCACCCACCGCTGTCACGACTTCTCCATGGAGAAGAACAAGCCTCTCGGCGACGGCATCATCACCGGAATGGGCAAGGTGGACGGTCGGCCGGTCTATGTCTTCGCCCAGGACTTCACCGTCTTCGGCGGCAGCATGAGCATGGCCAACGCCGAGAAGATCTGCCGCCTCATGGACGAGGCCATGGAGAACGGCGCGCCGGTGGTGGGCCTGAACGACAGCGGCGGAGCGCGGATCCAGGAGGGTGTGGAGAGCCTGGCCGGCTACGCGGAGATCTTCTGGCGGAACACCATGGCCAGCGGGGTCATTCCGCAGATCAGCGCCATCATGGGACCGTGCGCGGGAGGGGCGGTCTACAGCCCGGCCATCACCGACTTCACCATCATGGTCGAGAAGACCAGCCACATGTTCGTGACCGGTCCGAACGTCATCAAGATGGTCACCAACGAAGACGTCACCTTCGAGGAGCTTGGAGGCGCGGACACCCACAACCGCACCAGCGGTGTGGCCCACCTCAAGGCGGCCAGCGATCAGGAATGTCTGCTCCTGGTGAAGAAGCTCTTGAGCTATCTGCCGCAGAACAACCTCGAGGACCCGCCCCTGGTGCGCTGCACCGACCCCATCGACCGGCGCGAGGATCGACTCAACGAGATCATCCCCGACAGCCCCAAGCAGCCCTACGACATGAAGGAGGTCATCCGCCTCATCGTGGACGACGGTGAGTTCATGGAGATCCAGCCCGAGTACGCACAGAACATCATCTGTGGATTCGCGCGGCTGGGCGGACAGAGCGTGGGCATCGTGGGCAACCAGCCGAAGGTGCTGGCCGGAGTTCTGGACATCGACGCCAGTCTGAAGGCCGCCCGTTTCGTACGCACCTGCGACTGCTTCAACGTTCCGCTGGTGACCCTCGAAGACGTCCCCGGCTTCCTGCCCGGTACCCAGCAGGAATTCGGCGGGCTCATCAAGCACGGCGCCAAGCTGCTGTACGCCTACTCCGAGGCCACCGTGCCCAAGCTGACCATCATCACCCGCAAGGCCTACGGGGGCGCGTACGACGTCATGAGTTCCAAGCACATCCGCGGTGACTGGAACGTCGCCTGGCCGTCGGCCGAGTTGGCGGTGATGGGACCGGAAGGAGCGGTGAACATCATCTACCGCAAGGAGATCGCCGACGCCGACGACCCCGACGAGATGCGCCGCCTGAAGGTGGAGGAATACCAGGAGCGCTTCGCCAATCCCTACACCGCGGCCAGCCTCGGCTACCTCGACGACGTCATCGAGCCCAAGGACACGCGCCCGCAGCTCATCGCTGCGCTGCGGCGGCTGCGCAACAAGCGGCAGGAGACGCCGCGCAAGAAACACGGCAACATTCCGCTCTAGGAGATCGAGTTGAAGAAGCCTCCGTTCCAGAAAGTCCTGATCGCCAATCGCGGCGAGATCTCCGTCCGCATCCAGCAGACCCTCCGGGAGATGGGGATCATCGCCTGTGCGGTGTACAGCGAACCCGATCGCACCGCCCTGCACACCCTGCAGGCCGACGAAGCCTATCCTCTCGGCCCCGGTCCCTCCAGCGAGAGCTACCTGCGCATCGACAAGATCATCGAGGCGGCGCGGACCGCGAAGGCCAATGCCATCCACCCCGGTTACGGTTTCCTCAGCGAGAACGCCGACTTCGCCCAGGCGGTCGAGGACGCGGGCCTGGTCTTCATCGGCCCGACTGCGGACAGCATGCGCAGGATGGGCAACAAGCTGTCGGCGCGGCGGATCATGGAAGCGGCCGGCGTGCCGATCGTGCCGGGGTTGACCGAGGCGGTGAGCGATCCGGCGGCCGCGATCGAGGCCGCCGAAGAGATCGGTTATCCCGTCCTGCTCAAGGCCGCATCGGGCGGCGGCGGCAAGGGCATGCGCGTGGTGCATTCGTCCGACGAGATGGCCAGCGCGGTCGAGCGCACGCAGAGCGAAGCACTCAACGCATTCTCCGATGCATCGATCTTCGTGGAGAAGTTCATCGAACGACCCCGCCACCTCGAGGTGCAGGTCCTCGGCGACGGCAAGGGTGAAGTCCTGCATCTCTTCGAGCGTGAGTGCAGCATCCAGCGCCGTCATCAGAAGGTCATCGAGGAGTCGCCCTCGCCGTCCATCGACGAGACGATCCGCCGGAAGCTCTGTGAGGCCGCGGTCGACGCGGCGCGGGCCGTCGACTACCGCGGAGCGGGAACCGTCGAGTTCATCGCCGATGAGGACGACAACTTCTACTTCCTGGAGATGAACACCCGCCTCCAGGTGGAGCATCCGGTGACCGAGGAAGTGGTCGGTGTCGATCTGGTCGCGGCCCAGGTGCGGATCGCGGCCGGCGGCGGGCTCCCCTGGAAGCAGGAGGATCTGCACCAGCGGGGCCACGCCATCGAGTTCCGCGTCTACGCCGAGGATCCCTGGAAGAACTTCGCGCCCAGCCTGGGGACCGTCCACCGTCTGCGCATGCCGGTCGGAGCCGGGGTGCGCAACGACCGCGGCCTGCGCGAGGGCTACCAGGTTCCCGTCTACTACGATCCGATGCTGGCCAAGCTCATCGTCAAGGGAGAGACCCGGGAGATGGCCATCGCGCGCGGAAGACGGGCGCTGGCCGACTACCGCATCCTGGGCTTCATCCACAACCTGCCCCTGCACCGCTGGGTGATCGAACAACCGGAGTTCATCGAGGGACGCTACTCCACCCGTTTCCTCGAAGAGCGTTTCGATCCCTCCGAACTGGCGTCGAACCTGTCGGCCGAGGAGAAGGACGCGCTGGCCGCCGCCCTGGCCCTGGTCGAAGCCGGCGTGGGGGAAACCAGCGCGGGACAGGGCGACACCGCACCGGAGTTGTCCGAATGGGGAAAGAAGGGACGGGCCGAGATGATCGGCCGGTGCCTGTAGGAGGAACACCGTGGAACTGCGCAAGACCTACGTGACCCGCCTGGGCGAAGAGGACATCGAGACGGTGATCGTCCGCAACGGTGCCGGCGACGTATGGGTGGAGACCGCCGACCATGAGCGCATCACCGACGCCCTGGTCCTCGACGGAGGACGCACGGTCAGCATCCGCCGCGAGGGTCGCATGTACCTGGTCGATCTCACTCCGCCCGGCAGCTCCTGGCACGCCGCCCTGGTCAACGGACGCGGCGGACGGGTGGAGGTGATGGACGAACTGGCGGCAGCCGCGGCCCAGCAGGCGGCGGCTGGAGGCGCGCACCGCCGCGAGTTGAAGGCCGACATGCCGGGCCTGGTGGTCGAGATCAAGTGCAAGGTCGGAGATGAGGTGAAGACCGGGCAGGCCCTCGTCGTCCTGGAGGCGATGAAGATGCAGAACGAGCTGCCCTCACCCGGCGACGGGGTCGTCGAGGAGATCCGGGTCGAGGCGGGCGACACCGTCGATGGAGGCGCCGTCCTGTTGCGCCTGGGTGCGCCGCCGCAGGAGGGGGCAGCCTGATGGACCCCCTCGATCCCACCCGCGTGGCGTCGGTGCTGGAGAAGCTGCCCCCGCACCTGCGGCCGCTGTGCCGGGGACTCGATCACCTGGGCGTCGCGGTGGAGAATCTGGACGAGGCTCTCCGGCTCTACCGCGATCTGCTCGGCCTTCCCCTCCTGGAGATCGAGGAGATCGAGAGCGACGGGCTGAGAGCGGCCATCCTCGAGCTCGGCTCAAGCCACCTGGAGCTGCTCGAACCCACCGGAGAGGACGGTCCGGTGGCCGCCTTCCTGCGCAAACGCGGAGGCGGTCTGCACCATCTGGCCCTGTCGGTGGAGGACTGTGCGGCGGCAGTGGAAGCCTTCCAGCAGGCCGGAGTCAGGATGATCGACGAGCGGCCGCGGCCCGGCGCCGGAGGCAAGCTCATCGCCTTCTGTCATCCGAAGTCGACAGGTGGGGTCCTCGTGGAACTGTGCCAGCGGGTCAGCCGCCCGGCATGATGCCCACAGCGCCGAGGGTTCCGAACAGCACTCCCATCAGACTCTCTCCGGCGATGATCCCGCTGGCCACGGCCACCGTATGGCTCTCCGCCCGCGAAGGGCTCAGCCGGCGGTATCCCAACGCGATCAGGGCGCCCAGGACGAAGGCCGCCGACTGACTGAAGGGAATGACGATTCCCAGACCGAGACCGAAGGCACTGGGCGTGAAGCGCCGGCGGGGGAAGAGCTCGGCGATGGTGGCCAGCACGATACCCCCGATCAGACCCACCAGCAGTCCCACCCGCGCCGCCGGTTCGAGCGCCCCCAGCCCCCCCGACAGGAGTTCGGCGATCGCACGCCATGCCGCCGCTGCCGGAGCGGGCATGCGCGTGCTCCCCAGGACGGAGACGTCGGGTACGAGCACGTAGAAAGCCGGCACGACGATGAGTGCGCCGGCCGCCACGCCGAGGAACTGGGCCTGGAACTGGCGGCGGGGATGTGCTCCGAGCAGACGGCCGCACTTGAGATTGGTCGCCAGATCGGCCGCCGAGGCAGCCGAGGTGGTGGTCAGTCCGGTGGCCAGCAGATTGGTGCTGAGCCGGCCCTGGGCCACCCCCCCGAAGGTGAGCTGGGCGAGCTTGCCGAGTTGTCCCACCGGAATGATGTCGGTCTCCCCCACCGCCCGGCTGGCCACCACCACGAAGATCAGGCTGAGGATCAGGGCGACGGCGATGGAGAGAGGTGAGATGGCGAAGGCCATCGCCCCGGAGATCAGCAGGCCCACCGCGCACAGACCGGCTCCGACGAGGAACCACGAACCGGGAATCTCCACCTCATCGACCTGCCGATGGCCATCCTGCGACGGGCGACGCACCAGGACGCTCCACAGTCCGCCGAAGGCGCGGCCGATGGTCCGACGCTGGAAGAAGAGATCGGTCAGGGAGGCCCCGACCATCAGCGACGCCCCCAGCCAGAGGGCGAAGCGGTTCTGGATGAGCCGGTAGCCGATCTCGCCCACCAGGGTGTGCCCGGCGGCGAGCCACGGAGCCAGGATCAGATAGGTGAGGGCCGAACCGGCCAGCATCCACAGGGAGATCCGCAGACCGATGAGCGCACCACCGGCGATGGAGACGCCGGCCAGGTCGAGGCCCACGGTCAGCGAAGCGAAGGAGATCCCGGAAACGCCTCCGCCGGGAACGAGGGTCTCCGGAATGCGCGGCAAGGTCCACCAGGAGAAGGTGTTGTTCCAGCCCAACCACGAGCCCAACGCCCCCAGGCCCATTCCCCCGAAGAGACCCCGGGCCTGCTGCAGCGGAGCCTCGCCCTCACCGTGCAGACCTCGCAGGGTCTCCGCCGCCGCGACCCCGCTGGGGAACACCAGGTTCTCGTCGTTCACCAGTTGGCGCTTGAAGGGAATGAAGAGCATCAGGCCCAGCGCAGCGGAGAAGAAGGTCCACAGGATCAGCCATCCCGGATGGATCCGCACCCCGGTGACGAGGATGTAGGCGGGAATGGCCGAGACCATGATCGACACGATGGCATACCCCGCCGCCGACGCGGTCGACTGCATGCAGTTGTCCTCGAGGATGGTCGGGCGCGTGATACGGGAGTTCACCCATCCGGCGATCTTCCACAGCGAATAGGAGAGGATGCAGGCGGTGATCGCCACGCTGAACGACCAGCCGGTCTTGAGGCCGGCGTAGAGGTTGCTCAGGGCGAGCAATCCCCCCAGGGCCACCCCGGTCAGGGTCGATCGCAGGGTGAGCTGGGGCCGGCCGTCGTCGACGAAGACCTCGTCCCGCCATTGCCGGTCGCGCCGATCGGCCTCCTCCGCACTCGGGTGGGCTCCGCCCCCCCTCATGGCCTCTCCTCGCCATCCTCATCCGCGGCCACGTCCTCCTCGTCCAGGCTCTCCAGTTCGGCCACCACCTGTTCGATCTCCACGCGGGTGGTGGTGAGACGGTCACGACAGAACTGGATGAGTTCACTGGCCCGCTTCACCTTCGCGGCGAGTTCGTCGACCTCGACGTTCTCGTCCTCCAGATCGGCGAGGATCGACTCGAGTTCCTCCATCGCCTTGGCGTAGCTGACGGCCGGAGCCTTGACCTTCTTCGCACTCATGACTTCTCCTCGTCTGCAACCGCGGTCTCCCCCATGGAGACCCATCCCGTTTCGTCCGCCTTCGCCTCTCGCTTCCTGCACTCTTCCACCCGGCTGAGGACCTCACCGTCCACCAGGGTCGTGATCCATCGCTGCGATGCCTTCACGTCCAGCACACTGCGCACCAGACGGCCCTTCTCGTCCCGGCTGATGCTGTATCCGCGGGCCAGCACCCGCATCGGATCGAGCGCGCGCACCCGGGCCCCCACCCCGTCCAGACGATTCCCCTGCGACTCGAGCTCCTTCAGGGACGATCGCCCCACACGGCGGCGCTTCCCCTCCAGCTCGATCCGACGGCGCTGCAGCAGGGCCCGAAGCCGCGAAGCCGACAGGATGCGCATCGCCATCTGCAGGGCCTGCCACCGGCGGAGGACGGACAGACGCCCCGTCGCCCTCAGCTCGCCGGCCAGGCCCAGCAGTCTGCGCTGGCGATGCTGGAGCATGCGCGGAGCCTCCCTGAGGACCCTCCGGCGGGCCTCGTCCAATCGCCCGGTGGCCCATCCCAGATGGGCGTTGGCCGATTCGACCGTCCGGTGCGCCACCGAGGACAGCTCCTCTCCTTCACGCCCCACCCGGTCGAGGGCCGCCTGCGAGAGACGGTCCCAGAGCCCATCGACCGCCTCCAGGTATTCCCGCGAACGCCGCACCAGGGCGGCCGCGCAGGCCGTCGGCGTCTTGTAGGCGGTGTGGGCCACCATGTCCGCCACCGAGGTGTCGATCTCGTGACCGATGCCGGTCACCACCGGCACGGGCATGCGGGCGATGGTGCGGGCCAGGGCCTCACCGTCGAAGGCGGCCAGGTCGCTGCGGCTGCCGCCGCCCCGGATGATCGCCACCACATCGGGCCTGCGCCGGGCCAGGGTGGCCAAGGCGGCCAGCAGGGTCGATTCGGCCTCGGCTCCCTGCACGCGGGCGTCGACCACCTCCACATGGTGGTACAGACCGCCCTGTCTCAGTTCCTGCACGAAGTCGTTGTAGGCGGCGCTGCCCACGCTGGTCACCAGCCCGATGCGTTCGGGCACCAGCGGCATGGGAAGACGGGCGTTGCGCCGCAACAGGCCTTCCCGCTGCAGGGCCTGGAGCACCCGCTCCCTCTGGACGGCCAACTGGCCCAGGGTGAACGAGGGGTCGACCGCGCTCATGGACAGTTGCAGCTTCCCGAAGGGCGGATAGAAGTCGATGCGGCCGCGGACGCGCACCTCGATGCCGTCCTCCAGCTCGAAGCCGGCGGTGGCCTCGACGATCCGGTCGACCTCGGCGCGCTTCCACGAGAGCAGGGCCACCGACAGACGCGCCTTCACGCCGTCGCCCCTCGCCTCCTTCTCCACGAGTTCGAAGTACCAGTGTTTGCGCATACGGGTGCGGGCGAGACCCTGGATCTCGCCTCGAACCCAGACTTCGCGGGGGAAACGCTCCTGCAGGGCGCTCTGGATCGCCTCGTTGAGACGCGCCACCGACCAGGTGGTCTCGTCCGGGGGCTCGACGCCGGAGAAAAGGGGCAGGTCGTCCATGCGAGGGCCGTTCGAAGGCGGAAGCGATCACGGGGGGACGCGGGGGCGCTTTCCTTATACACGCATTCCCTCCTCCATGCGAGAACGGGTTGAGCCCCGGCGGGCGGGACTTGCCCGCCACCGGCAAAAGGGTACAATCGGCCCGCCCCATCCGGAGAGAGTCGGCACGGTGCTGTCCACGGTCCACAGAATCGACGGAGGAGGACTCCTGACGGGTCTTCCGCGAAGGGAGGCGGCGGGTATCCTCCTGAAGCTCGTCCTCCTTCTGGCCGTCCTGGGCGGCCCGCTCCTGTCCGGATGCGGCCTCACCGAGGACAGGGCCGACTTCACCATGCTCGGGCGCGAGCCGGAGAACCTCGATCCCCAGCTCTGCACCGCCCAACCCGGCGGCCGCATCCTGGAGAACGTCTTCGAGGGTCTCGCCCGGCGCGCGCCGGGTGACCTCCATCCGGAGGCGGCGGTGGCGCGCTCGTGGGAAGTACTCGAGGAGGGCACGCTCTGGGTCTTCCATCTGCGGAGACAGGCCCGGTGGAGCAACGGAGAGCGGGTGACCAGTGCGGACTTCCGCGCAAGCTGGCTCCGCATGCTCACCCCATCGACGGCGGCGCCCTACGCCGACCTCCTGTACCCCATCACCGGAGCGCGGGACTTCCATGCCGGCCGCAGCCAGGATCCGTCCACCGTGGGCATCCGCTGCCCCGACGATTCCACGCTGGTGGTCCGGCTGGAGCGTCCGGTCCCCTACTGGCTCGACCTGTGCGCCTACTACCCCCTGTACCCGGTTCCCACCGCGGTGATCGAGGCCAAGGGGAGACTGTGGACCCGCCCCTCGAACATCGTCACCAACGGCCCCTACCTGCTGCAGTCGTGGCAGATCAACCGGAAGGTGCGCCTGCGCCGCAATCCCCTGTACTGGGGAGTCCGGCAGGTACGGCTCGAAGTGGTCGACGTCGTGCACGGCGAGGACGTCAACAGCAACTTCAACCGCTACGAGAGCGGCCTCCTCGACTGGGTCGATTCCGAAGGCGTCCCGCCGACCATCGTCGACCGTCTCCTGCAGCGGGAGGACATGCACGTCGGGCCCTACTTCAACACCTACTTCCTGCGCTTCGGGGTCCACTCCCCTCCCATGGACGATCCCCGGGTCCGGCGGGCCTTCTATCTGGCCGTCGACGCGGAAGCCATCACCCGGCACGTGACCCGCGGCGGACAGATCCCCGCCCACAGCCTCATCCCACCGGGGTTGGCCGGCTACCGGGAGGTCCAGCTCGAGGGATACCGGCCCGACGAGGCCCGCCGTCTCCTGGCCGAAGCCGGTTACCCGGACGGGAAGGGTTTCCCGCCGGTGACCTATCTCTACAACACGAGTGAGGCCCACCGGCAGATCGCCGTGGTCCTGCAGCAGCAGTGGCACGAGGTACTCGGAGTGGACGTGCGTCTGCGGAACATGGAGTGGAAGGTCTTCATGGCCACCACGCGCCGCGCTGAATTCCAGATCGCTCGAGGAGGATGGATCGGTGACTACCTCGATCCGAACACCTTCCTGGAGATCTGGACCAGTGGCAACGGCAACAACCGCACCGGTTTCGCCTCGGCCGAGTACGATTCCCTTCTGGAAGCGGCCAACCGTGAGACCGACCCACGGCGGCGCATGGAGATGCTCCACCGCTGTGAGTCGATCGTCACCCGGCAGGCGTGCATCGTCCTGCCCATCTACTACTACGTGGTCACCAATCTCTATGACGGCACGCGCTGGGAAGGACTCGAGCCCAATCTGCTGAACATGGTCCAGCTGCAGCACGTGCGCCGCCGAGTGGAGCAGCCGTGATGCGCTTCCTGCTGCGACGCCTTGTGATGATCGTGCCGCTGCTGGCGGTCATCGTCGTCGCCAGCTTCTTCTTCATGCGTCTGGCTCCGGGTGGACCCTTCGATCTCGAGCGTGAGCTCGATCCCCTGGTGCGGCAACAACTGGAGGCGCGCTGGGGACTCGACCAGCCGCTCCCGCGTCAGTTGTGGATGTACACCGAAGGCCTGTTGCACGGCGACCTGGGTCCTTCGTTCCGCTATCCGGGCTGGACGGTGAACGAGATCATCGCCCAGGCGCTGCCCATCTCCCTCACCCTGGGGATGAGCGCTCTCGCGCTGGCCCTGCTCACGGGGATTCCCCTGGGCGTCATCGCCGCCGTCCGGCGCAACCGATGGCCCGACCATCTGGCGATGGGTCTGGCCCTGATGGGCATCTGTGTTCCCAATTTCATCCTCGGGCCGCTGCTGGTGCTGCTCTTCGTCTTCGGCCTGGGCTGGTTGCCCGCCGGAGGTTTCGGCAGCCCCGAGCAACTCATCCTCCCCGCCATCACCCTCGGTGCGATCCGGGCGGCCTACATCGCCCGCCTCACCCGGGCCGGGATGCTCGACGTCCTGGACAAGGACTTCATCCGCACCGCCCGGGCCAAGGGCCTGCACGAGCGGGTGGTGGTGGCCAAGCACGCCCTGCGGATCGCCATCCTGCCGGTGGTGAGCTACCTGGGACCGGCGGTCGCGTCGATCCTGGTGGGCAGCGTCGTGGTGGAGAAGATCTTCAGCATACCGGGGCTGGGAACCTTCTTCGTCAACTCGGCTCTCAACCGCGACTACACCCTGGCCATGGGCACCGTCCTCCTCTACAGCACCCTGCTCATCGGCCTGAACCTGGCGGTCGACCTCCTGTACCGCGTCCTCGATCCCCGGGTGGAGCTGCGATGAACGAAAAGCTCCGCCGGACGAAGAAGGGTGACCCGAGGACGAGCACGGGAGAGATCCGATCCCCCTGGCGGGAAGCGCGTTCGCGGCTGGCGCGCAACCGCGCCGCGGTCATGAGCATCTGGCTTCTCGCCGGCATCGTCCTCCTCGTCCTGGTGGGCCCCCTGCTGAGCCCCTACACGCCCGACGCCCAGGATCTTCCCCATCAATTCCAGGCTCCGAGCTGGCATCACCCCTTCGGCACCGACGCCCAGGGACGCGACCTGATGACCCGGGTCTTCACCGGCGGCCGCATCAGTCTGGCCGTCGGTCTGGTGGCCACCGTGGTCAGCCTGCTCATCGGCGTGAGCTGGGGCATGGTCGCGGGCTGGTTCGGGGGAAGTCTCGACGAAGGCATGATGCGTCTGGTCGATCTGCTCTACTCGCTGCCGTTCATGTTCTTCGTCATCCTGCTCGTGGCCTATTTCGGCCAGAGTCTGCTGCTGTTGTTCCTGGCCCTGGGAGCCGTGCAGTGGTTGACCATGAGCCGTATCGTCCGCGGGGAGATGCAACGTCTGCGTGGCAGCGAGTTCGTGGAAGCCGCCATCGCCCTGGGCCTGCCGCGGCGGCGCATCTTCCTGCGCCATCTGTTGCCCAACATGCTCGGGCCCATCCTCGTCTATGCCACCCTCACCGTTCCCGCGGTGATGCTCGAGGAGGCCTTCCTGTCCTTCCTCGGACTGGGCGTCCAACCGCCGGCGGCCTCGTGGGGCAGTCTGGCCAACGAGGGAGCGGCGGCCATCAATGCCCTCAGCATCAACTGGTGGTTGATCCTGTTCCCCGGGCTCTTCCTGGCCCTCACCCTCTTGGCGTTGAACTTCATCGGAGACGGATTGCGCGACGCCTTCGACCCCACTTCACGCCCGCACCGGATCTAGCGGCACACCGAAACGGACATGGACGCAGATGTCCTGGAGCTGTCCCAGCGGATCGGAAGCGTCCCTCTCCCCCATCGCGGTCAGGACGATCGTGTCGGCGGTGATGGTCTCGGGAACCCTCGCCTCGACGCTGCTCATTCCCCCGATGCTTCCTCACCGGGTGGGGGCAACAACGGTTCGAAGGAGAGGGCATGGAACTGGAACACGAACTCGCCCTGTTCGTCCGAAGCGACGATGACCGAGGGCAGATCGACGCCCTCGACGGTGGCCCATTCACGGTAGAAGATGTCCACGTATTGCCCCGGCGACATGGAATTGGCGATGCGGAATCCCCGGGGACGGCCGTCTTCCTCACCGAAGAGGAAATCGACGGGATTGTCGTCGCTGGTCAGGCCCTGCAGCTTCACACAGACCGTACCGTGGTAGAGTTCCTTTCCCGCGATGACCAGCCGGTCGGCGAAGACCCCCGGCTGCAGGGCGATGCGCTGGAAGTCGTGGCTGCGCACCATGAGCTGATCGCGCAGACCCAT
>JAOZPE010000066.1:0-2194 GCA_029932915.1 Candidatus Krumholzibacteriia bacterium
CTGCGCGTACGAAGGAGATCCAATGATGAAGAGGATTCTCGCCGCGGCCGTGGTCGTGGCTCTCATCGTTCCCGTCAGTGCCTACGCCGTCACCGGCACGATCAACGCGACGGCGAACGTGCTCACCCCCCTGAGCGTCACGAGCAACCTGCGTGACCTCGACTTCGGGGACGTCTTCCCGGGCCTGAACAAGTCCATCGCCTACAACGACGCGACTTCGGGCAAGTGGCGCATCAACGGTGAGGCGGGCAAGGAAGTGCAGATGACCTTCACGCTTCCGGCGAACCTGAGCTTCGGCGCCAACACCATGCCCATCAGCTTCTCCGCGACGGACGCCGCCTGGTACGACGCCGATGCGGTGGGAAGCGCCACCACCTTCGATCCCGCCACCGGCGGCACCGAGTTCCTCAACGGCGGTACCGGTGAGGGCTTCGTGTGGTTGGGTGGAACCGTGGCTCCGGCGGCCAACCAGGCAGCCGGCGTCTACACGGCGACCGTCAGTCTCGACGTGGTGTACACGGGGAACTAGACGATGCCCAGACGCACCGCAGCGCGGATCTTTCTTCTGTTGCTCGGTGTCCTTCTGCTCGCGGGGGAGACGGCTCAGGCCGATCTCCCTTCGCGGGCACCAGGGAGCAACAAGGCCGGCGGAATCATGCGAGTCCGTCCGCGCCGGGATCTGCGCTTCGGTACCGTCATCGCCGGAATCCCCACGAGCATCCCGTGGAGTTCGTCCTCGGCCGGCCGCTGGTTCATCCAGGGACTGCCCGGGGCGGAAGTGACCCTGGATTTCGTGAACCTGCCCAGCTACCTGCAGAACGGCAGCCGGCAACTTCCCATTTCCTTCGCGGTGGACGACGCGGCCTACGCCTTCGGTCCCCACAGCGGCAACGCCACAACCTTCGATCCGAACACGGGCACGACGGTCCGCCTCAATCCACGCAACGGTCATCTGACGGTGTGGATCGGAGGGACGGTGAGTCCGCCGCAGACCCAGCAACCGGGAGACTACATCGCCGACATCACGCTCGAGGTCGTCTATACCGGAAACTGACGCATCCCAGGGGGGGACGCCATGCATCCGATCGTTTCTGTCCGCCACTACGGGGGGATTCCAGCCGAGTCCATCGAGGCCGGAGCGTTCCGCCACGCCACCTCCCGGTGGAGACTGGCGGCGCTCGTGCTCGTCTTCGTCCTCCTCGGCGCGGTCTCCGTGGCCCGGGCGGTGATGATCGCGCCCCATGCGTTGTTCATCGACCACCGGACCCGCTCGACCGTCTTCTACATCCACAACCCCGACGACCACCCGGTGGATGTCACCGTCGAGTTGATCTACGGCTATCCCCGCGACGACGGCCAGGGCGGCGTCCGCGTCTTCCTCGACGAAGACCCCGATCCATCCGAGCCCTCCTGCGCATCGTGGGTGAGGGTCCTTCCCCGCCGCATGACCATCCAGCCGGGCAAGCGGCAGGCGGTCCGTCTGTTGGCCTCGCCGCCCACGGGACTCCCCGACGGTGAATACTGGTCGCGCGTGGCGATCACCGCGGTGAAGAGTTCCACCCCGCGCTCCGTGGAGGGGGCCGAAGGGGTGCAGGTCGGACTCAACCTGGCCACCCGCACGATCATCTCCCTGAACTACCGCAAGGGTCCGATGCACGCATCGGTCGAACTGGGTGCGATGAAGGCCGAACTCGGCAGCAAGGAACTCGCCCTGACCCTCGACCTCACCCGTACCGGGACCGCCGCCTGGTTGGGCCGCGCCCAGGTGGTCCTGGAGGACGTCACCGGAGAACAGCTCCAACAGTGGGATCGTGACCTGGCGGTCTACACCTCGGTCCACCGCATCCTCCACCTGCCCCTGGACACCTCCCTCGTCCCCGGACACTACATCGTGTCGCTGCGGCTCGACACCGACCGCGAGGACCTGCCCCCCGAAGGGGTCCTCCCCAGTGGGGTCATCCTTCGCAGCCTCGCCCTCGTGTACGGCGGAACCGACAGCGGCAGCGGGAAGGGAACGGGCATCGGACAGTGAACGGCGGCGACGGCATCCGACTCGCCGGGCGGCGGCGAAGCACCATCCCGGTGGGCTGCGCCCTCCTCCTGCTGCTGGTGGTGGCTGCAGCAGCCCCCACCCTCCTGCCCGCCCCCGTCGAGGCATCCGCCGTCGCCGACACCTCCTCTGCCGCCGCTGCGA
>JAOZPE010000066.1:2294-8406 GCA_029932915.1 Candidatus Krumholzibacteriia bacterium
CCCGCCCCCGTCGAGGCATCCGCCGTCGCCGACACCTCCTCTGCCGCCGCTGCGATCTCCACCGCCGACACCGCCTCCACCGCCGTCCCAACTGCCCCGTCCATGCCTGGAAGCGAGACCTTGCCCTTCGATCCGGTACTGGCGGATCCCGCACAGGAGGGTTTCGAGGAACTCATCGTCGAACTGCGGGCGGGACAGGAGGCAGCGACGACCGAGACCGCCTTCCTGCGCCACGGACGCATGTGGATCCCGGCCCTGAGTCTCTGCGACCTCGTGGAGATCGAGGCGATCGAGGACACCCTCCACGTCCTCAACGGCCGGCTGCAGCCCGGGAACCTTCCCCTCGTCCTCGATCCCGGCAACCGCGAGGTGCGACGGGGAAAGACCTGGCGCCGGGTCGGCTGGCCCGAACTCTTCGTCCATCACGACCGGCTCTTCGCCTCGGCCGCGGTGCTCGGATGGTGGCTCGATGTCGACGTCTACGAGGACATCAGCGAGATGACCGTCACCTTCGACCCCATCGACGATCTGCCGCTGGGACGGCGCCTGCGGCGGGAGCGGATGCGGCAGTTGAGCGCGCGGGGAAAGATCCAGCCCGACGTCGTCCTGCCCCCGGAGAGTTCCTGGTGGAAGGGAGCGACCCTCGACTGGTCCTTCGCCACCGCGAGTCTCCAGGACCCCGGATACACCGCCTACGAACTCGCCTTCGGCGGAGCGGTCCTCGGCGGCGGGCTCGACCTGCGCACCCGCGGCCGCCTCGACGGACAGGGAACCCAGCAGCTGGATGGAAGCTGGCAGGGCGTGTGGCCCCGGCAGAGCTGGCTGCGCCAGTTCACCGTCGGACGCGCCCAGAGCACCGGTCCCCACCCGCGTCCGATCACCGGCTTCTCCCTGGGCAACTCCCCCTACCTGCGCTCGAGCGAATTCGGCCGGACCGTCCTGCGGGGCCAGCTCGATCCGGGATGGGAGGTGGAGGTCTACCGCAACGGCCGGCTCATCGCCTGGGACCGGGTGGACGAGAGGGGAACGTGGGAGTTCGTGGTGCCCCTGGACTACGGACAGAATCCGGTGGAGATCCGCAGCTACGGTCCCCACGGCGAGGTGCGCATCTCCGAACGGGCGGTGCGCGTCGACTTCGACCGCCTGCCGGCCGGCCGCTTCGAGTACGGCCTGAGCGCGGGAAGCTGTGACGCCGCCGGTTGCGACGCCTCGATGAACCTGGATCTGCGCTACGGCTTGAGCGAACGCTGGACCGCCCGCGGCGGCTATGAGGGTTTCCGCCTCCAGCAGGGCGGAGAGCTGCACCATCCCTACCTTTCGATCAACGGCTCGCCGGTCGATCCCCTGCGCCTCTCGCTCGAGCGCGTCCACCAGGCGTGGTGGCACGGACTCGTCTCGGTCGAACCCACCAGCGACCTGCGAGCGAGTCTCGAACACTACGACTTCGACGCGAAGTGGGTCAGTCCCCTGACGGCGTCGACCAACGAGACCCGCCGCAGTCTGGCCTCCCTCTTCTGGAGGCCGTCACGCCGGCACCGCTCGTTCTTCTTCACCTTCAGCGGTCAACAGCGGCGCTACCGCGAGCTGCAGACCACGCGGGCGAGCTGGGGAGTGACCTCCTCGCTGCAGGGAATCCGCGCCGGTGTGCAGTGGAACGAGGAGTGGGACGAGGGAATCGGCGTCCAGGATCGATTCCACAGCATCTCCTACCAGTTGTCCGCCATCCTGCACAGCCGGCGTTCCACCTTCCTGCACGGCATCCAACTGCGCATCCAGGGAGAGAAGGAGACCTCCTCCGGCCGGCGCGACTGGGTCCAGGCGCTCCTCGGACGCAGGGTCTTCCACTCGGCACGCCTGGAGATCGGCGCCGGCTGGGCCGCCAACCAGTCGCGTCCCCTGTTGACCATCGGGCTCACCGCCACCGGACAGCACGCCTACACCACCGCACAGCTGACGCGCGACCCGGCTGGTCACGGCAATGCGTACCTGGGTGCGGAGGGGTCGCTGCTCTACAACCCCGCCTCCAACCGGGTCGAATCGTACCCCTACCGCTCGCTCGGCCGTGGAGGACTCAGCGGCATGGTCTTCCTCGATCTCAACGGGAACGGAATCCTCGATCGCGGTGAATCGGGTGTGCCGGGCATCCGTCTCGTCGCCGGCGACGAGGTGGTCGAGACCGACGAGTACGGCCGCTACTCGGTGTGGAACCTGGCTCCCTTCGAGGCCACCGACATCCGGGTCGAGAGTTCATCCCTGCCCAACCCGCTGTGGATCCCGGTCTTCGAACTCGCCCAGGCCCCGGTCTCCCCCAACGGCTTCCGCCGCATCGACCTCCCCCTGATCCAGGGCGTCGAGCTGCAGGGCGTGGTCTGGACCCGGGACGGCCAGGCCCGGCACCGCACCGCCTCCGTCCCGCTCTCCCTGCGCCAGCTCGACGGCCGCCATCACTACGAGGCGCGCAGTTTCCAGGACGGCGAGTTCTACCTGCTCGGCGTGGTGCCGGGACGCTACCAGGTGGAGATCGACGCTGCCTGGCTCGCCGCGCATGGGCTGAAGGGCCCCGATCCCTCCACCCTGCAGGTGACCATCCCTTCCCAGAAGGAAGCCTTCGAGCTGCCGGTGGAGTTGACCGCCTCCGAATGAAATGCCTGGACACGGGCCGTCCCGCCAGGATACTCACCGGGTCGAAGCCAGCCGTGGCGAAACGCCCTGGACCGGGCGTGGAAGACGCCGCGGCTGTCGTGCGCCCCCTGCTCTCGGGAGACCAGAATGCGACGTTCATCGACCCTTCTTCTTCGCGCCTCGCTGTTCCTCCTGCTCATCATCGCCCACGAAGCGGCAGCAGCGGACATCGAGGAATTGACCCTGGACAGCGGGATGCAGGTCATCCTCATTCCACGCCCCGGATGCGGCCTGATCGCTTCGAACGTCTTCGTCGGAGCCGGTTCCACCCGGGAGGAGGAGCGCTATGCCGGCTCCTCCCACTTCCTCGAACATCTCCTCTTCAACGGGACCGAACGCCGCACCCAGGAGGAGATCTACGCCTTCGAGGACCGCATCGGCGCCTACAACAACGCCACCACCAAACGCGAGTACACGCACTTCATGATGGTCGCGCCCCGGGAGAGGATGCGCGACGCCCTGGATCTGCAGTCGGACATGTTGTTGCACTCGGTGCTGCCGCCGGAGAAGTTCGAGAAGGAACGGGGCATCGTGGTGGAGGAGATCGTCAAGGACTGTGACGACCCCGACTACCGCATCTCCACTGCGCTGGACTCGATGCTGCACGAGGGCGACCCGCCCTTCGCACGCAAGGTGCTCGGATCGGCCGCGACCATCGCCGCCCTTCCCCGTGACGTCGTCCTCGAGTACTACCGGCGGCAGTACCAGCCCCGGAACATGCGCATGGTCCTGATGGGCGACTTCCAGAGGGACGAGGCGCTGGCCATGATCGGTGAACTCTTCGTGGCCGATGATGACGATCGCCTTCCCCCCCTGCCCGCACCTCCACTGCGGCTGGACGGTCCGGCCAGCTGGCAGACGAAGGCGGTGGATGCGCCCGGAGTGAGCGCCCGCCTGGCGGCGGTCCTCGAGGTGGCCGATGCACGGGAACACGCCGCCCTGGCCCTGCTGGTGGAGGTCCTCGGTGGAGGAGGACAGAACCGCCTGCAGCAGGTGATGGACGCCGAGCCCGCCGTGACGGCCGAGAGCGTCTCGGCCAGCGCGCTGTGGATGGGTGGCAGCACCCTCCTGGAACTCGACGCGAATCTCCCGGCCGGCGCCGATCTCGAGGTGGTACTGAGCCGTCTGGGCTCGGCCCTGGCCAGCCTGGTCACCCTCGACCCCGGAGAACTGGAGGCGGCGCGCACGCGGCTGTTGTCGGCGGAGATCTCCCAGTTCGAGCAGCTCCACTACTACGCCCTCTACCATGGTGACCGGCTGTGGGCGATGGATCGCGGTTTCCTCCCCGCCTATCTGGACGCGCTGGAGGATCTCACCGCCGACGAGGTGCAGGACTACGCGCAGCGGATCGTGCCCTCGCTCACCCTCCACTTCACCGCCGCCGGCTCGGGACTGAGCGACGCTTCCCGCGCGCTCGCCGACTCGGTGGTCGATGCGGCGCTGGTCCGGCAACTGCAGAGCCCGCCGGCCACGCCGGTGGCCATTCCCACGCGGCAGCGCCCGCCCCACCTGACGGAGGCCCAGGCTCCGCGTCTGACGCGCCTCGAGAACGGGATGATCTTCATCCACGCCGCCGATCCCCATACCCGGATGGTGGCCCTGCATCTGCTGGTGAAGAACCGCAGTGCCCGCGAGCCGGCCGAGCGGGAGGGTCTGGCGGACATCCTGCATCGCCTCCTGCCCGAGACCGGAGCGTCGGCCCTGCAGGACCGCATCGGAGCCGAGTTGAAGGTGGCCGACAATCCGTGGATCCCCTTCGACGACTACTACACCACCCCGCTGTATTCCTTCGTCCGCCTTTCGACGACCGACGACTTCTACCGCGAGTCGATCCCCTACCTGGCCTGGATGTGCACGCGCGAATTCGACGATGCCAAGGCCCTCGAGCGCGTCCGCGCCCAGTTGCAGGGTGTCCTCATGCGCCAGAAGGGTTCATCCCGGGCCATCTGCCGGCAGCGTTTCAACGAACTGCTCTACCCCGGCCATCCCCTCTCCCACTCGACCCTCCCGTCCATGGAACTGTTGCCCACGGTCACCCTCGACGAGATCGAATTCTTCGCCCGCGACTATCTGGCACCGCCGAATCTCATCGTGGCCATGGTGGGCGACGTGCCCTGGGACGAGGCGCTCCGTCGGGTGTGCGAGGCCTTCGACACCGAGCCGATCAAGGGCGAGGTCGAGGAAGCCGGACCGCCACCGCCTCCGCTCACCCTCGAGTCCCGCCGGGAGCAGCAGGAGCTGGGCGGCCAGCAGTCCAATCTCAGGATGGGACGGGTGGTGCAGGTCCAAGCCGACGACCGCTGGGCCCTGGAGGTGGCGGTGATGATCGCCAGCGCCCGCATGCAGCAGGACCTGAGGGAGACGCGCGGCCTGGCCTACCGCCTGTCCATCGGCGCATCCTTCCTCGACGACCGGGCCGCGATCGTGGCCCAGATGGGAACCCAGCCGAAGAACCTGGAGGAAGCCGAGTCGGCGGTGCGCGGCTATCTCACCGCCGGCGAACTGCAGGTCAGCGAGGACGAGATCGCCACCGCGGTGAATGCGCGCCTCGGCCGGCTGCGGATGCGGACGGTCACCAGCATGGGCCGGGCCTTCACCCTCTGCCGCGACGAGTTCCTCAGCGGTGACATCGACGAGGCCGCACGGGAAGCCGCCGGTCTGTCGGCCGTCGGCGTCGACGACGTCGCCCGGGCCAGTCGGCGCTACCTCGGAGAAGGGCCGCTGGTGACGGTCACCGTCCGCTAGCGCCGTTCGGCCAGGGTGACAGTGGCCGTGTGGCGCTCGCCGTCGCGCTGGTAGACCAACTCGACGCGGTCGCCGGGCTGGTGTTCCCGGAGGACATCGGCGTAGACGGCCAGGTCGTCCAGCGGCGTCCCGTCGAGTTCGAGCAGGAGGTCGCCCTTGCGCAGTCCCGCCTTCTCGGCCGGAGAACCCGGGATGATCCCGGAGACCCGGATGCCCTCACCCTGGTGTTCGAAGTCGGGAATGGTGCCCACGCTCACCCGCCGCTGTGGCCGGCCCGGCGCGGCCTTCGGAGCGTCGGCCGCCCCCGGCGGAAGGAAGCTCAAGGGTGTCTCCTCCTCGGCCAGGAAGAGCACCAGTTCGGCGCTGAAGGCGGCGACGCGTTCGATGCCCTCGCGGTCGATCTTGTCCAGGGTGTCCGTCGGCCGGTGGTAGTCGGCGTGCGCGCCGGTGAAGAGCTGGATCGCCGGAACCCCCTTCTCCACGAACGAACGCTGATCGCTGCCGCCGGGATCCTTCTCCACGAACTTCGGCTTCAGGTGGTAACCGTAGTCGACCCCCTGCAGGATCGACCTCCACTCCGCCGCCGTGTCCACCCCGAAGATGGTCAAGCCCCCCTGGCCCAGGCGGCCCACGGTGTCCAGGTTCACGTCCGCGACGCATTCGGACAAGGGCAACACGGGATGTC
>JAOZPE010000067.1 GCA_029932915.1 Candidatus Krumholzibacteriia bacterium
AGGCCGACCCAGTCCCTGGCGTGACCGCCCGGTGGAGGAAAACCTGGACCTGTTCCGGCGCATGCGCGCCGGCGAGTTCCCCGACGGGGCCCGGGTGCTGCGTGCCAAGGTGGACATGGCCGCACCCAACATCGTCATGCGCGATCCCACCATCTACCGCATCCGCCGCGCCCACCATCCCCGCACCGGTGACAAGTGGTGCATCTATCCCATGTACGACTTCGCCCACTGCCTGTCCGATGCCATCGAGGGCATCACCCATTCGCTGTGCACGCTCGAGTTCGAGAACAACCGCGAGATCTACGACTGGTTCCTCGACCAGCTCGACGTCGAGTGCCATCCCCAGCAGATCGAGTTCGCCCGCCTGAACCTCAGCTACACGGTGATGAGCAAGCGCAAGCTCCTGCAACTGGTCGAGGAAGGGGTGGTCAACGGCTGGGACGACCCGCGCATGCCGACGCTGGCCGCCCTGCGGCGGCGCGGCTATACCCCGGAGGCCATCCGCCGCTTCACCGACATCATCGGCGTGGCCAAGCGCGACAGCGTGGTGGACATCTCCCTGCTCGAACACACCCTGCGCGAGCACCTCAACGCGATCGCGCCGCGGGTGATGGCGGTCCTCAACCCGCTGAAGGTCGTGATCACCAACTACCCCGAGGGCAAGGTCGAATGGCTGGAGGCCATCAACAACCCCGAGGATCCCTCCGCGGGCACCCGCGAGCTGCCCTTCTCCCGTGAGGTCTACATCGAGCGTGAGGACTTCATGGAGGACCCTCCCCGCAAGTTCTTCCGTCTGGCTCCAGGCCGGGAGGTTCGCCTCAAGCACGCCTACCTCATCACCTGCGACGAGGTGGTGAAGGACGAGAACGGAGAGATCGTCGAGCTCCGCTGCCACTGCGACCTCGACAGCCGCGGAGGCGAGGCGCCGGACGGCCGACGGGTACGGGGGACCCTGCACTGGGTCAGCCGCGAGCACGCGCTGCCCGCCCGGGTTCGTCTTTACGAAAAGCTCTTCCTGGTGGAGAATCCCGGCGAGGTGGAGGATCTTCATTCGGTGATCAATCCGGAATCATTGAAGGTCCTTGACGGTTGCCGGGTCGAGTCGGGACTCGCAGAAGCCAAGCCAGGACAGACCTTCCAGTTCTTGCGACACGGCTATTTCTGTGTCGACCCCGATTCCTCCCCGGAAACCCTCGTCTTCAACCGGACCGTCGGACTGAGGGACACCTGGTCCAAGATCCAGAAGAAGAATCCATGATCGAAGCGCCACGAACCCTCGAAAGGAATTTCGTCATGCGCCACCTGAAGCATTCTCTCCTCATCCTCGCCCTGACGGTATTCGCCATCTCCATCGTGACCACCGCTGCGTCGGCCCAGAGACAGGGTCCCGCCGCTGCGGCCGCGCAAGCCGAGTACATGGAGGGCATCGATGTGTCCGCTTCCTACGGATGGATGTGGGGAGGCAACATCGACGCTATCTACAACACCCAGGGCGGCGAGTTCCGTTGGGCCTCGGCTCCGAGCTGGTTCTTCGCCATCGAGATCCCCATCCGGCCGGGAACCCAGTTGCAGTTGCAGTACACGCTGCAGGACACCCAGCTCGACTGGGATCCCCACGGGGGTGTCAAGAGCAAGTATGCCGACATGACGGTGAACTACTGGCAGGTCGGAGCCACCACCGGTGTCCCGCGCGGTCGCTTCCTGCTCTATACCATGCTCACCGTCGGGGCCACCTACTGGAGCTTCTCCAACGACCGGATCCTGGACATCGAGAACCAGACGAAGTTCTCCTTCACCGCCGGCGTGGGCGCGAAGACCTACTTCGGCAAGAGTCAGCGAATCGGGATCCGGGCCCAGTTCCGCGTACTTCCGACGTTCTACAACACCTTCGCCACCATCGGAACCGGCGGGGTCGGTGTCAGCGGCAACGCGGTATGGCAGTGGGAGATCGGCGGCGGTCTCAGCGTGAAGTTCTAGAGACCTCCGAAGAGGTCATTCGATGAACACGTCCACCAGGGTCCTGGTTCTCCTCGTCCTGGGCCTAGTCTTCTCCTCGAAGGCGGCGGCCCAGGAACCCGCTAGCAGCTTCGTGCCCCCGCAGCTGGAATCGAGCGGCCGCGACTGGGTCAAGATGAGTTCGGGCGAATGGCTCATGGGAGACGTCAAGGGCCTGCGTGACGACGACTTCAGCTTCGACAGCGAAGATCTCGATGATCTCGATCTCGATTGGGACGACGTCGCCGAGCTCTACTCGCCCCGGATCCTCACCTATGTCTTCGAGGACAAGATCGTCCTGTCCGGCAAGGGAGTGATCCGCGCCGATGAGATCGTCATCGACGACGGAATGACCGAGCATCACATGAAGCGGAGCGATCTTCTGGGAATCATCGAGGGAGAACAGAAGGAGATCAACTACTGGTCGTTGAAGCTCGGTCTTGGATTCGTGGGCCGCTCGGGCAACACCGATCAGTCCGACATCAATACCGTGTTTCGCATCAAGCGGGAGGCAGCACTCACCCGCTTGATGCTCAACTACGAAGGCAACTACGGCAAACTCAACGGCCAGGAGAGTGTCAACAACCAGAGGGCGAGCGCCGCCCTCGATTTCTTCCTCTACCGGAATCTCTTCATCACCGTTCCCGCCGTCGACTACTACAACGACACCTTCCACCACGCCCTGGCGCTGCTGAGTGTGGAGATCTGGAACGACGATCTGAAACTGGAGACCTCACTTACCTGGGATCGGGTGGAGAGCCCTCGCCCCAATGAAGACGGAGTGGTTCCACTCAGGGACGATTTCCGCACCTACGTGGGGTTCTCGCTCGATCTGTGAGAACCCGTACGAAACAAGCGACCTGGACGGACCGCGACTCGCACGCAACGAACGATCTGGACGGGCCGCGGCCCACACGAAACGAACGATCCAGGCGGTTCTGCAACCCGGGCCCCGGCAACTGCGTACCCCTGCTGTCCTGCTTGCGTTCGATTCCTGCAGGCTGAAACCTTCCATCGCGACTCGGAGGTTGTTCCTTGAAGACATTCATCTTCTCCTTCCTCGGTACTCTTCTTGCCCTGCTCGTGGTGCTGCTTCTGGCGATGGGAGGCATCTCCAGCAAGTTCAACCACAAGTCGAAGATCGACAGGCACTCCTATCTGGTCATCGATCTCTACGGCCCCTTGCCCGAGTACGATGACCCGGGCGGAGCGGTGAGCGAGATCCTGGGAAGCGAGGGAGAGACCCTGCAGCGCGTGCTGTCGAACCTGGAGAAGGCCCGACATGACGAGCGGATCGACGGGGTCATCGTCAAGCTCTCCAATGCCAGCAAGGTGGGAGCCGCCGCGGCCGAGGAGATCCGCGACGCCCTGAAGAAGGTCAGGGAGACGGGCAAGCCGGTACTGGGCTTCGCCGATTCCATCGATCCGGCTTCGTACTTCCTGGCCGCGGCCTGCGATTCCATCTATGCGCCGCCCAGTGCGTACGTCTCCTTCACCGGCATGTCGGCCACCTTCCCCTTCTTCAGCGGAACGCTCGAGAAGCTCGGGGTCAAACCGAACATCCACCAGATCAAGGACTACAAGGCCGCCGCCGAGCTCGTCACCCGCCGCGAGATGTCATCCTACGCCCGCGAGAACCTCCAATGGATGATCGACGAGAACTGGGACGTGTACATGCAGGCCATGCAGGAAGACCGCGGGCTCAGCGAGGAGCAGGTCACCGAGGTGATGGGACTGGCCGTGCTCACCGCCCAGGACGCCCTCGAGCACGGACTCTTCGACCGCCTGCTCTACTGGGACCAACTGGTCGACGAGCTCAAGCTCGACAATGACGAGGAGCTGCGCACCGTCAGCTCCAGCCGCTACGCCCAGGTCGATCCCGAGAAGCTGGGCCTGAACAAAGGCAAGAAGATCATCGCGGTCATCCACGCGCACGGGCTCATCGGTGGCCGACAGAGCCGGGTCGATCCGCTGCTAGGCAGCATGATCGGCCATGAGAGCGTGGTGCAGGAGATCGAGCGGGCACGGCGCGACGAGAAGGTCGCGGCCATCGTCTTCCGCGTCGACAGCGGCGGCGGGGACGGTCTCACCAGCGACCTCATCGGCCGCGCCGTCGAGCGCGCCGCCCAGGACAAGCCGGTGGTGGTATCCATGGTGAACGTCGCCGCCTCGGGCGGTTACATGGTCGCCTACCGGGCCACCCGCATCGTGGCCGATCCGTTGACCATCACCGGTTCGATCGGTTCGATCAGCGGCAAGTTCAACCTGAAGGGCCTGTACGACAAGCTTGGTGTCACCCACGACAGCGTGACCAAGGGTCCGATGGCCCTGTTCAACTCCGAACTGCGCGACTACACCCCCGCCGAACGGGCCCGCTTCGAACAGAACCACTGGGACGACTTCAACCGCTGGCTCGAAGACGTCGCGCGCCGTCGCGGCATGAGCGTGGAGAAGGCCCGCAGCCTGGCCGAGGGCCGCGAGTGGACCGGCCGCCAGGCGGTCGACAACGGCCTGGTCGACGAACTCGGTGGTCTCGACCGCGCCATCGAGCTGGCTCGCGAGTTGGCGGAGATCCCCGAGAAGGACGAGGTGAAGGTGCTGCACTATCCCGAGAAGCAGGACTTCATGGATCTCCTTCTCTCTGGTGGCGGCAATCTCACCGTTGGCGTGCGCGGTGTGCTCTATCACACCCTGCACACCGAACTGGAGGAGACCCTGCGTTTCCTGTGGAGCCGGCGCCTGTATCTCGCGCCCAGCAGAGGGCTTTGAGCCCGGATCCTGCGGCTTTCATGGGCGGTGGCGGCGAATTCCATTGAATCGTCACCGCCCATCACCGATACTCGATCCTCCTGGCAGCACCCCCCTCCTCCACGAACAGGACCATCATGATCAGCATCGTCCTCGTGGAGGACAACAAGACCGTGCGCGACGGTCTGTGTGTCCTGCTCGGCGGCACCGATGGCCTGTCGTGCGTCACCGCCTATGATTCCTGCGAGCCCATGCTCGACGCGCTCGCCCGCGATGTGCCCGACATCGTCCTCATGGACATCGAACTGCCCGGCATGTCCGGCATCGAGGGCACCGTCGAGATCAAGCGCCGCCGCCCTGAGACCGAAGTGGTCATCCTCACCGTCCATCAGGACGACTACAACATCTTCAAGGCCCTGTGCGCCGGCGCCTGCGGATACCTGCTGAAGAACACCGCACCGGCCGAACTGATCGCCGGCATCCAGGACGCGCACGACGGCGGCTCGCCCATGTCCTCGGTCATCGCCCGGCGGGTGGTCACCCTGTTCCAGGACAAGTTCCAGGCCCCGAAGGAAGCCAAGGTGCACATCACCGAACGCGAACAGGCCGTGTTGACCGGCCTGGCCGAGGGGCAGAGCTACCACGCCATCGCCGATTCGCTCTGCGTGGCGCCCGATACCATCCGCTACCACATCCGCAACATCTACGGCAAACTGCAGGTCCATTCGCAATCGGCCGCGGTCGCGCGCGCCATTCGTGAGGAGCTGATCTGACCATCTCCTCTGACTCCCCCCGACACTCTCGCCGGACGCCATCCTTTCCTTTCATCGGGTGCGGGGCTGTTTCGCCTGCACCGCGAACCCCACCTCCCCCGTCGCGCACCCCTGCTCTCCCCTCGTCGATTCCGCTTCTCCTTGCTACGCTCCTCCTCTCCGCACTTCTCGTCTCGTCCCCCTCCTCGGCCGCGCGCGTGATCCACCGAAGCCTGGGCATCGATGACGGCCTCGTGCAATCGCAGGTGAATGCCATTCTCGAGGACCGGCAGGGCTTCGTGTGGCTGGGAACCTTCGCCGGGGTGAGCCGCTGGGACGGGCGGAACTTCCAGAACTTCCAGCTTCGCGAAGGCCTCGCCGGCCTGGATGTCCGCGCGTTCCACGAGACCGCCGACGGCGACATCCTCTGCGCGGCCTCCGATGGCGGCATCTCCGTCTTCCACGATGGCGTCTTCCATGTGACCGACGAGGATCCGCGCCTGCCCGGCTCCGGGATCAGTGACTTCTGCCTGGACAGCGAGGGCAATCTCCACGCGGCCTCCGGAGACGGGCTCTTCATCTTCACCGGGGAATCATTCGATCCCGCCACGACCCGCCACGAACTGCAGGGCATCCGGGTCTCCGGTGTAGAGCGGCGGCGTGCCGGCGGCCTGTACCTGAGCACTTTCGGCGAGCGCGTCCTGGTCTATGAGAAGAACTCGGTCGTTCCACTCGATCCCCAACATGTCCTCCCCAGCGCCATCATTCGCGATGTCCTGGAGACCCCCGACGGCGATCTCCTCATCTCCGTCTACAAGAGCGGCGTGTGGCGCTGGCACGAAGGGCATCTTCATCCCTTCGCCCACAACTCCCGGCTGAAGGGCCACGACGTCAAGTCGTTCACCCGGGCCCGCGATGGAACGATCTACATGCCCACCATCGGCGGCGGTGTGGGCGTCTTGCGCGGGGAAGATTTCAGCCTTCTCACCAGGAAAGACGGTCTCGTCAACGACACGAGCTGGGTGGTCCATGAAGGCCCCAGCGGCATGATCTACATCGGCACCTGGGGAGGATTGAACCTCTACCATCCGGGCCGTTTCACGAACTTCGATTCCTCCTGCGGACTGGACCACGACATCGTCACCTGCGCCACCGAGCTGGACGATGGAACCATGGCCGTGGGCACCTACGGAGGCGGCGTCTCCCTCCTGGACAGCTCGCAGACTCCAGGAGCCTGGAAAGCTTCAGGAAGGCTGAACGCGCACAACGGCCTGGTCGACGACCGGGTCTGGTCGCTGCTGAAGGCCCAGGACGGCTCCCTCTACATCGGCACGCACACCGGGCTCAGCCGTTGGCACGAAGGCCGGCTGAGCACGATCTACCGGGAGGAGAAGGGGCCGGCAGGACGTGTCTACGCCCTGCATCAGCGAGCCGACGGCACCATCGTCCTGGCCACCTACGGGGGCATCTTCCTTCTCGCCGACGGAAGGGTCACGCCGCTCTACGAGGAATCCGATCCCGGTCGCAGCACGGTCATCACCGTCTGCGAGACCCGCGCCAAGGAACTCTGGTTCGGAACCAACTTCGGCGCGTTGAGGGTTCGCGATGGCACCGTCGACATCCCGGCTTCCGATCCCATCCTCTCCACCAGCAAGATCTGGTCGATCCACGAAGGCCGGGATGGCACCCTGTACTTCGGCACCGATGGAGCGGGGCTGCTCATCGCGCGAAAGGGCGTGCAAGCGGGCGTGCCCCTGGAGGTCTTCGACGTCGACGACGGCCTGTCGGAGAACTCGGTGCTGGGCATCCTCGAGACCGACGATGGGCGCCTGTTCCTGAGCACCCACCGGGGAGTGACCATTCTCGATCGGTCCACGACTCCCTGGCTGGTGCGGCAACTGCACAAGAGCGACGGCCTCCCGTCGGACGAGTGCAATCAGGGCGCGGTCTTCTCCGATTCCCGCGGTCGCCTGTGGTTCGGCACCGTCCGGGGGATCTCCTGCTACGATCCCTACCGGGACCGGCCCATCTCCACTGCGCCGTTCATCCACATTCTCCGCACCCAGCTCTTCGAGGAGGACCTCCCCCGGTCGGAGTTCGGGAAAGTGGCCTTCAACCACCGGCAGAACTTCTTCAAGTTCCACTTCATCGCCACCAACCCGTCCTCGCCGGGAAATGTCCGCTATCGCTTCCGGCTCTCCGGCGTCGACCCCCGCTGGGTCGACGACACCCGAACGATGGTGCAGTACACGGAACTACCACCGGACCACTACGCGTTCGATGTGATGGCCCGAAACGAGTGGGGAGTCTGGAGCCAGCCCGCCACCCTGGGCTTTGTCATCACGCCTCCGTGGTGGAGCACCTGGTGGTTCAGGATCGTGGCGTTGCTCTTCGTCGTCACCCTGGCGGCGTGGATCGTCCGTGCCCGCATGCACCGCCTCCTCGCCTTCGAACGGCTGCGCACGAAGATCGCCGCCGATCTGCACGACGACATCGGCGCCGGTCTGACCGAGATCTCCATCACCAGCCATGTCCTCTCGCACAAGCTCCCCACGGATCAGCGCGACAAGGTCGCCGGCGAACTCAGACGCCTCGATTCGGCCTCCAGCAAACTCGTGCAGGACATGAGCGACATCGTCTGGCTCGTCAATCCCCGGCGGGACCGTCTGCAGGATCTGTTCCTTCGCCTGGGCGACACCAATCGCGCGGCATTCGAGGCCCGGTCCATCCAATTCCATCTGGAGAACATGGAGGCTCTCTCCGGTCTGCGCCTGAACATGGAGGCCCGCCAGCACCTCTTCCTCATCTTCAAGGAAGCGGTCAACAACGCCCTGAAGTACTCCGGCTGCCGTCA